>VAWI01000010.1 GCA_005884005.1 Actinomycetota bacterium
CAGCTTGTAGGCGTCAAGCGTTTGGGTCAGGACCTTGCCGCTCTCGGGATCGAGCAGCCGTTGCTCCGAGAGGGAGTGACCGATCGCCTGGATGATGCCGCCCTCGATCTGGCTCTCGGCGCCGAGCGGGTTGATCACCCGGCCGACGTCGTGCACTGCATAGATCCGCTCGACCACGATCTCGCCGGTCTCGACGTCCACCGCGACCTCTGCGACCTGGATTCCGTAGGTCATGACGCGCATGCCGGCCGGGTTCGGTCCACGGGCTCCCTTCCCGAGGATCTGACCGTCCTCGAGCAGCCCGGTGATCTCGTCGAGCGGCCACGAGCCGCCATCGGCGCTGATGACCTTGCCGTCGGTGAGTGAAAGCACGCGCTCCTCGACGTCGAATCGCTGGGCAGCGATCTCGCGGATCTGCCGAGCCACGTCCCCGGCCGCGGCCCTAACCGCGGGGCCGACCGATGGGGTGGTGGACGAACCGCCGGACACAGTTGCGTACGGGCCGTGTGCCGTGTCGCCGAGCTCGACGGTTACCCGCTCGAGCGGCAGGCCGAGCTCCTCGGCAGCGATTTGCGCCATCGCCGTCCGGGTGCCGGTGCCGATGTCCTGCATCGCCGTCAGGACGGTCGCCGTGCCGTCTCCGGAGAGCCGGACCCACGCGTAGGAAGGCGGACCGCCTCCTCCGTACCAGATTTGTGTCGCGATCCCGACGCCATGTTTCCAGGGCCCATTCGATCGAGCGCGGACCTCGTGCCGTCGCTCCCAGTGCGGCTCGGCACGGCGGTAGCACTCCATCAACTCCTTGGCGGAGAACGGGCGCTCGTCCATCGGATCGTGGTCGGCGTGATTGCGGCGGCGGAGCTCGAGCGGATCGAGATCGAGCTTGGCCGCGAGCTCGTCGAGCGCGCACTCGAGCCCGAACGTGCCCTCGACGAAGCCGGGTGCGCGGAACGCGTCCATCGGCGGCGCGTTCAGCCGCAGGCCGTACTCGACCGTGTGAACGTTCTCGCACGCGTAGAGCATCTGCGCCGGTCCGGCCGTCGGCGGCAGCCAGCCGTCCCAGCCCAGCAAGCACATGTACTCAGCGTCGATTGCTGTCAGCGTGCCGTCGGCGCGGGCACCCAGGCGAAGCTTCTGGATCGTGGGATTGCGGTTACCCGAGTTCACGTTCTCCTCGCGCCGATCGAGCCGGCAATGGACCGGGCGTCCGGTCCGACGCGCTAGCTCGGCCGCGATCAGGGTGTAATCGCCCGCCGCGCCTTTCGCGCCGAAGCCGCCGCCCATGAAGCGACAGATGACGCGCACCTTGTCCTTCGGCAGATCGAACGCGCCCGCCACCTCGTCGCGCACCCCCCAGAGGAACTGGGTGGACGTGTAGACGACAAGCGTGTCGCCTTCCCATTCGCACACGCTCTGGTGCGTCTCGAGCGCGTTGTGGAGGACGCTTTGGGTTCGATACTCGGCCTCGACGATTGCGTCCGCCTCTCCGAGTCCTCGCTCGACGTTTCCACGCTCGTAGCGTTTAGGGTCGTCGAGGTAGGACTCCTGGTGCAGAGCTTGATCCGCGTCCAGCAGCGGCTCGAGCAGTTCCCAGTCAATCGAGATTGCGTCAACAGCCGCGCGGGCCTGGTCGATCGTGTCCGCGGCGACTGCCGCGATGGCTTGCCCCTCGTAGTTCGGCTCGTCGGCGAGCGCGTCCAGTTCGTCGGGGCCGATGACCTCCCGAACGCCGGAGGCTTCGCGGGCGGGCGCCAGGTCGAGCCGCTTCACGCGCGCGCGCGCGTGAGGGCTCCGGAGAACGGCTGCGTGCAGCATCCCGGGAAGCCGAATGTCCTGCGTGTAGCGAGCCTCGCCGCGGGCGCGCGCAAGGCCGTCGACTCGAGTTGCCGCGCGGCCGACGGTTCGAAGGGGACCTTCCGGCCACTGCTCGAGCGCGTCCTCCTCGACCACGACCCACTGCTCCGTGTAGCGGCCCTCGACCTCCTTTTCGGTCTTGATCAGCCGTGCCATCAGTGCCCTTCCCCGCCCGACGCGACCGCATGGATTGCTCGCTCGATTTTCGGATACGTCCCGCAGCGACAGAGATTGCCGGCCATCGCATGCTTGATCTCCTCTGCGCCCGGCTTCGCATTCGCCGCGAGCAACGCGGAGGCGGAGACGATCTGCCCCGGCGTGCAGAAACCGCACTGGGTCGCGTCGGCCTCGACGAAAGCCTCGATGAGCGGGTGCTCCCTCAGCCCCTCGATTGTCGTCACCTCGCGTTCGCGGACCGTGTGGACAAGCGTGATGCAGGAGAGCACCGGCACCCCGTCGAGCTGCACCGTGCAGGCGCCGCAGTGACCCTCGCCGCAGGCGATCTTCGTGCCGGTCAGGCCGAGGTCGAGCCGGAGCGTCTCGGCCAGCGTGCGCCCCACGGGCGCTTCGAGCTCATAGGCGTTGCCGTTGACCGTGAGCTCAACCAAACCTACGCGCCCAGTTTCGCCGTCGTCGCTTTTGTCTTGGCCACTCGTTTGCTCCGCGTCTGCGTTCTTTGCACGGGCTCAGCCGTTTCGGGTGTCACTGCGAGGATGTCCGCAAGGTGGATCAGCCGAAACGTCGTCCGCGTGATGATTCGCTGGTCCGGTTCGTCTTCGACCTCCGGCAGCAACCGCCAGACCTCGCGCGCGGCGCTCAGGAGCTCCCTGATCCGCTCGCGCTCGTCGACGTGCCCGTCGCGGTCGTAGCACGCGTTGAGCGCGAGACCGATCACGCCGACCGTGTCGGGCTGGCGGGTCCAGAGAAGAGGCGTCGCCATCGAGAGGTACTGGTGAATCCGGGCGAACGCCATCGGTTGCGAGAACGTGTCGCCGCCCTTCGGGGGAGTCGGCTCGAGCGGTGGCTCGCCTGCCGCGATCCTGTTTGCGTTCTCCGCCAGCATCGCGCGGAGATCCTCCTCGTCGAGACCTGACGCCTTCGCCGTTCGCAAAGCGATCAGGAGCGAGCTCGGCTGCTGTCCATAGGGAAAATCGGACGCGTAGACGATCTGCTCCGGCGAGAAGACGCGGAAAACGCTGAGCAGGTCGATCGGGCTCCACACCGAGGTGTCGAAGAAGACGCCGGCCTTGCCGGCGAATCGCTCGGCGAGTGCAGGCAGGTCGGCGATGCCGCCGTGCGCGATGATCAGCTGCGCCTCCGGATAGCGGTCGACGAGCGCGGCGAGCTCGCTCGCGATCGGAGGCAGGCCGCGGCCGCCATGGATCAGGATCGGCACGCGCCGCTCCGCCGCGAGCGCGAACACGGGCGCCAGGCGTTCGTCGTTCAGGAGAAACCGCTGGGCGCGGGGGTGCAGCTTGATTCCTCGGGCGCCGAGATCGAGGCAGCGGATCGCCTCCTCGATCGGGTGCTCGGCGAGATCGAGGCGGACAAAGGGGATCAGGGTGCCGCCTGAGCGCTTTCCGTAGGCAAGCGTGCGGTCGTTGGCCGCTCGGAAGGCCGGGTGCCGGTCCGGCTCGTCGAGACAGAACATGAAGGAGCGCGAGATCCCGTAGCGCTCGTTGATGGCCATTAGGTCCTCGTAGCTGCCGCTGAAGCCGTCGATGTCCTGCCCAAGGTGGACATGCGAGTCGAAGATTTCGGCGCCGGGTGGCAGTGTCGAGGCGAGCTCCTGCGCGTACTCGTCGACCAGCGCTTGAGCCCGGGCGAGCGCCTCGTCCATTTTCGTCAGTCTACGTACTGGATTGAGTCGCGGTAGCATCTGGCGCCGTGAAAGACGTCGTGATCTGGGCCGACACTCTGCGCTCCCCCGAGATGCGCCACGAAGTGCCGGTCCCGGTTCCGGATGCGTTCCTCTACCTCGAACACGACGGCGAGCGTCATGTGGTGATCACACCCTTCGAGGTCGAGCGCGTGCAGGGCCACGACGGGCTACAGCCGCACGCGGTCGAGCAGTTCGGCTGGGACGACCTGGTCAAGCAGGGGATCCCGATGGAGGACGTCGGGCTCGAGACCGCGGTTCGCGCGGTCAAGGAGCTCGGCATCGAGAGCGCGGTCGTGCCGACCACGTTCCCGGTCGAGCTCGCGGACCGGCTCCGGGCCGAGGGGATCGAGATCACACCGGACCGCGAAACCTTCGTACAGCGTCGCCGCGCCAAGAGCCAGGCGGAGCTCGACGGGATCCGGCGCGCTCAGCGTGGCGCCGAGGCCGGGATGGATGCCGCGCGCGAGCTCTTTCGCCGGGCCGAGAGACAGAACGGCTTGCTCATCCTCGACGGCGAGCCGCTCACCTGCGAGCGCGTCAAGATCGCGATCCAGCAAGCCTTCACGAGCCTGAACCTGCTCTGCGACGAGTTCATCGTCTCGCACGGCTCGCAGACCGCGATCGGCCACGAGATGGGCTCCGGCGAGATCAAGCCGGACGAGCCGATCGTGCTCGACCTCTGGCCTCGAGACAAAGCGTCTTCCTGCTACGCGGACATGACGCGAACCTTTGTCGTCGGCGAGCCGCCCGATGAGCTCGTCGCCTACCACCAGCTCGTCCACGAGGCGCTCGAGCGCTCGCTCGCCGCCGTCAAGCCGGGCATCGCCGGCCGGGACGTTTACGTGCTCGCCAGCGAGCTCTTCCACGAGGCCGGCTATCCCACCGGCCTGCACAAGCCCGACGGCGAGGTGCTCGAGGACGGGTTCTTCCACGGTCTCGGCCACGGCGTCGGGCTCGAAGTGCACGAGCAGCCCTGGTTGAGCCGGTACCCCGGCGCGCTCGTCGAGGGCGATGTGATCACCCTCGAGCCCGGGCTCTACCGAAACGGCTTCGGCGGCTGCCGGCTCGAGGATCTCGTGCTGGTGACGAAGGACGGCGCCGAGCTGCTGACGGACTATCCGTACGACCTCGAGCCGTAAAGGCTTCAAAACTTCGTCCTACGGGTATTTAATTACTGATCGAGTTAGATCGGGTAACGATCTACGTGTAGGTGCCCGACTCCTGGCGCCTTGGGTCCCGCCAAGGGGCCGGGCTCAACCAAGGAGGTTGATATGGCTGTCCTCGCCGAGGAGCGCCGAGCCCCGACGTTGGTGGAGCTCATGCCGGTCGCCGATCCCGCCCCGCTCGGACTTGCGGGGTTCGCGCTCACCACCTTCATGCTCAGCGGCCACAACGCGACCTTCATCCCGGACATCCTCTGGGTCGGACTGGCCCTCTTCTACGGAGGCGTCGCCCAGCTGCTCGCCGGTATGTGGGAGTTCCGGAACCGGAACGTCTTTGGCGCGACCGCGTTCTCGACCTACGGCGGCTTCTGGCTCGGACTCGGCATCACCGTCGTGCTCCTCGAGACGACGAAGATCGGGGCTGCGCTCAAGCCGGTCGACATCAACAACGGGCTGGCGTGGTTCCTGCTTTCGTTCGCGATCTTCAACACCTACATGATGCTGTGGAGCCTGCGGATCAGCGTTGCAGTCTTCACGGTCTTCCTGACCCTGGAGATCACGGAGATCCTGCTCGCGATCGGCTTCTTCCGGCTCGCCCATGGCGGCACGCCCTGGATCCTGCACGCGGGCGGCTGGGCCGGCATCGTGACGGCGGCAGCCGCGTGGTACGCCTCGGCCGCCGGTGTCGTAAACGGGATGTCGCCAAGTCCGGTGCTGCCAGTCGGGCGCCCGCTGTGGGACCGCCTGCCGTTCTTCTCGCACCTCGGCACACCGATGCCACGAGGAACCTAGAGAAGTGCGAAAGACGAGAAGTTCTCAAGCGTGTCAGCGGGAGGTCGAGAAATGGAGGTAGCAGAGGAGATCCAGGTCTCCGAGGGACAGATCGCTGTTCACTGGCGGGAGGAGGAATACTTCTACCCCCCAGCGACGTTCATCTCGCAGGCGAACGCGGCCGATCCGGCCATCTTCGAGCGTTTCAGCGAGGAGCACTTCCCGGAGTGCTTCAAGGAGTACGCGGACCTGCTCGATTGGGACGCGTACTGGCACACGACGCTTGACACCAGCAACCCCCCGTTCTGGAAGTGGTTCGTCGGCGGACGCTTGAACGCCTGCTTCAACTGCGTCGACCGCCATCTGGCTACGAGCCACGACAAGGCGGCGTTCATCTGGGTGCCGGAGCCCGAGGACCAGGAGACGAAAGCGATCACCTACCAGGAGCTCTACCGCCGGGTGAACGAGTTCGCGGCACTCCTCAGGGACTTCGGTGGCGTGAAGGCCGGTGACCGGGTCACCTTCCACCTGCCAATGGTCCCCGAGCTGCCGGTCGCGATGCTTGCGTGCGCCCGCCTTGGCGTCATCCACTCGGAGGTGTTCGGCGGGTTCAGCGGTGCCGCGTGCGGCGGGAGGATCGCCGACTCGGAGAGTCGCATCCTGGTGACGATGGACAGCTACTACCGCGAAGGCAAGCTGCTCGACCACAAGGTCAAGGCGGACGAGGCGCTCGCGGTGGCGCACGACCGCGGCTTCGATGTCGAGAAGGTTCTGGTCTGGCGTCGGCACCCGGGCCAGTACTCGTCAGAGACCCCGATGGTCGACGGCCGCGACTTCTTCGTGGACGAGCTCATGGACGACTACCGCGAAAAGCTGGTCGAGCCGGTCTCGATGCCCGCCGAGGCGCCGCTGTTTCTCATGTACACGAGCGGAACGACGGGTCAGCCGAAGGGCTGCCAGCACAGCACCGGCGGATATCTCTCCTACGTCGCCGGTACGTCGAAGTACTACCAGGACATCCATCCGGAGGACACCTACTGGTGCTTCGCTGATATCGGCTGGATCACCGGGCACTCCTACATCGTTTACGGGCCGCTGGCGCTCGGGACGACAAGCGTCATGTACGAGGGCGTGCCGACGTATCCGGATCCGGGGCGCCCCTGGCGGATCGCCGAGCGGCTCGGCGTGAACATCTTCCACACCGCGCCGACGACGATCAGGATGCTGCGCAAGGTGGGGCCGGACGAGCCGGCCAAGTACGACTACCGCTTCAAGCACATGACGACCGTGGGCGAGCCGATCGAGCCTGACGTCTGGCGCTGGTACCACGAGGCGGTCGGCAAAGGCGAGGCGGTCATCGTCGACACCTGGTGGCAGACCGAGAACGGCGGCTTCCTCGGCAGCACGCTGCCGGCGCTCCAGCCGATGAAGCCGGGCAGCTGCGGGCCGGGCGTCCTCGGCATCTATCCCGTGATCTACGACGAGCAGGGTGAGGTCGTCGAGGCGGGGAGCGGCCGCGCCGGCAACATCTGCATCCGGAATCCGTGGCCCGGCATCTTCCAAGGGATCTGGGGCCAGGACGAGCGCTTCGTCCAGACCTACTACGAGAAGTACTGCCGGAACAAGGAGAGCAAGGACTGGCGCGACTGGCCATATTTCGCGGGCGACGGAGCCGTCCAGGCGGCCGACGGCTATTTCCGCATCCTCGGCCGCGTTGACGACGTGATCAACGTCGCTGGACACCGGCTCGGAACCAAGGAGCTCGAGTCAGCGACGATCACGGTCGACGAGATCGCCGAAGCCGCAGCCGTCCCCGTGATCGACGAGATCCGGGGGCGGGCGGTCGAGATGTACGTTGCGCTCAAGCCCGGCGTCGACGCGAACAGCGACATCGAACAGAAGGTGCAAAAGGCAATCGAGACCGAGATCGGAAAGATCGCGCGCCCGAAGAACGTCTGGATCGTCCCGGACATGCCGAAGACGCGCTCGGGAAAGATCATGCGTAGGGTTATCGCCGGGATCTCGAACTTCGCCGACGTCGGAGACATAACCACGTTGGCGAACCCCGAGATCGTCGACGAGATCCGCGAGCACGTTCAGAGCGAGAAAGTGGCCCGCGGCGAGACTCCGCGTGAGCTCTCGCCGGAGGAGATGGAGGAGATCAAGGCGTTCGGCCGCGCTGAGTAGCCGCCCGGGCGCTCGGTAGAGCACGGCGCGCGTGGCGGCGGTGGAGGAGGAATGAGCGGGGCCCTGCTCGTCTAGAGCAGGGCCCTGAACTTCTTTCGAGATGCTCGAGAATCTTCGCGACCACGTGGCGACGACGCTCGCGGATCCGACGGTTGTCGAGGAGCTCAAGTCCCCGCGCGATCAGCGAAGCCGGCAAAGAGGAGGAAACCGCCCGCGAACCGCCGTGCCGCCTCGGGCCACGCCGGTTTGAGTTCGTGATTGAAGCGGCCCCGCCTTGCAGAGCCCCAGCGGCGGAGCGACACTCGCAGCATGCCCATTTGCGCTAGTTGCGGACAAGACAACCCGGACATCGCGAAGTTCTGCCTCGCGTGTGCCGCGCCGCTTGCTCCCCCGGCGCCGACGAGCGAGGAGCGGAAGCTCATCACGGTTCTCTTCACCGACATCGTGGGGTCGACCGCGAAGGCCGAGAATATGGACCCGGAGGACGTCCGCGCGCGGCTAGCGCCGTACTACGTCCGCCTCCGGACCGAGCTGGAGCACTTCGGCGGCACGGTCGAGAAGTTCATCGGCGACGCGGTCGTCGCGCTGTTCGGCGCGCCGGTCGCGCACGAGGACGATCCGGAGCGAGCCGTTCGCGCAGCGTTCGCCGTCTGCCGCGCGATCGACGAGTTGAACGCCGAGGACGAGTGGCTGGATTTGCAGGTCCGCGTCGGCGTCAACACGGGCGAAGCGCTCGTGGTCGTCGGCGCGCGAGCGAGCGAGGGCGAGGGCGTCGCCTCGGGTGACGTGATGAACACGGCCGCGCGCCTCCAGTCGGCGGCTCCGGTCGACGGCATCCTCGTCGGCGAGTTGACGTACGTGGCGACACGAGACGCGATCGACTACAGCGAGGCCGAGCCGATCGCAGCGAAGGGCAAATCGGAGCCGGTTCGTGTCTGGGAGGCGGTCGGGGTCAAAGACGAGGCGCATAAGCCCGTCGCCGACGCCGTCACGTTCGTCGGCCGCGAGCGTGAGGCCAAAGCGCTGACGGAGGTGTGGAGCACAGCGATCGCCGAGCAGCGGCCGGCCCTCGTCACGATCGTCGGCCCGCCGGGAATCGGCAAGAGCCGCCTTTTGGCGGAGTTCGCGCGGCGCGCAGGGCAGGAGGGGCGCGTCCACTGGGGACGGTGCCTGCCCTACGGCGAAGGGATCACGTATTGGCCGGTGACGGAGGTCGTCAAGTCGGCCGCCGGGATCCTCCAGAGCGACGACCGTGAGACAATCGCGGGCAAGCTCGACGGGTTCCTCGAGACACTCGCGACCGACGACCTCGACGAGCTGCGGACGATTGCGGCCGCGCTGTCGAACCTGATCGGCATCCCGACGACGCCGCGCGGCACGTACGCCACGGCAGAGATCTCTCAGGGCGAGCTGCACTGGGGGATCCGCCGCATGCTGCAGCTGCTTGCGTCACGGGAGCCCACGGCGCTGATCGTCGAGGACCTCCACTGGGCTGAGCCGACGCTGCTCGAGCTGATCGCCTACATCGCCGCCGACGAAACAGAATCACCGCTCGCGATTGTCTGCTCGACGCGGCCCGAGCTCGCCGAGACCTCGCCAGGGTTCCTGGGCACGGAGGGCCGGCGGCGGACGATCGAGCTCGGCACGCTCGACCGCGAACAGGGGAAGGCGCTGCTCGCCGACCTCCTCGGCGACCCGTCGCTGGCCGAGACGCGGTTCGCGTCGTCGCTGATAGCGAACGCAGGCGGGAACCCGCTCTTCCTCGAGGAAACGGTGCGGATGCTGCGCGACCGCGGTCTCGTCGACGCCGAGCGTTGGCAAAGCGAGGACACGGGCGAGCTGCCGGTGCCGACGAGCGTCCAGGGTCTGATCAGCTCGCGGCTCGACCGGCTCGAAGGAGACGACAAGCGCCTGGCCCACAACGCATCCGTTGTCGGCGCGGTCTTCTGGGCCGGTGCCGTCGCCCACCTTGGAGTCGAGGAGGGGATCCCGCCGCCTGACCCCCACGGGGGGCTGGAGACGCTCGAGCGGCGGGATTTCGTCCTACACGTCGACGTCTCGACCGTCGCAGGCGAGGACGAGTACGCGTTCAAGCACATCTTGATGCGCGACGTCGCATACGGACAAGTCCCGAAAGGTCGACGCGCGGAGCTCCACGTCCGCTTCTCCGACTGGGTGGAGATCCTCCCGGGGAGCGCCGTCGACGAGTTCGTCGAGATCGTCGCCTGGCACCTCGAGCAGGCTTGCCGCCTGTCCCGCGAGGTCGCGCGCGCCCCGATCGAGCCGCCGCTCCTCCAGGCGGCCGAGGCTTTGGCGAATGCTGCGCGGCGAGCGGAACGGCGGGAAGGCCTCCACGAGGCGGAGAGGTACTACACGCGCGCGCTCGACGTGCTCGGCGACGCGCATCCCGACGTCCAACTCGAGCTCCGCCTCCGGCGCGCGGACATCATGATGATGATCGGCCTGCTCAAGGAGGCGTGCGAGGAGCTCGTGGAGGTCGCGGAGGCCGCGCCGCGCGTCGGCCGCGCGGACGTCGAGTGCGAGGCATTGCTTCTACTCGGCGACATCGACCAGCGCCAAGGGCGCGCCGCTGAGGCGCACCGCCGGCTCGCCGAGGCGCAGAGCCTCGCGACGCGTACAGGCAACGCCTACCTCCGGAGCAAGGTTGCCTTCGTGCTTGCGGCCCTTGTCGCCGATTTCGACGGCGAGCACGACCGCGCGATCGAGAGCCTGCGCGCAGGCATCGCGACCGCCGAGGAGATCGCCGACGCGCCGCTCGTCGCCGAGGGTCACCTGCGGCTGGCAGCGATCCTGACGAACCGCGGCGACCTCGCGGGCGCCGAGAACGAGCTCCGACGCTGCCTCGAGCTCGCCCGCGACCTCGGCAGCCACCGCGTCGAGGCCGAGGCGACGTCGTGGCTGGGGATAATGATGATCACGTACCACCGCGGCGACACCGAGGAGGGTGAGCGGCTCTGTCGGCAGGCCCGCCAGTGGTTCGAGCGCACCGGCGACACGTACTTCCAGGTGCAGAACCTTGTGCGCGGTTTGGCAATTTTCGCTCTCGCCGACGACCGGCCGGACGAGGCCGAGACCTGGTTGCGCGAAGCGGTACCCGTCGCACTGCAGATCGGCGGCTGGGTCGTGGTGGAGGCGTACCGCTATCTCGTCGAGGCGCTCGTGGCGCAGGAGCGGCTGG
>VAWI01000100.1 GCA_005884005.1 Actinomycetota bacterium
CAACTTGCTGCCGGGGATCATCAGGACTGCCATGATCAGTAGGAACAAGGTGATTGCCGTCTGGACGCCCTTGACGGTGGTGTTCAGGTCCTCGCTGATGTCATTGATCATCACGTTCATGTTGGAGCCCGCGAAGCTGCAGATGAACTGAGCCAGGGCGAGCGGAAGAAGGAACTTCCGCCGGGAGGCGACGCCGGTCGCCGGCGCCACCGCCCGAGCGTCGAGCTCTGCCAGGCGCTCGCTCACGCGGCTTCCGTCACGACGCCGCCGGCTGGAGCGTTCGTCGCTCCTTGCCCTCTGCCGCTGGCGGCGCGTCGCTCGGTGGCGTTCCGTTCAGCAGGCGCCGCCATTCCACCAGAACGCGATGAACTGCCGCCGCGCCGACGATCGGCTCGGCGGGAGTAGGGAGGTGATCGGGATACAGGAGAAACGGCCGCGTCTGCGCGCCGCCGATGCCGCCGTGGAACGAAATCAGCTCTTCGAAGGCGCAACCCTCGTCCAGCTCGGAGTCGTAAAAGCTGCCGACCATGATGTCGGCGACGTGCTCGAAGCCGTCTGTGCGCAGGAGGTGCCGCGGCGCGTTGGGAGAGAAGTTTGCGAGCGGATCCTCGCCCTCGACCCGGCCGTCGGTCAGGCAGCGCGTCCCGTACCGGCCGAGCGCGAGGGGACCCGCGCGGTCGGAGCGGACGAGCAACCAGCCCACGTGGGGATGGTTGCGGAGCGCAGGCAGAAGCTGAGGATGCCGGCGCTCGATCTCCTCGAGCGTCAGCCGTCGCCGCTCCTCCATCAAGTAGATGAGGCCGAGGTTTCCCGAGCCGAGGACAACCGCTTCGCGGTCTGAGACGTCGTTCTTCGCGTGCTTCTGCCTTTGCCCGGTCGCTTCCGCCGTTGCGTTTCCGACCGTCGCACTCTGCTCGTCCCCCCCGGCGATTCCCATGACGCTGCCGCCCGACAGCGATCGCTCGACCAGGTCGTCCAGTCCGTAGCCGTTCCGCTGCTTGAAGGTCGCGCCCTGTGTCTGCCCGTGGTCCGACAGGGCGACGATCTCGTATGGCCGCGCCGCGTACGTGCGCGCGCGCTCGATCCGGCTGAACTGCTGGTCGAGCTTGCGCAGGGCCTCGAGCGTGTCGGCGCGTTCCAGTCCGGAGTGGTGCGCGACCTCGTCGTAGCTCGAAAAAGTCGCGTAGATTGCGGGCCGGCCCTTCATCATGTCCGTGAGGACGCCGTAGACGATCAGGTCGCGGACGACCACGCACAAGGCCGCACGCATGAACGGGTAGAGCCCACCGCGATGGCCTCGGGGGCGGACGTCTCGGCGCTTCGCCCGTCCCGCAGCCAACCACTCGAGCAACACCTCCCAGGCGAAGAGAACCAGGACGCGCACGACGTTGAACCCGTTGGCGAAGAACGCTCGGTACCCAGGGTTCGCGCGCTTTTCGGCGTCGATCCGGCTGCACGTCAGGATCACGTGGTCGGCGCCGCCGGAGAGCAGGTTGCCGCGGCTCGCGCCGCCGTCGACGAGCAGCCCGTTGTCGGACGCGTGGCGGCGCTCGATCTCGGCGCAATCCGCCGGGCCGGAGCAAGCGACCAGCTTCGCCGATTCTTTCTCGACCCACCGGAACGCCGGGATGTCCTCGTTCGAGCCGATCAGAATCCCGGCTTGGCTCGCGCCGGTCTGCGACGAAAGATCGGTCTCCCATTCGACGAAGCGATGGCTTCCCTCGGCTAGCCAGCGAGCCATGGTCGGGGCGTTGCCGTCTCGCATCGCCCGCTGCAGGACAGGGAGTGCGAGCCCGTCGATCTCGAGGAAGACGATTCCGGGTGCACCCGTGAACGTCCGACCGCCCGTCCGCCTCGCTATCCGCTGGATCACCCTGAACGTGTACGTGTCGTCGTCGTTCGTTCCCAGGACGACGTCCAGCGCGACACCGACCGCCGAGGCGACGAAGGCAACGCCGAGCGCCGACCAGAACGAGTTCACGGAAAGATCACCGCCGGTGATTGGGTCGGCTGCGAGCAGGATCAGGGCGTCCACGACGAGAACGAGGACGAGCCCGACGAGCAGCATGAACGGGAGCCGGAGAGCGGCGATCAGGGGTGGCAGAACCGCATTCAGAACTGCAATTGCGACGCTTGCCGCCAAAGCGCCTCCGAAGCCGTTGACCGTCGCCCCGGGGACGACCCAGGCGGCCACCAGGAGCGCTACGGCAGACGCCAGCCACGTGATCAGGAGACGCAGCGGCCGGAGCTTCGGGCGCGCCGGGCTCCAGGTCGCAGATCGACCGTAGGCCTGTTGGTTTATCGTCGTCATCGCACGCCCGCTTCGCAGTCGATTGTCCGGCGCCTGGCTCGCAGCAACCTCACCCGAAGGGGGTGATGATCGCGGTGCTCCTGGGCTGTTCGATCTGTCCGAGAACCGTTGAGCGGGCTCACTTGGCTGGGGCACAGCACGGTCGTCATCGACCTCGACGGCACGCGGGTCGTGACCGACCCGGTCCTCCGAGGTCGGATCTGGCATCTGCGCCGGGACGCCGTAGTCGCCGCAACGGCGGTCGGGCACCTCGACGCGATCCTCGTTTCGCACACGCACTTCGACCACCTCGACCTCGGATCGCTCGATCGCCTGGATCGGAACCTGCCGGTCGTCGTGCCGCGCGGCGTCGCCGGTCTCGTGCGACGGCGCGGCTTCGCGCGGGTGTTGGAGCTCGACGCGGGGGGAGAGCTCGCGCTCGGGGCCCTTCGGATTTACGCTACTCACGCCGAACACGAGTCGAGCCGGGGACCGTTCTCTCCGAGCGCTCCTTCGCTCGGCTACGTCGTCGAGGGCGACGCGCGGATCTACTTCGCCGGCGACACCGGCCTCTTTTCGGAAATGGCCCACATCCGGCCTGTGGACGTTGCGCTCTTGCCTGTTGCCGGCTGGGGTCCCCGGCTCGGGGCGGGCCATCTTGACCCGGCCAGCGCAGCCG
>VAWI01000101.1 GCA_005884005.1 Actinomycetota bacterium
GTCCTTCGATCCCGGGCCCGATCCCGCGCAGCTCCTGGGCCCGTCCAGCGCGGACAAGCTCCGCGACGGGCGCCGGGGTCGACCGAATCACCTCCGCCGCGCGTCGGTACGCCCGCACGGCGTGGTACTGAGCATCGGCGAGCTCGAGCAGGGCGGCGAAAGACTCGAGCCTGTCAGCGAGAGCTGCATTCCCGGACGCACTCACCTCGATAGTGTCTTT
Source organism: Actinomycetota bacterium (assembly GCA_005884005.1). Lineage (GTDB taxonomy): Bacteria > Actinomycetota > Thermoleophilia > Gaiellales > Gaiellaceae > 13-2-20CM-68-14. The sequence goes on from VAWI01000101.1 coordinate 221, forward strand.
GACCGTGCCGTCAATCGTCATTCCGTTCCGCGGAGAGGACGCGAAGCAACGGCTCCCGGGCGACCTGCGGGCGGAGCTCGCCGACGCAATGCTCGCGGATGTTGTCGCGGCGGCCCACGAGGTCGGGCCGGTAATCATCGCGGACAGTCGCGGTCAGGGGCTTGCTGTCGAAGCGGCTCTCTCGGATGTTCGGGAGACGCCCGTGCTCGTCGTGAACGCAGATCTGCCGGCCGTCACGCCGCGCGACCTGCTGGCGCTGCTGGGATCGATCCCCCCGGGCGGGATCTCGGTGGCAGCCGCGCGCGACGGCACTACCAACGCGCTCGGCCTGGCGGTGCCCGGCCTGTTCGAGTCCCTCTACGGTCCCGGAAGCGCGGAGCGGTTCCTCGCCCTCGCGCCGTCGCGGCTTGTCGAGATCCCGAACCTGACTGAAGACGTCGACACGGTCGACGACCTCGAGCGGCTCGAGCTGCGGCTCGGCGCCAACACGCGCGCTGCGGTCGACAGCCTCCGCTCCGGGGCGCGATGAAGCTCGCCGTCCTGGCAGGCGGCGTGGGCGGCGCGCGCTTCGTGCAGGCGCTGATCGAGGTCGTGCACCCGGGCGACGTGACGGTGATCGCAAACGTCGGCGACGACCTCGAGGTCCACGGTCTCCACGTCTCCCCGGACCTCGACACGCTGCTCTACACGCTCGCCGGCCTCGGCGACGAGGAGCGCGGTTGGGGCCGCGCGAGCGAAACCTGGAACGCCCGCGACACGATCGAACGCCTCGGTGGCGAGACCTGGTTCCAGCTCGGCGACCGCGACCTCGGGCTCCATCTCGTCCGGACGGAGGCGCTCCGTCGCGGCGAGCCGCTGTCGGCGGTGACCGCCAGGATCGCCCGCGCCGTCGGGCTCGGGCTGCCCTTGCTGCCGGCCACCGACGACCGGCTGCGCACGCGGATCCGGACGCCCGCCGGTGAGTTCGAGTTCCAGGAATGGTTCGTCGCGCGGGGCCACCGCGACCCGGTTGACAGGGTCGTCTACGAGGGCGCCTCAGAGGCAAGGCCGGCCCCGGGTGTGCTCGAGGCGCTCGAGGCGGCCGAGCTGATCGCGATCGCGCCGAGCAACCCGTTCGTCAGCATCGGCCCGATCCTTGCGGTCGACGAGATCCGGGCCGCCGTCGAGCGCCGGCGCGAAAGCGTCGTCGCCGTCAGTCCGCTGATCGGCGGTCGAGCGGTCAAAGGCCCGGCGGACGCCATGTTCCAGAGCCTCGCGGGCGGGACGGGCGCGGGCCAAGTAACAGACTGTTACAAGGGCCTGATCGATGCGCTCGTCCTGGACGAGGCGGATGCGGACGACGCGAGGGAGGTGGCAGAACGCGGCGTCCGGCCGCTCGTCACCCGCACGCTGATGTCCGAACCGGACGCGAGGGCTGCGCTCGTCGAGACCGTCCTCGGTCTCGTGCCTGCGAGATGAAGGTCTCGATCGTGGGCGGCACCGGCGCCTTCGGGCGGGCCCTTGCCGCGCGGCTCCGCGATCTCGAGTTCGACGTCGCGGTCGGCTCGCGAGAGCACCAGCGCGGCTGGGAGCGGGGGGTCGAGCTCGGCGTACGGGGCGGCAGCAACGAGGAGATCGTCAAGGGTGCGGATCTCATCATCCTCGCCGTCAGGTCGAACGCAACCCTTGACACCGCGCGCGAGCTGGGCGAGGCGATCGGCGAGACGCCTGTGCTCTGCGTCGCGAGCGACCTGCTCTTCACCGAGCGCGGGATCATGCCCGGACGGGATGAGCGCTCGCTCGCGGAGGAGCTCGCGGAGACGATCGAGGCGCCGGTCGCGTCGGGCCTCCAGTCGATCTCGGCCGTCGAGCTCGCAGCGAACGAGCTGCCCGACCAGGACGCGTTGATCTGCGGCGACGACCCCCGTGCGAAGGAGCCGGCGCTCGAGCTCGCGGGCAAGCTCGTCGGCGGCCGCGCGCTCGACGCCGGCCCGCTCGCGAACGCGCGGGCGCTCGAGGCGATGACCGCGGTGATCCTGAACGTCAACAAGCAATACCGGGCTCACGCCGGTCTCCGGCTCACAGGCGTCCCCGTCAAGTAACAGTCTGTTGCAAAGTCTTCGCGGCGAGCTACGCGTGATCCCGGTCAAGGGGTTACCCGAGGTGCGCGAGGGGGACGACGTCGCTGCGCTGATCGCAGCCACTGCGGAGCTCGAAGACGGCGACGTGGTCGTTGTCGTGCACAAAGTCGTCTCGAAGGCCGAGGGCCGCGTCGTCCGGCTTGCCGACGTCGTGCCTTCGGCGCAGGCCCGGGACCTGGCTGCGGACGAGGATCCGCGCCGGGTCGAGGTGATCCTGAGCGAGAGCGCCCGCGTCGTCCGGACGCGGCCGCCGCTCGTGATCGCGGAGACGCGGCATGGCTTCGTCTGCGCCTCGGCCGGGGTCGACGCCTCGAACGCGCCGGAGGCAGACGTGGTCGTGCTGCTCCCCGAGGATCCGGACGCCTCCGCCGCCCGGCTCCGCGTTCGCTTGCGGGAGCTCGCCGGCGCAGACGTCGCCGTGATCGTCAGCGACTCGTTCGGCCGCGCCTGGCGTCAAGGAACGACCGATGTGGCCATCGGCTGCGCCGGTCTCCGGCCTCTGCTCGACCTGCACGGTGAGCGCGACCCCGCCGG
>VAWI01000006.1 GCA_005884005.1 Actinomycetota bacterium
CGTCCTTGGGTCGGCGCCGCCATCGGCCTGACGCTCTGGGGAAGCGCCCAGGTGGCGGAGGCGACGCGCGGTGCGGTCGAGTCGATCCCACGCGAGCAGCACGAGGCCGCGTCGGCGCTGGGCTTCGGCTGGGTTGGCCGCCACGTCAACGTCGTACTGCCGCAGGCGTGGCGCCGCCTCCTGCCACCGCTTGTGAGCCTGCTCGTGAACGTGATCCAGAACACCACGCTGGCTTCGCTCGTCGGCGTCACCGACATCCTGTTCGCGGCCAAGCAGCAGGTCGAGCGCTTGGCTGCGCCCCCACCGGCCGGCCTTCTCCAGCAGCACGGATTCGCGATCTACGGGGCGGTTCTCGTCTTCTTCTTCGTTATCTCGTTTCCGCTGACGCGCCTTGCGGCGTATCTCGAACGCCGGCTGGTCTGACGGCTTTCGCCCCGTTCGAGCCGCCGAGCCGGAGCGTCATCTGCGTCCCGCCGCCCTCTGCCCGCTCGGCTCCGACGCCTCCGCCGTGGGCCTCAGCCACCTGCTTCACGATCGCGAGGCCCAGGCCCGAGCCCGGCAGCTTCCGGGCCGCCGGCGCGCGGTAGAAGCGGTCGAAGACGTACGGGAGATCGTGCTCTTCGATCCCGGGCCCATGGTCGCGGACGATCACCTGCCCGTCGCGGACCGCGACCTCCACCTTGCCACCGGCGGGGCTCCACTTCGCCGCGTTGTCGAGCAGATTCGAGACCGCGCGGGCGATCGTGTTCGGGACGCCGAACAGCTCGGAGGGCTGGAGGTCGGTGACGAACTCGACCTGCGGGAAATCTCGCCTTGCGCGCGCAACGACCTCGCCGACGAGCAGGTCGAGCCGGACGTCCTCGGATTCCTCGGGCTGGGTCTCGCCGCGCGCGAGCTCGACGAGCTCGGTAACGAGCGCGGTCATCTCGGAGAGCTGGCTGACGACGTCATTGAGCAGCTTCTCGCGTTCGCCATCAGGCATCTTCCGGTCGCGCGCGAGCACCTCGATGTTCGTGCGCAGACTCGTGAGCGGCGTCCTCAGCTCATGGGAGGCGTCGGATACGAGCTGGCGCTTGGCACGGTCGGACTCCTCGAGGGCGGCGAGCATCGTGTTGAAGCTCGATGCCAGTCGACTGAGCTCATCTTGGCCGCCCACGGGAATGCGTTCCGAGAGGTCTCCGGTCTCCGTGACGCGCTCCGTAGCGTCTGTGAGACGCCGGACCGGTGTGAGCGCGGCTCTCGACACGGCGAGACCGAGCCCGCTCGCGATCGCCACACCGCCGAGCGTGATCAGGATGAGCAGGAGCGTCACGCGTCCAAGCGTGTGGTCCAGCTCCTGCTGCGAACGCGCAATCTGCAGGGCGACCCCCGGTGCGTACGGCAGCGTGAGGACGCGGAGTTGAGTATGGGCGACGTTCGTATTCGAGAAAAACGGCCCCTTCTTGCCCTGAGCGACCAGCAAGACGTCTTTGGTCGTGGGCAGCGGCGCGGACTCATCCTGTGTTCGCAGTGTCGATCCGTTTGCATAGACCGCCTGCACGTACCCCGCGAAGCCGCCGAAGCCGGGACCGCCGATGTCGAGATAGGGGTGTCCGTTGGGGTCGATATCGCGATGAAGCGGAGCGCCGGTGATCGCCTGCGCTCGTGTGCGCAAGCCGTTGTCGAAGTCGCGGCGCAGTTCGTTGCGGACCACGACGAAGACGACGGCCGATGCCGCGATTACGGCAAGCGCGACGGCTCCGGCCGCGACGAGTGCGAGCCGCGCTTTGAAGCTGAGGTTGTCGAGTCGGGTCACGGCTCGCGCAGTGCGTAACCGACGCCGCGCACTGTCTGGATCAGGCGCGGCTTCCCGCCGGCTTCGGTCTTCCGCCGCAGGTAGCCGATGTAGACGTCGAGCGAGTTCGATGACAACCCGAAGTCGTAGCCCCAGACCCGCTCGAAGATCAGCGACCGCGTCAGCACCTGGCGCGGGTTGAGCATGAAGAGCTCGAGCAGGGAGAACTCCGTCCGCGTCAGCTCGATCAGTTCGCCGTCGCGGTTGACCTCACGCGTGGCGGGATCGAGCTCGACGTCTGCGAAATGCAAGACCTCGCCCGAGCCGTTGGTCGTCCGCCGTAGCAGCGCGCGCAGACGGGCGAGCAGCTCGGCAAGCGCAAATGGCTTGACGACGTAGTCGTCGGCTCCGGCGTCGAGGCCCGCGACGCGCGACTCGACCTCGTCCCGAGCGGTCAGCATCAGAATCGGAGTCCTGTTGCCGGCTCCGCGCAGCCGGCGGGCGGTTTCGAGCCCGTCGACGTTCGGCATCAGCACGTCGAGGACAATCGCATCCGGCTGAACCTCGCCGATGTCGAGTCGGTACAGCGCTTCGGCGCCGTCGGCGGCGAGCTGGACCTCGTAGCCCTCGAGGGCAAGCGCGCGCCGCAGCGACTCGCGTACGGCTGCTTCGTCATCGACGACGAGGATCTGTGCGCTGTTCATGTGCGCATTGTTGCCGGAAAGATTGAGAGCGAGCTAAGAGCTAGCCAGGGCCCAGAGTCCCCGGCGGCGACCCCGCGGCCGCCAGGAGGTCGGCCGCGGGGTCGCCGCTCTGTGCAGGAACCGGGGAAGGAGTCACACGGCGTCAGCCTTGCAGGGGCCCCTGAGAAACGGCTAAGAGGGCGGTAAGGAGTCTCTAAAACCGCTAGGCGTCGGATTCTTAGAAGCCTCTTAGCCGCCCTTCATCGCGCTCTTACGCGCGACTGGTCTGATGCGGCGACACAGCAATTCGAAGCAGCTGGAAAGGAATCCCGAAATGCTCCACAAGCGCACGCCCTATCTGATCGCAGCCGCTGCCCTGGCTGTGGGCGCCGGAGCCGGAGCCGGCAGCTACGCCGCGTTCGGCACGGACGGCGCCAACAACACGACAACGGTCGTGCAGCAAGCCGCCGCGACGGGCTCCCCGGCCGCGGCGACGAAGACGATGTCGGTCAACGGCGTCTACAGGGCCGCCGGCGATGGCGTCGTCGAGATTATCGCGACGACCCCCGGGAGCTCGGGCAACTCGCCGTTCCCGTTCGGAGGCTCCGGCTCCCAGAAGTCGCAGGCCGAGGGCTCCGGGTTCGTCTACGACTCCGCGGGCCACATCATCACGAACAACCACGTGATCGCAAACGCCAGCGCGATCTCGGTCACGTTCAGCGACGGCTCGAAGTACAGCGCCACCGTCGTCGGCTCCGACCCGTCGACGGACCTCGCGGTCCTGAAGGTGAACGCGCCCTCGAGCAAGCTGCATCCGCTCACCCTCGGCGACTCGAGCAAGCTCCAGGTGGGAGACGGCGTCGTCGCGATCGGCAGCCCGTTCGGCCTGGAGGACACGGTCACCACCGGGATCGTCAGCGCGCTGAACCGTGATATCAGCTCGACGAACAACTTCACGATCTCTGGCGCGATCCAGACCGACGCCGCGATCAACCACGGCAACTCGGGTGGCCCTCTCCTGAACATGGCCGGCCAGGTCATCGGCGTCAACACGCAGATCGAGAGCGACTCGGGCGGAAACGAAGGTGTGGGCTTCGCCGTCCCGTCCAGCACGATCTCCTCGGTCGTCTCCAAACTCGTCAAGGGCGAGAAGGTCCAGCATCCTTACCTGGGCGTTTACGTGCAGGCGGCGAACCGAAGCGGCGCAGCCGTCGGTCAAGTCAAGAGCGGCTCTCCCGCCGCGAGCGCTGGCCTGAAGGCCGGCGACGTGATCACGGCCTTCGGCGGCCAGACGATCCAGAGCCCGGAGGATCTGACCGCTGCGGTCGGCGCCAAAGCGCCTGGGGACAAGGTCACCGTCACCTATGTCCGAAACGGGAGCACGAAGACCACACAGGTAACGATCGGGACCCGTCCCTCCTGACTAGCTTCTCCACGACAGCGCGCCTCTCCCCTCAAACCCGCACGGCGCGCAACGAAAGCGACGGCCGCCTCCGGGCGGCCGTCGTGATTCTCGGGCTCGTGGCGCCCTCGGCCGAAAACGCGACCGCTCGATCCCTCCTTCGAGGGAACCCGCTCCCCCGAGCGAGGGATTTCGACTTGTGCTCTGGCCGCGCGGGTGTACATCTAGTACAGGGGGTAGGTCGGGCGAGGGGACCCCGACGGCTTGCGGCCCAGATCTCCCAGTGAGAGAAGAGGCGGGGCCCCGTTGCGGCGCGGGCCTCGCCGCCTATCTATCAGCGTCTGTTAGAGCGAGCACCTCGTCGAGGACGCCGAGCCCTTCGTCGAGCTCGTCGCGGGTGATCGTCAACGGGGGCGCCACGATGATCACATTCCAGTGCGTCATCAGGTAGAGGCCGCGCTCCATCGCGGCCTTGGCGAGCTTTGCCACCGGCGCAAAAGCCTTGCCGGTTGCGTTGAAGGGAACCAGTGGCTCCCGCGTCTCGCGGTCGCGCACGAGCTCGACGCCCCAGAAGAGGCCTTTGCCACGGACCTCGCCGATCGAGGGGTGCCGCTCCAGCAGGCGCGGTAGCTCCTGGGCCAGCATCTCGCCCATCGCGGCCGAGTTCTCGACGATCCCCTCCTCCTGCAACGCTTCGATCGAGGCGATTGCCGAGGCGCATGCGAGCACGTGGCCGGAGTATGTGAGTCCGCCGGCGAAGTACTTGTCGCGCACCCAGTCGGCGATCTTCTCGCCGATCACCATCGCGCCGAGCGGCACGTAGCCGGAGTTGATCCCTTTCGCGACCGTGAGGATGTCCGGGACGACGTCCCAGTGCTCGCAGGCGAACCACTTGCCCGAGCGGCCGAAGCCGGCCATCACCTCGTCGAAGATCAGCAGGATTCCGTGACGGTCGCAGACCTCGCGGATCGATTGCAGGTAGCCGTCCGGCGGGACGATGATCCCGTTCGTGCCGACGATTGTCTCGAGAATTACGGCGGCGACGTTTTCCGGTCCCTCGTACTGAAGGATCTCCTCCAAGTGAGGCGCGCCGGTACAGACCGGGCACGGATCCGGATGGCCCGCCGGGCACCGGTACGTGTATGGGTCGAGCATGCGGACGACTCCCGGGATTCCGGGCTCGGCAGGCCAGCGCCGCGGGTCTCCAGTGAGGGTGATCGCGCCTGCGGTGGCGCCGTGGTAGGACCGGTAGCGCGCGACGATCTTGTGCCGGCCGGTGTACCAGCGGGCGAGCTTGATCGCGTTCTCGTTCGCCTCGGCGCCCCCGTTCGTGAAGAAAGACATGGTCAGGTCGCCGGGCGTCACTTCGGCAAGCAGCCGGGCGAGCTCCGACCGCGTCTCGTGCGCCATGGGCGGGCCGATCGTCGTCAACTTGTCCGCCTGCTCCTTGATCGCCGCGACGACCTTCGGGTGCTGATGGCCGATCGAGACGTTGACGAGCTGAGAGGCGAAGTCGAGGTAGCGGTTGCCCTCGCAGTCCCAGAAGTAGCGGCCTTCTGCGCCCGCGACGGCGAGCGGCGAGGTCTGGCTCTGCACCGACCACGAGTGCAGGACGTACTGCTGGTCGAGCTCTTGGATCCGCTTCGCGTCGAGGCCCTGTTCGACCGCCATATCGCGATCCTACTTCGAGCGCGCTAGGCTGGCCCAGAGATCAAGGAGGACGGATGACCGAAGTGGCGGAAGCACCAAGCGCCAAGCGCGCGCAAGAGCTCAAGCGGATCAATCACTGGATCGACGGAGTCGCCGTCGCAGGGCAATCCGGCCGCAGCGGCCCGGTCTACAACCCGGCAGCGGGCATCCAGACCGGTGAGGTGGACTTTGCCTCGGCCGAAGAGGTCGACAACGCCGTCCAGGCGGCGAAGACGGCATTCCCTGCTTGGCGTGCGACTTCACTGTCGCGCAAGACCGAGATCTTCTTCCGCATCCGTGCTCTCGTCGACGAGCATCGCGAAGACATCGCGAAGATCTTGACGGTCGAGCACGGCAAGGTTCTGTCGGACGCGAAGGGGGAGGTGGCGCGCGGGCTCGAGGTGATCGAGTTCTGCTGCGGGATCCCCGAGCTCCTCAAGGGCGGCTTCACCGAGCAGGCCTCGACAGGGATCGATGTCTATTCGATCCGGCAGCCGCTTGGCGTCTGCGCCGGGATCACGCCGTTCAACTTCCCGGCGATGGTCCCGATGTGGATGTGGGCGCCGGCACTCGCCTGCGGGAACACCTTCGTCCTCAAGCCGTCCGAGAAGGATCCGTCGGCGTCGGTCTATACAGCGGAGCTGCTGAAGGAGGCCGGGGTCCCGGAGGGCGTCTTCAACGTCGTCCACGGCGACAAGGTCGCGGTCGACGCGATCCTCGAGCACCCGGACATCGACGCGGTCTCGTTCGTCGGCTCGACGCCGATCGCGCGCTACGTCTACGAGACCGGCACCTCGCACGGTAAGCGAGTCCAGGCGCTCGGCGGCGCGAAGAACCATATGATCGTCCTACCCGACGCCGACATCGACATGGCAGCGGACGCCGCGGTCTCGGCGGGCTACGGGTCAGCGGGCGAGCGCTGCATGGCGGTGTCGATGCTGGTCGCGGTTGGCGACGCGGGCGACGAGCTCGTGGACGCGATCAAGGAGCGCTTGCCGAGGGTGAAGGTCGGCGACGGCATGCAGCCGGATTCCGAGATGGGGCCGCTCGTCACCCGCGAGCACCGCGACAAGGTCGCCTCGTACATCGACAAGGGCCGGGAGGAGGGCGCGACCGTCGTCACCGACGGCCGTGATATCAGGCCGGACGGCAATGGCGACGGGTTCTTCCTGGGCGTGACGCTGCTCGACGACGTCAAGCCGGAGATGGACGTCTACAAGGACGAGATCTTCGGCCCGGTCCTAGGCGTCACGCGTGTTTCGACGTACGACGAGGCAGTGCAGCTCGTGAACGAGAACCCTTACGGCAACGGCGTCGCACTCTTCACACGCGACGGGGGCGTTGCGCGACAGTTCCAGTTCGACGTCAGCGTGGGGATGGTCGGAATCAACGTGCCGATCCCGGTGCCGGTCGCGTACTACTCGTTCGGCGGCTGGAAGAACTCCCTCTTCGGCGACCTGCACATCTACGGGCCGGAGGGGATCCAGTTCTACACGCGCGGCAAGGTCGTCACGTCACGATGGCCGGATCCGGCAACGTCGAAGGTCGATCTGGGCTTTCCGCAGACCCGCTGACGCATCTTTTTCGGCCACGGCCGGGGTCTGACCCCGGCCGTGGCCTTAAGCGACAGTTGCGGCCGGCCTGAGCTCCTCGCCGAACTTTGCCCGGGCGACGAACTGGCCGATCCCGGGCTGCGCGACCAATTCGCCGTCCTCGACGAGAACGTTGCCGCGCAGCAGCACGACCTCCGGCGCTCCTGTCACCTCGGTGCCTTCGAACAGGTTGTAGTCGGACTTCGAGTGGTGCGTCGATGCCGAGATGGTCACGCGCTTGTCGGGATCGAAGACGACGATGTCGGCGTCGGAGCCGACGGCGATCGTTCCTTTGCGCGGGTACAGGCCGAACAACTTCGCGGGGTTCGTCGAGAGCAGCTCGACCATCCGGTTCAGCGAGATCCGCCCGCCGCGGACGCCGAACTCGTGGATCATCTGCAATCGGGTCTCGAGGCCCGGTCCGCCGTTCGGGATCTTCGAGAAGTCGTCCCTGCCGATCGTCTTCTGGCCGTCCCAGAGGAAGGCGCAGTGGTCGGTCGAGATCGCGCTCAGCTTGTCGGTCCGCACTGCGTTCCAGAGCACGTCCTGGTTCGCCTTGTCGCGCGGTGGCGGCGTGTAAACGTACTTCCCGCCCTCGAAGTTCGGGCGCTCGAGGAACGTGTAGTCGATGAAGAAGTACTGCGTGCAGGTTTCGCCCCAGACGTCCCAGCCTTTCTCGCGGGCGAGCTGGATCGGCTCGACCGACTCTGCGCAGGAGACGTGGACGACGTAGAGCGGCGATCCCGCGACGCGGGCGAGCTGAATCGCCCGGTTCGTCGCCTCGCCCTCGGTCTCCGGTGGGCGGGTCAGCGCGTGGTACTTCGGGTCGGTGTGGCCGGCGGCGAGCGCCTCCTTGACGAGCACGTCGATCGCGTCGCCGTTCTCGGCGTGGACCATCACCAGCGCGCCGGTGTCCGCGGCGACCTGCATCGTCCGGAAGAGCGTCTCGTCGTCGACCATCAGCGCGCCCTTGTAGGCCATGAAGAGCTTGTACGAGGTGATCCCCTGGTCGGGCAGCGTCGCCAGCTCCTCGAGCGTGCCGCCCTCCTTCAGGTCGGTGACCGCCATGTGGTAGCCCATGTCGATCACCTGTTTGCCGTTCGCCTTCCCGCGCCATTCGTCGAGCGCATCGGCGAACGAGGCCCCCTGGGGCTGGATGATGAAGTCGACGTGGGTCGTCGTACCCCCGAACGCGGCTGAGGTCTGGCCGGACTCGACGTCGTCGATCGTGACCGTGCCCCCGAAAGGCATGTCGAGGTGCGTGTGCGGATCGACGCCCCCCGGCAGCACGTATTTGCCGGAGGCGTCGATCGTGCGCTCGGCTTGGATGTCGAGCGACTCGCCGATCAGGGAGATCCGCTCGTCCTCGACGTAGACGTCTCCGATGTAGTCGTCTGCTGCCGTGATGACGCGGCCGCCCTTGATCAGGATCGACATGGCGCTCCTTTCAGGAGCGGAGGGGGCGCCGCGCGCCCCCTCCGCTACCGATCGTTACTTGCCTCCGGGCGTCACCTTGACGTTTGCCTTCTTCCACGTCTTTCCGTAGATATCCAGATGCTGCTTCTTCATAAGCGCCTGGGCGGCCTTCGCGATATCGGTTCGGTAGGCCTCGTGGCCCGGCACCTTCTTCAGCTTGTTGTACTTCGCGGTGGTCTTCGCCGTGAAGGCGTAGTCCTTTGCGTTCATCAGGCCGATGCCCTTCGGCGAAGGCCAGATCAACGCGTTGATCTCGTTCATCTGCCACGTCTGGTGTCCCTTGAGCAGCGTCGGCCCATGTGACAGGACGATCTTCACGCAGTCCTTCAGGTGCGTACGGCAGTAGATCCACCCTTTGAAGGACGCCGCGAGGAACTTCTTCGCAGTTTCCTGGTTCTTCTTGTCCTTGATCCACGACTCGGTCGTGAAGACGCCATCCTCGAGCATTCCGGTCCCGATCTTCGACATCTTGATCACGTTGAGCTGGCTGAGCTTGTACAGGTTTCCGGTCTTCGGGTTCTTCGTCTCCAGCACCTGGGCCAGCTCGTTGTAGGTCATCGCGGAGGCGGCGTCGATCTGGCGATTGAGGAATAGGTTCATGTCGAACGGCTGCTTGACGATCGTCACGCCCTTGTTGTGCACGGGATCCATGCCGGCCCGCGCGAGCGCCGCGAAGAGCTCGAATTCGTTCCCTAGCAGCCAGTTGCCGACCTTCTTGCCGCGCATTTTCGCGATCGTGTTGATTCCGCTGTCCTTCCAGCTGATCTCCGTCATACCGCTCCGAGTGAAGACCTGTGCGATGTTGATGAGCTTCAGGCCCTGATCGCGCGCCGACATCAGGCTCGGCAGCCAGTCGAGGCCCATCTGGGCCTGCCCGCCTGCGACCACCTGCTCGGGCGAGATGTCCGGGCCGCCGACGCGGATCTTCACGTCGAGCCCGGCCTTCTTGTAGAAGCCCTTCGCCGCCGCGGCGTAGTAGCCGGCGAACTGCGCCTGCGTCACCCATTTCAACTGGAAGGTGATCTTGGTCAGCTTCTGTTCGGAGTGCTTGGTGGGCGTTGCCGCTGTTCCGACGGCTGCCCAGATGCCTATGGCGGTCGCAAACGCTGCAACTCCTCCGATCCAGTACCTACCGTGCTTCATCCGGTCCCCTTTCCTCCATGTGGCTTCGGCGATTCTGACTCGTTGTCACTCCGATGTCGATGGCATCCAGCGAAGCGCGATGCGCTCGACGAGCGCGACGGCGATGTAGAGCCCGAGGCCGAATAGACAAGCGACGAAGACGCCCGCCCACGCTTGGGTGAACAAGAAGATGCGCGAGCGCGCGAGGATCAGCACGCCGAGCGCATTGAGCGCGCCGCCAAAGTACTCGCCGACGACTGCCCCGATCATCGCCAGCACGGTTGCAACCTTCAGCCCCGTGAAGATGAACGGCAGCGCGTTCGGGATGCGGACGCGGCGGAAGATAGCGGTCTGGCCGCCTGCGTACGACCGCATCAGCTCCAGGTCCTGTGGCCGCACGGACGTCAACCCGCGGAGGGTGTTCACGAGCACGGGAAAAAAGCACAGGATCGCCGCGATCACGATCTTCGAGCTCTTCGTCAAGCCGCCGTCGAACCACTGGTTCGTGATCGGCGCAAAGGCGATGATTGGGATCGCATTCGCGGCAATGAAGTACGGCATCAGCGCGGCTCCGAGCCGGCGCCATCGCGCGAGGACTACAGCAAGGACGATCGCAGTACCCGAGCCGAGCGCAAACCCACCGAGCGCCTCCTGGAACGTGTACCAACCTGCGTGCAAGAGCTCCTGCTTGTCGGTCCAGAACGCCGACGCGATCGCCGTCGGCTTCGGAAGGAGGAACTGCTGGACGTCGAGCCAGACGATCAGCCCCTGCCACAGTCCGACGATCCCGACGAGAACGATCACAGCCGGTAGCCAGTCGATCAGTCGGTGTCCGACAAGCTTGCCGAGGCCGCCTCGAGGGACCGGCTGGACGGCAACGGGCGCAGTGCTGCTCATGCCTCTGCCTGCTGAGTGATCACCGGCGCGGCGCGCTCGAGGTCATGACCGAGGTGCAATGCCTCCCGCACTTGCGTGACCAGCTCGAAGAAGCGTGGCTCCTCGCGTGTCGTCGCCGTTCGCGGCTGCTTCAAGTCGATCGGGACCACCTCGGAGATCCGACCCGGCCGGGGTGACATGACCACGACCTGCGTAGAGAGGAAGACCGCCTCTGAGATCGAGTGCGTCACGAACACGACGGTTGAGCCGCTGGCCGCCCAGATTCGCAGCAGCTCCATGTTGAGCCGCTCACGGGTCATCTCGTCGAGTGCGCCGAAGGGCTCGTCCATCAGGAGCAGCGCCGGATCGAAGGAGAGGGCGCGTGCGATCGACACCCGCTGTTGCATGCCGCCCGAGAGCTGCCAGGGCCGGTGATTCTCGAAGCCGGTCAATTCGACCAGCTCGAGCATCTTCTGGACGCGAACCTTCCGTTTCTGACGAGGCCACCGGGCAATCTCGAGCGGCAGCGCGACGTTCTTGGCGACCGTTCGCCAGTCGTAGAGGACGGGATCCTGGAAGACGATCCCGTAGTCGCGATCTTTGCGCGCCTGCCGGGCCGTCTTCCGATTGACGACGACCTTGCCGCCGGACGGCTCGATCAGGTCGCCAATGATCCGCAACAGCGTCGACTTGCCGCAACCTGAAGGCCCGATCAGCGAGACGAACTCGCGCTCGCCGATCTCGAGCTCAATTCCCTCTACGGCGGTCGTCGACCCGAACCGCTTCGAAACGCCGCTGATCTCGACGACGTTCATACGAGGTTCTCCGGCGCGCGACGCACGACCAGCTTCTCCGCGATCAGCACGATGAGAAAGAACGAGATTCCGAGTGCGGCGGCGATCACATTCGTCGCCCACAGTCCACGCGGTTGCGTCGTGTAGTACTGGCTGAAGTTGATGATCTGGGCGCCGAGCCCGTTTGGGATCGACGACGGGAGCTCGCCGATCAGGGCGCCTACGACACTTGCAGTCGCGCTGATCTTCAGGGCCGCAAAGATGTACGGCAAGGCCGCAGGGAAGCGCAGCTTCCACAGAATGCGCCAATCACCAGCCGCGTAACTTCGCATCAGCTCGAGTGCACGGCGGTCAGCGGACTGAAGGCCCCGGATCGTGTTGACCGTTACCGGGAAAAAGGTCAGAAAGGCCGCGATCAGCGCCACCGCTCCCCAGTCCTTCAGGCTGTCCGGGAGCTTCGGGTTCGCCCAGACGACGACCATGGGCGCGACCACCAGGATCGGGACGGTCTGCGAGGCGACGATCCACGGCAGCAAACCTCGCTGCAGCAGTCGGAAGTGTGCGAGCAACACTCCCAGGGCGAAGCCGCCCAGGGCGCCGATCGCAAAGCCGGCCGCGGCTTCCTTGGCCGTAAACAGCGCTCCTTTCACGAGAACCGTGATCAGCCTCGGCCCGACCCCACCGGGGGAGGCCTTGGCCCAGAGCGCGGCAAAGATGTCGTGGAGATGGGGCATCGTCGTGTCGTTGACGATGAACGGCCAGGTCCACCCTTCCTGGATCCAGAGCCATCGATAGCCCTCCCAGAGCCCCCAGAGCGCAGCCAGGACGAGAATCGAGGTTCCGACCCGAGCGGCCGCCCGCCTGATGACCTCAGTGCGCGGCTCGACAGGAAGCTCCGCGGCCATCGTCGCCATCGCGTATCTCTTACCACACTCTCGGGAGCCGTTTACGATCGCGCTGATGCTCGATCCCGGCCGCACCGTCGCCGAGCTGCGCGAGCTTCAGGAGCTGACCGGCGACGAAAACGGCGCCCAGCGCGTGGCCTGGACCGATACGTGGCAGCGTGCCCGCGAATGGCTCCGCGGAAGGCTCGACGGTACCGGAGCCGAAGAGACGATCGACGCGGCCGGAAACCAGTGGTTCACGTTGCCGGGTGAGTCCGAGCGCGCGCTTCTGATCGGCGGCCACATCGACTCGGTTCCGAACGGCGGTTGGCTCGATGGGGCGCTGAACGTGATGGCCGGCGTCGAGGTGTTGCGGCGGATCGCCGAGGAAGGAACGCCGCCGGCCACAGTGCGGCTCGTCAACTGGGCCGACGAGGAGGGTGCCCGTTTCGGTCGCTCCCTGTTCGGCTCGTCGGCAGCTGCGGGGTCAATGGCCGACCAGGAGGAGCTACGCCAGCGCAAGGATGCCGACGGCGTCGCATTGCCCGAAGCGATCGAGCGCTTCGGCGTGGATCTGGATACGGCGCTCGACGCGAAGAGCGAGCTCGAGACCGCCGCGGCGTACCTCGAGCTCCACATCGAGCAAGGCCCGGTCCTCGAGTCGATGGACCTCCAGCTCGGGGTCGTGCTCGGGACCTTCGGCGTCGAGCGGCATCAGGTCACGTTCCGTGGCCAGGCGGCCCACGCGGGCTCGACGCCGATGGACAAGCGCCGCGACGCGCTGGCCGGGGCCGCGAGGCTCGAGCTCGAGATTCGCGGGATCGCCAAGCGGATAGGCGAGGGCGCTGTGTGCACGATGGGGGGCGTCGTCACGAAGCCGGGCATCGTCACCTCGGTCGTCGAGACCGCCGAGTGCCTGCTCGATCAGCGGCATCTCGATGCGGTGAAGCTGGCGGAGATGCTGGACAACGCGAAGGCCGCCGCGCGACGTTTCGCGCGGGAGGAGGACCTAGAGGTCGAATGGGAGCGGATCTGGAACATCGAGCCGATCCCCTTCGACGAGCGGCTGATCGAGCTCGCCGACCAGTCGATCACGGAGATCGCCGGCTCGTCGCACCGCCTGCCGAGCGGCCCGCTCCATGACGCGGCCGAGGTGGCCCGTGCGGGCGTCCCGACGGTGATGCTGTTCGTCCAGAGTCTTCGCGGCCTTTCGCACACGAAGCTCGAGGACACGAAGGAGGAGCACCTCGAGCTCTCCGTGCAGGCGCTCGATCGGCTGGCGCAGAGGGCGATCCAGACGCTCTAGCGTTGCTCGGTGGCAAGACGCAGGCCGAGTGCTACAAGTACCGCACCGGTGACGCCGTCGAGAGCCCGCCGGACTCGCGAGCGGCGGAGGAAGTCCCCCGCCTTCGCAACGGCGAACGCGTACGCGGTCAGCCAGACGAGCGTCAGCGAGGAGAAGACGAGGCCGAGGAGGAGCAACGCGCCGAACGCGGGCCGGGTCGCGAACTGCGGCAGGAGGCTCGTGAAGAAGATCGCCATCTTCGGGTTGCCGAGGTTGCTGACGAGTCCTTGCCGCAGGGGTCGGCCGCGCGGGGAAGCTTTCACCCTCGACCTCTTCGAGCGCACCGCCGGCACCAGGGTCTGCAGGCCGAGAAAGACGAGGTAGGTAGCGCCGGCGAGCTTGACCGCGACGAATGCCGGCGCGGAAGCCTGCAGCACGGCCGCAACTCCGGCGCTCGTCGCGAGCGCCCAGACAGCCTGTCCGGCCGAGACGCCAACGGCGGTGAAGACACCGTTGCGGCGGCCCCCGAGCAACGTGTTCCTGATCGTCAAAGCGGTGTCCTGGCCGGGCGTGACGATCACGACGGCCGAGACGCCGAGAAAGGCCAAGAAGTGCGTGACCATGCCGCCGATTCTCTCAGGCCGCGGCTGAAATGCGGTTTTCGCCGCGGTATGCTCGCCCCGCAATGCCTCTCACTTTCGGCGTCACCGTCCTCCCCGATCCGCCGTACACGCGGCTGATCGAGTTGATGCAGAAGGCGGAGGCCCATGGCTTCGAGTACGGCTGGACATACGACTCCCACATCCTCTGGCAGGACTCGTACGCCACGCTGCCGCTTGTCGCGGCGGCGACGGAGATGATCAAGCTCGGTCATTGCGTCACGAATCCCGGCATTCGCGATCCAACCGTGACGGCGAGCTGGTACGCGACGATGCAGGACGTCTCGAACGGCCGAATGGTCATGGGCATCGGCCGGGGCGACTCGTCGCGGCGCGTCGTCGGACTGAAGCCGGTTCGGGTCGCCGAGTTCGAGGCCCGCCTCCGGATGATGAAGGACCTGATGAACGGGCGGAAGGTCGAATGGAACGAGAAGGAGCTGCAGCTCGAGTGGGTCCGAGACGAGCTGCCGGAGATCCCGATGCACGTCGCGGGCTACGGCCCGCGCGCGCTTGGTGTCGCCGGACGCGTGGGCGACGGCGTCATCATCCAGCTCGCCGACCCGCAGATCATCCAGTGGATCATGGAGACCGCGCGGAAGGCGGCTGAGGAGGAGGGCCGCGACCCCGCGTCACTTGAATGCATCGTTTGCGCACCGAGCCACATCTCGGATGACCTCGTCGGTGCGCGCGAGCAGGTGCGGTGGTTCCCGGCGATGGTCTCGAACCACGTCATGGATCTGATCGAGCGCTACGGGGCCGACTCCGACGAGATCCCGGCGGCGTTGACCGACTTCGTCAAGGCGCGCAAGTTCTACGACTACAAGGAGCACAGCCGCGTCGGCGCCAAGCACGGCGAGTTCGTCACCGACGAGATCTGCGACCGGTTCTGCGTCCTCGGCAACACCGAGCAGGCAAGTGAGAAGCTGCGCGAGCTGGAGTCGATCGGCGTCGACCAGTTCAACATCTATCTGATGACGCACGGCCAGGAAGAGACGCTCGCCGCCTACGGCGACCGGATCATCTCGCAGTTCAGCCGCGTACCTGCATAGCGGCGTACTTGCAGAGCGAGCTATCGCCGGCGGCGTCTACGCGCGAGCAACTCGGCCTCCGCGCGCTGCCGCTCGGCGATGGCGATGTCCGCACATTCGATTCGGTCGAACGGAGCATCGCCGAGGGCCGCGATCACGACCTGGTACCTCGAAGCGTCGAATTCGGTTCCACAGATTCGACAAACGTGGAGTCGCCTGACGGTTCCTGCCTCTTCGATCGTTCGAGCTCGCTCGCCCACTCCGGCTCCTGCCCGCGCCCTTGCTACTTGCCCGGCTTGGGCTTCTTCGCCTGATCGGGCTCGCTCGGTTGGCCAGGATTCGCCAACGCTTGACTTGAAGGCCCCGTGTGATCGTGGTTTCGGTCGCCGTGTCCCCATCCCGGACGCGTCCCCGTGCTGGTCGCGGCGGCCTGGACTGGCTCAGGCGCGGGGGTAGGCGGGGACGGCGCGGGAGCAGCAGGCTGTGGGGTAACTGCGGCCGGCGGTGTCGATGGCGGAGACGGCGGCGCCGGTTTTTTCAGCTTGATCGGAGGCCGCGCCGGGCGCGCTGGGTGCTTCGCTGCCGGGTGCGTAGCTGCCTCCGACGAGT
This sequence comes from Actinomycetota bacterium, assembly GCA_005884005.1. Taxonomy (GTDB): domain Bacteria; phylum Actinomycetota; class Thermoleophilia; order Gaiellales; family Gaiellaceae; genus 13-2-20CM-68-14. Next base: position 15,874 of record VAWI01000006.1, read on the forward strand.
GGACGGAGGCCGAGGCCAGCTGTGTCGCGTGCGGGCGCTGTTGAGGCGCTGACCGAGTGGGCGCTGCGTACCGGGACTGGGCGGAAGAGGTCGCCTCTGCGCGAACGTGCCGCTTGCCCGCCCGCGTGTGCGTGAATGTCGTGCGTGTCCGCGGCGGCGGGGTGAGCTGGGTCTTCTGGTAGGGAGGGCCGATGAAAACGAAGCGAATCGAATTGCGCTTCGAGGTCAGGGCGGCGTGCCAAATGTAGCCGGAGGCCACTCCGCTGCAGACGAGGAGCACAAGCTGAAGCCCGATTCCGTATCGGCGCACCTGCGGAGTATCCCGCTCGCATCAGACGGACCTTCACCGTGCGTTCGCCGTATCGACCACGTAACGGTTTTTCCCCGCACGCTTCGCCGCATACAACGCGTCGTCGGCGCGCCGCAGAAGCTCGTCGGTCGACTGACCGGGCGTCGATTCGGCGATTCCGAAGCTCGCCGTCAGTCGTACTTCTACGCCGTCGGCAACGGCGATCGGGGAGTCGGCGAGAGCGGCGCGCATCCGCGCAGCCACCACCGCCGCAGCCTCTGCAGTCGTCTGCGGCAGCAGAACCGCGAACTCCTCGCCTCCAAGTCTCGCAGCGACATCGAAGTCCCGGACCTCCTCCCGCATGAGCTGCCCGAACGACCTCAAGGCGCGGTCGCCGCCCTGGTGGCCGTAGTCGTCGTTGATCCGCTTGAAGTCATCGAGGTCGGTCAAAACGACGGACACAGGTGAGTCGAACATCCGCGATCGGTCCAGCTCCGTCTCGAGCGCCTCGATGAAACGGCGGCGGTTCACGAGGCTCGTCAGCTCGTCCGTCGTCGCCTGACGCCGCACTTCTTCGTGCAGGCGGGCGTTGTCGAGCGCGATCCCGGCCTGCGTTGCGACCCACTCGGCGAGCTTCCGCGTCTCGAGGTCGAAGCCACCGCCGGGTGGATAGAGCAAGAGTTTGGTGTCCGCCTCAGAGGCGTCACTTCCGAGGTCGAGGGTCAGAGGGCGGGCCCCGCGGCCTCCCGTCTCGCCGAACCAGCCGACCTCGGCGCCGTCGTTGAGCATCTGCGCACCGCGCGCTCCGGTCGCCTCCGTCACCACCTCGAGGATGAGCGGCACGAGCGCGCGGGGGTTGTGGGTCGCGGCGAGAGCGTCGCCGACGAGCGCGATCGCCTCCCTCGCATCTTGCGCCGCTGGATGCGACCGCCGACGCTCGTGGCGCAGGTTGCTCACCGGCGGGCGAGGCTCGTAGGCCCGGACGGACCTGAAGACCGATACCAGCAGAACCAGTGTCAGCAGCGAAACAAGAGTCCCGAGCGCGATCAGGAGCACGTGTGACGCAGTATCGGGCGGGCAGGGGTCATGCGGTCAGGGAGGAAGCGGGGCTCGACGCGGTTCAGTGTCACGTTAACGCCCACGCGTGACGGCGGCTCAGCGGCCAAAATGCCTCAGTCCGGGCTACGAAGCTCGATCGAGCGAAAGCCGCTGAGGTCGAGCCACGTTCGGTCCGGCCCGCGGACGATGCGCATCAGCACGGCCTTGCAATGAGCGCAGCGGACAACCGTGCCGGGTGCGTCCATGTACACCTCGAGCCGCGCAACGACATCGGCAGTGCCGCACGTCCGACAGACCTCCGTCGCCGTCGTCATCTCGACCCCGAACAGCTCGAGCATCATGCCGCCGATCGCGTTGCCGTCGAGGCGTCGGTCGTCAGCCACCGGTCGCTCCGAAACGCTCGGTCCTGATCGACAGAGGCTCGTAGCCGAGCGCAACCAGCCCGTCGGCGGCGACGTCGACAAAGCGCGTCGAGCCGCAGACGAAGACGTGCGGCTGTTCGGCAGACGGCCAGGCCACCTCGCGCAGCATCTCGGCGTCGATTCGGCGCGCATAGCCGGCCCACCCCGGAGGCTGCTCCCGGGTCAGGGTGTGGAAGACCTCCACCCTGTCGCCGGCGCGAGCGTCGAGCTCCTGGCGGTAGATCACATCCTCGAGCGTCCGCGAGGAGTAGAGGAGGCGGATCGGCGTCGACTCGGACGACGAGCGGATCATCGACATCAGCGGGACGACACCGGAGCCGCCGCCGACGAGGAAGACGGGGCGGCCGTCGTCCTCCCAGACGAAGTAGCCGCCGATCGGCCCTCGCACCTCGAACGTGTCGCCGTCACGCGCCTCGTCGACCAGGTAGGGCGAGACCTCGCCGTCCTCCAGGCGTTCGATCGTGATCGCGAGCGGCTCGCCGGGCGCCGAGGCGATCGAGTAGCTCCGCTCGGCCTGGTAGCCGTCTTCGGCGGTCAGCCGCACGTCGAGGTGCTGGCCGGCCCGGTGGCCCGGCCAGCCGTCTGCCTCGAGCAGCAATGTGCGAACTCTCGGCGTCTCGTCGACTGCGCCCGTCACCTGGGCGACGAGCCAGGTTAGTCGCCCCAGTACCGCTGTTCCAGCCACGGGTCGCCGAGAATGTGATAGCCGTTGGACTCCCAGAAACCCGGCTCGTCCTCGTCCTGCAGCCGGAAGCCGCGCACCCACTTCGCGCTCTTCCAGAAGTAGAGGTGCGGCACCAGCAGCCTCGCCGGCCCGCCGTGCTCCGGCTCGAGCGCCTCGCCGTCGTAGTCGTAGGCGATCCATGCCTTGCCGTCCGTGACGTGCTCGAGCGGCAGGTTCGTCGTGTAACCCCCGTCGCAGAACGCGAGCAGGTAGCCGGCATCATGGTCGACGAGTCCGAGGAGCGTGTCGAGCGAGACGCCCTTCCAGACGGTGTCGAGCTTCGACCACTTGGTGACGCAATGGATGTCGGTCGTGATCTCCTCGCTCGGCAGGGCCTGGAACTCGTCCCACGTCCAGCTCGCCGGCTCGGCGCCGCCCTGGATCGTGAACGTCCACTCGTCCAGCGGCGTGTGGGGGGTGGGGCCCGCGGACAGCACCGGGAAGTCGTCCACCAGGTGCTGTCCGGGAGGGATCCGATCCGACGGCCCTTCGCTTCGCCGCCCGTGAAACCCGCGCGAGATCTGAGGCATGACGCGACTCTCTCAGGTGGCGGCGAGCCCCGCAACCGTCGCGGGGACGCCTTCGAACGCGCCGATCTCCTCGAGACCGCCGTCCCGCCCAACGCCCCAGCCGTACACCTTCTGCGCGTCGGCGTCGAGCGCGTAGAGGAAGCGGCCGTTCGAGCTGAGGGCTTCGTCTCGGATTCCCGCCTCGCCCAGCCGCGTCGACGCTGCGACCGGCTCCGCGAGCTCGATGCCACCGTCGTCGGCGATGGCGTAACTCGAGATCGTGCCGTCGCCGAAGTTCGTGACGTAGAGGAAGCGGCCGTCCTTGGTCACGGCCGCCCAGCAGACCTCGCTGCGCGTGTCGGCGACCGAGCCGCTGACGGGCTTCAGCTCGCCTGGCGCCCCGACCGCGTACGAGGACGCCGCGGCCTTGCCGATGTCCCCGCCGAATGCCTCGGTGACGACGAGGGCAGCGCCCTCGGTGAAGTCGAAGCCGTACGGCGTTTGCCCCGCCGAAGGGATCGTTGTGGGGCCGTCTGCGTAGCCGCGTTCGTCGACCGCGTAGGCGCTGATGCTGTTCGTTCCACGCTCGGTGACGACCAGCGTCCTGCCATCGGGGCTGAACGCGATCTGCGCGCCGTCCGCCTCGTCCGCGCTCAACCGCCGCTTCGAATCCGCAAGCGGTTCGAGCTTCTCGTCGGCGATCGCAAATCCGTTGATGCTGGCTGATCCGTTGTTGAGCACATAAACGAGATTCCCGCGGACCGCGACGCTCGTCGGCGTCGAGCCACCGGACGAGATGGTATGCGCGAGGCGCGGGCCGCTGTCTTCGACCACGAACAGCGAGACCTCGCCACTGCCTGCGTTCGCGGCGAGCAGCCACCGCCCCTCGGCGCTGAGGACGACGGAGCCCTGTGAGGGCAGATGCGGCTTGCCGGTCCCGCGGCCGCCGGTCTCGTATGCCCCTACGTACTTGAGCGAGCCGTCGGGCGCGCGGTCGTAGGCGACGATCTCGTTCTTCCCTGCGTCGTTCGTCTGGAGGTAAACCGCTCCCTGCTGTGTCCCGTTCTGCATTTTCACTCCTCTGCGACCCCTGGCTTGTGACGGTTCAGTCGCGCCGAGGGCGAAGGCGTTACAAGGGAGTGCCGAGGCGCCTAGCGTCCCGCCGCGGCCTGGCGGCGGCGCAGCACTGTGTCGAGCGTGACCGCGGCGAGCAGGATCGTGCCGGTGGTGATGTACTTGATCGCGTCGGAGTAGCCGAGGAGGTCGATGCCGTTGGCGACCATGCCGATGATCAGCCCGCCGAACAGCGCGCCGCTGACCCGGCCGCGGCCGCCGAAGAGACTGACCCCGCCGATCACGGCGGCCGAGATCGAGTCCAGCAGCAAAGAGCCGCCGCCGGCGGTGAGATCGATGCCGTTGAGGCGAGAGGCGAGGATGACGCCCCCCATAGCGGCCATCCCGCCGGAGATCATGAAGACCAGGATTCGGATCAGCTTGACATTGATCCCGGCCCGGCGCGCGGCCTCGGCATTGCCGCCGACGGCGTAGACGTGACGGCCGAAGGTCGTCCGGCTGGCCACGTATCCGCCGAGCACGACGAAGAAGACGACGATCAGCCCGACGAGCGGCAGACCGGGGCGAGGCTTCGCCTGGTTACAGACATAGACCGCCGCGAACGCCAGACCTCCGAGGAAGGCGACCCTGACGACGGTGAGAAAGAGGTTGCCGGTTGGGAGGCCTGCTCGCAAGCGGCTGATGTACGAGCCGAAACTGGCGGCCGCGAGTGCCACGGTGAGGATGATCGCGACGATCCAGCCGGTGTTCTTGGTCAGGACGTAGTTCGAGATGTCGTTGAGCTGTTTGTCCTGGATTC
>VAWI01000102.1 GCA_005884005.1 Actinomycetota bacterium
ATCCACCACAACGTCGCCGTCGACAACCACGACTTCAGCGAACTCGGCAACCCGCGCTCGGCCGACAACACCTTTGCCTACAACCTCGTCCGCTCCTCGCTGGCGACCTCGACCTTCCTGATCACCCGCGGCGGCAGCAGCAGCCTCGGCCCGGTGCTGCACACGCACGCCTACAACAACACCGTCTACCTGAGCGGCAGCTCCAGCCAGGGCTTCGTCTGCAACGCCGGCTGCAGCCCCGCCATTCTCACCCTGCGCGGCAACATCATCCAGGCGGCCTGGAAGGCCGGCTACGCCGACGCGCCGTTCGATGAGAACAACGACATCTTCTACGGAGGAAGGGTCCAGTTCAGGCGCGGCCATCGAAGTCTCGTCGCAAACCCGCGGTTCGTGGCGCCACCACTCAACTTGCGCCTTCGCCGCGGAAGCCCGGCGATCGACCGCGGCGTCGACCTCGGCTACCGGCGAGACCTCACTGGTCGCCGAGTTCCGCTCGACGGGGACGGAAACGGCAGAGCCGCTGTCGACCTCGGCGCCTACGAGTACCGTCTCGGGCCGGGGCGACGCTAGGGCGAGACGACCCGTGAGCAAGGCACTGTCAGTTGTGGGTGGCGAAGTGCCTGGTCGCGCGCTCCATCAACCGAGCACGCGAGGCCACACGAGGATCAGACCGACGGCAAGCAGGGCGTGGGCGAGGATGACGCCAACGAGTGAAGCCGTCCGTTCGACGACCCAGCCGAAGGCGAGGCCCACCGCCGCTGCGAAGGGCACATACGCCGACGGGTGGACTCCGAAGTACGCGACGGCGAACAACAGGCTGCTCCAGACGATCCCGCTGCGCCCGTAGAGGCCTGTGAGGGCATCCTGAAGCAGCCCACGAAAGATCACCTCTTCGACGAACGCCACGAACACGACCACGATCAGCGACCCCAAGACGATTCGCGCCGTCGAGGGATGGGTTCCGAGAGGGTGCGGCCGAAAGATCAGGTACGCGACGAGCCCGAGCGGAACGCCGCATATCCCGATCCCTACCTGCCGCCACGACCACGCACGGAGACGGCGGAGGAGTCGACGCGGTCCGACGAGCTTGGAGACCCAGGCCGCGGCTCCGAGAACGGGGAGTCCTACGAGGGCGTACTCGCCCAACAGGGGCACTCCCTTAACCGTCATCGTTAGATCGGAGATCCGCAGGAGCGGGACGAGCGGCAGCGCGAGCAGGACCTCATGCGATCTGAGTCGGTCCGTCTCGGACGCGTCGGCGCCGCGTTCGGCCAGGAGGTAGTGATTGAGCGCGACCAGCACGACCAAGGCGTCGAGGACGATGCCGAGCGAGACGCTCGCGAAGGCAATCGAAGCCTCGGCTCCAGCGATTGCGGCGATGTAAACGGGCACGGCGGCGTGAAGCGGCAGTGTTCTCGTGATCACCCTCTGCGGGAATGCCGCGCACACCTTGTCAGCGAAGATTGAGAGCGCGCACGACAACGATGAGCACGAACGAGAAGAGAAGTGGAACGATGGCGATTCCGAGGACGCGAGTTGCCGCTCGTCCGCGAGGAACATCCCACGCCCGCATCAACTCCAACTCGACGAGGACGAGCAGGAGGAGCAGAGTCGCCACGGCGTCGATGCCAAGCGCCGTAGAGCGGTGGCTCTTCGAGTGAATGAGCGCCCGGACGGCGTCGCTGATCACAGCGCTCAAGCTGCTGCACTCCCCGGCTTGCGCGCGGCGCGAACGTTTTCGACGACTCCGCCGGCGAGCGTCAGGGCGAGCACGGCCGCGAGTGCAGCCCCGGCCGACCATCCTCCCGCATAGACCAGCGCGCCCGGGAGTGCGGCGTCGATCGCGACGCTAAGGGCGATCGCGAGCGTGAGTTCGGTGACAGGTTCGTAGAGTTGCAGCAGGCGTATCCAGGCCATGCCCGGGAAGATCAGAAGGAAGAAGAGAACAGCTACGACGCGGACAGAGGAGTGTGCATCGCCATAGACAAGAATGGCGATGACCGCTTCCGCAGCGGCGAGGATCACGAACCAGAGGCGCGCCCGCAGAATCACCGGCGGAGGGCCCTCCGCCGAAGAACGAAAATTTCACCGTCGGGATTCGCGTAAACCCGTCGGAAAGCCGGCGAGCGGGCGATCGCCTTCTGGAACCGCCCGAGCGAACCCCGTGGCGCGTACCCGAAACCTTCCAGATAGACCTTCTGGCTCCGGGTCACGATGAGATAGGAACCAGCCGGCCCGCCACCTCTCATCATCGCCTCGGCCTCCTTGACGACCGGCCCCATGTCTCCGTTGGTGCTCTCGGCACGCTTCCATACGTCCGTCTCCGCGACGATGCGGTACTTGAACTCGTCGTATTCCTTGAACTTCCAGGGCAGGTTCCGCGAACCGGCGACGAGGACGGCGCCCGGGCGGGCGAGGCGATACAGCTCACGCGTCGCCGCCACGTCTCCTCGAGTGAAATACTCGAGACGTTCGTTGCCGTACCTGGCGATGAGGTTTCCGCCGAGTAGTCCCACGCTGACGAAGAAAAGCACCGTCGTCCGGGGCCAAGATCTCGTGGCCGGGGTCGTCGAGGCGAAGAGCGAGCTCGCGAGGAGCGCGATGAACGGGAGCGCGAACATGTAGACGCGCAGCACCACCTCGCCCCCATACGGCTGGAGCACCACCAACGCGAACGGCGCCGCCGCAAGCAGGAGGTAGGCGGCGTACGGTCGGCGATCCTTGAACGCCCGGACCGTCC
>VAWI01000065.1 GCA_005884005.1 Actinomycetota bacterium
CAGCCGAGTCAGCCGCGGGCGCTCGATGATGTGTCGTCGCGCCGCGGCTTCGCCGCTCGGTTTGGCCTGCCCTGCTCCCATGGAATGCCAGCTGGGGCTGAATTGCCCCAGCACAGGTTAGTCGGCTCGACGACCATTTTCGACCGTCGCAAAGAGACAAGCCGCACCCGCGGCCGCGAAGGGCCACGGGTGCGGTGCCGTCAGTCCCCGCTTCCGGAACGCCCGGGAGCGAGGCTTTTCGAGAGCGGGTCGTCGCCGGTCAGCTCGCGGTACGCACGCGGGATCTGCCTTCGCCGCGGGACGCCGAGCTTCTGTCTCAGGACGTCGCAATGCGCCTTCGCCGTCCTTGGCGAGATGCCGAGCCGCTCTCCAACCTCCTCGTTGGAGCAGCCAGCCGCAATCAACTCGACGACCTGCTTCTGTCGCGGAGTCAGAATGGGCGGGCTCGCTTGCAGCATCGTCGACATGGCCCCGACGCTAACAACGGCGTCCTCGGCTGGCTATTGACCGAAAGGCGTATTTCGCAGTTTACGCCGAAGCCGTCACGCCGCCGGCAGCACCGGCTCCCGACGCACGAAAGACGCCGCGTGCCCGCGCTCGTTCGCGATCGGTAGCTGCTCCCGTTCGAGCGCCCCGATCCGCACCAGCAGCTCGAATTCGTCGCGTAGGTGCGTCCGCATCATCTCGGGGCCGTCCGTCGCAACGGTGAAGAGAACGCCGTTGTCGACGAATGCGCGGAAGGTGTCTCGGAGGGATTCCTCCGACTCGAGTGCCTTCGTCAGCAGGTTCGAGGTGGGACAGATCTCGAGCACGATCTCCGCCGCGCGCAGTGTCTCCATCAGCTCGGGGTCGCGGGCGGCGAGGATCCCATGGCCGATGCGGTCAGGCCGCAGCGCTTCGATCACCTCGCCCATCTCCTCGATGCCTGCGTCACCACCTTCCTCGCCCACGTGGATCGTGACGCCGAGCCCGGCCTCGCGCGCATCCTCGACGAGCGGCTGGAGGTCGCGGTAGCGGTAGCGCTCGCCGTGAGGCCGCGGGCCGGCGACGTCGATCCCGCAGATCCCGCGCGGCGCCCAGCGGATCGCCTTGTCGACGATCACAGCGTTCATCTCCTGGGTGAAGGTGCGGTCCATCATCAGGATCAAGCCTGCGTTTACCTGCGGGTATTCGAGGCTGGCGAGGTCGAGGCCCCGGATCGCGGCGAGGATGATGTGATCGAGATCGCGTTCGCCGCCGCGGTTTCGCTTCATCGGGTTGAAGCGGAGCTCGAGCGTCGTGATTCCCTGCGAGCGGTAGGCGCCGCCGATCGCGGCGTGCACCGAGCGCTCGACGGCGATCGGGCTCGACTGGATCAACTCGGTCCAGTGGTAGATCGCGTCGAGCGCGTCCAGGTCGGCGACCCCGCGCGGGTCGGCGATCGTCACCAGCCGGTCGAACTCCCAGTAGTCCTTGACCGGCAGGGCGATCCCCTGCTCGTGCGCGAGGCTCCAGAGGATGTCCGAGGAAACCGATCCGCCGAGGTGCGTGTGCAGCTCGGCGAGCCCTTCCATGGACGAAGCCTAGCGGCGCGTGGACGCGCTGTTCGGACGCAGTCAGGCGCGGCTCAGCGAGCGGCTATGTCTTCGCGGTCGCGACCGGAGTCGCGATCCGTGTCGTCGTCGACGTCGGGATCGACCTCACGGGCGCGGGCCGCATGCTCTTCGGCGGCGGCGCGCTCGCGCTTCGCCCGCTCGGCGTGTTCCTCCGCGGCGAGCTCGGCCTGCTTCGCGCTCCGGGCTCTGGTCTGCGCTTCCTCGCGCAGCCCTGCGGCCTGCTCCCGCCGCTTCCCGACTTGGCGCCGGCGACCGATCAGGCCGAACGCGATCGCAAGCAGCACGACGACTGCGATGACGATGACGATGATCCACGTTGTGCTCATGCGCCTTCCCTTGCCGGGTCGGGGCGCGGCGAAACTTGCCTTTACGCGTGAATGACGATCTGCGTCCCAAGCGGCACTACGCGCATCAGGTAGCGCAGGTCGGCCGTCGAGGCGTGCAGGCAGCCGGCGCTGACCGCGCCGTACGCGCCCCCGTGGATGGCGAGGCGTGCGCCGCCTGTCCAGCCGGGCGGGGTGTGGGGTTGGGTTCCGGAGAGGGCGAGGAGGCAGCAGCCGTAGTACGGGCCGAGGCTCGCGCCGGGCATCTTGTCGGTGATCGAGAAGCGGCCTGTCGGCGTGCTCGTGCCCGGCCGGCCGATGCCGACGCGAATTCGGCGGATGGTGTGACCGCGAGCCCAAACGCGGAGCACGCGCCGCGAGAGATCGGCCTCCAGCGCAAGGCGGATGCGCCCGAACGTGAGCGCGCCGGGCTCCGCTCTGACCCAGCCGAGATGTCCGTTCGGCATCGCCGCCGTGAGAACACCGAGCCAGTCGCCGCGGCTGCGTACGACCGGCAGCGTCAGTGGCCCGCCGTAGACCGTGCGCGAGCTCAGGACGCCGACGCTTTGCCCGTTCGGACGTGAGTGGAGCGCCAGTCTCCAGCCTGGCTTGACGACCGCCACGACCGCGCCGCCGGAGTCGACCGGGCGCGCGGAATGTTGCTGCGGAGACTTGGCACCTGTCGGCAATGCGAAGTGCACGAGCATGGCGGTGAGGGCGAAGAGGGCAGCCACGACGAGGAGATCGGCAAGGGCGACCCCTCGTTTCGATGACTCGTTCGAGGGTCGCTCGATCGAGTTAGGGCGCGTTAGCGGAGAAAACTTGCGCGGCTGGTAAAGGCGGTGAGGGTGGTCCAAGGTGCGGGCTAGCCGGGTTCGACAGGTTGCTCGAGCAGGCTCTCGATCAGCAGAGTCGCCACCTCGACCGAGTCCGCGAGCCGTTGCTCGTCGATCAGCTCGAGCCGCTCGGTCGGCAGGTGGTACTCGTCGTATCCGAAATGCGAGACGGTCGCCGCCGGGATGCCCTTTTCATGGAAGGGATAGGCGTCGACTCCGGGCCCGGCCGGACCGACGTTGAGGTCGTAGCGGTCGCGAAGCCCGAGCTCGCCGGCAAACACGGCCAGGCGGTCTGCCAGCGCCCTCGGGGAGGCCATCAGCTCGAGTCGCTCGCCGTGTGCGATGCAGTCGAGGTTGACACAGGCCTTGATTCGTCCGAGCTCGCCGGTGACCTCCGAGTCGAAGATCCACGAGCGCGAGCCGATGCACCCGATCTCCTCGGCAGCGAAGCCAATGAAGATCAGCGAGCGGCCGGGCTGGCCGCCGCCTGCAAACCCCTCGGCGATCCGACGAAGGCCCTCGACGCCGGTCGCGTTGTCGACCACACCCGGGCCCCGCCAGACGGAGTCGTAGTGCGCGGAGACCACGACCGCATCATCGCTTCGGCCTCGCAGTTCGGCGACGACGTTGCGTTCTGTCAGGCCGGGCACAAAGCGCCCGCTCACTCGCACCCGGGCGCTTACGCCTTCCAGGTCGCGCAGCCGGATCGAGTCGGCGCCGGAGATGAAGACGGCCGGTCCGACCGCGATCTGACGGGCGCCGGTCAGGAACGGAATCGCAGGGCCGCCGAAAGGACTCATCAACAGGCGCGCGAGCTCGCGCCCGCTCTCGTCCTCGACTGCGAAGACGTCCGCCTCTGGGAAAAAGCCGCCTATGGAATGCGTGCCGAGCCGGCGCACGCGGCCCTCGACGGTGCCGTCGGTTGGGCTCGCGTACATGCAGGGCCCGGCGTCCCAGCGCTCGCCGTCGATTTCGAGCTCCGGCTCGTCGGCCTCGTAGCCGAGCAGCCCGAACTCGTGAAAGTACGGCTCGAGCCCGGCGTCGCGGAAGGCCTCGGCCACCGCTTCGGCCGCCCTGCCCGCGGCGGGCGTGCCGGCCTGGCGGACCCCGATCTCGACTCCGAGCGTCTCAACGAGATTCACGCTGCGAGTCTAAGGCGCTCGCTTGCAAGGCCGACTCGTAAGCGGTTCCCGAGGGCTCTTTGCTCGAACGGATTGTGTAAGCCCGACCTTCGGAGCGCTGGGGGACTAACATCGCGCTCCAGGAACCGTCTGATAGTCACTTACATCTTCCCGGAGGTCGAAAATGCGCGCTCGCTCGCTGTTCCTTCTAATTGCCGCCCTGGGCCTCACCGCAACGCTTGCGGCCTGTGGGGGGAGCAGTAAGAGCAGTAAAGGCACGACCAGCTCGACCTCGGGCGGTGCAGCGGGTGGAACCTTCATTGCCGTCGCCCAGGCGGCGCCGTCCGGATCACCGGACCCGCAGATCGACTACACGCTGCAGGAATGGCAGCTTCTGATCTTTACGCACGACGGCCTCGTAGCTTTCAAGCGCGTCGGCGGCACCGAGGGCACGAAGATCGTGCCCGATCTCGCGACCTCCGTCCCGGAGCCGACCGACGGCGGTAAGACGTACACGTTCACGATCCGGAAGGGAATCAAGTTCTCGAACGGCAACGAGTTGAAGCCGAGCGACGTCAAGTACACCTTCCTCAGGCTGTTCAAGATCGGCCAGAGCCCGAACGCCGGCTCTTGGTACAACGTGATCGTCGGCGGCGACGCCTGTGTGAAGACGCCGAAGACCTGCAACCTCGACCAGGGTGTGATCGCGAACGACGCCAAAAGTACGGTGACGTTCCACCTGACGCGAGGCGATCCGGAGTTCCTCGACAAGCTCGGGGTGCCGTTTGCCTTCATCCTGCCGACCGGAACGCCGAACACGGAACTCCAGATTCCGCCGGCCGGTACCGGCCCGTACAAGTGGGCCCAGTACAACACGAACAAGCAGGTGAAGCTCGTCCGAAACCCCTTCTTCAAGGTCTGGTCGAAGGACGCACAACCGCCCGGGAATCCCGATGTGATCCTCGAGAAGTTCGGGCTCTCGGGCGAGGCTCAGGTGACGCAGGTCGAAAACGGTCAGGCCGACTGGATGTTCGACACGCCGCCCGCCGATCGCCTGAACGAGATGTCGACGAAGTACTCGAGCCAGGTCTTCGTCAACTCGCTGACGGCGGACTACTACTTCGCCTTCAACGTTCGCATCCCGCCGTTCAACAACCTGAAGGCGCGCCAGGGCGTCAACTTCGCCACTGACCGCAGCGCGCTTGTCAAGATCTACGGCGGCCCGAAGCTGGCCGTCCCGACCTGTCAGGTCCTGCCGCCCGGTTTCCCGGGGTACAAGGCCTACTGCCCGTACACCAAGAACCCGGGCAGCGGCAAATGGACGGCGCCGGACATGGTGAAGGCAAAACAGCTGATCGCCGCCTCCGGCACGAAGGGCGCCGTCGTCAAGGTGAACACCGACACGACGGACGTGAACAAGGCGTTCGGCGAGTACTTTGTGAGCCTGCTCAACAAGCTCGGCTACAAGGCACAGCTGCAGGCGCTATCAGCGGACATTCAGTACCCGTACTGTCAGAACTCGAAGAACAAGGTGCAGTTCTGCTACTCGAGCTGGTACCAGGACTATCCGGCCGCGTCGGACTTCCTGAACGTGTTGCTCGGCTGCGCCAGCTTCGTGCCGAACTCGAACGCAAGCCCGAACATTTCGGAGTTCTGCAACAAGCCGATCCAGGCGCAGATGGACGCGGCGCTGAAGCAGGGGATCACCGATCCGACCGGTGCGAACACGAAGTGGGCAGCGATCGACAAGGCGGTCACGGATCAGGCGCCGTGGGTGGCGATGATCAACCCGAAGTACCTGAACTTCGTCTCCAAGCGGGTCAAGGGCTTCCAGTTCAGCCCGCAGTGGTACTTCCTCATCGACCAAGCGTCAGTGAAGTAGGCGTAGCGGCCACGGGCGTGGGCGGGCCGAATCGGCATGGCGGTCTTCGAGCCTGAAGCCGAACTCGCGACTCTCGACACCGAGGAGTTCGGTGGCGAGGTCGTGGGGCGCAGCCCGTGGGCGCTGGCCGGCCGCCGGCTCGTCCGCAACAAGCTCGCGATCGCCGCAGTCATCGTCTTCGTACTGATCGTGGCCGTCAGCTTCGCGGCGCCTCTGTACGCGAGCCATATCGCGCATACAAACCCCTTTGAGTCGAACCTCTCGGGGACGTTCCAGCAGAACGGCAAGACCGTTCAGGTGATCCAGCAGGGAGCCGGAAAGCTCGGGCTGGGCGAGACGCCGGTTGGCCCCACTTGGCATGCGAAGTACCTCTTGGGGGCCGACAACCAGGGACGAGACGTCTCCGCGCGAGTTCTCTACGGCGGCCGCGCCTCCCTCGAGATCGGGATCGGATCCGCCGTGCTTGCCTCGTTGCTCGCCGTCGTGTTCGGCCTGATTGCGGGTTTCTTCGGCGGCTGGACCGACGCCTTCCTTTCCCGGTTGATGGACCTGATCTGGGCTTTCCCGGTCTACCTGCTGGCGATTTCCCTGGCGACCGTGCTGCTGACGGCACCGAACGGCCTCCGGATCGGCTTCGTGCATCTGAGTGCGAGCAGTCTCTGGGTCCCGCTCACGATCATCGGCGTGATTTACGTCCCGTACGTCTTCCGACCGATTCGCGGCCAGGTGTTGTCGCTCCGCGAGCGTGAGTTCGTCGAGGCGGCGATCGCCCAGGGAGCCTCGAACGCACGACTGATCTTCAGCGAGATCCTGCCGAATGTCGCCTCGACGGTGGTCGTGCTGCTCCCCTTGATGATCGCGACCACGATCCTCACCGAGTCCGCGCTCTCGTACCTGTCGATCGGAGTCCAGCCTCCGAACGCAAGCTGGGGGACGGTCATCCAGGACGGACAAGGGCTGCTGTACACACGGCCCTGGGTCGCGATCGCGCCGGGGATCATGATCGTGCTGACCGTTCTGGCTCTGAACGTTCTCGGCGATGGCCTTCGCGATGCGCTCGACCCGCGCTCGAAGCTGCGGATGAAGGGCTGACGGAAGGATGGCTACCTTCATCGTCCGCCGCGTGCTCTGGCTGGTCGTGGTTCTGTTTGCGGTCTCCGTGCTCGTGTTCCTGATCTTCTTCGCGACCCCGGGCGTCGATCCGGCTCGCCAGATGGCGGGGCGCAATCCGACGGCCGAGACGATCAAGAACATCAAGCACGAGTTCGGCCTCGATCGGCCGCTGCCCGTGCAGTACGGACTGATGATGAAGCACATCTTCGTCAGCCGGGATTTGATCTCGTACGGCAGCCACACGAAGGTGATCCCCGAGATCCTGAGCGCGGCGCCGGTGACGCTGTCGCTCGTCTTCGGGGCCGCCGTGATCTGGATCGTCTTCAGCATCCTCACGGGTCTCGCCGCTGCCGTCTTCCGGGGGACGGTCATCGATCCGCTCTTAATGATCCTGGCGCTGATCGGCATCTCGATCCCGGTCTTCTGGCTCGGCGAAGTGGTCAACCTCGTCACGCAGAGTCGGCTTCACGGCTTCTTCCTCTTCAGCTGGGTACCGCCGCTTGGGTACACGCCTTTCACCCAGGACCCGCTGTTGTGGTTCGAGGGACTGGTGTTCCCGTGGCTAACGCTCTCGGTGCTGTACATCGGCTTCTACGCACGCGTGCTGCGCGCCAACCTGATCGAGACCGAGAACGAGGACTACGTCCGCACTGCGCGGGCGAAGGGGATTTCGGAGCGCCGCGTGCTGCTCCGCCACACCCTGCGCACCTCGATGATCACGTTCGTCAGCCTCTTCGGGCTCGACTTCGGGGTGCTCGTCGGCGGCGGCGCCCTGCTGACGGAGGTCGTCTTCGGTCTGCCGGGCGTCGGGCTGTTGACCTACCACTCGCTGACATCGCTCGACCTGCCTGTGATCATGACGACGGTGATCTACGGCGCCTTCTTCATCACGCTCGCGAGTGCCCTGGTCGACCTGGTCTACGCGTGGCTCGACCCGAGGGTGCGTCCCGCGTAGATGGCGGTCAACTGATGGCAGAGCCGCTGCTCGAGGTTCGCGACCTCAAGGTCTCGTTCCGGACCGAGGACGGAATCGTCCGCGCCGTCGACGGAATCTCTTTCACGGTCGACGAGGGCGAGGTCGTCGGGATCGTCGGTGAGTCGGGCTCCGGCAAGAGCGTGACGATGATGTCGGTGATGCGGCTGATCACGGATCCGAACGTGATCTACCAGGGGGAGATCCTCTACAAGGGACGCAACCTGATGCAGGTCTCGCGCGATGCGATGCGGGAAGTGCGGGGCGAGGAGATCGCAATGATCTTCCAGGACCCGATGACGTCGCTGAATCCGGTCTACACGGTCGGATGGCAGATCGAGGAGCAGCTGAACGAGCACTACGACCTCAAGAAGGGCCAGGCGCGGCGGCGGGCGAGCGAGCTGCTCGCTCAGGTCGGGATCCCCAGGCCCGAGCAGCGCATCGACGACTATCCGCATCAGTTCTCGGGCGGAATGCGGCAGCGCGTGATGATCGCGCTCGCGCTCTCGTGTAACCCGGATCTGCTGATCGCCGACGAGCCGACCACGGCCCTCGACGTCACGATCCAGGCTCAGATTCTCGAGCTGATCAAGGATCTCAGGCGAGACTTCGGTTCAGCGGTGGTCCTGATTACCCACGACCTCGGAGTCGTGGCGGACATCGCCGACCGGATCCTTGTCATGTACGCGGGGCGGATCGTCGAGGAGGGAAACAAGGAGCAGATCTTCTACGACCCGCAGCATCCGTACACCTGGGGGCTGCTCGGCTCGATCGCCAGGCTCGACCGGCCGAAGGCGCGCAGGCTCACGGCAATCGCCGGCCAGCCGCCGTCGCTGATCAACCGGCCGAAGGGCTGCAGCTTCCGGCCACGTTGTCCGCAGGCGTTCGACCGCTGCCGCGCGGAGGATCCCCAGCTGACGGTGAAGGTGGGCGACGGGCACCTGGACGCCTGCCACCTGTCGGTCGAGGACAAACGGGCCCGACGCGACGCGACCATCAGCCCCGAGCTGGCGGACACGGCATGAGCTCTCAGAACGGTGGGCCGCTGCTCGAGGCGGAGCACGTGTTCAAGTACTTCCCGATCAAGCGCGGGATCCTGATCCAGCGCGAAGTGGCGCAGGTGCATGCGGTCGACGACGTGTCGCTCGAGGTTCGGCGCGGCGAGACGCTCGGGTTAGTCGGGGAATCAGGCTGCGGCAAGTCCACCCTCGGGCGCTGCTTCGTGCGGCTCTTCCCGCTAACCGACGGCCGGATCGTCTTCGACGGGCAAGACATCTCGAAGCTCTCGCGGCGTGGGATGCGCCCGTTGCGGCGGGAGCTGCAGATTGTCTTCCAGGATCCCTACGCCTCGCTGAACCCGCGCAAGCGGGTCGGGTCGATCGTCGGCGCGCCGCTCGCGATCCACGGCATCGGCGACCGGCGCGAGCGAAAGCGGCAGGTGCAGGAGCTTCTCGAGAAGGTTGGGCTCTCGCCGGAGCACTACAACCGCTTTCCGCACGAGTTCTCGGGCGGCCAGCGGCAGCGGATCGGGGTCGCCCGCGCGCTGGCGCTCCGCCCCAAGCTCGTGATCGCCGACGAACCCGTCTCGGCACTCGACGTCTCGATCCAAGCTCAGGTGATCAACCTGCTCGCCGACCTGCAGGAGGACTTCGAGCTCACCTATGTCTTCATCGCCCATGACCTCGGGGTCGTCCGCCACGTCTCGGACCGGATCGCGGTCATGTACCTCGGCAAAATCGTCGAGCTCTCGCCGGCGGAGGAGCTGTACGAACGGCCGATCATGCCGTACACGGAGGCCTTGCTCTCCGCGGTTCCGATCCCGGATCCGCGCGAGTCGGCGGGCCGGGAGCGAATCGTCCTCGAAGGCGACGTGCCTTCGCCGATCAACCCGCCGTCGGGCTGCCGCTTCCATCCGCGCTGCCGCTACGCGACCGAGATCTGCTCCCAGCTCGAGCCGCCGCTCGTGGACTATGGGAACGGGCACCTTGCGGCCTGCCACCACCCGCTCAACGTCGACAAGGAGACGCTCGCGCGGGCGACCGTCGACGACCGGCGAACGCCGGCAGAGGCAGACGAGGCGGCGAAGCCGACCGAGCCCGCCCAGCGGGCCCGCTGACTCGGGCATCATCCCGCCGCATGAAGGTCGGGATCGTTGTCCCGTATTCGTGGTCGTTCTGGGGCGGCGTTCCCGAGCACGCCGACCACCAGGCCAGAGCCCTCGAGAGGCTCGGCGTCGACGCGCGGATCCTGATCGGCCACGACCCGCCCGGGCGGCTGACGAAATACCTCCACCCGCGCGTGGGCCGGCACGAGCGGCCGCCCGCCTACATGATCCCGGTCGGGCGCTCGGTGATCGTCCCGGCGAACGGCGCCCTCCCGAACGTCGTCATCAGTCCGAGCGCGATCTTCAGGATGAAGCACGTGCTCGAGCGGGAACGCTTCGACCTTCTACACGTTCACGAGCCCATGACGCCGGCGATCGGCGTCGCCGCGCTCTCGTTCGCGCGGATACCGCTCGTCGCCACCTTCCACGCCTCGGGCGAGCTCGCCTGGATGAAGCTCGCGACTCCGGTCTTCGGCTTCCTCGCCGAGCGGCTCGACTATCGGATCGCGGTCTCGCCGGAAGCGGCCACCACTGTGAGTAGGTATCTGCCCGGCGAGTACGAGGTGATCCCGAACGGCGTCGCGATGCCCGAGCGCGCCGCCCCCGGCGCGCGTGAGAACAGGATCGTCTTCGTCGGCCGCCATGAGCCGCGCAAGGGCCTGCCGGTGCTGCTGCGCGCCTGGCCGGAGATCAGACGTCAGACCGGTGCGCGCCTCGCAGTGGTTGGTGCCGACCCGCTGCAGGTTCGACTACTGCTGACTCGCCTGAGGGTCCTGGACGACGGAATCGACGCCCTCGGCTTCGTCTCCGAGCAGGAGCGAACGGAGGAGTTGCTGAAAGCGAAGGCATTCGTCGCCCCGTCCGTCGGCGGCGAGAGTTTCGGCATGGTCCTGACCGAGGCGTTCGCGTGCGCCACGCCGGTCGTCGCGTCGGACATTCCCGGATATCGTGACGTGATGACGCCGGAGACAGGCGTGCTCGTGCCTCCCGACGATCCGCGCGCCCTCGCGAACGCGATCGTGAGTCTTCTCGCGGACGAGCCGCGAAGGCTCGAGCTTGCCGACGGTGCCCGCCGCCGGGCCCGCGCGTACTCGTGGGACGACATTGGCCGCCGGTTGCTCGCGATCTATCAGCGTGTCACCGGCGAGTCGCCCGCGACGCTCGCGGCGGCCGGGTGAACCTGCCCGCGATCACGCGGAATCCCTGGCTGCGCGTCGCCGTCGTTCTCGCGGCCGCCGCCGGCCTCGGAACCCTCGTTTGGTGGCGGGGCCCGAATTGGGGCCAGGTCGGCAACGCCTTCACGATCGTCCGCTGGGAGTGGGTGGTGGCGGCGATCGGCCTCAACCTCGTCTCGGTCATCGCTCGCGCCCTCGCCTGGAAAACCGTGATCGACCAGGCGATGGCCCCGCCGCGGCCGCGCTTTCCGCTCGTCTTCTCGGCCTTCTCTGTCGGCCTGTTCGCGAACGCGGTCCTGCCCGGGCGTATCGGAGAGCTCGCGCGCGTTGCGGTTCTGACCCGCAAGCTGCCCGGGAGAACAGGGGCCTGGGCGTCGCTGCTCGGAACCGTGTTCGCGCACCGGCTCTTCGATCTCGTTCCGTCGCTTTTGCTCGTGATCTACGTGCTGCTGACCGCGAAGGTGCCCCACTGGGCATACACGAGCCTGGAGGTCGTGCTCGGACTTGGGTTCGCGTTGCTCACCTTCGGAATCGCGAGCGCGAGACTTCACCAGCGGTCGGTGCTCGACGAGCTCAGCCGCTTCCAGCGGGTGATAGTGATGGCCCGCCAGGGCCTGGGGGTCCTGAAGTCGCCGCTGCCGGCGCTTGTCGCGGCCGTCTTCCAGTGCCTGGGCTGGCTTTGTCAGCTGCTCGCCGTCTACTCCACCATGCATGCCTTCCACATTCACGCGCCGCTACCAGCGGCCGCGCTTGTCCTTGTGCTGATGAACATCGCGACTCTGTTCCCGCTCTGGCCCGGCAACATCGGCCTCGTACAGGCGGCGGTCGCGCTGCCGTTGATCTCCTACGGGGTCGCCAAAGCGCGCGGCATCGCCTTCGGCTTCGGGCTGCAGGGAATCGAGGCCTCCGTGGGGGTTGGGGTCGGGATGCTCTTCCTCGCGCGCGAAGGCCTGTCGTTCGCAATGCTGCGCGTGATGCCCGGTGCGGAGGCGGCCGAGCTTCCCGAAGAGGAGGCTCCAGCCCCGGAATCACGTGCACGCGCTCGCATCTCCGGCTAGCCTCAAAGGCGTTCTCTCTGCGCGCGACGCGGCCGCCCTCTTGGCCGAGGGCTTTCGCCGCGGCGGGGTCGAGGCGAAGGCGCTGCCGATCGCGGACGGCGGCGAGGGGACGGCCGAGGTGCTCGGCGCGCGCGTTCGCGAGCGCGTGCGCGTCAGCGACGCTTTCGGCCGCCCGCGCGATGCGCCTATCCGCGCGCTGGCGGACGGAACGGCGGTGGTCGAGGCGGCGGAGGCGATCCCGCTCGACCCGCGGCGCCTGGATCCGCTCACCGCATCCAGCCGCGGTCTCGGCGAGCTAATCGCAAGGGTCGAGGCCGACCGATTGTTCGTCTGCCTCGGCGGCACGGCGAACGTGGACGGCGGTGCGGGGTTGCGGGAGGTGGTACGCGAGCTCCCGGCGCCGACGACAGTCTTCTGCGACGCGCTGGTGCCGCTCCGCGACGCAGCCAGGCGGTTTGCGCCCCAGAAGGGAGCGACGCCGGACCAGGTCGAGCTGCTCGAGAAGCAGCTCGCTTCGCTGAGCGAGCTCGCGCCTTACGCCGAGGTGCCCGGCGCGGGCGCCGCGGGCGGCCTCGGCGCCGCTCTCGCCGCGCTCGGCGCCGAGCTCGTGCCCGGCGCTCGAGAAGTCCTCGACCGTTTGAGCTTCCGAGACCGGGTGCGTGAAGCCGATCTAGTCGTCACCGGCGAGGGCACGGTCGACGAAACGACCACGACCGGCAAGGCGCCCGGCGAGGCGCTGCGGGTCTGCCTTGACGAAGGCACCCGCTGCGTCGTCTTCGGCGGCCGCGTCGTGGTTGAGCTCGCAGGCGCGGAGACGGTCGCCCTCAGCGGCGATCCCGCGCGGGCGGCCACGGATCTCATTGCGCTGGGCGAGAAACTCTCAAGTTAGGCCCAGTCTCGCGACGACGACGGTCTCCGCCGCCTCGCTGCTGCCCGCGTGGCCGGTGACAGCGCCGAGGAACGCGTCGCGTTCGAGCGCATATAGCTGCGTCTCCTTGCGGGCCCGCGCGGTCGCGGTGCGCGGAATGTCGCGTAGGAGCGCGATCTCGCCGAAGTAGTCGCCGGGCCCGAGCACGTTCGCTTCTCGGCCGTCGACCTCGATCTCGATCTCCCCGGAATCGAGGATGTAGAAGCGATCGCCGTGGTCGCCCTGTCGAAAGACGGTCTCGCCGGCCGGGACCTTCATCCGCGTCAGGCTCGAAGCCAGCGCTTCGAGCGTGGGAGGAGGCAGGGGCGCGAACATCTCAATTCCTCGCAGCGCCTTGAGCTCGGCGGTCGGCACTGTGAGCGTGCGATCAATGTGGCCGAGCAGGCGGAACGAAGGAATCGTCACCGCCGGTAGCACGGCGCCGGCCACGATCAGCGCGCCGCGGATGCCAAGCCAGCTGATCAACGCGGGCGCCAGGATCGCGCCGATTCCCCCCGTGGCATAGAAGGCGCTGTGGAGCACGCCGAACACCCGCGCCAGCACCTCCTCGGGAACGGCCCGCTGCAACAACGTGAAACCAGCCACGTCAACGAGCGTCAACCCGAGCCCGGCCACGCCGATCAACACGAACGCCGGCACGGCACTTGCCCAGAGGCCGATCACGAGGATCGGCGCACCCCAGAGGATGAGTGCGAGCCCGAATGTGAGACCGAGCCGGCGGACGCCAACCAGGGCGACGGCCGCGATCCCGCCGATCAGTCCGCCGACGCCGAGCGCTGCGTTCAAATAGCCGATTCCCGGTGAGCCGAGGTCGAGCAGCTGGATCGCAGCCACCGCGATCATTACGATCAAGGCGCCGTAGACGAGCGTCTGGGCGGCGAAGAGCCCGACGATCAGGCGGAGCCGCGAGTCGCGCCCGATCGTCCGGAACCCGGCCAGCGCCTCTTCCTTCCAGCCCCCCCGCGGCGCTTCTCTCGTTTCCTCGGGCGCCGGCAACCTGATCAGGGCCAACATCGCTGCCGACCAAAGGAAGGCCACGGCGGTCACCACGAACACCGTTTCGACGTTCGAGACAGCGAGCAGCACGCCGCCGAGCGCCGGCCCGACGAAGTAGCCACCCGCTTCGATCGTGGTCGAGGCGACGTTCGCCGCCGCGAGTTCCTCCGGCGTCTCCGCGAGCGTCGGCAGCAAGGCCGCCTCCGCCGGCTGGAACGCCTGCGAGACGAGCGCGACCAACACTGCGAGCAGGTACACCGTCACCGCCGGGGCGTCCAGAGCTATTGCGCCCGCCGAGACCGCGAGCGCTCCCGCCCGGATGAGGTCGGAAACCAGCATTACCCGCAAGCGCGGGAAGCGGTCGCCCAGCATCCCTCCAAAAGGTGCGGCGATCGCCGCCGGAAACCAGCGGATCAGGCCGACGAGGCCGACCGCGCCGGCGCCGCCTTGTCGATAGGCGTAGACCATCAGCGCGATCACGTACCCCCAGGTGCCGACCGACGAGCCGACCCAAGCGAGCTGGAGGCGCCGGAGCCGCGGGTTCGAATAGATACCCTTGAACGCGCGTACCGAGTCCAGCAACTGGCGCCGCAGAGCTTGCATTCGCGAAGGATCGCAGGGCTGATTGCGTTTTTGAAGCGAACGAGGGAAGATTTCGTTCAGATGCGGCGTCTAGTTGATCGACAGCAAAGTTTTGGAAGGAGGAGAAATGACGGACGAGCCACGTGAGGAGAATCGGCCAGACGAAGAGGAAGTAGAGGGACACGGTCCCATCGAGCCGAGCCTCGACAAGGCGCAGACCGAGGACGACGATGTTGAGGCGCATTCGCCTCCGATCGGACCCTCGCCCTCGATCGGACCCGAGCCTTCGATCGGACCGTAAGCTCGATTAAAGCTTGAGAGAGCGCGTTCGGGCCGGGATCTCCCGGCCCGACGTCGTTCTCCGTTCTAAAACGCCACGTCCGCGCGAAGCACGTCGTCGAGCGCCCCGAGCAGCCGCAGCACGGGCTCGCGCTGCTCCTCGTCCAGGCCCTCGAGTGCCGACGCGATTCGCGCGATTATGCCTGCATCGCTGCCGCTTCGAGTCAGCACTGCCCGCGCGTGCCGAGCGCGTTGAAGAAGGTCCAACGCGATCGCTGCCTGATTAGCGAACAGGCCGAGCAGCTCCATCTGGCCCAGCGAGAACTCGACTTCCTGGGAGCGGTCGAGCACGTTCAGAACGCCGAGCGCGCGCTCGTCATGCAGGAGCGGCACCGTCATCATCGCTTTGGGCACGTAGCCGGTGCTCTCGGCCGTCTCACGCGCATGGCGGGGATCCTGCTCGAGGTCGTCGATCACGAGCGGTTGTCGGGTCACGAGCACCCAGCCTGCGACGCCCGTGCTCGAAGGGAAGCGCGTCCCGACCAGGCTGTCGGAGCCTTCGCCGGCGACTGCTTCGAAGACGAGCTCGTCGGCCTCCTCGTCGTGCAGGAAGATCGATGCGGCTCTGGCGGAGAAGATCGCCCGCGCCACCTCGACGATCGACTGGAGCAGAGCTCGATGCTCGGCTTCGGCCGACATGACGCCGGCCGAGACGGCGGCTTGCAGATCGCTGTCAGTCACACTGCTCCTCCGACGTTCGACGCGGTCAGGTAGAGGATGTTCTTGAGTTGGAAGGGGGTCAGCCCCGGGTGCTTGGCAAGGATCAGGGCGCAGATCCCGCTCATGTGCGGCGTCGCGAAGCTGTTGCCCGACGAGCGGATCTTGGCACCGCCGATCCACGCGACCTCGACGTTGACCCCGCGGGCGAAGAACTCGACCGGGGGCGAGGGGTTGTAGAAGAACGTGAGCGGGTCGTGCTCCTCATGGCTCCCAACCGAGATCACGGACGAGAAGCGCCACGGATAGCTCTCGACCGGCATGTTGTGCGCCGAGGCCACTAGCACACTTCGGCGGAAGTAGGCGCTGTCGGCAAGCTCGTGCAACAGGCCGGAAAACTGCTTCTTGGTCGTCGAGAGGCTCATGTTGATCACGTCGTACCCCTGGCCGATCGCCCAGCGCAGGCCCTCGAGCAGAACCGCGCCGCTGCCCTTGAAGCCGGCGCCGAGCACACGGACGCTGAAGAGCCGGGCGTCCGGCGCGAGCGAGCGCACGATCCCCGCGCAGGCGGTGCCGTGCCCGCAGAGGTCGCCTTCGGTGTCGTCCTCGACGACGATCTCGCCTTCTTCCGTCTTACGCAGCGCGACTGCCCCCTCGAGCGCGCCGACAAGCGGGTGATCGGGCTGGACGCCGCTGTCGAGGATGCAGACCCGGATCCCTGCGCCAGTCGAATCGCCGAGCGCCCAGTCGCGCGTGACGCGCTCGGGCCATTCGACGCTGACGCCGATGGTCTCCGAGGCGGCCGCCGGCAGGCTCCACGCAGGCAGCGTCTCGCCGGTGTACCGCTCGGGTTGCTGCTGTGGCTGCACCATGCGCCGATCCTAAACAGCGGTCACAGGAGCTACGGCTCGACGCAGAGAACAGGACCGAGCAGCCGCGTCCAAACGGCGGTGTCCGACACCTGGTTTTGTCAAGGGCAAATTGCGCCGAAAGTGTGACAATCGCGCTGGCAGACTTCGTTCGCCTACGAGTCGGCGAAGCGCCTGCGGAGCGCGTCGAGAAGAGGCCGCTCGGGCTCGTAGCCTTCCTGCGCGAGCGTCGACTCGAGATCGGCGATGAGCGCGTGGCGGAACTCGGCGTCCGCTTCGGCCCTCGCGACGATTACGTCGAGCCCGGTGCGGGCGGAAGGAAGCTCCTGTGCCGCGCGGACCCACGCTTCGGGCGCCGGGGGAAGGGCTCCGATCAGCTCAGCCAGTCTGTCTTCATTGAATGCGCTCATACGCTCACCTGCCCACCAGACTGTGTTGGGACGGGTTTTCTTCCCTCGAGCTCTTCGCGCAGCTTGACGAGACAGCGCGAGATGCGGCTGGCGATCGTGCCGGCGGGCAGCTCGAGCGCCTCGCCGATCGTGCGATAGGTCTCGTCGCGCGCGAAGAAGCGGTCGAGGACCTCGCGGCAGTTCTCGCTCAGACCGGCCATCGCGTCGTGGACGTCAAGAGCGTCATCGATCCGTGCGATCGCATCTTCGTCCGGATCCGCCGCGAGCTCGCTCTCGTCGGTCGTGTCCTCGCGAGAGCCCGACCGCAGGCGGTCGACACAGACGCGGCGCGTCAGCTGAGCGATCCAGGGCTGGATCGCCTCGTCGCTGCGGAGCGAGTCGAGGCGCTCGTAGACCTTGGCGAAGACCTCCTGGAAGACGTCTTCGGCATCGTGCTCGCGGAGGCGGAACCCCTGCGTCGCGATCGCGTAGACATACCGCGAGAAGCGCTCGACGAGCGCTGCCCAGGCTTCCTGGTCGCCGTCGCGGCAGCGGGCGACGAGTTGCGCGGCCGAGACCGTCTGGCCCATTGCGTCGTGACCCTAGGTCGAGACTTGCTGCTGCTCCAAATCGCGCAGCCGCTTGGCCATCACCTGGAGAAGCTTCCAGGCGATTTGTGCATTCGTCTCGACCAGCGGCCGAAACTCCCACGACGTGAGCCCGTAGCAGGTGAGGTCGGAATCCGCTGTAACGGTCGCAGTCCGGCGTGCCTGGTCGTCGATCAGCGCCATCTCGCCAAAGTAGTCGCCCGGACCTAGTCGGCCTCGGTCTTCGCCGTGGACGTCGACGCGCGCGGCCCCCTCGCCGATCACGAAGAAACCGACGCCGCCCGCGCCCTCCACCGCCACTGTGTCACCCGACCTGACGCGGCGTTCCTTGAAAGAACGGGCGATTCGCTCGAGCTCGCCGTGCGAAAGGCCCTGAAAGAGCGGGATCCGCTCGAGTAGCTCGATCGGCGCTTCGGCCATTGGCGGATTCTATGTCCGAAAGCCTGAGGGGACTAGGGCTTGGCGGGTTGGGCTCGAGCTTTGCGTTGCGGACGCGATGTCACAGCTCCATTAGCCGGGTTCATACGGCCGCGCCGGCGAAGCCGGCACGGCCTCTGGGTCGGCGTCGCGAGCGAGCGCCTCAACGCGAGTCGCAAGCTCTTCGATCTTGCCCTGCGCCGAGTCGAGCTTGCCAAGGCAGAAGCGGTACAACTCCTCACCCCGCTCCCAGAGCGCGATCGCTTCGTCGAGCGCGGTCTCTCCGCTTTCGAGACGCTGGACGATCTGCTCGAGCTCCCGCTGCGCGGCCTCGAAGGTCGGCTCACTCGACACGGGCGCCGAACCTTCCGTCGCTCACCTCGACCTCGATCCGCTCGCCGCCGTCGACGGCGGTTGCGGAGCGGACGATTGTCTCGCCCGCGCGCACGATCGCATAGCCGCGGTTCACCGTTGCACGCGGTGAGAGCGCGCGCAGCCGGCCGGCGGCGTGCTCCAACGCGGCCCGGCGGCGTTCGACAAGCAGCGCCGGCGCGCGACGTAGGCGCTCGTGGGCCTGCGCAAGGCGCGCGACCTTCAATTCGAGCGAGCGGCGAGCGCCCCGCCCGAGGCCGGCGCGGGCCCGCTCGAGACGTTCGTGGAGCTCTCCGAGATCCGGGACGACCAACCGCGCCGCGGCCGTTGGCGTGGAGGCTCGAATGTCCGCGGCGAGGTCGCAGAGCGGCGTGTCCTGCTCGTGTCCGACCGCGGAGACCACCGGGACCGAGGAGGTTGCGATCGCACGGACGAGCCGCTCGTCGCTGAAAGGCAGCAGATCCTCGAAGCTACCGCCGCCGCGGGCGATGACGACGACGTCCAGCTCCGGGACCTCGCAGAGGCGGCGCAGCGCCTCGACGACCGCGCCCGCGGCGCGAGGGCCTTGCACGTAGGTCTCGGCGACGACGACGTGCGCCGGCGGGAACCGCGTCTGGATTCCGATCAGGACATCGCGCTTCGCGGCCGCGTCGTTGCCGGTAACGAGCCCGATCGTGCGCGGCCAGACGGGCAGCGCTCGCTTGCGTTCCGCCGCGAACAGCCCCTCTGCCGCCAGCTTGCGTTTCAGCCGCTCCAGCGCGGCGAGGTGATCGCCAAGCCCGAACCGCTCGAGCGAGAGAGCGCGCAGGCGGAACTCTCCGCGCGCCGCATAGAGCTCGGGCCGTCCGTAGGCGTGGACACGGTCGCCGTCGGCGAGGTCGAGCCGCAGGCCGTCGAACTGCCCGCGCGGCATCGAGACGCCGAGGCAGGCGCCGTCGCCAGGGTCTTTGAGCGTGAAGAAGACGCTCTGCCAGCGCGGATGCCGCCTCAGCTCCGTCACCTCTCCCTCGACCCAGACCGTCGGCAGCCGCTGCAGCCAGGTGGAGATCCCGCGGTTGAACGCAGAGACCGAGAAGACCTTGCGGTCGCCGTAAGCAGTCGCCTCGACCTTCATCATCGCGAAAAATGCTCTCGCATTTTCCGCGAGACTAGCTTGACCCGTCGCTCCGCTCGGGTGAACCCGTTAAAGGAGGATGCGCGCCGCGGTCTCGTGGTCGCAGCCGCTGCGGACCATCTCGACTGCGCGATGCAGGTCTGCCTCGCTGTGGGCGAGCTTCTCGGCGATTGGGAGCGAAAAACCGGCCTCCATCAGCACGTGGAGCCGCCAGCTTTCGACCTTCGCTCGCTCGTCCTGTGGTGTCTCGATCATCTGGGTCATGAGGTCAGTCTGCTTCGCCTTTTCCTAGACGAACCCTGCCGCCCGAAGTTTGTGTCCCCGACTAATCGGTTCGAAACGCGCCTTCGAGCCTCGACTCCGCAGCCGTGACCGCGGTCTCCAGGCGGCGGGTCAAGTCGTGCACCCGGGCCTCGAGCACCTCGCGCTCCGCCTCGGCATCGGCGCCGATCGCCCTGATCTGAGACCGCAGCTCTGCTTCGACGTCCGAGAAGCGGCGTTGGAAGTCGGCCAGGAACTCGTCGCGGCGATGCTCGATCCGGCCCACGATCTCGGTCAGTTTGCGGTCGACTCGCGCGGCGCCCGCGTCAGACACCTGGGCGAGGCGTTCCGCGAGGACGGACTGCGCGTCGTGCGCGAACTGCGCGACCGCGCGTTCGAGCTCGCGAGAGAGCCGCTTGGCGGCGTCGTCACGCGCGGCCTTGACAGTCGCTGAGAACTGCTCGACCGCCGCCTCGGAGAGGCGGTTCGCGGTCCGGTCGACAATTCGGGTCAGCTGATCGATCTGGCGCCGCTCGACGTCGGCGAAGCCCGCCTGAATCCGGCGCACGGCGTCCGTCTCCTCGGCGGCAATGCGCTCACGGAGCTCGCGCTCGCGCTGACGCAGCCGCTCCGAAACCTCGTGCAGCGCCCGCCGCCGCTCGCTCTCGTGCACCTCGACCTCGCGTCGGGCAGCAGTCCCGGCCTCTCCGGCGACACGTTCGAATTCCTCTCGGAGCTTGGCGAGAATCGCGCGCTGGTCCTCGCTGGCGGACTTGAGCTGCTCCATCTCCGTTTCGAGTCTCGCCTGGGCCTCGGTGACCGCCTCGCGCTGGCGCTGCGCCAGCTCACCGAGACGGGTCGTCAAACCCTGCTGAATCCGGTCGAGATCTCCGGACCATTCCGTCAGCCGCTGCTCGACCCGGCGCTCGACGAGGGCCAGGGCCTCTCCGAGCTCGGCCCCGAGCCGCCGCTCTCGCTGGGTCAACTCGCTACGCCGTGCTTCGGCGAGCTTCCGTTCCTCTTCGGCGAGCCGCGAGGCCGAATCGGCGCGCGCCCGCGCCAGCGTGCGCTCGAGCTCCTCCCCCCGCCGCACTGTCTCGCGTTCGACGAGCTTTTCCAGCGCAGCCTCCGCCTCGTCCAACTCGGCGCGGATTCGCCGGCTCCGCGCCAGCCCGGCGCCGAGCGGCAGCGTCAGGAGGGCCGCCGCACAGCAGACGGTCAGTCCGGCCGCTGCCACAGCCGTGCCCCGGTCGACGTCGAGCGCGAAAACAACCCAACCGGCTGCAGTGGCGAGTCCGAGGAGGCCGGCGACTCCGACGACCTCGCGCCGGGAGCCCCGTCCTGAGAGCGCCGCCGCAATCGTGGCCGCGACCAGCACCACTCCGGCGGCGAAGGCAATCTGCACAGCGGTCTCGGTACTCACAACGCTGGATCGTAGATCAGCCGAATCGAAGCACGAGCAACGCGGCGGCCAATGAGATGCTCGCGGCCGCCATCAAGCGAAGCGCACGCTCGGACGGGCCGGTCAGCGTTTCAGGGGCGATCGGAATGCGTGACCCGTCCGTTCGCTCGATCGTGCCCGTGACGGAGACGGTCCTGCGGCGAACGTCACGGACCGGAGTAGACAGCGTTTGCTGGGCGCGGATCAGCAGCGCGGCGAACACGGCCGTGAGCACTGCTTCGCCCGTGATCCGGTCGGCCATCGCGAAGTAGGCCGTCAGGACCGGGAACGCGCCCCAGCCGGTCGCCAGCCAGAAGCCGTTGTGGAAGAAACCGCCGAACAGCTCGAGGTTGTAAGCGCAAGCGATGAAGGCGCCGAAGGCGACGAATACGAATAGCCAGAGGTCGTGCGTGACGGCAACAACAATTCCGATCGCAGATGCACCGGCAAGGGAGAGGGCCGCGAGCGCGACGAGGACCTCGGTCGGAATCCGCGTCTGAAGAGGGCGGCCGTTCAGCTCGTCGAGGGCATGCGCGCCGATGCCGAGGCCGAGGCCGAAGGCCGTGACGGTGAGCGCGAGCCGCCCAGCCGGGACGTGCGGAGCAAGACACGCACCGATGACGACATAGCTCAGGTGCCACGCCGTATAGGGCAGGTGCAGGAGCGTCACGTAGTCGCGCCAGCCGCCGGGGGCGAGGGCGTAGAAAGCCGGACGCGCCTCGCTGTTCACGCCCGCCGGCCCCAGATCACGATCCCGCCGCCGAGGCTCAAGCGCCGATGTCGCACTTCGTCGATGCCGGCCGCGCGCCACAGCGCGAGCTGGCGTTCGAGTGGGTAGCCGCGCCAGAACCCGCGGATGCTGCCTCCGAGGAAGCGGCCGACCTCGTGCCACCCGGGCGAGACGATTCGTCCCGCCGCCGGAAGCACGGCGCTGACGTAAGCTCGCCAGAGTGGCCGCCAGAGCCCGGCCGGGACGGCGAACTCGAGGCTCGCGACCATGCCGCCCGCGCGGACGACGCGGGCGAGCTCACTGAGGGTCGCCGCCGGGTCGTCGACATAACGAAGGAGGTACGTGAAGGTGAGCGCGTCGAAGGAGGCGTCGTCGAACGGGAGGTCTTCGGCGCCCGCCTCGACGAGCTCGACGTCCGCGGGCAGACGCTCGCGCGCAACCGCGAGCATCTCCGGGCTCTGGTCGACACCGACGACGGTGCAGCCCTTCTGGCGGAGCAGCTCTTGTGCGACCGCGCCCGTACCGGTGGCGACGTCCAGCACTTTTTCGCCGGGGCCTGCCTCGATTCGAGAGACGAGGAATCTCCGCCAGCGGGGGTCCTGTCCGAGTGAGAGCAGCCGCGCGTAGCGCTCGTACGTGGGGCCGAGCGGTGCGAACAGCTCGAGCGCGCGGCGCGTCCGGGCGGAGGCGGACTCGGCCACAGTTCGAGTCTATTCTCGCCGCGTGGCGCTGACTCAGGATCTGCGGCGGATCGCCGAAGCCGCGGTTCGCTACGCGCAGCCGGGCGAAGAGGTCGTTGGCATCGTCCCGACCGAGCCTTCCTCGGGGGCGCGGTCCTACCTCTGCGCCTACAGCGGCGAGGGTGGCGAAACGAGCTGGCTCGTACTCGAGGAGGACGGGAACGCGGTTCAGGATCGCGCGCGCATACGGGAGGTCGTTTCGATCGCCGCCCTCGTCGAGCTCGCCGAGGAAACGGCCGGTGGCGGCGACCTGGACGAGCTCCGTTCCCAGCTCGTCGCACTGCGCCTCACGGAGAACCCGGCAGGAATCGAGGAGGCGGAGGAAGCCGGGCTCGCTCTCGAGGCGGTAATCGGCGCGGCGCCCCGTGTTGCGACGCCGGCGCGGCTCGATGAGATCGGCGCTGCGACCCTCAGGCTCGAACGCGCCCTCGGCGGACAGGGCTCACCGTTCGCCGTTGCCATGAAGCAGGCGACGGCGACGGTCGAGAAGCTGAGCCGCGACGTGGAGGCTGCGTACAAGGTTCCGCTGGACTGAATGCGCGGGCTACAGTGAGGTGATGGAAGGCAGCGGTCCCGGCTTTCCCTTCGGCGGTGATCCGGAGGACTTGATGCGCAGCCTGCGCGAGTTCGCCGAGCAGCAGGCCGAGACCGTGCAGGAGGCGCAGCGGGAGCAGTTCGCGACCTTGACGCTGAACACCGCGGTCGAGCTGACGGCGGCGGCGCTCCAGCAGGTGTCCGCCCAGGGCGGGCCCGACGAGCAGGCGATCGCACTCCGCGACGCGATGCGCGTGCTCTTTCCCGAGGCGGTCGCGCTTGTAAGCGCCGCGCGCCAGGGCTTCATGCGCGAGGGTTAGTGCGCGGGCGCCGCGCCTAGCTCCCGCTGTTCCTCCTCGGCTTCAGCGGTCAGATCGCCGATCAGCTCCTGTGTTCGCTCGGGCGCGAGCCGAACTGAAAGCGCCAACGCGTACACCGCGAGGCTGAACAAGGCGACGACGACGATGTCCCACCAGAACGGGATGGTGTCCCGGCCGTCGTACTGGCCGAGCCAGGAGATGACCGCCATGCCGATGAGCGCAGGCGGCACGAGCGCGTACGAGAGCACCGTCGCCGAGGTGATGAAGCCGACGAACTTCTGCCAGCCGGGAAAGGGGAGGAAGAGGATGACGCCGACGACGAAGGTGAGGACGATGCCGACGATCGGCACCCGCTTAGAGTTCAGCCAGTGCAGCGGTGACCAGACATAGCCCTCGCGGCTGAGGGCGTAAGACAGGCGTGAGCTCGAGGCGACGTAGATCAGGCCCGTCCCGCCGGGAGAGACGGCCGCGTCGACGTACAGCAGGACGGCGAGCCAGCCGAGCCCGACGGCGGTCGCAAGCCCCGCGAATGGCCCCGCGAGCCCGTTGAAGGCCAGCTTCCCCCAGCCGTTCGAGAGGAGCGGCTTCGACTGCGGCCACGAGCGCGGAGTTACCCACGTCGGCGCGAATCAATCAATCTAGCCCTGCTCGAACGTGATCTCGGCCGCCTCGCAAACTCGGCGGTAACCGATCTGCTCGTAGATCCTGTTCGCGGTCGGGTTCGCGAGGTCTGTGAAGAGGAAGCAGAAGCGCCGCTTGGCGAGCAGGCGCTCAGAGAGCTCGGCGACCAGGGCCGAGGCATAGCCGTGCCGCCTGTACTCGGGCGGTGTGTAGACGGGCCCGATCCGGATCCCGTTCGGAGTCGGGTTTCCGAATGCCGCGAGCGAGACCGTGCGACCGTCTTCCCAGAGAGAGATCCCGGCTTCTCCGGCCTGCAGGCGATGGTCGACGGCGTGGGCGACAGACTTGTCGTCGGGGGACTCGCCGAGCGCCTCCTCCGCGAAGGCCCGAAACCAGTCGAGGAGCAAGGGACGGTCGTGAGCTCCGGCGTCACGCAACCGGCCGGAGATTGCGGCCGGCGGCTCGACGCGCCCGAGCGAGAAGACGCCTTGGGCTCGGTTCGTGCGGGGCGTGGCACCTGTTCTCGCCGCCCAGGATGCGGCGAACGCCTGCGCTTCCGGCAGCGCCGCGACCACGCCGGGAAGCTCATCGTCGATAGCGGCCGCGAGTGCCTCGAGCACCGAATCGTCGCGCGGGCGAGCCAAGACGAGGTTGTGCGGC
This sequence comes from Actinomycetota bacterium, assembly GCA_005884005.1. GTDB lineage: Bacteria > Actinomycetota > Thermoleophilia > Gaiellales > Gaiellaceae > 13-2-20CM-68-14. The sequence goes on from VAWI01000065.1 coordinate 24,759, forward strand.
GGCGTCCTGAGCGCGGCGCCGACCGTGTCCGAGCCGTCCTCGGCCAGCCATAGCCCATAGTCCGGGTAGTGCAAAGGGTGGTCTCGGAGCGTCCCGGCGATCCCAAGAATGAGGTTGTGGCGCGCCTCGTCCTCGAGCAACAGCGCCGAAGCCGCCTCGAGGAAGGCGCCGGGATCCTCGACGCGGCAAACGTCCATGCGTGGATCGTAGGCCCCGCGCGTGTTCAGGAGGCCTTGGCGAAACGCAGTCTGTGCCGCCGGAACGCGCTGCTCGCCACCGGCTCCGCCCTGGTATCGCAGTCGCGCCCGTAGCTTTCAGCTACGAACGCTCTCTGCGTCCTTGCCTCGGAACGACCATCGCGCCCCGACGACGAGCGGCGTCTCGCCAAGCCCTCCAACTACAATCCGCCCCGCTCGTGATCCTGGATCGCACGATCGCGCGAATGCTGCCGGCGGTGCCGAAGCCGCTCGTGCAAATGCTGGCGCAGCGCTACATCGCCGGGCCGACGCTCTCGGATGCCTGCCGCGTGGTCAAGACGGCCAACGCGCAGGGCAAGCTGGCCACGATCGACGTCCTCGGCGAGGAGATCACTCGGGACGACGAGGCTCGTGCGATCGCAGGCGCCTACCGCGACGTCTTCGAGACGATCGGGCGGGAGGGGCTCGACTCGAACGTGAGCGTGAAGCTGACCGCGCTCGGGCTGAAGCTCGACTACGACCTCTGCCGCGAGAACCTCGAGTCGGTGGTCGGCGAGGCGGCGCGCCGGCGCAACTTTGTTCGCATCGACATGGAGGACTCCTCGACGACCGACGACACGCTGCGCCTTTATCGCGAGCTCCGCGAGGCCGGCCACGAGAACCTCGGCGTCGTCCTGCAGGCGTACCTTCGGCGGACTCTCGACGACATCCGCTCGCTCGCCGACCTTCAGCCGAGCGTCCGGATCTGCAAAGGCATTTACGTCGAACCGCCGGAGCTTGCCTACCAGGGTTACGACGAGGTGCGCTCGAACTTCCTGCGGGCGCTCGAGGGTCTGCTAGATGCCGGCTGCTACGTGGGAATCGCGACCCATGACGACTGGCTCGTCTCGGAGGGGCGCCGGATCGTCGCTCGGCGCGGTCTCGCGAAGGACGAGTACGAGTTCCAGATGCTGCTCGGCGTGGCCGAGGCGCTGGGGGACAAGCTAGTCCGCGACGGCCACAGGCTGCGTATCTACGTCCCCTTCGGCGAGCACTGGTACGCCTATTCGCTGCGCCGGCTGCAGGAGAACCCGAAGATCGCGGGCTACATCGCCGCGGACGCGCTCGGGCGCTTCGTGCCGCGGCGCAACGGCTCCGCTTGATCTGGGCCGAGGCGGAAGGCTGCCGCGTCGTCGACACCGACGGCAGGGAATACCTCGACCTCTCCGCCGGCTTCGGAGTCGCTGCGCTCGGGCACCGGAATCCGAAGATCCTCGCGGCCTGGCGCGCCCAGCGGGTCGTGCACGCGCTCGGCGATCTCGCGGAGGCTGAGATCGCCGTCGAGCTCCGTAGACGGCTGCCCCGGCCAGCGAAGCTCGGCGTCACGGGTGAGGACGCGGTCGAGATCGCGCTTCGGACCGCGCTGCTCGCGACCGGCAAGCCGGGGATCCTCGCCTTCGAAGGCGCCTACCACGGGACCGGCCTGCTCGCACTTGCCGCGACGTCGATCGATGCCTTTCGGCTCCCGTTTCGGACCTGGTTGCCCGGCCCCGTCTACCGGCGGCGGTTCGGCGAGGACCCCGGTCCGTTGCCCGCGCGCTGCGGCTGTGTGATCGTCGAGCCGGTGCAGGCGCGAGGCGGCGCACAGGTGCCGTCGCCCGACTTCCTGCGAGTCCTCCGCCGCCGTTGCACCGCGCGCGGCGCGTTACTGATTGTCGACGCGATCTACGCTGGGCTCGGCCGCACGGGAGAGCTCTGGCCCGGGGCCGAGTTCGCCGATGTGCTCGTGGTCGGCAAGGCGCTCGGCCACGGCCTGCCGATCTCGGCCGCGCTCTTCTACCGCGACGAGCTCGAGCGGGTCTGGGAGCTGGGCGACGAAGACGTCTACACGCACACGCACGTCGGCAACCCGCTCGCGTGTACGGCCGCGCTCGTGGTGCTCGACGAAGTGCCGAAGCTGCTCGACCGCGTCGACGCGGCCGGCGAGCGGTTCGAGCGCGAGGGCTGGCATGGCAAGGGTCTGCTGCGCGCGCGGGAAGGCGATGCCGGCGAGGCGCTCCGGCGTGGCGTCATCGTCATCCCGGCCGGGCCGGGCGGAAAGCTGATCTCGGCGACCCCACCCCTGACGATCACGGACGCCGACCTCGACGAGGCGTTTTCGCTGCTCTAGGGCTTCGACGCGATCAGGACGAACTGGCCCGGAACACGCGGGTCCTTCTCGCGCCAGTAGGTCGCGTAGATGGTCGAGAACTCCTCCAGCGACCGGATCACGAGCCCGGCGCCGGCGACGGCGGTGACGATCTGGCCAAGCCGCCAGAAGCGCTCGTACTTCTGCTCCTGCGCCGGCTCTCCCGGGAGATCGAAGTGCCGCCAGCCGACTTCGACGATCGGGGTCTCGTCGAAGTAATCCTCGCGCCAGTGTGAGGCCTGGTCGACGCACGCCGAGACTGGGTGGTCGTCGTAGGCGAGCAGCGTGCCGCCGGGCTTGAGCGCGGAGGCGATCCCGCTTGCCCAGGCGTCGAGATCGTGGAGCCAGTGAAACACGCCGCCGCCCGTGTAGACGAAGTCGAAGCGGCCGCGTTCGAGCTGGAGCGGCAGCTGGTGGACATCCCCCTCGAGGAATAGCGCGTTCGGCACCCGCTCGCGCGCGACGGCGGTTGCTTCGGCGGAGATGTCGACGCCCGTGACGAGCGCGCCGAGCTCGGCGAGCTGGGCGCTCGACTCGCCGGTCGCGCACTGCAGGTGGAGCACATGCTTGCCGTTCACGTCGGGGAGCCGCTCGCGGATCGTCTCCGGGATTCCGAGCTGTCCCACCATCGCGTCGGCGCGGCGGCGGTGGATCTCGTCCCAGGCTCGACGGTTGTAGTCGGTCGGTTCCACGACTATTGCGCCAGCAGCGAAAAGCCGCCGTCGACGACGAGCGTGTGGCCGCGCACCATCTCGGCGCCCGGGGAGCAAAGCCAGGCGACTGCGTCCGCGACGTCGGCGGGCTCGACCAGCCGGCCGGCCGGTGTCCGGTCGCGGCCCATGCGCAGCATCTCGTCCTTGTTCGGGAAGTGGTCGAGCGCCTCGGTCTCGACCACCCCGGCCGAGACGGCGTTGACACGGATCCCGCGCGGCGCGAGCTCGACGGCGAGGTAGCGCACCAGCGATTCGAGCGCGGCCTTCGAGGTGCCGACCACGACGTAGTTCTCGAGCACGCGGATAGAGCCGAGGCTGGAGAGGCCGACGATCGACGACCCAGGCTGCATCTGCGACGCTGCGGCCCTCGCGAGCGCTAGCAGGGCATACGCGTTCGCATCAAGCGTCCAGTCCCAGTGCTTCTTCTCGACCTCGAGCGCGGGTCGGATCACCCCCGTGGCGGCATTGTGGATCAGGGCGTCCAGTGGGCCGAGCTCTGCGACATCGCGGGCGACCCGGTCCGAGGAGACGTTGCCACGCACGAGCACGGGCTCGGCTCCCGCGGCGCGGAGCTCCTCGGCGGTCGCTTCGGCGGCGCTGTCGTTACGCAGGTAGCCGATCGCGAGTCGCTTTGCGCCCAGCTCGGCGAACCGGAGCGCGATCGTCTTGCCGATCCCGCGCGAGCCGCCGGTCACGAAGACCGAGGCGCCGTCGAACCTCATGGTCTTCGCGGGGCGTGTCCCCGTGCCTGGCACTGGGGCACGGCCTGCCGGGACGCGTTGGATCGCGTTGGCACGGCGGCCACGATCCCCAAAGGGCGGCTGTTGCAGGCGACTTCGGTCAGACGGGGCTGCTCGGGGCGTGTCTCCGGGTCTGGCACCGGGTCACGTCTCGACGGGACGATGAGGCAGCGGCGCGTCGGCTGGCGCTGAGCTCGGGAGCTCCTCCCAGCCCGGCACGTCTCGCCTGACGCGGCCGCCGGCCTCTGCCTTCGACGAGGCATGGCCGAGCCGGTCGAGCAGCTGCATCTTCTCCTCGCCGTACCGCCGCACGGAGTCGTCTTCCGGGAGGTCCTTCACGAGCTCCTCGATGCGTGCGCGCAGCTGGTAGGCGAACTGCGGAGTCGCCGGCCCGACGAGCGCGTCGATGGCCTCTTTCGTCGGCTCAGGCATCGCAAAGAGCCTAATGGGTAGGGTCGAGCGGGTGCGCCGTCCGGAGATTGCAGACCTGATGCTGTTTGCAACGGTCGTGATCTGGTCGCTCAACTTCACCGTCACGAAGTACGTCTTGAACCATGGGTTCAAGCCGCTCGCGTACAGCGCCGTCCGTTTCGGGACCGCCGCCTTGCTCTTCATCGGCTTCACCTGGGTGCGAGAGCACTCGTTCCGGCTCGCCCGCCGCGACATCCCGTTCATGCTCGGCGCTGCGACCGTCGGGATCTTCCTCAACTCGGTCGCGTTCATCTACGGCACGAAGCTGACGACGGCGGCGACCGTCGCGCTCATCTTCGGGACGATGCCGATCCTGACCGCGCTCTTCGCGGCGGTGGGTGGAATCGAGCGGCTGCACTCCCGGTTCTGGCTCGCTGCCGCGGTCTCGTTCGGCGGCGTGTGCATGGTCGCGTTCGGCGCGAAAAGCGGCATCTCGGGCGACCTCTGGGGCTACGCCCTGGCGTTGTTCGCGACGGCCACCTGGGCCGCCTATTCAGTCGCGATCGCGCCGCTGATGACTCGCTATACGGCCTCGAGGATCAGCGCCTGGGCGCTCACCGTGGGCGCCATCCCTCTGCTCGCAGTGGGCTCGCCGCAGCTCGCGTCGCAGGACTACGGTGATCTGCCGAGCCTGGTGTGGCTCGCCTTTGTGTTCGCGGTCCTCGCCCCGCTCTTCCTGACAAACCTCCTTTGGTTCAACTCGATCGACCGGGTCGGCCCATCCCGGGCTTCCCTGTACACGAACCTGCAGCCGTTCCTCGGGGCGGTCTTCGCGCTCGTGCTCCTGCATGAGCCCCTCACGCGCTACCAGGTCGCGGGCGGACTGCTGATCGCGGTCGGAATCGTCCTCTCGCGGAGACGGGAGCCGGTTCTGGTGCCGAGCGGTGAATCGCCATGACGCTCCGTGAGCGCCTCGCCCGCCAGCCGCCCGGCTATCAGTTCACGATCGGCCGGATCCTCGCGATCTACTCCGGGCTGATGGTGGCGCTGCTCCTTGCCGCGCTCGACCAGACGATCGTCGCGACCGCGCTGCCGAGGGTGGTTTCCGACCTCGGCGGGATCACGCAGTACACATGGGTCTTCACCGCGTACATGCTCGGCTCGACCGTGACTGTGCCGCTGTACGGCAAGCTCGGCGACGTCCACGGTCGCAAGCCGCTCTTCATCGTCGCGATCCTGATCTTTCTCACGGGCTCGGCTCTCTGTGGCGCGGCGCAGAACATGTGGGAGCTAGTCATCTTCCGCGCCGTCCAGGGTATCGGCGCCGGCGGCCTCTTCCCGCTGACGTTGGCGATGGTCGGGATGATCGTCCCGCCGCGCGACCGCGGGCGCTACCAGGGCCTGATTGGCTCCGTCTTCGCGGGCGCCTCGATCGTCGGCCCGCTCGTCGGAGGCTTCATCGTCGACAACATGAGCTGGCGCTGGATCTTCTACGTCAACCTGCCCGTCGGCGGCCTGGCGCTTGCCGTGATCCTCGTGACGATGCCGAGCCGGCCTTACAAGCAAGAGCATTCGATCGACTGGCTCGGCGCCGCCGTCCTCGCTGCCGGAACGAGCGCCCTGCTGCTCGGGCTCGTCTGGGGCGGCAATGAGTACCCATGGGGCTCGCCGGAGGTGCTCGGTGCGTTGATCGCGGCCGGCGTCCTGATAGCCGCTTTTGGGGTCATCGAACGCCATGTCATCGAGCCGATCCTGCCATTCGACCTGCTCCGCAACCAGACCGTTTCCTCGAGCGTCGCTTGCATGGCGCTCGTCGGGGCGGCCATGTTCGGGACGATCAGCTTCGTGCCGCTCTTCGTCCAGGGCGTGATCGGCACCTCGGCGACGTCATCGGGCGTCGTGCTGACGCCGCTGATCCTGGGCGCGGTAGCGACCAGCGTTATCTCCGGCCAGATCGTCTCTCGGACCGGGCGCTATCGACCGAACACGCTGATCGGCCCGGTCATCCTCGGAGCGGGGATGTTCCTGCTCTGGCGCATGGACGTTCACACGACGAACGGTGAGGCTGCTCGCAACATGATCATCGCCGGGATCGGGCTAGGGATGATGATGCAGATCTTCGTCCTCTCGGTCCAGAACTCGGTGCCGCGAGCGGCAATGGGAACGGCCACGGCACTGACGCAGTTCTCCCGTTCGATCGGGGCGACTCTCGGCGTGACGCTGATGGGCGTGATCGTCAACCAGAATCTGCCGCCGACCGTGAGCACGAGCGGTGTCGCGATCCACCGCCTGCCCCGGGCCGGGCGGGTCGCGCTCGCGAACGCCCTCCACCCGGCGTTCCTCTCGGCGGTGTTCCTCTGTGCCGCCGTCTTCGTGATCTCGCTGTTTTGGGTCCGCGAGGCGCCGCTGCGGACCGAGTTGGAGGGCCTGACCGTCGGTGACGAGGCGTCTCCGCAGCCGGGAACTCGCGCGGCAGCTCGTTAAAGTACGAGCATGAGCTCGACCGACTTCATGCCGCTGGATGGCTGGGATCACGTCGAGCTCTGGGTCGGCAACGCGAAGCAGGCCGCCTACTTCTACCAGCGCGCCTTCGGGTTCACGCGGACCGCCTACGCGGGGCCGGAGACCGGCGTCCGCGACCGCGCCTCGTACGTCGTTGAGCAGGGCGACATCCGGCTCGTCCTGACGAGCGGGCTGCGCTCCGACAGTGAGGTGACGCAGTTCGCCTGCCGTCACGGCGACGGCGCCCGCGACATCGCGCTGCAGGTGCCGAGCGCCGATGACGCGTATCGGACCGCGGTCCAGCGCGGAGCCCGCGGTATTGCGGAGCCGCATTGGGCGGAGGACGAGTTCGGTCGCGTTCAGCTCTCGTCGATCGCGACCTACGGAGACGTCATCCATACCTTCGTCAACCGCAAGGACTACGCGGGCCCATACCTGCCCGGTTACCGCTCGGCGGTCGAGAACGGGCACCCAGATCCCGGCGTCGGCCTGAAGGCTCTCGACCACGTCGTCGGCAACGTCGAGCTCGGGCGTATGAACGCGTGGGTCGAGTTCTACGAACGCGTCTTCGGGATGACCAACATCGTTCACTTCGGCGACGACCAGATCCAGACCGAATACTCGGCGCTGATGTCGAAGGTGATGGCGGACGGAAGCGGCAAGATCAAGTTCCCGATCAACGAGCCGGCCGAGGGAAAGCGCAAGAGCCAGATCGAGGAATACCTCGAGTTCAACCACGCCCCCGGTGTCCAGCACATCGCGATGCAGAGCGAGGACATCGTCGCTACGGTCACGAAGCTGAAGGAGCGCGGCGTGCTCTTCCTCGACACGCCCGACGCGTATTACGAGGAGGTCGAAGGTCGAGTCGGCGAGATCTCCGAGGACTACACCGACCTGAAGCGCCTGAAGATCCTGGCCGATCGCGACGAGGACGGCTACCTCCTGCAGATCTTCACGAAGACAGCCCAGGACCGGCCGACGGTCTTCTTCGAGGTGATCGAGCGGCACGGCGCGACGACCTTCGGGGAGGGGAACTTCAAGGCCCTCTTCGAATCGATCGAGCGCGAGCAGGCGCTGCGCGGAAACCTCTG
>VAWI01000050.1 GCA_005884005.1 Actinomycetota bacterium
TCCGCCGAGCGTCGTTGCCGACGGATTCACCTCGAGCACGTCCGCTAACTCCACCGGGCGAATCTGGGGTCAGGTCTTGGAAATGAAGCGTCGTTCCAAGACCTGACCCCGCCCAACCGAGTGCATTTTCGAGACCGCCAGCCGTGGCCGTGGCCGTTCCGGTCTCATCCTCGCGCTGAAACATCAGCCCGTGTGAAGGATCGCGCGGGCAGAGCTTCATGACCGCCCCTCCACGTACGGGTCGAGATCGCCGGAGCAATGCTGTTTCGAGGTGTTGTATTAGCTGGCAACCCCCACCCACCATCCCTGGTCATCGAGCCAGGTTCGCGACCGTCCCTTCTCGAGGGCGCCGAGCGGACTTGGCCGCCGATGTCTGCGGCAAGATGACGACCCGCCAAGCCCCGGGTAGGAGATAGGGGTGCCCCAGCTCGAGTGACGCTTTCGGCACGAGCAGCGGAGTTCCCGCTCGTCCAACGGCCATAAGCAGCGCTGTGCGCGCGGCGTAGGTTGAGGTACCAACGGCGGACGTTGACCCCGCGTGCGGGGTCACTGCACTAATCGGATGGCGGGTCGGGCGATGTCTCCCATCTCTCTCGGATGCCAAGGCCGCGGGTCGCCGCAGGACCTCAGCGACCGAGCCCCGATTCCCTTAACAATCAGACTGACCCGTTACCCGACCGCCTGGAGGCTTGGGAGTTCGGACCCGCCGGCTGTCGTGAGGTGTGTGGCCAGTGCGAGAGTTTGGAGCCGAGAGACCGCTGGCCACCGTCTTATCCGACCCCTCGGAGATGACGATGACGCTCCGCAATGGCCGGGGGCCACAAGGGTGTTCGGCCGCTCGGCTCCGGGGTTCGGGTTCCCGCTGCTTCGCTGATTAATCACCGGTGAAAGAACCCTGACCTGAGGGTTGTGGAAAGCCTTTCCCGCACCGTCGAGCCATCCCTAGACGCCGCTCGGCCCCTAACATCCGCGCGCGGTGGATGTCGTCTCGATCATCGCGATTTGCGTCGCTATCGGTTCGCTCGCCGTTGCGGGCGGCTCTCTTGTTATTTCAATCCGGGCGGATCGGCGCACGGACGGGTCGAGAGGCATGAGCGCCAAGCCAACCCGATCGTCAAGTCGCGAGGCCCGGGTCTGCTTCAACGACGGCGCAGTTCGGATTATGTGAGGCTGGCTGCATCTCGATCGGCCCTGAGCCCCCGGGCAGAATGGATCGATCCGTCCGAAGTGTCGTCGTGGCATCGTTGTGCGGCGGCTCTGACCGACCTATCCCGAGATTACGGCGTGCGGGGGCCCGTCTCAAACGCGGCGTGCGCCGACGTACATCGAGGCATACCAGCCGGTCATGCTCGAGATCTTGACGACGTCGCCGGTGTGCGGCGCGTGGATAAAGCTGCCGCCGCCGACGTAGATCCCGACGTGGCCGAGCCCGTCGAAGAAGACGAGGTCGCCGGGCTGGAGCTGGTCGCGCGAGACCGCGCTCCCCATCCCGTACTGGGCGTACGAGCTGTGCGGAAGCGAGACACCGACCTGCGCGAAGACGTACATGGCAAGGCCCGAGCAATCGAAGCCCGACGGGGAAGCGCCGCCCCAGCGGTAGGGCACGCCGAGATAACGCATTGCGATCGAGACAACGCTCGAGTGCGTCGGCGGAGGAGTCGTGACCGGGGCCGGAGGAGCTGCCGGGGTCGGAGCCTGAGCAGGTGCTGGGGTAGGAGCCGGATCAGCTGCTGGGGTCGGAGCCGAAGCAGCTGCGGGGGTCGGAGCCGGAGCAGCTGCTGGGGCCGGAGCAACAGGGTCAGCCGTGGTCGAGAGAGCGGTTGCCAACGCCTGTTTTTGCTGGTTCGCGATTCGCGCAGCCAGTTCCCGCCGCAGCTTGGCCTGCCGCGCCGCCTCCTGCTCCTTCAGATGAGCGATCTCCCCGCGAATCGACGAGAGCAACGCGTGGCGGGCCGAGAGCTGGCCCTCGATCGACGCCCGCTCGGACGCCCGCTTACTGACGAGCGCGGCGGCCTCGAACTTCGCGTGCTTGAGGCGAGCCTCCCGCGCCTTCACTTCTTTGTCGAAGCGGGTGACGAGGGTAAGCATGCGGGTGTCCTGCGCCGAGATCCGATTCGCCGTGTTGACGCGGTTGACGAGATCGTCGAGGCTCGACGCCCCGAGCAGCACCTCGAGCGAGTCGCTTTGGCCACCCGACGTGTAGAGCTGGACGAGGCGAGCCGAGAGAGTCGACTGTGCCCGCTTGAGGCTTTGCTTCGCGATCCGAAGCTGTGCGTGATTCGCCTTCAACTCGCGGCGAACCTGGTTTAGCTGCACGGTCGCGAAGTTGTACGCTTCGACCGTTCGCTCGAGGCTCGCGTCGAGCCCCTGAACCTGGTTCATGACGCTCTGGGCCTCTGCCTGCTTCGAGGTAATGGAGGGGTCGCCCGGGGCAGGAGTCGCCACGAGCGCCGCTGCCAAGCACAAGATGATGACCGCCGGCGCCGTCCGTTTAATCGAGCGCAGGACTACTCCGGTTGCTGGGTTAGATCGGTGCCCCGGGAGTGGCCCGTTCGTCACAAGTGCGGCACCGTAGCGAATCTGACCCGCGCAAGCGCCTTGCCCTGCGGAGTGGATCGAGAACGCCCGCGGCCTCTGACGAACTCGGCGAGCGTCAGCGCGTTTGCGGCGGCCTCGCTCACGGCGCAGCCGTTCCAGTGCCCGCTCGAGCGCCTCGCTCGCGTCGCGCTTGGACGCGAAACCGTCCCGCTGCACACGTCTCGAGCCGCGGCCACTGTCCCGGTAGCGAAACGCCACTCGTCCCTGCCGTCGCCACCGCTTAGCCTGAACACCTGGCCCTGCTGCAACATCACGACCGCTCCCCTCGACACGGTTTTGGTGAGTGATCGTCACTCCGTCGGCGTGCGCACCAGAGCAAACGCGCCGAAGGCAAGGTTACTCGCAGGCTCAACCGCATCCTTGCGCCCCTCCCCGATCTCTGCTATTTACGCGCGCGCGTGAAACTATGTTGACGCTATTGATCGCGTAAATGTTGACGCTATTGATGCGCGTCAGCTGAGTGCGTGCGCGAGCCAGCAGCGGGCGCCAGACCGGCGCCGCCGCGCACACGCAGACAGTTCATTCCCAAGGCACGCACACGGCGGCCAGTCACCCGACGAGTCACACGCGGCACGACGACAACCAGGCTGGCAACTGCCCAGACAGACCAACCGGCGAGTCTTACCGTCCCCCGAGGGAATGTCCCGCGAGGGCTTCATAGGCAGCCGACCTCAGCCGCCAGTGATGGCCACCTCTCTAAGCCGTCGCAGCTTTTGCTCCGGTTTGGGCGCGCTGTTCTGAAACAGACCCGTCCTCGACCCGCGCCTCGGAATAACGCCTGCCCGCGGCGATCGCTACGGCAGAGCCGGCGAGCGCAGTTCCAAACGCGGCTGCTGCCCAGCCAGCGCCACGCCGCTCCCGGCCGAGCGCCGCGTCGAGCGACCACTGCCCCGGGCCAATGTTCGCGATGGCAACGGCGTCCGCGAGGAGGAGCAGCTCGTAGCCGCCTGTCCCGACCTTGATCCCGTCGGGCCAGATCGCAGTGCGAAGGGCTGTCACCATTACGCTCCCGACCGCCGCCGCGGCAGCGGGTGTCGCAAGGCCGAGCGCTAGCAGTGCGCCACCTCCCGACTCGGCGATCCCCGCAGCGATCGCGTTGCGGCGACCGGGCCGCAGCCCGAGAGATTCGAAGAACTCCCCGGTGCCGCCCGGTCCGTGACCGCCGAACCAGCCGAAGAGCTTCTGCGTTCCGTGTTCAACGAAGATCGAGCCGACCGCGACTCGCAAGATGAGGCGCCCGAGGTCCGTTCCCATCCCTGTCTCTCGCTGCCCCGTTGGCGGAAACCCAAACGTCGTCCCGACGAGCAGCTGGTGGCGACAGTTAATCCGCGTGGGCCCGTGTACGGGAATATCACCCGACGAGCAAACCGCGGACGCCGTTAGTCGAGCGGCGGCTTCTCCCGGAGGAAAAGCCTCCGCAAGGTCTTCTGGCCTTTTCACCTGCTCGGGGACGTAGGCGCAACACGCCGTTGCTCCGCCCGGTGGGTGACCGGACTAACGCCTGAAGACGAGTCGATAGTGCCCGCGAGAGAAGCGATAGACGTCGAGCAGTTCGCCGTGCGGGCTGCGACCGGGGTTCTCGAAGTCGACCCTGACGGTTCCACGCCTGATGACGACTCGATCGCCTCCGAAGGAAGCAAGGAGGCGAAAACGATCCCCGCCGACGCGATAGATGTAGGCTCGCGCCCCGATCGACGGCGTTGCCCAGAGCATGAATGCGGCCTCCCGATGTCGGCCGTCGCTGAGCCGACCGCTTTGAACCCAGGTGAGCTGGTTGCCGCACATTGCTCTGCCGATGCGCCGATCTGCTGCGAGATGCGGGGGCAGCGGTGCGGTGGAGACGAGCGCCATCCGCCACGTCGCACCCTCGAATCCACACCAAGCTCCTCCACCGCCCTTCAGATAGACGACGAACCAGTCGGGACCTGTCGGGGCCCAACCGACCGCACGGCCATGAATAGCCTCGACGACTGGTTGCGGAGCTGTCGCCGTGCTCGCTGACCCGGAGAGAGCGAGAGCCAATCCAAGAACAGCAGCAACACGCACTGTCGTTGGTATAGCACCGTGCGATCCGGAGAGCCGAGGTCTTAGTTGTGGCCCGCGCGAGTGTTCGCGAAGACACTCAGAGCCGAGTCTGCTGGCGAGCCGCGGTATTCGGCAAATCCGCGTCCCCGGCTGAGCCGTAGGCTCTGCTGCATGAACGTTCTCTTTATCGCGAGCGTGGCGGTCGTCACCGCCGACCCGCCGCAGAGCCGCAAGCTGTTCATCGATGCCCTCGGCCTCCCGTTGGAAGGCGAAGGCGAGGGCTACTACTCCAGCGGGAGTATCCCCGGCAGCAAGCATTTCGGTGTCTGGCCCCTCCGCAGGCGGCAGAGGCGTGCTTTAGCACACCGGAATGGCCTGCCGGCCGGGTCGTCCCTCAGGCGTCAATCGAGTTTGAAGTAGAGGACGCGGAGGCGGTCGCCAGGGCGGGCGGTGAGCTTCAGCGCGCGGGCTTTGAGCTGTTGCACCCAGCGCGCACAGAGCCGTGGGGACAGACGGTGACCAGGCTTCTCACCGAGGATGGCTTGATCGTCGGCGTCTCCTACGCTCCCTCGCTGCACGAAGGCGACGCCGCCTGAACGCCCAGGGTCGCGCCGGCCACAGCAGCTCCTGGCCGCAGCTTGCAGGTCTGGGCCAGCGTTCGCGAATGTCACCAGCGAACAAACCGTAGGTGCCTCGCCAGTAGGAGGGCGAGACGGCGGTTCAGCGGGGTCACGCCGTGGACGCTGACTGCGTAATTGACGCCGTGCAATCTCCAGATGAGCAGAACGTGTCCTGAGTTCAACTCACTGCCTGGCGGGCAGGCGAGCCAGTGGGCGGACTCGCCAAATATCTCGACTTGGCCACTTAGAGCCTCTAACAAAATGAACCTCGGAGGGCTCGGAGGCAGATCAGGGAGCAGGCGAGGCTGAGGAAGGCTTGGTGGATCTCGGCTTGGCGTTCGTAGCGGATGCGTAGGCGTCGATGTTGGTGTAGCCAGGAGAGCGTTCGTTCGACCACCCAGCGCTGACTGCCGAGGCCGGAGCCGTGGGCTGTCTTGCGTCGTGCAATCAGCGGCCTGATGCCCAGTGTGCGTAGTGCTAGCCGATGCGCCTGCGAGTCGTAGCCGCGGTCAGCGAGGAGCACTGCTGGTCTGCGTGGCGGTCTTCCGACAACTCCGCGGATCGCTGGGATCGCCTCTACGAGTGGCAGCAGTTGGGTGACGTCATGTGCGTTGGCCCCGGTGAGCAGGCAGGCGAGCGGTATGCCGTTGGCGTCGGTGATCAGGTGGTGCTTGCTGCCAAGTTTGCGCCGGTCAACCGGACTGGGCCCGGTTTGATCGCCCCCAAAAGCGCCCGCAGCGAGGCCGAGTCGCAGACAGCCCGGGAGAGGTCAAGGCGCCCGGCGGCGCGGAGCTGGGAGAGCAGGCGCTCGTGTAGTGCCTGAAACACGCCTGCCTGTTGCCATTCTTGGAGGCGACGCCAGCAGGTCCTGCCGGAGCCATACCCGAGTTCCTGCGGCAGCTGCTGCCAGGCGATCCCGGTACGCAGCACGAACAGGATGCCGGCAAGGGTGCGACGGTCATGGATTCGTTTCCGACCGGGGTGGTGGAGGCGACGCTTCCGCACCTGTAAGAGTGGCTCGATCAGCTTCCAGAGTTCATCGTCTAGCGGTGCGGTTGCCATCGAAGACCTCCTGGTCTGAAGAGTGCCGAGGCCTTCAGCTAAGCGGTTCTTGCGCTACTCGCGCCTTCTGACGGCCTGTCCTAGACTCGCCCTGTGGCGGAGTGCCCCGCCTGTGGCAAGGAGAACCCGGAGGGCTTCCAGTTCTGCGGGTTCTGCACCGCGCCGCTGACTCGTCAGACCGCGCCGCCGGCGCTCGAGGAGCGGAAGGTGGTGTCGGTGCTGTTCTGCGATTTGGTCGGGTTTACGGCCGAGTCGGAGCGGGCGGATCCGGAGGATGTGCGGGCGCGCCTGAGGCCGTATCACGAGCGGTTGCGGGTGGAGTTGGAGCGGTACGGGGGGACGGTAGAGAAGTTCGTTGGGGATGCGGTGATGGCGGTGTTCGGGGCGCCGGTGGCGCACGAGGACGACCCCGAGCGGGCAGTCAGGGCGGGCCTCAGGATCCTGGATGCGATCGCGGAGCTGAACGAGGCCGATCCTGGCCTCTCGCTGCAGGTGCGGGTGGGGATCAACACGGGTGAGGCGGTGGTGGCGCTCGGGGCTCGTCCGGAGGTGGGTGAGGGGATCGTGACCGGTGATGTCGTGAATACCGCTGCTCGGATTCAGGGTGCGGCGCCGGTGGGCGGAGTAGCGGTCGGTGAGCAGACATATCGGGCGACGAGTCGAGTGTTCCAGTACGACCCGCTTGAGCCGGCGTGGGTGAAGGGGAAGGCAGAGCCGCTGGAGTTGTGGGTGGCGAGGGCGGCCCTCTCCCGGTTCGGGACCGATGTCACCCGTCGGTACGCGACGCCGCTGGTCGGCCGTGAGTTGGAGAGGCCGCTCTTGATCGGGACGCTCGAGCGGGCAGCGCAGCAGCGCTCGGTGCAGCTGGTCACGATCGTGGGCGAGCCGGGGGTGGGCAAGAGCAGGCTGGTCGCCGAGCTGTTCGCCTACCTCGGGACGAAGCCTGAGCTGACCCGCTGGCGGCAGGGGCGCTGTCTGCCCTACGGGGAGGGGATCACGTTCTGGGCGCTGGGCGAGATCGTCAAGGCGGAGGCGGGGATCCTCGAGTCTGACTCGGCCGAGGCGGCACTGGCGAAGCTGGACGCGGCCGTCTCCCCTGAGGAGCCGGAGCGGCAATGGCTGTTGCAGCGGCTGGCGCCGCTGGTCGGGGTCGAGGCGGCTTCGCCGGCGGAGCGGCAGGAGTTGTTCACGGCCTGGCGGCGCTTCCTCGAAGGGCTGGCCGCGGCCCGTCCGAGCGTGCTCGTGTTCGAGGATTTGCACTGGGCGGACGAGGCGCTGCTCGCGTTCCTGGAGCATCTGTCCGAGTGGGCGGAGGGGGTGCCGCTGCTCCTTCTCTGCACTGCGCGACCGGAGCTGTACGAGCGGCATCCGGGCTGGGCGGGGGGGATCCGAAACGCGACGACGATCAACCTGCCGCCGCTCTCGGATCAGGAGACCGCGGAGCTCGTTTCCCATCTAATCACCACCAGCGTTCTCAGCGCGGAGCTGGAGCAGCGCGTGCTGGAGCGGGCGGGCGGCAACCCGCTGTATGCGGAGGAGTTCGTGCGCCTGCTTGCCGACCGCGACCTGGGTGCCGGCGAGATGGAGTTGCCGGAGAGCTTGCAGGCTTTGATCGCCGCCCGTCTGGACACGCTTGCGCCGGAGCGGAAGAGCCTGCTCCAGGACGCAGCCGTGCTCGGGAAGGTGTTCTGGGTGGGCGCTCTGGCCGAGATCGGCGGCCGCGACCAGGGCGAGCTTGAGCTCGCCCTGCACGAGCTTGCCCGTAAGGAGCTCGTTCGCCCTGCTCGGGTGAGCTCGATGGAAGGCGAGAGCGAGTACTCGTTCTGGCACCTGCTCGTCCGCGACGTCGCCTACGGCCAGATCCCGCGCCCGGAGCGGGCCCGCCGCCATCGTTCGGCGGCCACTTGGATCGAGCGTCAGGCGGGCGATCGGGTGGAGGATCTGGCCGAGGTACTCGCCCATCACTACCTTCAAGCGCTTGAGCTGGCGCGGGCCGCCGGTGACACGGAGCTGGCGGAGGAGCTCGCCCTGCCGGCGCGGCGCTTCCTCGCGCTCGCCGGCGAGCGGGCGCTCGGCCTCGACACCACCCAGGCGGAAGCGCGGCTCACTCGCGCGCTCGAGCTTACCCCGTCCGATGATCCGGGGCGGCCCGACCTGCTTGTCCGCTGGGCGGACGCCGTCTACCAGGCCGGCCGCCCCCGCGAGGCCGCAGCCGCGCTCGACGAGGCGCTCGACCTCTTCCGCACCCAAGGCGAGAAAGAGGCTGAAGCGCGGGCGCTGATCCTGCTCGCCCGCGTCACACACAGACTGGCCGGGGGCCGACAGGTCGCGCTAGCGGCCGATGCGGTCGAACTGCTAGAGCAGGAGCCTCCTGGCCCGGCGCTCGTCGCTGCCCACACGGAGCTCGCCTCGGCGCACTTCCTTACCGGCGTCTACGGCGAGGCGATCGCCGCGGCCGAGCGGGCGGTGACACTCGCCCAGATGCTCGGCCTGCCCGAGCCCGCGCGGGCGCTCGGCGTTCACGGAAACGCCCGCGATTTCGGGGGCAATCCGGAAGGCCTTGCCGAGATGGAGCGGGCGCTCGCCCTGCTGATCGAGCAGGGAGAGGGCAACGAAGCCGCGATCCTGCAGAACAACCTCGCGATCGCCCGCTATCCACTCGAGGGGCCGGCCGGCTCGCTGGCCGACTTTGAGCAGGGGATCGCCTTCTGCGAGCAGCGCGGCCTAACCAGCCAAGCGGAGACGCTCGAGGCCGACTGCCCGGGCCTGCTCGTCGAGCTCGGCCGTCCGGAGGAGGCGCTCGAGCGAGCCGGCGCGCTCGCTGCTGCCGAAGAGGCGAGCGGCGGAACATGGGTGCTTGTGTGGGTGCGCGCGCTCGAGCTGGCGACCCACCTCGCTCGCGGCGAGGCGGAGGGCGCATCCGGCATCGCCGACTGGCTCGTCGAGACCGCGCGCACGCACGCCACGTCAGCCGTGACCGTCGAGGTGCTCGCCCCCGCCGCCGCTGCCCGGCTCGCCGCCGCCGAACCGGACCAGGCGCGCGCGCTCCTCGCCGAGATCGAGCAGGCGCCCGGCGCACGTGACGTCCCCTACTACTCCAGACAACTCGGGGCGATGCTACGGACCGCGCTCGCCGCCGGCGACTCCGACCTCGCGAAGCAGCTCACTGAGGGGCTCGAGCCTCTCCTCCCGCTACGCGCGCACGCGCTCTGCGCCGCCCGAGCCCAACTCGCCGAATACGTCGGCGACTACGCCGAAGCGGCAACCCTCTACGCCGAAGCGGCCGCACGCTGGCAGCAGTTCGGGAACGTTCCTGAGCGCGCCTACGCCCTCCTCGGCCAAGGCCGCTGCATGGTCGCCCTCGCAGACCCAGCCGCCCAGCAACCACTCCGCCAGGCGGCGGAGCTGTTCAGCTCGATGGGCTACCGACCTGCCCTCACCGAGACAGAAACGCTCCTCGAACAAACGACCGCGCCAGCCTCCTAAGACGCGGCTCATTCTGTTACAGGCTCTTAGGTGGTGGGGGCTCGAGCATTCGCTCGCGGCTCGTTGACCACCCGCGCTGGCCAAGAACCAGAGGTGACCGGCTCCCTGGCCTGCACCCACATATCCGGGCGGCCCTGCAAAGTTGCCTTCGAGCACGAATCGGCCTCGACTTGCGCAGGGCGTGCCGCCACAGTCCTTAACCGAGGTGTTTGGTGCTGGAACCAGCGTTGGACACGGAGCCGGAAGGGCGGCACGGACCGCCAAGGCGCGGCAATAACGTCTAAGCGAGGCCCGCGCTGGTACGAGGTAGAGGTCGTTCAGCCGTACGTCACCCGGTGGAGTCGGTGCTCGACGGAAGCCGGCTAGGGTCGCCTGCTCGCTCGTACGGAAACATCGAAAGGGTCGAACGCTCGGAGGTGGACGTCGCGGGTAGGTCGCCGGATAGAAGAGGTCGCGAACGGCCAAGGTCGGCGCCTCCGCGGGGCACGAGTAAAAACCGGCGACAATCTTCTGCGGCGGTTGCCCTAGCGGCTTGCTGGTCGAGCCACAGCCGGCGCCGACGATGACCAGGAAGGCGGCGAGCAGGAGCCTCATACCCACTCTACGGCAGCCGTGCTCGGGAGCGTCCGTGTGGCCGGCCCCTTGCCAATCGTCAGGAATCGTCCAGACGGCTGTCGCATCGCCCAGTCTTGCGGGCCTTGCCCGCCGCGCGGGGGGCGAGCGCCGCGGGCGCGAGGCGCGGCGGCTCTCGGCGCGAACCGGCGACTACTTCCCTTGGCGAGTTGACCGAACTCGCGTGTGTTGCGGACTGGTCGGAAAAGGACGGCGTTCTGGTTGCCGTGGGGATCGTTCAGCTTGGCTGCTGCTGGTCACGCAACTGCGGACATCATCGGACGGGTGCCAGACCGCCGAGTGGCGTAGTCGGTTGCCTGGGCGAGTGTTCACGAATGACCCTTGAGCCGACTCGCCGCGCTGTCTACGACCTGGGTAGATCGGTGGTGGCACCCAATCTATGGCGCTCCAGTGCTGCCCGTATCTGGCTGAGGAACTCGGCGCCCATTCGGCTCCCGCTGGGGAATTGGTCATCTCGATCCCAACGCCAGCTTGCGACCATTGCCAACATCAAGATCCGACACTCGCACAGCAGGTCTTGATCAGTGTCTGGATAGTGCGTGCTCACCTCTTCGGGCACATGGGCGACGTCGAACTCGACAGGCCCGCGGCAACAAGTCTCGAGGTCTGTGAACAGCAACCCGTGCTTCGTCCTGAGCACATTGCCGGGGTGTGGCTCCCCGTGGAGCAGCTGCTCGGCGGCTTCCCGCTGACCGATCACCCACGTCACCTTTCGCAACGTGTTGCTCAGAAGCTCGCGGTCCGCATCCCGAAGATCCGGGGTTTGCGCGCGGTTGCCGACCAGCGACTGCGCCTCTGCGACGCGATCCGTGAAGTGGGGCGCAATGAAATCGACTTGCCGCATTCCAGCGTGCAGCCGCTCAAGCGCCTGCGCATACTCGGCTGGGACGTCACAACGGGATACAGACTCGTAGTAGGTCCACAATGTGATGACGAAGCCGTCACGCACATAGACGCGCGGCTCCACCCGAGGATCGAGCGAAGCTACGGGACTATCGGTTTCGGCGAGCCGACGAGCGACCTCGACTTCGAACTCTGCGACGCCCTGGCCCGCCATGTGGGCGACCCGAGCTAGGACGTCACAAGGCCGCAGGCGCAGAGCGAGCCGGTTCGAGTCGTGGAGAACGACGGCGTCATCGACTCTCAGATCAAGTGCTGCGGCAGTCGACACAGCCGCACCCACCGCGGGCCGAATTTGCGACGTGTGCATCGTCGTATCATCCCTGGTGTCCCGCAGCGGGCGGTAGGAGGGTGGCCGGGTGCTGGCGTGGGCCAGTGCTCGGGAATGGCCCTTGACGGCGCGACGTAGAATCGCCACGGGCGCGGGTGCCGTGTCTGAGCCGAAGAGCGGGGTGGAGATGCAAGCCCCGCCGCGCAGGCTTGGCTCCTTCGAGGGGCCGCGACAGCCGCTCTCCAATTGACCGGTTCCCGCGCCCGGTTCCGCGTCGCAAAAACCGCCACTCGCCACACGCGCTCCGTGGTACGCGGTTGACCGGCGACGTGAGAACGGTTGTCTGGGCCAGCGTTCACGAATGTCCCTTGAGCGGCTGCTGATTCTCGGAGACACGGAAGCCAGCAGCAGCGACACGCCGAACTATCTCGTCTCGATCGCGCGGCATGAACCAAAAGACCAATCCATCGCGCTCATCGCTCTCGTCTGCAGTTCGGAAACGCAAGCCGCGGGAGAGAGGTAGGCCGAAACGAGGTTCTACCTGGCGAATGTCGTTGCGAGTAAGTGTCGTCTTCTGCGGTACCTGGAACTTGATCAGGCGGAGAAGCGGCCGGAGATCTTCGTTTAGCGTGATCGTGATCCGGTCGTCGCCAACATCGAGCCGCGCGAACGGCCACGTGGCGTTCAAGCGCATCCCCGAGTTGAGACCACCCGTCGCGTGATAGCGAAGCCCACCGATAAACGACGGCGATGCGTCTCTTCTCAACGAACGCTGGACACGGATAGCACGTATCCCAGCCCACAGAAGCCACCCACCCGCGAGCAGGGCAGTCGCTCCTGCTGCGAGTGCAACGATCTCGCCAATCGCGCTCATCGTTAGAGGGTATGTCGGCGCTCTGATCGGACCCTGATCGGACCCGACTGGCCTGGGCCAGCGTCGGTAAATGTCCCCCGACGCGTTCTTGAGAGCACTTCCACCAGCATCTCTATCCGCGGTATCCGGGCGTACCGCCGGGAACCTCTTGGATGGCAGTGGACGAACTTCCGGACGCCCCGCACGGCGTCGCCTCGCTTTCCCGCGAGCACCAGCACCGAAATGGTCACTTGAGCTGAGGAGGTCGCTTCAGAAGACGAACGCGAGGTCACCGAGATTCTGCGAGGGCAACTTCAACGTTCTGCGCTTGGCAACGACGAACAACCGCCGACCTGTAGACGACGTCGTCGTAAACCTGATCGTGCCCGGCCCGATCCAGAAGCCGATCTTGTCCTCGGGCGCGAACTGATCCTTCCTCTGCAGCTCGACGACGCGGTGCGGGTAGCGGCGCGCGAGCGCCTCGAGTCCTGGTCGCGGTGAGGGGCTGAGCCTGATCCGCTGGACACGTCCGGAGCGGACGAAGTAGGCGAGATCGCGGGCAGCGGCGCGATCGTTGAAGAAGTGACGCCCGGCCTCGCCGAGCGGAATCTCAACTAGCGCACGGGTGCCGAAGGCGTCGTTCCAGCGGCGGCCGTAGTAGCCGCTGATCTCGCATCCTTGGTACGGAGGCGGCACCTCGTCGGGCAGCATGAAACCCCCACCTCCGACGAGGTCGACGCGGAGGCGGTCGCCGCCTCGGCCAAGAGCTCCACTCGATAGGTCGTCGCTGAGCCAGCGCCCGTTCAAGAAGCGGGTGCGCAGGCAGCCCGCCGATACCCCGGCGCCTAGCCGCTTGACCACCCGCGGCGAGGCTGCGCTCAAGTCGAAGATCGCGACACCGAGGTCATAGACGGAAACGGAGACGCCCTGCGACTTGCCGCGTTGCACGAGGGCGCCGAGGCGGACCGGCCGCGGCTCACGCTGAGGCGAGGGTCGTGGCGGCGTCACGTGTTCGGGCGCTGGTCTGTTTCCGCACCGATCGTTGGCGGCGACGTCTTCGCAGTAGACGCGGCGGCCGGAGCCGTCGAAGGCGACGATCGCCTCGACGCCCGTAGCGGGCGGGCGGATCGTTTTCAGGTAGGTGCTGTTGACGACCGGAACGCTCGCGATGACGTCCCCGGCGGCGGTGAGCAGGCCGACCTTCTTGACGGCGACGGCCGCGAAGCCGACGAGCCGGGAGACCTCGCCGCCACGAGGCGCGAACTCCGATTGGTCGAGGACGGGGTTCCTCGCCGACGGGAAGCTGCCGGGCTCAGGTCGCCGCCCCGGAATCGGGCACTCCATCGAGCCGAAGAGCCGCGGCTTCCATGCCCGTCCCGTCGCGAAGCAGCGGGTCGGGTAACGACCCCGAACTTCAATGACGTAGAAGGTGTATCCACCCTGATCGGCGAGCCGCCGCACCGACACGTCCTTGCCGAGGCGGCGCAGGGCGGGGTCGTTCGGCTGCGTCCGTAGGATCGGCCTGCCGCTCGCGAGCGAGGCGAACATGCGCTGCTCTTCGGGCGACAGTCGCTTCGTGCTCACCGGCTTTCCCGCCACCAGCTGCCACAGGTCGGTTCCGAACGCGAACGCCGCCGAGACGAAGACGGCGAGGGCAAAGCAGGCGAGGATCGCCAGGACGACCGAGCGGCGGCGACCGCGGGCTGCCCGCCCGGCGACATCGCCCCAGTCGGGCTGCGCGTCGAGTGCTTCGTAGCCGACCAGGCGGTCGAGGCTCTGGCGGAGCTGCGGACTTAGCTCGGTCGTCATCGGCGCACTCCTTCGAGTCGCTCGCGCAAGGCCGAGTGCGCGGCGTGCAGTGTCGCGGCCACCGTCCCGGCGCTGATTCCGAGCAGCTCGGCGATCGCTTCGTAGTCGAGGTCGGCGTAGTAGCGGAGGAAGATCGCCTCGCGCTGGCGTTCCGGAAGCTCCGCCAGCAGGGCGCGCACGGCCGCGTCCGTCTCATACCCATTCGTCGTCACCGCCGGTTCAGGCGCGCTCGGGCCGCCACTACGCCGGCCTCGGCGTCGATCGCGTGCCGTGTTCAGGACGACCCGCCATAGCCACGGCTCGAGCGAATCCGCCGAGCGGATCGATCTCCGTTTGCGTAGCGCCTTGGCGAACGAGTCCTGGACGACGTCGACCGCCTCGCCCTGATCCCCAGTGACTGCGGCCGCGAGCCCGACGAACGCGGCGAAGCGCCTCCGATAGAGGCCTTCGATCTCGACCGCGCTTACTGCCGCCACACGCATATGACGATTCGCACCGTATTTTCCTTTAGTTGTGGCGACCTGCGTAGGAGCCTGGGCCTCGTCGGAAGAACAGCTCTTGCCTGGGCCAGCGTTCCGGAATGACGCCAGAGGGTGATCACGACCCCCGGCTTGCCGCGTACAGCCATCCCCTGCTCGGGTGTTGCCGCATTTGCACCTCGGGGATAGCCGTTCGCGTTCGGCTCGCCGGGATGCGCCTGCCGTCCCTCGGTGGCGACGGCAGGTGCGAGCCCACTCCTCTAAGCCGGAATCCGCAGCCTTACCGTCTAGCCGTAGATCGTGGGCAGTTCCGTGACTTTCGTCAGAGCTTCCTCCAACGTCGAGACCTGGTACAGCTCGAGC
>VAWI01000051.1 GCA_005884005.1 Actinomycetota bacterium
CAGCGAAACGCGGCGACGCTGGGGATCATCGGCGGCGTCGCGCTGCTCTGGACCTCGCTCTCGTTCTTCAGCGTGCTGGAGTCGGCCTTCAACATCGTCTACGGACGGCCGAACCGGCCGTTCCTGCGCGGCAAGGGGCTTGCGGTTCTGATGCTGATCGCGCTGCTCGTGACGCTCTTCGTCGGGCTGCTTGCCGGATCGGTCGGCTTCGACGTGCTCAAGCGCTACGCGCCGGGAATCGCCGGCAACGGCGTCGTCGCCTACGCGCTTTCGCTCGTGGTCTCGCTGGCCGCCGTCTTCGGCTTTCTCGTCGCCGTCTACTACCTGCTCACAAACGCGAAGCTCCATCTCGCCGATGTGCTGCCGGGCGCGGCAATAGCGGCTGTACTGCTCGAGCTGTCATTCCAGGTGCTGCCGATCTACGTGCGCTTGTCGAGCGTCTCGATCGCGCTACGGGCCTTCGGCGGGCCGGCACTGCTGCTCGTCTGGCTCTACGTGATGGCGAACGCGATCGTCTTCGGCGCCGAAGTCAACTCGTGCCGGGCCGCGCGCCGCGAGGCAGCGCGCCAGGAGGCGCCGGGGATCGCCTGAGTGTCTTCATGGGGCGTGTCCTGGTGCCAGGCATGGGGACACGGCTGGAAGTTGCGCAACCGCCTGGCTATGCGACCGGTGCACGTGCCCGCGCCGGCAGACACGGCCCTCCGGGCCGTGTCTCGGTGCCAGGCGCTGGGACACGTCTCGAACCGCCGTCAGCGCTCGTTGAAGGCCCGCAGGAGGTCTCGCGCTGCGCGGGCGCGGTGGGAGTTCTCGGCCTTCCACTCGTTGCCGAGCTCCGCGACGGTTCGCTCCTCGCCCGCGGGGACGAAGATCGGGTCGTAGCCGAATCCCTCGTCGCCGCGCGCCTCCTCTGCGATCCGGCCTTCGAGGACGCCGGTGCCGCGCAGCTCCTCGCCAGACGGAGAGAGGGCGACCAGCTCACAGACGTAACGTGCGCGGCGGCCCTCGCCCTCGATGTCGCGGAGCTCGCCGAGTAGGCGCCCGACCGGGTCGCCGCCGCCGAAGCGCGCCGAGCGGATTCCAGGGCCACCGCCGAGGCCTTCGACCTCGAGCCCGGAGTCCTCGCCGAGCACCCAGCCCTCGTCGACGAACTTCACGCCGTGACGAGCCTTGGCAAGAGCGTTCTCGTAGTAGGTGGCGCCCTCCTCCGGTGGATAGCCGTCTGCGTCGAGCAGCTCGAGCCGCCAGTCACCGAGGACACGCGCCAGCTCCCGCAGCTTGTTCTCGTTACGCGACGCGAGCTTGGTGTTCAATCGGCCCAACGCACCTCGAGCACGTGGTCGACGTCGGCGAGCTTCGCCACGAGCTTCTGCGCCAACTCGGCCCGCGGAAGGTCGAGCGTCAGCTCGAGCGTGCGGCGGTCGCCCTCCTGGCGGATCTCGATCGTCTCGACGCGGGCATCGGCCTCGACCGCGTCGATCACCTCGGCCGGGCTCTGGCCCGCGGGTAGCTGCACGAGTAGCAGGCCGCTCTCGGCGCGGAAACGGTGGACGATGCGGTAGGCGAACGCGCGTAGCGGCCACAGGGCCACGAGCGCGACGCCCGTCGTGATCACCGCCGCCGAGTAGTAGCCCGCGCCGGCAGCGAGGCCGATCGCCGCGACGACCCAAAGGGTTGCGGCCGTCGTCAGGCCGCGGATGGCGAGCCCCTGGCGGATGATCGCGCCCGCACCGAGGAAGCCGATCCCGGTCACGATCTGAGCGGCGATCCGCGTCGGGTCGGCGCGAACGACGCTCTGGCCGGAGGTCAGAAACTCGCGAAACCCGTAGGCCGAGACGATCGTGAACAGCGCCGAGCCGACCGAGACGAGCAGGTGCGTCCGCAGGCCGGCCTCGCGGTCGCGGAGCTCTCGCTCGAGGCCGAGAACAGCTCCCAGAGCGGCCGCAAGCGCGACCCGCCCGAGCACCTCCGCCCAGGAGAGTGACGGAATGCTAGACGCGACGACGGCGGCGATCATCAACGGAGATTTTTCCTTGGATCCGGGTCAAGACGGCCGCACCGGCAAAGCCGGCACGGCCTCCAGTCGGCATCGCGAGCGACGCCTCAGACGCGAGCAGCAGAGGCCTCCTCCTGCGCTTCTGCGATGCGCTCGATTCCGAGTGCAGCGAGCTCGAGCAGCTCGTCGAGGCGCTCGCGCGAGAACGGCTCTTTTTCGGCGGTCGCCTGCACCTCCACCAGCCTCCCCTCCCCGGTCATGACGACGTTCATGTCGACCTCGGCCCTCGAGTCCTCCGAGTAGTCGAGGTCGAGCAGCGCCTCGCCCTCGACGACGCCAACCGAGACGGCCGCGACCGAATCGCGCAGCGCCTTCGAGAGCCCGAAACGGTCGAGGGCGAGTCTGGCCGCGACGTGGGCGCCGCAGATCGCCGCACAACGCGTGCCGCCGTCCGCCTGGAGCACGTCGCAGTCGAGCCAGAGCGTGCGCTCGCCGAGCGCCTCGAAGTCCGTCACCGCCCGGAGCGCGCGGCCGATCAGGCGCTGGATCTCGACCGTGCGCCCTCCCTGCTTGCCGCGCGATGCTTCCCGTTGCGTGCGCTCGCCGGTCGACGCCGGTAGCAGCGAGTACTCGGCGGTCATCCAGCCGCGCCCTTTCCCCAGCAGCCAGCGGGGGACGCCCTCCTCGATCGAGGCGGTACAGAGGACCTTGGTCTTGCCCTGCGCGTACAGCACCGACCCGTGCGGCTGCTCGAGCCAGTTGGGCTCCAAGTGAAGCGGACGGAGCTGGTCCCCGCGCCTCCCGTCTGCTCGACTCATGCGGCCCGCCCCAGCTTCGCCAGCTCGACGTGCTCGACCTCGGCGATCGGCAGCTGCAGGAACCGCTGGCCAAGGGAGCGGAAGGCCTCCGGGTCGCCTGTGGTGAGGAACCGGTACGAACCTTCGCGGGCCTCGTCGTTCTCGATCCTCTTGCGCGCGAGCGTCCCGGCAACCTCGCGCGCCGTCTCTTCCGCCGAGAAGACGAGCGTCACGCCGCGGCCGAAGACACGCTGGAACACCGGCCGGATCAGCGGGTAATGGGTGCAGCCAAGGATGACCGTGTCCACGCCCGCGCCCTTCAACGGCTCCGCGTACTCACGCACCGCGTCGATCGTCTCGGTGCCGAACGGTTCGTCGCCCTCGATCAGCGGCACGAGCCTTGGGCACGGCAGAGCCGTGAGCTCCGCACCGGCATCGAGCGTGGCGACGAACTCGGCGTAGCGCCCGGCCTCGACCGTCGCCTTGGTGGCGAGCAAGCCGATCTTGCGATTGCGGGTCGCCTGCACGGCCGCGTGCGCTTCGGGTTGGATCACGCCGACGACAGGGATCGAGAGCGCCTCCTGCAGCTGAGGCAGCGCCGCCGAGGTGGCCGTGTTGCAAGCGACGAGGACGAGCTTGACCTCCTGCCGCTCGAGGAACCCGCCGATCTCGAGCGCGTAAGTGCGGACTTCCTCGAGCGGCCGAGGCCCATATGGCAGCCGGGCGTGGTCGCCGAGGTAGACGAAGTCCTCGTGGGGCATCGTCACCAGACACTCATGCAGCACCGTGAGCCCGCCCGTGCCAGAGTCGAAGACGCCGATCGGCCGCGCGTCCATTGCGCGATCGTACAAGCGGTCGAGGCGTCGCTTGCGACGCCGTCATAAAAGGCTTCGCCGACATGGCGGCGCGGCCGTCTAAACCCGGCCCCGCAAAGCAGGGGCTCGTCGACGGACTTGTTCACCCTATCGCACGCGAAATCGTGTTTCGCGATACAACTGTCCGGCGAAAAATTGCGTCTCGGCTGGAGCTCGGCTGGGCGAACCAGAAGGAAAGGGGCCATGAGGAGATCCATCCGCCTGACAGTTCTCGGCTGCGCAGCCGCGCTGGGACTCGCGGTCACGGCGATCGCGGCCGCGTCCTATACACCGTCGATGGGCATCTTCCAGGCGACGTACAAACCGGCCGGCGCCGGTTTCGTGACCATTGTCGTCGCACAGGAGAAAGCGGATGACCCGACGGCGGGGATCGTCATCTACGCCCCACTCGGCTACAAGGCGAGCCTCACTCAAGCGGCGGGCACCCAGATCGGAAACGTCGTCGCCGATGTCCAGATCTTCGACCTGAGCAGCACAAACGTGTTCCCGCTGAAGGGCCCGGTCAAAGTCGACAACCCGGCGAACTATCCAGCCGCGTTGAACCCGTGTACCCCGGGCGTCACGCACGAGGCCGTCTGGACGCTGAATGCGGCGCTTGCGAGCCAGCCTGCGAACCCGATCCCGGTCTACGTCGACCACACGACGGGTGCCGAAGCGGCGTTCAGTTCGGTGAAGATGACGGTCTGCTTCCGTGATCCGACCCTCGCCGCCGGCGACCCCCGGCGCTCGCCGAACGGGACGAAATTCCTGGACGCCGCATTCACGGTCAAGGGCGTGTTCACGAACCCGAGTAAAGCCGGCAACCAGCTCTGGCGGTCGGTCTTCACTCCCTACGCGCCGGGGACCGGTACGCGGAACGCGCCCGGCACGCGTGAGGCGCAGGGCGTCGTGCCGATGCCGTACCGCATCTCGATCAAGCGCGTCCGCCGCGCGCGGCGCGGCTTCTTCCGGCTCGCCGGAACCGTCAACGTCGCCGGCAGCTTGCCAACCGGCGTTGGACTGACGCTGTTCGCCGGTGTGAAGGGCAAGAGCGGCCTCAGCTTCAAGGCTGTCGCCTCGACGAAGACACGCAACGGGAAGTACGTGTTCAACCGGAGGCTGCCGAAAAAGGTGACCTATCTCTTCGTCGAGCGGCTGCCAACGACGACGGCCTGCGCCGTTCCGCTGGTGACGTGCAGCTCGTCGATCGTCAGCAACGCGATCAGCAGCGTGGTCAAGGTCGCGCCGCCGCCGAGACGCTAGCCCGTTTCGGGCGGGCTCTCGCGAGGCCTCGCCCCTTCGACGTTAGAGTGGCCGCAGTGGACGTTCTGGCGGTCATCCATGGCGAGCGGGTCCGTGCCGGCGTCTTTGGCGACGTGGTCGAGGAACGCGGACACCGCCTCGACGAGTGGAGCCTCGCCTGGGAAACGCCGCTGGCACAACCGCTCGACTCCTACGGCGCCGTGCTCGTCTTCGGGGGCGCGATGCACGCAGACCAGGACGACCGCCATCCGTGGCTGCGCGAGGAGAACCTCTTCCTCCAGCGGCTGCTGATGCTGCACATGCCGGTGCTCGGGGTCTGTCTGGGCGCCCAGCTGCTGGCGAAGGCCGCGCTGGCGCCGGTGTACCGCGTTGCGACTCCGGAAATCGGCTGGTTCGACGTCGAGCTGACCGATGACGCGCGAGACGATCCCGTGTTCTCCCACCTGCCGCAGGACTTCGAGGCGTTCCAGTGGCACTACTACACGCACGACCTCCCAGGCGGCGCCGTCGAGCTCGCGAGAAGCGCCGCCTGTACGCAGGCCTTCCGTTTGGGCGACAGCGCCTGGGGCATCCAGTTCCATGCCGAAGTGACGCTGCCGCAGGTCGAGAGCTGGATCGAGCACGAGGACGACGACGAGGAGCGCGGGCACCCACCCGAGGAGCTCGCGGAGACGACCCGAGCTCGGATCGAAGGCTGGAACGAGCTCGGCCGCACGCTCTGCGGCTCGTTCGTCGAGGCGGCCGAGCGCGTCGCCGTCGCAGTCTAAGAGGGGCTATCGCTCGAGCGGCAGCTCCGTGTGGCGCGACCACTCGTGCCAGGAGCCGGGGTAGTTCCGCGCTTTGTAGCCGGCCGCCCGGAGCGCGAGGGTCGCGCGGGCGGAGCGTGAGCCCGAGTGGCAGTAGGCGATCACCTCCGCCCCTTCGGGTGCGCCGACGGCCGCGCGAATCTCGGACGCGGGCTTCGGCAGGCCGGGCCCGTCGAAGAGCGACTCCTCGTCGATCCGCCCGGCTCCCGGAATGTGACCCTGGCGCGGATCGCACGGGTAGCCGCCCTGGCCGCGGAACTCCTCCTCGGTGCGGACGTCGAGGAACGCCAACCCTTCTTCGCCCAACCGGCGCTCCACCTCCGCACGCGTCGGGAGCGCGTCCAGACGGGGCCGAAGCTGCACCTTGACGGGCTCGAGCTCGACCTGGCCGACTTCCAGCTCCCCCGGCCAGGCGGCAATGCCGCCGAGCAGCACAGCGACTCGCGGGTGGCCGGCGAGCTCGGCGAGCTGTGCCGACGGCATCGCTCCGACGCCGTCGCCGCGGTCGTAGAGGACGAGCCGCTCTTCGCCCGTAATGCCATGGCGGCGCAGCCGCAGGCCGATCTCCTTCGCGAGCGCTTCGATCACTTCGGGATCGCTCATCGGCGGCGGCGAGCCGAGCACCAGCGGTCTCGAGCCGGCGATGTGGCCGCGCGCGTGCGCATTCGGCCCGCGGACGTCGCCGACGACGAGGTCAGGCTCGCCCAGCCGCTCCCGAAGCCAGCCTGCGTCCACGACCGCCGGGTGCTCAGACATCGGCGAGGAAGTTCGCGAGCGCCGCGTTGAACTCGTCCGGCTGCTCGAGACTCGGCAGATGCCTTGCCCCGGCGAAGACCCGAAAGCGCCCGTGGCGTGCACGCGCCGCGAGGCCCTCCGCCTCTTCCGGAGGGAAGAAGAGGTCGCGCTCGCCGACGGCGACGAGGCTAGGGCCCTCGAAAGACGCGAAGGTTTGCGAGTTGTCTGCGCGGTCTCGAAGCGCCCGCACTGCTTCGGTCAGCTCGTCCCTCCCGCGGCCGAGCACCAGGTCGCGTGCGCGGTCCACGGCCTGTTCCGGGGCGTCTTCGAGCAGCAGCTTCGGGCGCTGGTTCTCCCAGAGCGCTTCGGCGCCTCCGTTCTCGATCAAGGCGATGGTGTCGGCACGGCCCGCGCGCCGTTCGGGCGAGTCACCTTCGGCCCGAGCGCCGATAAGCGCCAGGGCGCGAACTCGCTCGGGCGCGCGACTCGTCATCGCGAGCGCCGCATACCCGCCAAGCGAGGCGCCGACAAGGACGAGCTCGCCGTCCTGCTCGTCCAGCAAGGAAGCCGCCCAGTCGTCGAGCGACTCGCCGCGCCCGTACAAACGCGGTGTCGAGACCTCGTAGTCGCGCAACGACTCGAGCTGCGGTTCCCACATCCGCTCGTCCAGCGGAAATCCGTGCAGAAGCACGACCTTCATCAGTGGAGCGCGGCGGTCAGCTCGAGCTCCGCGGCGATCGCCGGGCGCTCGCTCAGCCGCTCGAGCCAGGCCGAGAGCGCCTCGTAGGGCTCGAGGTCGACGCCGAGATTCGAGCGGGCGCGCAGGATCCAAGGCACGTAGCCGATGTCGCCGAGGCCGTACGCCCGGCCGCTCAGGAACGGCTGCGCCTCGAGCGCCGCATCGAGGTCACGGAGCCGCTCGTCGAGTTGCGACTGCTCACCGCGGCGAAGCGCGTAGTAATCGCCGCCGAGGCGCACGTCGAACCGGTCGAGCCAGAGCCGGCCGAGCGCACGCTCCGCCGGGTCGACCGGCCAGAGCGCCGGCTCGGGGAAGCGCTCCTCGAGATACTCCATGATCACCAGGGACTCCGGGAGGACGAAACCGCCCTCCTCCTCGAGCACCGGCACCTTCCCGCTGGGGTTCTTGGCGTACAGCCAGGCGGGGCGGTCGGAAAGGTCTATCTCGGCCGGCTCGTAACCGAGGCCCTTCTCCGCCAGGACGATCCGCGCCCGGGCGCAGTACGGGCAGCGGGCTGCGTCGTACAGGATCACGCGGCTGAGACTAGCGGTGCGCGATCTCTTGAGCGCCAGGCTCCGATGCCGCGCCTTCGTAGCCGTGGCCCACGCCGCTCAGGCCCATTAGGCCGGCGATCTGCTCCAGCAGGTCCTGCGGCGTCCCGAGCTCCTCCTGCGCCGCGGCAGTCCGCGCCACCCGCCGAAACTCGTGGGGGTCGGCGCCCGTCAGGCGGGCGACGACGGTCGAGTTCGCGCCGAGCGCGATCGCGTCGCCGGGGGGCAAGGGCTTGAAGTACTCCGGCACGGACAGGTACTCGTCGACGACTGAGCCTCGCTCGAAAAGGATGTAGCGGACGACCGCGCCTTCCTCGACCCCGATCGTCACTGCCACCGCGCCGGTCGCGTTCGAGAGCTCGCTGCCGAGCCTGCGCAGCGCGCCCGGCTCGCGGTCGCAGAGCTCGTCGTAAACGGCGGTCCAGCCGTTCCGCGGGCCGGCGACGACGCTGCCGCCCGAGCGGCCGAACCGTGGCACGTACTTACGCACCGCCTGCTCGACGGCATTTTCGTCGTCGGTCTGCACGTGGGCGGAGCCGAAGCTCGGGCCTCGCGGCCCGCGCTCGGAACGCTTGAGCAGGTGCTCGATCGGCGCGAACAGCCGCAATGACTCGGGCTGGAATCCAAGCCGCTCGTAGGCGGTGCGTGCGTCCTCGTTCGTCACCTGGACGCCGAGCGTCAGCACCGCCGCTTCCTCCTCGTCGCGCAGCTTGGTCGCTGCCTCGCGAATCAGCTCGCGCGCGGCTCCCTGCCGCCGCGCTTCGGGCATGACGTAGAGGTCGCTGAGGTGGCCGATACCCGGGTGGTCGATCTTCGCCAGCGCAAACCCGACGACCTGGCCCGCGTCGTCCTCGGCCACCAGCGCGACGTTCTGGTCGCCGAGGTAGTCGTCGAGCTCACCGAGCTCGTGCTCGATGTCGACCGGGATGCCGGGCGGCGGCGGAATCTCGCGGACGAACTCCCGGTAGAGGTCGCGCAAGCGGTCCCGGTCCTGGGCCGTGGCTTCGCGGATACTCATGCCGGTGGGGCCGTCCGGTAGCCGGTGAGCAGGTAGTGAGCGGTCAGGTTCTGGAACGGATCGAACCGCGCGCCGGCTTCACGCACCTCGGCGATCGAGAGCTTGCGGCCGCCGAAGTAGAACGCCGAGACCGCCTTGACGAGGCCGAGATCGCCGGCAGGCCACGCGCGCGGTCGCGCGAGATGGCGCGCGAGGAACCAGTCGGCCGTCCACTCGCCGAGCCCTCGCAGTGCGGTCAGGGTCGCCTTCACCTCGTCGTCGGGAAGGTTACGCAGCGCCTCGAAGTCGAGCTCCGCCCGCGCGACGCCGAGCACGTACTCGGCCTTGCGCAATGAGAAGCCGAGCTCGGTCAGCTGCTCCTCCCTCTCCTGCGCCATTCGCTCGCGCGTCGGGAACTCGTACGCGTGGACGCCGCGGACGCCGAAACGCTCGATCATCCGGTTGCGAATCGCGAAGGCCGCAAACAACGAGACCTGCTGGGCGGTGATGGCGCTCACGAGCGTCTCGTACGGGTCGGGCGCAAGCGGCGGCCGGAGCCCGGCGAGCCGCGGCACCAGCTCGCGCAGGACCTCGTCTCCCTGGGCCCATGCGTAGAACGGCTCGAGCTCGAAGTCCACGCCGATAATGGCGCGCGCAACCGGCTCGGTCTCCTCGTCCAGCGGCTCGACGTCGACCCCGCCTGGCGCAGCTTCGATTCGGAACTCTCGTCCCCCGACCACACGGTGGACGCCGCCCTCGTACCAGAGGTTCGCGAGGTCCGGCCCGAAGGCCCGGAAGCGCTCGGTCGACAGCTCGAAATCGTACGGCTCTGGGAGCCTCAGAAGGGTCAAGCGAGCGCGCGGGTCACATCACTGAGGTCGTCGAAAGGCTCGTACGCGACGCCCCGCTCGTCCAGGTAACGGGCAAGCCCGTCGCGGGCAAAGATGCGGTCGGCCGCCTGCGCCGCGCAGCGGTCGGAGTAGCCGTCGCCGACGTAGACGACTTCGCCAATCGCGTCCGCGCTGGTTACGTCGGCGCGCTTGCAGGGCTCACCGCAGGTTCCGCAGGCATCGCCGTTTCGGAAGGTGGCCCGCCAGCCACCCGGCTCCCACTCGACGTCGTTGGCGCGCACCTCGACCCTGACGCCTTCGCGCGCGAGGATCGGCTCGATCAGCTGCCGGAAGTTGCTGGA
Organism: Actinomycetota bacterium; assembly: GCA_005884005.1. GTDB lineage: Bacteria > Actinomycetota > Thermoleophilia > Gaiellales > Gaiellaceae > 13-2-20CM-68-14. The sequence goes on from VAWI01000051.1 coordinate 9,928, forward strand.
GACGATCAGCGGCCGATAGGCCTCCGCGAGCTCATGGAAGCCAGGCCGCAGCTCGAGGCGCTCGACGAGCCACGCGACAACCTCGTCGATCGGCGTCCTGATCGACTCCGCGTCGCGGCGGATCTCCTCGTGCAGCGTGATCTCCCCTCGCGCAAGCGCCGCCGCCGCGTCCAGATAGACCTGCCAGTCGCCGAACTCGCGCAGGGCGAGGATCAGCGTGTCGTCCACGGTCACGGTTCCGTCCCAGTCGAGAATCAACGTCATGCGGTCGCAATGTAGAGGCCGCGGCCCATCGGCCCTTCCTGGTCATGCTCGGCCTCGAGCCCGGCGATCCGGAACGCCTGGAGGTACTGCTCGACCGTGAAGAGGCCGAGTTCATGCCGCTCAGTGAAGCGCTCGATTCCGTCCGGCGTGCCGACGAGATACTCGAACTCGAACATCGAGACGGTGCCTTCACGCTGAGCGACATTCATTCGCGCGATCTTGAGCTCCGGGTCGTCGACGAAGACGGCGCCGACGTGTCGGTCCATCCAGACGTCCGGCGAGAGCCACGGCTCGACGACCAGGACGCCGCCCGGTTCGAGATGCCGAGCCATCGACGCGATCGCCGAGCGCAGCCGCTCCTCGGTGCGTACGTAGCCGATGCTGCTGAACATGCAGACGACGGTGTCGAAGCGCTCGCCGAGGTCGAAAGCCGCCATGTCGCCTTCGTGGAAGGGGACGTCTGGCAGGCGCTCGCGGGCGACGGCCAGCATCTCGGGGTCGAGGTCGAGACCTTCAACTCCGTATCCCTCCAGGTGCTCGAGATGCGCGCCGGTCCCGCAGGCGACGTCGAGCAGCGTCCGCGCGCCCGGCCGCCGTTCCTGGATCAGCCGGTCGAGTTCAGCGGCCTCGCGCGGGTAGTCGCGGACCGAGGCGTAGATCGCGTCGTAGATGCGCGCGGAGCGGCTGAACATTGGCGCCATGCTAGAACCCCGCGGCCCGGCCGAGCGCTCTGTAAGCCTCGCATAGCCGGACTAGATTCGGCGGCAACCCACGAAGGAGATGTCATGGCCACCGTGACCGCCGCTGAGCTCGATACCACTGCCCTCCAAGGGCAAGTGCGAGGCCAATTGATCGCCCCGGAGGACCCGGGATACGACGAGGCGCGCCAGATCTACAACGCGATGATCGACCGACGGCCGCTATCGCGACAACTACCAGCGACTGGCGGAGATCAAGAAGGTGTACGACCCCGGAAACCTCTTCCGGATCAACCAGAACATCCGGCCAGCGGACTGAGGGCGCGCTAGAAGTGCGAGGTCAGGCCGGCGCCGGTCGCGTCGTCGGCGGTCTCGGCAACGCGGCCGTCCGGCGCGCCTTCGTACCAGGAACGCCAGTACTTCCCGTCGTCGAGCTCCTTCGCGAGCTTCGTCAACTTGAGCGGGTGGAACGTGTCGCACATGACCGCGAGCTCCTGGGTCTCGCGGACGCCGATCGACTTTTCCGCCAGCCCCGGCTGCGGCCCGTGCGGAAGCCCCGAGGGATGCAGCGTGATCGACCCGACGTTGACGCCCTTGCGCGAGCCGAAGTTGCCGGAGACGTAATAGATCATTTCCTCCGACTGCAGATTCGAGTGGTGGTACGGGATCGGCACGGCCAGCTCGTCGAAGTCGAGCTTGCGCGGGCAGAACGAGCAGATGACGAAGTTGCGGCCTTGGAAGGTCTGGTGCGAGGGCGGCGGCTGGTGGATCCGCCCGGTGATCGGCTCGAAGTCGTGGATCGAGAACGTCCACGGATACAGATAGCCGTCCCAGCCGACGACGTCGAAGGGGTGGTAGTCGAGGACGTAGGTCTGGTAGCCCTCGCGGACGCGCACCTTGACCGGGAACTCGCCCTTCTCGCGGTGCGTGTGTAGCTCCGTCGGCGGGTGGATGTCGCGGTGGTAGTACGGCGCTCCCTCGAGCAGCTGCCCGTACTGGTTGCGATAGCGGCGCGGAATCTCGATCAGGCCCGGCGTCTCGAAGACGAGGTAGCGCTGCGGCCCCTCGGCGCGGAAGCGGTAGGTCGTTCCGCGAGGAATGACGACGTAGTCGCCGTCCTTGTAGGGGACCTCGCCGAAGTTCGTCTCCAGCGTTCCCGAGCCCTCGTGGACGAAGATCACCTCGTCGCCCTCGCCGTTCCGGAAGAAGTAGTCCATCTGGGCGTCGGGGCGGCAGAGCGAGATCTCGACGTCGTCGTTCCACATCAGCAGGCGCCGGCCGGTGACCTCGTCGCCGCCAGGGTCGACGTCGTACGTGTTGAAAAGGCGGTGCGCATGCGCCTCGGGCACCCACTCATCGCGCTCGATCTCCTCGAAGTCGCCGAGCTTCATCACCCGGCACGGGGACTGGAGGTGGTAGAGGATCGATTCGTTCCCGACGAAGCCTTCGAGCCCCATGACCTCCTCGGTCAAGAGCGTGCCGTTGTCCCGGAACTGGATGTGCCGCTTGCGCGGAACCTCGCCGAGGCGCTGGTAGAAGGGCATGAATGAACTCTAGCCCGTGGCCAGAGCGGCGAGCCGCTCGCCGATCGCGGGGGCGAACTTGAAGCCGTGGCCTGAACACGGGGAGCCGATCACAAGGCGGCCGCGCCGCTCGAGGACGAACGTCTCGTCCGGCGTCGTCGTGTAGAGGCATGTTTCCGCGGCGACCGGCTCGGGCTCGGCGAGCCGGTAGGTCCCCCGCGCCCAGTTCGCGATCTGCTCGATCAAGCGCGCCTCGGGCTCGCCTGGCTCGTTCGGATCGACCTCGGGGCCCGCGTGATGCGCCCCGACCTTGAGGCCGTGAACGGGATCGGCGAGCGAGTACATGTCGTGGGTGTGGCTGTCGGGCTTGAACGACACCAGCGAGGGGATCGGTCTGCCGTTCTCGGGGCGGAAGTAGCAGACGGTCTCGCGCGTCACCTTCACGGGCAGCGGCTCTTCGAGCAGCTCGTTGACCCATGAGCCGGCCGTGACGCAGACCACATCGGCGTCGAGCTCGTCCGGATGGACACGAGTCCCGTAACGGACGTCAAGGTCTCTGGCGAACGCAGAGAGCGCCTTGTCCGCGCGGAGGATCCCCGCTTCCGGCTGAAGGACGGCGAACGAGCCCTCGGGAACGCGGACGGGATACCGGCGCTCGGCCTCGTCACCGTCGAGGCGGTGCCACTCGACGCCGCAGGCCTCCAGCGTGTGGGCGGTGCTCTCCTCGAGCGTCCGGACGATCTCGAGCAGGCCGTTCAGCTCGAGCAGCGTCTCGCCGGTCTCGGCTTCGAGCTCGCGCCAGAGCCCCAGCGCCTCCTGGGCGAGCCGCACGTATTCCTCCTCCCCATAGGCGAGGCGGAAGATCCGCGACCGCCCGTGGCTGGAGCCGCGCTTGTGCCCGGGCTCGAACTGCTCGTAGACGACCACGTCGTGCCCGCGATGCTTCAGGGCGCGGCCGGTCGCGAGGCCCATCACGCCGGCTCCTACGACAGCGGCCTTCACCGGAACGGCGGGCGCTTAGTCCCTGAGCAGCGAGGTCGCTCGCGCAAGCGAGTAGAACAGGAGGTAGCCCGCAACGAGGAAGGACGTGAACAGGAAAGTAATCCCGATCGGCCGCGGATGGGCGAGCGGATCGACCAGCCCGTGGGCCAGGTCGGCAGTGAGCGGCCCCGGCCGGACGAAAACGTCCCACGAGTTCCACCGCAGGACGCGGCCGAGGTAGACACCAAACGAGCCTAGCCCGAGGACGAAGAAGACGAAAACCCAGGCGTAGCGTGCGCCGACGCCGCGTCGCACGATCGCCTGCAAGAGATAAAGCGAGACAAACCCAAGTAGGAGCCCGGTTGTGGCCGCCGTCGCGATCAGGACCCCGTCGTACCAGAACTTCTCGCCCGTACTCCCCGCCAAATGCTTGAAGTCGGTGACTATGTAGGGCGCGTTCGGAAAGAACAGCAGCCAGAGCAGGCCGAGCCCTCCGAGAGAGGCGAGCCCGGCGCGGCGCACGTGACGGTCGTAGAGAAGCAAGGCGAGCGCGAGCGGGATCCAAGCGAGGAACAGGTTCCAGACGAGGCCGGCATTGTCGACGCTGCGGGTGTATGCGACGCGGAACGCGACGAGGCCGACCACTAGTCCCGAGAGCACTCCAAGCGCCCCGAGCACGGCAAGCCGACGATCGCTGAACGAGCCCCGGAGCCGCTTCACAATGCTTCGAGGTTACCGCGGCGCCGTTTGCCGCGGCCCGATCACGTTCCTGAGCACCCCGATGCCTTCGACCTCGAGGTCGACCACGTCGCCGGGCTGGAGCCAGCGGCCGTCGCCGTGCTCGAGGATGCAGCCGGTGCCGACCGTGCCCGACCCGATCACGTCGCCGGGCACGAGCCGGGTGTTCGCCGACGCGCGCTCGAGGATCGCCCGCCACGGGTGATACATGTCGCCCATGTTCCCGCGCGAGCGCTCCTCACCGTTCACGCGGGCGACCATCTCCAAGCGGAGGTCGCCGAGCTCGTCCGGCGTGACGACGAACGGGCCGAGCGAAGTCGCAAAGTCCTTGCCCTTCGCGGGGCCGAGGCCGACCTTCATCTCTTTGCGTTGCAGATCCCGCGCTGACCAGTCGTTCATGATCGTGAACCCGCCAATCGCGCCGTCCACTCCGATGATGGCCGCGACCTCGAGCTCGTAGTCGAGCTCGTCGGAACCCTCGGGAAAGGGGATCTCGTCGTCGAGCCCGTAGATCGCGGCTGGGTTCGAGAAGTAGAAGACCGGCAGCTCGTACCACTCGTCTGGTACGCCCGGGCGGCCCGTGACTCGCGCGGCGTTTCGAACGTGCTCCTCGAAGGCGTACGCGTCGCGCACCGAGGGCGGTCGCGGCACGGGAGCCAGCAGCCGCACGTCCTCGAGCGCGTACTCGTCGTGCTCGCGGGCCGAGCCACCCCCGGTGAAGAAGGCGGCGACGGTCTGCGCCGCCAGATGGACGACGCGGTCGCCCTCGACCGCGCCGACCCAACCCCGAACGGGACGATCAACTGGCGTAAAAAGACAAAGCCTCATACCTCTCCCGAGCGAACCGATGGGACAAAACGGTTCGGCAAAAAATGCGGCGTGGAAGAGTTGTAACACCTTCGCCGCAATTAAACCCTTGACGAAAACCGGTGTCGGACACCGCGGTTTGGACACGCCCGTTTGGACCTAGGCTGAGGATTTTTCGCGGTGATCACGGCTCCGTGTGGACGATGACGTCGGCGATCTCGGGCCGCTCCTGCCGGATCCGCTCCTCGACCTCGCTGGCACGGCGGTGGGCATCTGCGAGCTTCGTTGCCGGATCGAGGCCGAGCGTCACAAACGCGACGAGGCCTTCCTCGGTCTCGAGGAACCGAAGCTCGCGCGGCGCCGCGCCGGTCGCGTCGCGGACGATCTCCTCGACGAATCCAGTATCCCGCTCCACGGTTGTCCCCCTGGCCGGCTCGGCGAGCGGCTCCAGATGCGTCCGGACGGAGGTGACCTCCGGTACCGACTCGGTGATCTCCCGTTCGACCTCGCTCGCGGCAGCATGCGCGTCCTCGAGGGGCAGATCTGCCGGGAGCTTCAGGTGCAGAGAGACTTGGGCGCCGTCCTCGGTTCGCAGCACCGAAAGATTGTGGATCTCGCGCACCTGCGGCACGTGCTGCGCCGCGGCCAGGGCCCGCTCGCGCAGCGCGGCCTCGTCTTCCTGGGGCTCGACGTGGACGACGACGTCGCTCTGCGGCAGCGCCTCGTGGACCGCCGCCTCGACCGCGTCCGCCGCGGCGTGGCCCTGGCCGACTGCGGCTCCCGGCGGGACGCCGATGACGACGTCCGCGAACTGCCTGCCCCCGGCTTGCCGCATCCGCAGACGCCGCAGCTGCACAAGCGGCTCGAGCCCCCTGATCGCTCGCGAAGCGATGGCGTGAGCCTCGGAAGGAACGCGGTCCATCAGAACGTCGACGTTCCGGCGCATCAGCCGCGCGGCAGCGGCCAGGACGAGCAGCGCAACGAAGAGCGCGGCGGCGGAGTCAGCCTCCTTCCACCCGGCGCGGACGCCGAGCAGGCCGCCGAGCACTGCAACCGAGCCGGCAAGGTCGCTCGCGAAGTGAACGGCATTCGCCTGGAGGGCGGCCGAGCCGTAACGACGGCCCGCGCGCAAGGAGACGAGCATCCGGCTGAAGTCGACGCAGATCACGATCGCGAGCGCGAGCAGCGCATACCACACCGCGTGCACTGAGGTCGGCGTCATGCCGGCGAGATGCGAGATCGCCCGCCACATGATGAAGACCGCGACGACGACGAGGGTCGCCGCCTCAGCCAGCGCCGCCAGATGCTCGGCCTTCCCGTGACCGTATGCGTGGCTGGGATCCGCAGGGCGTCCGGCGACACCAACCGCGAAGAACGTCAGCAGCGCCGCGACCAGGTCGATTCCGGAGTGCGCCGCCTCCGAGAGCAGCCCGAGACTGTGCGAGGGGATCCCTGCGGCGACCTTGAGCGCGATCAGCGCGCAGGCCGCGAGCACGGAGACGAGAGCGGTTCGGCGCTGCGGGGTCACACGTTAAGCATCCCTAAAAAGAAGAGCCCGCCGTGGCGGGCCCTTCTTGCTGGCGGCTGCGCCGCTACCTATGCGTCAGTGTCCCCCCACGACGCCGGCGCGGACCGTATGGCCATCCGCAGACGTATTCGCGGTGCAGTTCCCAGGGGTTGGGATCGTCCCGCGCGCAAGGTCCTTGCAATTCCGTCGATTTCTTACGCGGGTTTTACAGCGCGCGCACCGTTCGGACAGAAATGCGCAAGAAAAGCCGGTTCAGTCTCGCGTCAGAAACTCGAGTCGATTGCCCGCCGGGTCGAAGGAGTAGAACCGCCGGGCGCGAGGCAACCGATAGTCCCAGCGAACCTCAGCGCCGACGGCCTTCACCCGCGCGCCGAGGGCTTCGAGGTCGGCGGCGGAGAGCTTGAACGCAGGATGAGCCTTCACGGCCGCAACAAACCCGTCGTGCTCGGAAACGTGCAGCTCCTGCGGGCCGGCGCGAAACCAGGCCCCGACGCCGCCGAGGGTCGCCGGGCGCTCGATCCGCTCCAGCCCGACGACTTCGCCG
>VAWI01000103.1 GCA_005884005.1 Actinomycetota bacterium
GAGGTCATCGAGAATTTCGTGCCACGAAGCCTTCGAGCCGACGAACATGTGCGCCGTCGGCTTGAGCGCTGGCTCGTCGATCAGTGACCCATACGGCACACGGATCTTGCCTTCGTAGCCCGACCAATACAGCCGTGAGAAGCACTCCCCGCAGCGCACCGCGTGGCTCGCGTCGGGATCGCCTTCCACGAGCAACGAGCCTGCACCCTTCGTCACCCTGAGCTTCTCGGGCTCGATCTCGCCCCAGGGCAAGAATGCCGAGCCTGTCGCCGCACGGCAGTTCGAGCAGTGGCAGTTGTACGCGACTACGAACTCGTCCGAGGCCTCGAACGCAACTGCATTGCACGCGCACCGCCCCCTCAGCACAACCGGCACTCTAGAAGAATCTGGACGCACGCTGGAACAACGCCTGCGCCTTCGGGGAGATGGAAAGTCACTACTAGGAGCGGGCTTGCGGTCTCTCGCATCGACGCGTGGAGCCCGTGCGTCAAGTTTTGCGCCGGGTCAAGCATGCATACCCCAGGCCGGTGCGGGATGCTTGCTGACCCCAAGCTGGAGCATGGTGACCTGCCTACCGTTTAGGCGTTCGGCCTTGAGATTGCCGACCGCCTGAGCTCGAAAGCTGGACCGGGCCGACGGGGTGGCACCCCCGCGTGGCTCGATCGCGCGCAGAGTCTCACCGCGGTTCCATGAGCCGAGCGTGGCTTGGACCCTGATAGGGCCTCCGCGGCCCCGAACGGTCTGTGTCAGGCCGAAGACCCGGACACGTTCCCAGTGCTGCGAGCAACGGCGACGACCACCTCAGCCAGATCGAGCGCGGCTCTCGACTTGACCACATACGCGGAGGCTCCGGCCGCACGTGCCGCCTCGAGACCCTCATCTCTTCGGTCAACGAAGATCGAGCCGCTGACAAGTACGACTCGACACTCCGGCTGATCCTTCCGGATCAACTTCGTCGCCTCAATGCCATCTAGACCCGGCATCACGACATCCATCGCCACCACCTCTGGGCGCAAGGCGGCGGCTTGCCTCACCGCCTCTTCGCCGCTGGCGGCACCGCCCACAACCTCAATGCGCCGATCGGCGGCGAGGGACACCTTCGCCGCCTCGACGAAATCCGGGTCGTCATCAACAACCAGAACGCGGACCTGCTGCTCCTGTCGAGCTGTCACAGACTAATCCCACGGACGCAGAAACCGATTCCCGAGCCCGCACCACGCATCCGCGCCGAAAGCCGGTCCCTGTCCCTGTCGGGGAAGGTGATTGGGTTTGCTTTCGTCGAGGATAGTCAATGATTTCTCGTCGCTACCCGCCGATCGGGCGGAGCTTCGTCGCCTCGACGGTTCGAGCGGTTGGTAGACGCATCACTCCCCGATTGCGCCGTTGCCGAGGTCGACACGGCCCGCGGCGTCGGCAGCTTCCTGTGGGGGGTCCCGGAGAGGTCGATCCGGCTCATGCAGATGACCTCTCCGTGCCACTAAACTCTCCGGCTACTCCTCGACCTGGTCTGCGATCGTGAACGCAACTTGGTCTTGCTCGACGCTGGCGTCGAGAACCTTCTCGTCGAGGAGCGAGGCCGCCTCCGGTTCGAGGAAGACGCGGGCCCCTTGTTCGTCGATGACCTCGTCATCCTCAGCGGGTAGCGGAACGACGCTGAGTTGGAAGTTCGCCTGCGTCCCTGCCCGTTCGGCAACCATCCGCAGACCGCCCATCTCGGAGGCCTCCTCCGAGGACGAAACGATGCTCTTCACGGCCTCAACCGCGCTATCGGTGAGTGCGAGCAGCGCCCTCACCTCCTTCCTGGTTGGTTCCGGTCGAGCAGTCCAGGCTAGCAGTGGCTGTGCGGTGTGCGAACTCGAGCCGGGCGGACTACGCCGGCGGCCCGCGCTTTCGTCGTGTCGCCGGGGCAGCGCCGGCTCTGGCTGGTCGGAGAAGAATCAGAAATGCGACGTCAGCACCGCCACGTCTTCGTCGACGCGGCGGCCTCGGCACCCGCTATTGGTTACGCGCGCGCGAGACGAGAAAATCGCAGTTCCGCCAAAGGGAGACAAGTGCCCCGCCTGCACAGAAGGGGCGAGGCTTCGGAGCGGAGGTTTCGACGGCCTCTGTCGTAGGGATAAGGACGCCCCTTTTTCCACAGCCTGACCTTTTCCACAGCACCTCGGTGAAAAGTTCGGTCGCACTTTCCGCAGGATTCGTGCCGCTTTCCACAGGCGATCGACAGGCCTTTGGAGCGACTCTATGAGGGATGAGCCTTGTCGCCACCGAGAGAGCCACATCGATTGAGGTGGCGACCGGAGTCGAGGAGCTACGGGAACGGATCGCTGCACTCGTCGCCCGGCGACAGCAGCTGCGGAGATCCGGCGCGAGTCGAGCGTCGCTCGAGCAGAATCGCCGCCAGCTCGCGCGCAGTCAGTCGGAGCTTGGTCACGCGCTTATCGAGTTGCACCTGCCGCCTCTCCTTCGCGGCTAAGCCGCCGCGCAACAGGTTCGCCCGATGCGGAGGCTACGAGCGCCCCGCGGCCGGTAAGCCAACGCCTACGCGGTTCGCGATTCGCGCCACAGCAATAGATGTCAACGGGCCAGTTGCGGTGATTCTCTCGACGAGCTTCTGCGGCCAGGTGACAAGCACGCCCGAGATTTCGACCGGCCAAGCGCGAGCCCGCTCGGGAAGCCCCTTCGGCGGCGCTGTGTCAAGAGCGCGCCAAGTCGAAGGAACCGTGATTCCGGTCCCGGCCCCGACCCGGGAGCGCATC
>VAWI01000066.1 GCA_005884005.1 Actinomycetota bacterium
TTCCGGGGGAAGGCGGCCGTCTCCGCGCTGCTCCTGAGCCCACTCGTGATCCCGTATGTCGTCTTCGGGATCTCCCTGCTCCTGCTCTTCCACACGATCGGCGTGCCACGCTCGGTTCTGACCGTGGTGATCGGGCACATCGTCATCAGCGTGCCCTACACGCTTCTCGTCCTCGTTCCCCGCCTTAATCAGATCGACATCTCGCTCGAGGAGGCGGCGTTCGACCTCGGCGCGAGCCGTCTGCGGACGTTCCGCTCGATCACGTTGCCCCTGATCCTGCCCGCGGTCGTCTCAGCCTTTCTGATCGCGTTCACGACCTCGTTCGACGAGTACGCGGTCGCGTCGTTTGTTGTCGGAACGCGGGCCACGTTCCCGATCTACCTGTACTCCGCGCTCCGCTTCCCGAGTCAGCTGCCGCAGGTGATCGCGGTCGCGGTGGTTGTGCTCGTCCTCTCCCTCGCGGTCGTCGTCGCCGCCGAGGTGGGGCGGAGGGTTGCGGAGCGGCGCTTTGCCTCGCTCGAGAGCTAGGACGCCTGGGTCTGCGCCCCATCGCCGAGCAAAGATGCCTGCTCGGGTTCCCAAGCAAGCGTGACGCGCGAACCGGGCTCGAGGGGGCCGAACGACTCATCGGCGAGCCGGTGGCAGACGAGGCGCCCGGCCTTCGTATCCACGTGGAACTGGGTGTACATGCCCAGGAAGACGATCTCGGCGATCGTGCCGTCGAGGCGCGAGCCGCCTTCGAGCAAAGGGGTGCCGGCGGCCTCTATCTGCACGCGCTCGGGGCGCACCGCGACGCGCAGGGTCTCGTTGGGACGATGTCGGGTGCCGACCGGGACGACGATCCGCTCGTCCTCGCCGAGCCGCATCACGGCGTTCTCGCCGACAAGCTCGTCGATCCTCAGGTCGAGCGCGTTCAGCGAGCCGATGAAGTCCGCCACGAAGGCCGTGCGCGGACGGTCGTAGATCTCGCGCGGATCTCCGGTTTGCTCGACGCGGCCGCCGTTCATGACCGCGATCCGGTCGGACATCGCGAGCGCCTCCTCCTGGTCATGCGTCACGTAGACGAAGGTCGTCCCCAGGGTGCTCTGAATGCGCTTCAGCTCCAGCTGCATCTGCTTTCGGAGCTTCACATCGAGGGCGCCGAGCGGCTCGTCGAGCAGCAGGGCGGCCGGGCGGTTAACGAGTGCTCGTGCAAGCGCAACCCGCTGCTGCTGGCCGCCGGATAGCTGACGGGCTCGACGGCGGTCGAGCCCCTCGAGCGAGACGACCCGCAGCATCTCGTCCACCCGCTCGCGGTGTTCGGCCCGTGGGACGTGCTTCACCTTGAGCCCAAACGCGACGTTCTCGTAGACCGACATGTGCGGGAAGAGGGCGTACTGCTGGAAGACCATGTTCACGGGCCGGCGGTTCGCGGGGACTCCGGTCACGTCGTTGCCCTTCAGGACGATGCGGCCGACGTCGGGCGCTTCAAAGCCCGCGACCATCCGAAGCGTCGTCGTCTTGCCGCATCCGCTCGGCCCGAGCAGCGAGAAAAACTCGCCCTCGGCAATCTCGAGAGTCACATCCTCGACTGCAGCATGCTTGCCGAAGCGCTTGCTGACACCGACGAGGCCGATCGCCGCGCGCCGCAGCTCCTCAGGCATCCTCCGCCGAGTCTATTGCGTTCACGAGGCGGTCTCTACCCCCGGACGATCTCGCAGCAATCGGTCGCCAGGTCAAGCGACGGCGGCTTCTCGGTCGAGCTCTTCGACCAGCTGGGCGACCAAGTGCTCGATCTCGGTGCGGATTTCCCGCACCCGCTCGAGCGGAAGCGGTTTGGGGTCCGGCAGCTCCCAGCTCACGTAGCGCTTGCCGGGAATCACCGGGCACGCGTCGTCGCAGGTGGCGACGATGACGTCGGCCCACTCGATCGCCTCCTGATCGAGGCGATGCGGCTGGTGGTCGGAAGCGTCGATGCCGATCTCGGCCAGCGCTTCGAGAACTTGCGGATGCACCGCCGGGCCTGGGTCCGAGCCGGCAGAGCGCGCCTTGTGACGGACGTTTGCCGCCTGGCGAAAGAGCCGCTCCGCCATGACGGAACGACCGCTATTCGCGACGCAGACGAAGAGAACCTTGCTCATTCCAACATGAGTACCAGACAGGCCTACTGAAAACTGGATCCTCTTACGATGAAATCGCTCCCGCGAGGGATCGCGTGCGCCGCCGCGCCGCCGATGATCAGCGCAAGTACCGCAATCAGGGCGGCGCGGCCACGCCGGACGTTTGGAGGAATCAGGCGTTGTCGCTGCACCGTCGGTCAACGGAAAACGAGCCACCGCCTCCCGAGAAACCCGAGGGGAGGTGAATCCCTTGCTGAAGCTTTTCGCTTTCGCGCAGACGTACACCGCTGCAGCCGCCGAGCTGCGCAAGCGCGAGGAGGGGCAGACGATGGCCGAGTACGGCGTGGTTCTTGCCGTCATCACGCTGGTCGTGGTGCTCGCGATCACGACGCTCTCCGGTCGCATCTCGGGCGCGATCAACGCCGTCGCCAACATCCTCCCCGGCGGCTAGTCATGAGAGAGCTGTACGAGAGCCTTCGCCCGAAAGAGGCGCGGATGTTGCACTGGAGCGCGGCCGCCGCGGCGGCCGCGCTCTGGTTCTCGATCGCCTGGCGTGATGCCTGGGTCCTGCTGCTCGTGCCGATTATCGGCGGCTGGTTCGTCTTCCTCGTCCGCCGCAATCGCCGGCTTGACCCGATGGGTCACGCCGAAGAGGACCATCTCTTCTAGCCCGCGTTGATCAGCTCAGCGACCTTCTCGAGGTCGCGGACGAACTCCCCGAACTGGACTTCGCGGTCCTCGGCTCGCAGGATCGACGACGGGTGCACGGTTGCGATCGTGTTCGGCGCCAGCGGTGAGTCGACGAGCTCGCCCCGCTGGCGTGAGACGCGAAAGTCCCGGCCGAGCAGCGCTTGGGCCGCGGTCGCACCGAGACAGACGAGCACGCGGGGCTTGAGCACCGCGACCTCCGCGTCGAGCCACGGCCGGCAGGCCGCGATCTCGCGCCAGTTCGGTTTCTGATGGATCCGCCGCTTGCCCTGGGGCTTCCACTTGAAGTGCTTGACGACGTTGGTGACGTAGACCTGGGAGCGCTCGATTTTGGCCTCGGCGAGCGCATCGTCGAGCAGCTTTCCGGCCGGCCCGACGAACGGCCGCCCTTCGACATCTTCTCGGTCGCCGGGCTGCTCGCCGACGAAGACCACATCCGCATGCGCTGAGCCCTCGCCGAAGACGGTCTGCGTGCCGGTCTCCCAGAGCGGGCAAGCTTTGCAGCCTGCGGCCGCCTCGCGCAGCTTCTTCAGGCTCGGGCGCCCGGGGATAAGCGCCGCGGCTGTGCCGTCATCGCCGTTGATCTGCAACTGGTTCACGCCGATAAAACTACCCGCCAGGCGGCGCTACGATTCCTCGTCCCTGGCGCCGTGGCCGAGAGGTTAGGCAGAGGCCTGCAAAGCCTCGTACAGCGGTTCGAATCCGCTCGGCGCCTCTCCAGCATCTCAGGAAACTCTCGGGCGCCACTGCTTCCATGCGGCCATGCCCTTTCGACCCACCCGCGACCTGTTGCTGGGACCAGCGATCGCGTGCCGCTCGCGGGGCAATCACGAGCCCATTTCCCCGGAGGAAGCCGACGAGCGGCTGCCCCGTCGGGGTCACGGCGATCATGCCGTCCGAGAACCGTGCGACCAGCTCGGCCGAGGCGCTCCCGGTCAGCCCAGCGCGAACGCGGCGATAACGAGGAACTACCTCATTCCGTGAGCCACCTCCGCATGCGGAGCGCGTCGAGTCGCCCCGTATCGCCCGCTAGGATCAGCACGCGGGGTCGCTTTCGAGCGAAGGAGCGAGATGGAACTTTGCGTGAGTATCGACGAGGCCCGGCAGCGCTGGGACGTCCTGAAGCACCCCTTCTACGAGCGTTGGGAGCGCGGCGAACTGACCCGGGAGGAGCTCGCCTTCTACGCCGGCGAGTACCGGCATGCGGTCGTCGCTTTGGCTCGCGCGGCCGCCGCCGCGGGCGACGGCGAGCACGCCCAGGAGGAGGCTGAGCACGTTGCCCTTTGGGACGATTTCGCCGCCGCGTGCGAAGCGCCGCTCGATCGCGAGCCAGTGCCGGAGACCTCGGACTGCGTAGCGGCCTGGTCGCCCGCCGATCGATTCCGGGCGCTCGCCGTCCTCTACGCCGTTGAATCGGCACAGCCGGCGATCTCCCGGACGAAGCTCGCCGGCCTCGTCGAGCACTACGGCTTCGACGGCGACGATTCGGCGACCGACTATTTCCGCCTGCACGCCGAGCGCGACCTCGAACACGCCCGGTCCGCCCGTGAGGCTCTCGCCACGGCCCCGCCGGCCCGGCGCGCGGAGCTCGCCGCCGTTGCGGAACGCGCGCTCGAGGCGAACTGGCGGCTCCTCGACGGAGTCGAGCGAGCGGCGTAACCGATGGCGACAGTCGGGGTCGCCGGGCTCGGCGCGATGGGGAGCAGAATCGCGCGGCGGCTCGCGGACGCGGGCCACGAGCTCGTCGTCTGGAATCGCGATCCGGCCAAAGCCGAGCCGCTCGTCGGCGCCGGCGCAGTGGCGGCAGCGAGCCCAGCCGACCTGGCAGGCCGGGTTGAGGCAGTGATCACGATGGTCGCCGACCCGCGGGCGCTGGTCGACGTGACGGAGGGGCCGGACGGCGTCGTCGCCGGGATGAGCGAGGGGACGACCCTGATCCAGATGTCGACCGTCGGGCTGGAATCGATCTCACGGCTCGCTGCGCTGCTCACCGACGATGCGTTGCTGGACTCGCCCGTGCTCGGCAGCGTCTCCGAGGCGGAATCGGGGACATTGAACGTGTTCGCCGGCGGCCAACCGAAGCCGATTGAGCGCTGGAAGTCACTGCTTGCGACTCTCGGCACGGTCCTCCACGTCGGGCCGGTCGGAGCGGGCACCGCGGCGAAGCTGGTCGCGAACACGACACTCGTCGGCGTGATCGGCCTCCTCGGCGAAACGCTCGCCCTCGCGGACGGGCTCGGGCTGTCGCGTGAGGCCGCCTTCGAGGTGCTTGGCAAGACCGCGCTCGCAGAGCAGGCCGAACGGCGGCGGCCGGCAATCGAAAGCGGCGAGTATCCGGCGCGGTTCGCCCTCTACCTCGCGCGGAAGGATGCAGATCTGATTGTCGAGGCGGCCGCGAAGGCCGGGATCGAATTGCGGCTGACTGAGGGCGCCCGCGAGTGGCTAGCCGACGCCGAGGCCGCCGGGCTGGGTAACGAGGACTACTCGGCCGTGCTCGCGCGGATCCTCGAGGGGCGTCAAGGCGCTCGCTAGCGACGCCCATTCAGAGGAGACGCCGATTCAGAGGCCGGCCCGGCTTCGCCGGGGCGTCCGTCTAATCCCGGTTGGCAAAGCCGCGCTCGATGTCTCCAACGAGGTCTAAGCGCGCCAGCCAGGAGGAGAGATCGGAGAGGTAGCCCGGGTCGATGGCGTGAGGGAGCGGGTATTCGCGGTAGAGCACGTCGGCGCCTGCCTGCTCGAGCTGCTGCTTCGCGCGCCGGCTCCACTCGACCGAGATCACGGGATCGTGGGTTCCATGGCCGATCGCGACCGGCGGTAGTGGCGGCGACAAGTCGAGCTCGAAGCCCTCGACCGTCGGGATGAAGCCGCTGAGTGCGATCAGTCCGGCGGGGCGCGGCCTGCCTTGGCCGAGCCCGAGCGCGTAGGTCATCACGGCGCCCTGAGAGAAGCCGCCCAGCACGGTCTGCTCCGGTGGCACGCCCGTCTGCTGCGCAAATGCCGTCAACCACTCGCGGGCGAGCTCGCAGCTCGCGTCGAAGGTCTTCTTGTCAGGGAACCCGATCTCGCGGACGACATACCAGTGCGCGCCACCGGGTGGCAGTGAAAGCGGCGCGCGCGGCGTCGCGCCGACCAGGCGGCGCTCAGGATCGAGGAGGTCCAGCAGCGGGAAGAGGTCGTTCTCGTCCGCGCCGCGGCCGTGGAAGAGGACAAGCGCCCCCTCCGGATCCGCCACGGGGCGAATGCGGTAGCTCAGAACGTCAAGTTTCACAGACCCGGGCTTGGCGGTCGCCCGAGCAAATCGGGCGACCGCTTAAGCGGCATCGCAAGCGCGGCCGGTCGCAGCCGGTAGGCGAACGAGTCGCGCCGGCTCACCGCGCCGCGGCGGTTTCGCGCGGGTTGGGCAGCGGCGTCAGGATCGGCTCGACCTGCGAGCGCAGGTGCTCGAAGGCCGGCGGCAGGGACAGCCGCTCACCGAGGTGCTCGAGCGACTCGTCGGTCGCGAAGCCGGGACCGATCGTCGCGATCTCGAAGAGGACACCGCTCGGCTCGCGGAAGTAGACCGACTTGAAGTAGAAGCGGTCGATGATCGGTGTCACCTGCGCCCCGGCGGCGGCGACGCGTTCGCGCCAGGCCTCGTGCTCCTCCATGGGCGACGCCCACGCGACATGGTGCACCGTGCCGGCGCCGCCGATGCCCGCTCCCTCGGGGGCGGGGTCGTACCCGTAGAGACCGCCGCGCTTCTCGCCGCGCGCTTCCCAACTGCCACCCTCACGCGGATCGAAATCGAGCGTCTGCTCGAGGAACTCGCGGCTGCGCCCAGGATCGGCCGAGAACGCGCGTACGCCGTCGAAGCCCTGGAGCGCGAGCTCGGCGGGCACCTCCGGGTGGTCCGCGATCAGCGGGGGATCGTCCGTCTCGGCGACTGCGAGCTCGTGCCGAAGCCCTTCGGGATCGACGAACGTCAGCCGTCCGGCCTCCCGCGAGACGACGTGGTTGTCGAGCCGTTTCTGCCAGAAATCGAGCGCATCTTCCGAGGCGATCCGCCAACGGACCGTGTGCACCATCCCGGCGCCCGCGCGGCCCTGGCGTGCCCCCGGGTATTCGAAGAAGGTGATGTCGGAGCCAGGGTCGCCCTGCTCGTCGGCGTAGAAGAGGTGGTAGACGGTCGGGTCGTCCTGGTTGACGGTTTTCTTCACCAGCCGGAGGCCGAGCAGGCCGGCATAGAACTCGACGTTCCGCGGCGCGTCGGCGGTGATGGCCGTGACGTGGTGGACGCCTTCGAGCCTCATGTCTGCTCCAACCTAGCGCGCTGCGCCCGCATTCCGCGACCCGGCTAGTCGCCGCCGTCGCCGGTCGCAAGCCGGCTTCGCCATTTCTCCCCGGCCGCGCGCCCTTCCGGCGTGCGGAGAAAATGCTCGAGCGGCACGTGGACGAAGGCCCCGCGCGCCTGCGCGAGGATGTCGTCGCCGTCGACGAGCTCGCCGGCGATATGGATGCGGCGGCCGTGCTCGTCCTCGACGTGGGAACGAATCAGCAACTCCGTGTTGATCGGCACCGGGCGACGGAAGCTGACGAAGAGCCGGCCGGTGACGGTCGGGAACCGGTACCAGGACGCAAGCAGTCCGCACGCTTCGTCGAGCGCCGCGGCGACGAGACCGCCGTGGACGAGCCCCGGCGCGGCCTGATGCCGCTCGTCGAACTCGAGGTATGACTCGTACTCGGTCAGCCCTTCGCTCTCGGGCTGGCGCAGGTGGATCCCGATCGGGTTGTCGCCGCAGCCCCAACAAGCCGGGTCGTGGTGCGGCGGGATCCGCGGCTCGGCGCGCTCGCTCACCTTTGTCCCCCAACCCCCCAAGGGGGTGCAAACGCGCCCCTACCGGAACGATATCGCCGCCGGGGCGATCCTGTTGCGCTATTTGGCAACAAGTTCGTGCTGAATCAGCGCAGGCCGCCGCGCTCGTGGTGGGCACGGAAGAACTCGTGCGAGCCCGCAGTCGCCATCGCCGCCGACGCCGAGATCTCGAGGGCGAGAGTCGCCGCCGCAACGACCTGGGCAAAGCGGTAGACCTTGCCGGCGCCCGCACATCCCAACAGCGCCAACCACGAACGGGCGTAGGGGAGCGTGGCGCCTCCGCCGACGGTGCCGACCTCGAGCCCTGCCAGACGGATCGTGCAGTTGAGTCCGCCTTCGACCCGCTTGCCCGTGCCGTGCGCCATCGAGCTCGTTCCGACCATGCCGAGATCCTGCCCCGTGGCCGCAAAGATCGCGGCGATCGCCGAGGCAGGAGTGAAGGCGACCGACTGCATCCCGGAGGCAACCGCGCCATGCGTGCCCGCCCAGGAAAGCTCGAGGAGATCCTCCACCGACGTCCGCAGAACCCGCCGCACCGCCTCCTCGCCCAGCGTGCACTCGGCGATCACGGTCTTGCCGTGACCGCCGCGCTCGAAGTAGCGGTGCGACGGCTTCTTGTCGCCGCCCATGTTGGCCTCGAGGATCGCGCGCTCCGGCTTCACAGGTGCCTGCTCCATCACGTAGCCGATGTTCAGGGCGTACGCATTCCGGGTCATCATGTTCGGCCCGCAGGCATCGCCGGTCGTAAACGCCCACATGACGTGACACATCGGTCCAACGACGTGGGTCTCGACCTCGCGCAGCTTCGCGTACTTCGAGAGAGCCGGATCGGCCTCGACGCGCTCGGCGAGCCAGCGCCGCATCTCGGCGACATGGGCGTCGAGAAAGCGCGAGAGCGTCACCGCCTCCTCGGCCGAGCGGCAGACGAAGCACGACGCACGCGTAATCCGGTCGCGAAGCACGAACGTCTTGAAGCCGCCCGACTCCGAGACGGCGCGCGCTCCGCGGTAGAGCGAGGCCGAAAGCCCCCCTTCCGTATGCGCAAGCGGCACGTAGATACTGTCGGAGGCCCGTCCAGTCTCGACCAGCCGCCCGAACGGCTCCTCGAGCTCGTACTCGCCCAGCTCGATGTCGAGCGGGCCGATCACGGAGACGGGAATCACCGCGACACCCGTCACCGCCTCCTGCGCCTGCGCAAAGGGCGCCAGATCGTGCGCGAAGACCTCGCCGTCCTGGGTCCGAGCGCGCAGCTCGTCCTGCCGGGCTTTGATCGACCCCGGATCGTTCTTGCGTGGCCAGCGGCGAAGCTCCACGCCCGCAGCTTAAGGCGCTCGCTCGCGACGCCGACCGGGAGAACGCCCGAGCTTGCCTCGGGCGTTCGTCTAATCCCGCCCGGAAAGGGCGAGTCCCCTTCGGCTTTCCCGGGCGCGCTCGCCATCGCGGGCAGCGAGATAATCTGCCGCGATGGCGACGGAGCAGGTAGTCGAGCACAAGCACGAGGATCCAACCGCGTACGCAGGTGTCCTTCGCTTCTACGAGCTCGCCAAACGCGCCGAATGGCAGGTTCGCGATCTGCCCTGGGGCGAGATCCCGCCGATCCCCGAGACGAAAGGCGCGCCGCCGAAGGTCGCTCGCCGGCGCGACATGTGGCGCTCCGTGATCACACAGCAGCTGCAGGCGGACGAGCTCGCCTGCGAGATGGCGTCGCAGCTCCTCAACATCGCTCCCGATCACGAGGCGAAGCTCTACTACTCGACGATGGTGCAGGACGAGTCGCGGCATACCGAGGCGTGGCTGCGGCTCTCGGGCGAGATCGGCGGAACGGCCGAGCGCGATCCGCACCTCGACACGCTCGCTCACATGACGCTCGAGGCCGACACGCTCGAGGAGAAGGTCTTCCAGATGCAGGTCTTCTACGAGCGGCTGATCATCTCCCGGTTCCGGCTGATTGCCCGCTCGTCGCGCGGCACCGTGCTCGAGGATCTCTGCAACCGGCTGACGACGGACGACGGCATCCACCACGGCGCGGGGATGGCATACGAGAAGGTGCTGTTGCAGAACGCCTCCAAGCAGACGAAGCAAAAGCTCGTGGACGCCGCGAACCGGCTGCTGCCGACCTTCGTCGAGCACGCGCTCTGGCGCCCGAAGGAGCGCGCCTTCATCGGCCGGGCGATGCACGCGCGGGACATCGAGCGCCTGAAGGAAGACCTCGAGATCGGCGTCAGGCTGGCCGAATCGCTGGGTCTCGACGTCAGCGAAGTCCAGCTGCCGTTTTAGTGCCCCGCGCGAGCGCCACCTTCGTCAACACGACCTACGACGAGGAACCGTACGACGACGGGGACGGCACGGTGCTGGGCCGGATCCGCATCACCCGGACCTTCGAGGGCGACCTCGAGGGCGAGAGCTCGGCGGAGTTGTTGACGGCCAGAACGGAAGCCGGCTCGGCGGCCTATCTTGCGCTCGACCGAGTCGCAGGACGGCTCGGAGACCGTTCGGGCTCCTTTGTGCTGGCGCACCACGGCACTGTTTCGGCGGCCGGCGGGGCCAACGCGGCTTCGGTGGTTCCGGACTCGGGCACCGGTGAGCTCGTCGGCCTACGGGGCCGAGGCTCGATCTCGGTCGACGAAGACGGAACGCACAGGCTGGCGCTCGACTACGAATTCGCCCGGTAGCCTCCGGCGCCGTGGCGACCCTGATGGAAGGACCGCCGCTCGCGGCCCGGATTCGCGCCGAGGTGGCCGGCGAGGTGCGCGAGCTCGGCGCCCTCGGGCTCGTGACGCTGCAGGTGGGGGAGGATCCGGCCTCGACGATCTACCTCAGCCGCAAGCACGAGGCCGCGCAGGAGGCGGGCATCGTCTCCGAGGATCGAAAGCTCCCGGAGGACATCTCGGAAGAAGAGCTGCTCGAGCTCATCTCCGCGTTGAACGCCGCCGACGCCGTCGATGGAATCCTCGTCCAGCTTCCACTCCCGCCGCAGCTCGACGAGGCGAGAGTGATCCGGGCAATCGACCCGCTCAAGGACGTCGACGGTCTCCATCCGTTCAACGCCGGCCAGCTCTACCTCGGACGTCCAACGCTCGTGCCGGCGACGCCGCTCGGAATCATGGCGCTGCTTGCCGACCATCGCGTCCCGCTCGAGGGCGCCGAGGCTGTCGTGATCGGCCGGAGCGACATCGTCGGCAAGCCGATCGCCCACCTGCTGCTCCAGTCGAATGCGACCGTGACGATTTGCCACTCGCGAACTGACGATCTGGCGCGCCACACCCTCGAGGCCGACGTGCTCGTCGTCGCCGTCGGCTCGCCGGAGGTGGTCACGCCTGACATGGTCAAGCAGGGTTCCGCCGTCGTCGATGTCGGCATCAACCGGACCGAGGGCGGGATCGTCGGCGATGTCGCTCCGGACGCGGCCGACGTTGCGGCGTTCATCACACCGGTTCCCGGGGGCGTGGGCCCGATGACTATCGCGATGCTCCTGCGCAACACCGTCAAGGCCGCGCGCTACCGCCGCGGGCTCCTTGCTTTCCCCAGGGGGTAACGCTAAGGTTCGGCCGCTTCAAATGTAGGTCGGCGGCTCGGTGCCCGGGCCGTCGTTTGTTTTGCAGTTAGGAAGGAGTAACTAGTTGGCTGAGGGCACCGTCAAGTGGTTCTCGAACGAGAAAGGGTACGGCTTCATCGAGCGTGAGGGTGGCGAGGACGTGTTTGTCCACCACTCCAAGATCGCGATGGATGGTTATCGGTCGCTGACCGAAGGACAGCGGGTTCAGTTCGACGTCGAGCAGGGCGACAAAGGCCTGCAGGCGGTGAACGTCCAGGCCGTCTAAAACCTTTCGGAACCGAAAAACCGAGCGGGCTCCGAAAGGGGCCCGCTTTATAACGGGGGAACCCAGGGTTCCCCCGTTGGCCCCCTCCTTCTTGTTGGGCACTGCCACTGGTGGCTGGGCTCCCGCCGGGCGGAGCCCGGCTCCGCCCGCGACCGTTTGTGTTTCCGAGTCGGGTTGGACTTTTGGGAGGATGCGATGGTGGCGATTTCGCGAGATGAGGTTCTGCACGTAGCGCAGCTCGCGCGGCTTGATCTGACCGAGCAGGAGATCGAGCGTTTCCAGGAGCAGTTGAACGCGATTCTCGAAGCGGTTGGCAAGGTCGCCGAGCTCGATCTTTCTGACGTCGAACCGACGGCTCATCCCCTCGATCTCGCCAACGTCTGGGCCGAGGATGAGCCGCGCCCGTCGCTCTCGGTCGAGGAGGCGCTTGCAAACGCCCCCGACCGCGATGGCGACCTCTTTCGCGTGCCCGCGGGGTGACGTCCGTGCGCTCGGCGTCAAGGATCCACGCTTTCGGCGCAGACGCGTCTCCCCTCGATGCGTCATTGCTCGTTAGCGTTTCGGTAGGGGCGCTTTTGCACCCCCCGCATGGGTTGGAAAGGGGGCGCATGTGATCGAGACACTCCGCCTGACCGCCGAGGATGCGGCCGGCATGCTCGAGCGCGGAGAGGTTTCCGCGGCCGAGCTCCACGGCGCCTACCGGGCGGCGATCAACGAGCGCGATCCTGAGCTGCATGCCTTCCTGACCACCGTCGACGAGGTCGAGGGCGAAGGCGTCCCGATCGCCTTCAAGGACTTGATCTCGACCCGCGGGGTCGAAACGACGGCGGGTTCGAAGATTCTCGCCGGCTACGAGCCGGTTTTCGACGCGACCGTCGCCTCGCGCTGCAAGGCGGCCGGTCTGCCACTGCTCGGCAAGACCAACATGGACGAGTTCGCGATGGGCTCGTCGACCGAGAACTCCGGCTTCGGCCCGACGCGGAATCCCTGGGATCCCGAGCGCGTCCCCGGCGGCTCTTCCGGCGGCTCGACGACCGCGGTCGCAGCCGGCCTCGCGCCCTGGGCGCTCGGCTCCGATACCGGCGGCTCGATCAAGCAGCCGGCTGCGCTCTGCGGCGTCGTCGGGCTCCGCCCGACCTACGGCACCGTCAGTCGTTACGGCATCGTCGCGTTCGCGTCGAGCCTGGACCAGATCGGGCCGATCACGAAGACCGTTCGCGACTGCGCGTTGCTCTACCGGATCGTCTCCGGTCGCGACCCATGCGACTCGACGACGGTCGAGCTACCGGAGCCGGTTGAGCTGCCGGGGGGAGAGGATCTGCGCGGGCTCAAGATCGGCGTCCCCAGGGAGCTGAACGAGACGGAGGGGATCGAGCCCGGCGTCAGCGACCGGGTGAACAGCGCGCTCGAGCTCGCGAAGGAGCTCGGCGCCGAGATCGAGGAGTGCAGCCTGCCGCGCTCCGTCGACTTCGGCCTCCCTTGCTACTACCTGATCGCCCCCTCGGAGGCGTCCTCGAACCTGGCCCGCTACGACGGCGTCCGCTACGGCCACCGGTCTGCGGGCGACGGCGATCTCCGCGAGCTCTACGCACGCACACGCGACGAAGGATTCGGGGACGAGCCGAAGCGCCGGATCATGCTCGGCACCTACGCGCTCTCGGCCGGCTACTACGAAGCCTTCTACGGGCAGGCTCAGAAGGTGCGAACGCTGATCAAGCAGGAGCACGACGCCTTGTTCGAGCGATTCGATCTCCTCGTGTCGCCGACCTCGCCGACGGTCGCGTTCCGGCTCGGCGAGCGAACCCAGAACCCGCTGGCGATGTACCTCTCGGACGTGCTCACGATCCCGTCCAACATGGCGGGCCTGCCCGGCCTCTCGATCCCGTGCGGCCTATCGGAGGGGCTTCCGGTCGGCCTGCAGCTCATCGGGCCGCAGTTCTCGGAAAACACGCTCTTTCGCGCCGGCCACGCATTGGAAAAGGCGCTCGGCTTCGACTTCGTCCCGGAGCGGCTTCGATGAAGTGGGAAGCCGTAATCGGCCTCGAGATCCACGTCCATCTGAAGACCCGGACGAAGATGTTTTGCCGCTGCGCCGTAGGAGCGCTCGACGATCCGAACACGCGCACCTGCCCAGTCTGCCTCGCGCATCCCGGGACGCTGCCGGTCCCGAACAAGCAGGCGATCGAGATGACGCTGCGTCTCGGCCTCGCGCTCGGCTGCCGGGTCGCCGAGCGCGCGATCTTCCACCGCAAGAACTACTTCTACCCGGACAACCCCAAGGGGTACCAGATCTCCCAGTACGACGAGCCTCTCTGCCTCAACGGCCGGCTGCGGCTGCCAGGACCCGACGGCGTTGCCGAGGTCGGGATCACGCGCGCGCACCTGGAGGAAGACGCCGCAAAGACGCTCCACGTCGGGGGCGCCGAAGGGCGGATCCGCGGCGCGACAGCCTCGCTTGTCGACTTCAACAGGGCCGGCACGCCACTCGTCGAGATCGTCACGGAGCCCGACATCCGCAGCGCCGAGCAAGCCCGCCGCTTCCTGCAGGTGCTTCGCCGGACCGTCGTCGAGCTCGGCATCTCCGATGCCGAGATGGAAAAGGGCTCGCTGAGGTTCGACGTCAACGTCAGCGTCCGGCCGGGCGGATCGGACGAGCTGCGAACGCGAACCGAGCTCAAGAACATGAACTCTTTCGCGTTCGCCGCGCGCGGGATCGAGCGCGAGATCGAGCGTCAGATCGCGATCTACGAGTCCGGCGGACAGGTCGAGCAGGAGACGCTGCACTTCGACCCGAGCCGCGAGGATGCCCCGCCGCTCCGCTCGAAGGAGGAGGCGCAGGACTACCGGTATTTCCCCGAACCGGATCTCCTGCCGGTCGAGCCGCTGCGCGAGTGGTCGCTCGACGAGCTTCGCGCCACGCTCCCCGAGTCGCCGGCCGCGCGGCTCGAACGGGTTCTGGCCGCAGGCGTCGACCTCCGGGACGCCGAGGCACTGAACGCCGAGCCCGAGCGAGTGAGCCTGTTCGAGGCGCTCCGCGATGCCGGCATCGAAGCGAAGCCCGCCGCCACATTCGTTCTCAATGACATCACGAGGCACGAGGTGGATCCCGCCCGCGTGAACGGCGCCGAAGTTGCGAAGGTGCTACGAGACCGCGACCAGATCCCGCGCGAGGCCTTCGACGCGGCGGTCGCCGCGAGCGCGACCGACGGCTTCTCCGCCGAGGAGTATCTGCGGGAACGAACCGTGGCCGACGCGTCGGAGCTCGACCCGGTGATCGACCGGATCCTCAGCGAGAACGAGCAGCAGGTCGAGGCCTACCGCGGCGGCAAGGAAGGGCTGCTCGGCTTCTTCGTCGGCCAGGTGATGCGCGAGACACAGGGCAAGGCCAATCCCAAGGCCGTCAACGATCGTCTGCGCGAGAAGCTGGCGAAGTGAGTGTCGTAAAAATCCGCCCTCATTCGTCTCAGGTAATAAGGCGAGGAAACCGCGGGGTCGCGAGGAGGACGAGATGGCAAATCGAGTTGGTTGGTTCGAAGTAGTCGGGCAGGACGGCGAGAAGCTGCGCAGCTTCTACGGCGACGTCTTCGGTTGGAAGTTCAACGTGCCGGCACCCGAGATGAACTACGGCATGACCGATGCGTCCAACACCGGCATCGGCGGCGGCGTCGGCCAGGCCCAGGGCGGTCCCGGTCATGCGACGTTCTACGTCGGTGTCCCCGATCCGCAGGCCGCGCTGGACAAGATCGAGGGCGCGGGTGGCGAAACGGTCGTGCCGGTGACCGAGATGGAGATGGTGACGTTCGCGATGTTCACCGACCCGGAGGGACATCTGGTCGGCCTTTACAAGTCGGACGAGTAGCCCAGCCCCACGACCTGGTCCTGGGACACGTCCCGGGACCAGGTCGCGCAGGAGCGCTCAGTCGCGCAGCTTCGGTAGCACGCGCTCCCCGTAGATACGGATCGCTTCGAGCGCGTTCGGGCCGGACTGGTTCGAGAGCTTGACGACGACGTCGTCGCCCCCGCCGAGCTGCTCCAACTCTTTGATCCGCGCGACGTGCTCGTCGGGATCGGCGGAGATGATGGATCTCTGCTTGAAGTCCTCGTCTGAGACCTCTTCCTCGCCGCGCTCGTACATCGCCTGGGGGTCGAACCAGTCGTCCGTATAGAACTCGTCGGGCACCGCGCCCTTCCAGACTCGCGCGGCCGCGAGCGCGTCGGCATCGTCGGGCGCCCACGAGAAGCCGGCCTCGAGGACGATCGTCCCCGGGCTCCGGCCGGCCTCGCGCGCGGCTTCGCGGTACATCTCGATCAGCTTCGGCCCACTGTCGGGGTCGGCCATCGTCCAGAGCCCGTCGCCGTACCGTCCGGCGACCTTCGCGGCGCCGGGGTGGAACGCGGACACGTAGAGCGGTGGGGGTCGGTCGGGCCGGGTGTGGAGGTAGGCCCGCTTGGTCTTGAAGAACCTGCCATCGTGGTCGACGCGCTCCCCGTCCCAGAGCCGGCGGATCAAGCCGCACGCCTCCTCGAGCGCGGCCAACTGAAAATCGCGAGGCGGCCAGTCGAGTCCGAACGGCGATTCGTTCAGCGATTCGCCCGAGCCCAGACCGACGAAGACGCGGCCCGGATACATCGCCTCGAGCGTCGCGAACCCCTGCGCCACGAGCGCCGGGTGGTAGCGCTTCAGGGCGACGGTGACAGCCGGGCCGACCGGCACATGCTCGGTAGCTTGAGCGGCCGCGCCGAGCCAGATCCAGGCCTGGCCGGAATGGCCGGGTTCCCACCAGGGCTGAAAATGGTCTGAGCAGGCGATCCCGTCGAAGCCGGCCTGCTCGCCTGCGACGGCCTGCTCGAGCAGCCCCCGCGGGTGGTACTGCTCGTGCATGCAGCCGAGCGGCCCACCTCCGTCGGCTACCCCGCCTGCAAAAGCGAAAACCGAGAGGAGTGCCGGCTTTGCCGGTCGTCCGTCTAGATCCGGGTGGCAAAGGCCGCGCCGTTGATGTTTTCTAGACAGGGACTAAAGATTTTGTGGAAGCGGCCGATCCCTCGTTCGAGTGATGCCACGACCCGGCCACATCAAGCTCGCAGCCGCGCTCGCAGTCGGCGCTTTTCTAGCCGCGCCGCCCGCGCACGCGACGGGGCGTCCGGCCGTTGCCGCACTACAGGTGACGCTTCGGCACCACCACGTCTATCGGGGGCCGGTGGACGGGGTCGTAGGCGTCCGCACCACCACCGCAGTCATGCGCTTCCAGCGGCGCCACGGTCTGACCGCGGACGGCGTCGTCGGCCCGAAGACACGCCGCGCGTTTGGGCGTTTCGCGAGGCACGTGCTGGGGTCGCGTCCCCTCACGCCCGGATTGGCCGGCTGGGACGTCGCCGAGCTCCAGTTTGCCCTCGCGTGGCACGGCTTTCCGAGCGGCGCCATCGACGGGGGCTTCGGACGCCACACCGAGCGCGCCTTGATCAAGTTCCAGCGCTGGGCGCACCTGACGCCCGATGGCGTCACCGGCCCGGGAACCTTCCGCGCCCTGAGGACACCTCTCCCGCGCTGCCCGATCGCGCTCGCCTGGCCGCTGCAGGCGACGGTCGGGAGCCCGTTCGGCCCACGTGGAACCGGCTTTCATCCGGGGATCGATCTCCCCGCGCCAGCCGGGACGCCGGTCGGTGCGGCCGCACCGGGGCGCGTGGTCTTCGCCGCCTATGACCCGAGCGGCTACGGCAAGCTCGTCGAGGTCGCCCACGGCGACGGAGTCATCTCGATGTACGCGCATTTGTCGGCTTTCTCAGTCCATGTCGGCCAGTCCGTCGGGACGGGGAGGCGCGTTGGCCGGGTCGGCTCGACCGGCGAGGCGACCGGGCCGCACCTGCACTTCGAGGTGCGCCTCCGGGGCGCTGCGGTCGATCCCGTCCCCGCGTTGCACTAGAGTCGCTCGCGGACTGCGGGAGAAGAAGCCGATCGCTGAGCTAGGCTCAGCGAAATGAGCGAGAAGCGGTACCTGTTGACGCCGGGCCCGACGCCCGTCCCGCCGGAGGTCTTGGCGGCGATCTCGCAACCGGTCGTCCATCATCGCGGGCCGGATTTCAAGCCGGTGTACGAGCGCTCCCTCGCGCGCCTGCGAGAAGTCTTCCGCACGCAAAGCGAGGTGCTGCTGTTCGCGTCGGCGGGCACCGGCGCGATGGAGTCCGCGGTCGCGAACCTCTGCTCTCCCGGTGAACGCGTGCTCGTCGTCTCCGCCGGCCACTTCGGTGAGCGCTGGCGCGCGATCGCATCGGCCTACGGGGCGGAGGTGGAGACCCTCGAGTACGCCTGGGGCGAGATTCCGAACGCCGACGACCTCGCCGGCCGTCTGCAAGAGCTCGCCGGCGCGAAGGCGGTTTTCCTCACGCATTCGGAGACCTCTACCGGCGTCGTCTGCGACCTCCAGGCGCTGGCCGCCGTCGTCAACGAGCACGGAGGGCTGAGCGTGGTCGACGCCGTTTCGAGCCTGGGCGCCGTCCCGCTCGAGACCGACGCCTGGAGCCTCGATGTCGTCGTCTCGGGCTCGCAGAAAGCGCTGATGACGCCGCCTGGCTTGGCGATGGTCACCGTCTCGGAGCGCGCGTGGGCCGCTCGCGGCGACGCGCCGCGCTTCTACTTCGACTGGGAGCGGACGCGAAAGGGACAGGCTGCGCTCAACGCGCCGTTCACGCCGCCCGTCTCGCTCGTCGCCGGGCTCGACGTCGCCCTCGGGATGCTGCTCGGTGCAGGCCTCGAGGCTGTCTTCGACCGGCATGTGCGGCTCGGCCGCGCCTGCCGGGAGGGCGCCAAGGCGATGGGGCTCGAACTGTTCTCGCCCGACGAGGACCGCTCGGCGGTCGTGACGGCGATCCAGGCCCCGGATGGGATCGACGCGACCGAGCTTGTTTCGGCGCTGCGCGACCGGTTCGGGATCACGATCGCGAACGGCCAGGGCGCCCTGAAAGGGAAGATCTTCCGGATCGGCCACATCGGCTACTTCGATGTCTTCGACATCACGACCGCGCTCGCCGCGGTCGAATTGGTGCTCGCCGACCTCGGCGCCGAGATCGAGCGCGGCGTCGCCGTGACCAGGGCGCTCGAGGCGTACGAAGAGCGCGCCCGCGTGTGAAGCGTGTTCTGATCGCCGAGCCGATCGCCGAGGCGGGAGTGGAGCTCCTGCGCGAGCGGTTCGAGGTCGACGTCGGGCTCAACGGCGATCTCGCAGAGAAGATCGGCGCCTACGACGCGATCGTGATCCGGTCGGCGACGAAGCTGACCGCCGAGGTCATCGGCCGCGCAGACCGCTTGAAGGTGATCGGCCGAGCTGGGGTGGGGGTCGACAACGTCGACGTCGAGGCGGCCACACGCCGCGGAATCGTCGTCGCGAACGCGCCGGAGTCGACCGTCGTCTCCGCGGCCGAGCACACGATCGGCCTGTTGGTCGCGCTTTCTCGCAACATTCCGCAGGCGCACGCGGCGCTGAAGGAGGGACGCTGGGAGCGCGGGCGCTACGGCGGGATCGAGCTCGAGGGCAAGACGCTCGGCGTGCTCGGTTTCGGCCGGATCGGGCAGCAGGTGGCGAGGCGGGCGCTCGGGCTCGGACTCCGCGTCGTCGCCTACGACCCGTTCGTTGCGAAGGAGCGCTTTCGCGAGCTCGGGGCCGAGCGGGTCGAGTCGCCCCAGGACGTCTACGGCACGGCCGACTTCCTGACCCTCCACTTGCCGTTGACGGACGAGACCCGTGGCTCCGTCGGCAAGGAGGCATTCGCCCAGATGCGGGACGGCGTCCGTGTGATCAACGCCGCGCGCGGCGAGCTGATCGACGAGGGGGCGCTGCTCGAGGCATTGCGCTCCGGCAAGGTGGCCGCTGCCGCGCTTGACGTTTTCTCCGCGGAACCTTACGAGGGCCCACTGCTCGAGCTCGACAACGTCGTCGTCACCCCGCACCTTGCCGCCTCCACCGAGGAGGCACAGGACCGGGCCGGCGTGATCGTCGCCCAGCAGGTGGCTGCCGCGCTCGAGGGCGCGCTCGTCACGAACGCGGTCAACATTCCGGCGATCCGCGCCGAGGACATGGAGGCGCTGGGCCCGTTCGTGCCGCTGGCCGCGAAGCTCGGGCGCCTGGCGCTCGAGCTCGCCGGCGGGCGGGCGGATCGGCTGACGCTCGCCTACTACGGTGGCTTGTCGGGTTACGACACTCGGCTGCTCACCGTCGCGGCACTGAACGGGGCCTTCCAGGGCCGCGCGGACACGCCGGTCAACTACGTGAACGCGCCGCTGATCGCGGCCGAGCGCGGCATCGACGTGCTCGAGGAACGGCGCCGCGCCAGCCGTGATTTCACCAACCTGGTGCGCGTGATCGTCCGCTCGAACGGCGACGAGGTGCGCGTCGCGGGCACGACGATCGGCAACGACAACCGCCACTGGCTGGTCAGCGCGCTCGGCTTTGAGCTGGAGATGGAGCTTGCGCCGCTGCTGGTCTTCTTCCGCTACGACGACGTCCCCGGCGTGATCGGGCGGATCGGATCGCTGTTCGGAGAGGCAGGGGTCAACATTGCGAACATGGCCGTCTCACGCACGCGCCGCGGCGGCAAGGCACTGATGGCGCTTTCGGTGGACTCACCGCCGCCGGAGGGCCTGATCGACGACGTTCGCGCGGAGGGCTTCGTCGACGACGCCCGCTTCATCTCGCTTGCCTGAAGGGACTCTCGACCCGCCGCGGCTGGGCCGGCGCGGCGAGGGCTGGTTCCTACTCCAGCTCGCGCTGATGGTCCTCATCGGTCTCTCCGCGCTGAGCGGCGTCTATTGGCCGGATGCGGTCGCCGGCGCCCTCGTCGTAGTGGCCCTCGTGCTGATCCTGGCTGCGCTCGTACTGCTGGTGCTAGCCGGTTTCTCGCTGCTCCTCGCTCGTTCGACCACAGTCTTTCCGCGGCCACGCGAGGGAGCGAGGCTCGCCGAAGGCGGGGTCTACCGGCGCGTCCGGCATCCCGTTTACGGTGGCGTCCTGCTGCTCGCTGTCGGCTGGTCGGTGGCCGACTCGCCGCTCGGGCTGATCCCGACGGCCGTGCTGGCCCTCGTCTTCGACCTCAAGGCACGAGTCGAGGAGTCTTGGCTCGAGGAGCGGCTCCCCGGCTACGCGGCCTACCGTGAGCGGACGCCGCGGCGCTTCGTTCCGGGCCTTTACTAGGCCGGGGTTCCGGGCCCGTACTAGGCCGGCTCGGCCCGAGGATCGAGCTTCCGCACGATCCGTGCGGCGGCGGCATTGACCTTCTTGACGACTGCGTATCCATGGCGCCGCCGGACGATCTTCTCGATCTCTGGTCTGACGTGAGCGGGATCGAGGACGAACGTGGTGGCGTCGTCGCGCACTTGCTCGTACTCGTCGAGAGGCACCTCCAGCCGCTCGGCGCAGGTTGGATCTGCGCACTCGCAGAGGAACTGGGCATCGTCGGCCTCGCCGCCGTCGAACCGCTCGGATGCCTCGGCGATCCGCTCGTTGACGTTTCGAAACAGTGACTCGGTCTTCGCGATCCGTTCCTCGCGTGTTTGCATCCCCCGGGGCTCCTTTCGTCTCCAGGGAGAACAACGGATTGAGGAGTGAATCAGTTGCGCGGGGCTACGCTTCTCGCCGTGGCAGCGCGCTCCTGGCCGGACGAGGTGGAGCGGGTCGCGGCCTACCTGCGCGAGTCGGGTGCCGAGTCCCGGATCGAGGAGTTCTCGGAGGGCACCCCGACCGCCGAGGACGCCGCGAAGGCGGTCGGCAGCGAGCTCGCTCAGATCGTCAAATCGCTCGTCTTCGACTGCGACGGCCGTTCGATTCTCGTCCTCGTTCCCGGCGATCGCCGCGCGGACAGGTCGAAGATCGCCGCGGCGGCCGGCTGCTCGAAGGCACGGATCGCCGGAGCCGACCAGGTCCGGGATGCAACCGGCTACGAGCCGGGCGCCGTGGCACCGTTCCCGCTCGAGCACGTGGAGGCCGTCTTCCTCGACCGCACGCTACTTCAGCACCCACTGGTCTGGATCGGCGCCGGCTCGACGAGGCACATGGCGGCGCTGGCGCCGACCGAGCTGCTAAGGCTGTCCCGTGCCGAGCCGATGGACGCCGTCGAAACCGCGCCCGAAGGGCCTGCTCGCGAAGCGGACCAGGGGAGGTCATAACGAATCGCTGAGCGGGTGGGAAGGCCGGCCGACCCTGGGCGCCGATTTGGCTTGTATCCTCAGTACAAAGGAGGTCGCGCATGCGTGAGACCGAGAAGATCTGGATGAACGGCGAGCTGGTCGCGTGGGACGAAGCACGGATCCACGTCGGCACCCACGGGCTCCACTACGGCTCGGGAGTGTTCGAGGGAATTCGGGCCTACGAGACACCGCAAGGCACCGCCGTCTTCCGGCTGACCGACCACCTCAAGCGGCTGGAGAACTCGGCGAAGCTACTGGGGATGGATCTTCGGTTCTCGGTCGAGGACCTGTGGGCGGCCTCGCACGAGCTGATCGCGGTCAACGGCCTGCCCGAGTGTTATCTGCGCCCGATCGCCTTCTTCGGCTACGGCGAGCTCGGCGTCTCCGCGGTCGGGAACCCGGTCGACGTCGTGATCATGAGCTGGCCCTGGGGCGCCTATCTCGGCGAAGACGGCCTCACGAAGGGCATCCGCGCCAAGATCTCGAGCTGGCAGCGGATCGGCCCGAACGTGATTCCGCATGCCGCCAAGGCGACCGGCGTCTACCTGAACTCGATGCTCGCAGTCACCGAGGCCAACCGTGCCGGCTACGACGAGGCGATCCTGCTGACCGCGGAGGGCTTCGTCGCCGACGGCTCGGGCGAGAACGTCTTCATCGTCAAGGACGGTGTCATCTACACGCCCGACCTCTCAACCTCGATCCTGCCCGGGATCACCCGCGACACGGTGATTCAGATTGCACAGGACCTCGGCTACCGCGTCGTCGAGAAGAGCCTGATCCGCTCGGATCTCTACCTTGCCGACGAAGCTTTCATGTGCGGCACCGCCGCCGAGGTAACTCCCCTGCGTGAGGTGGACGACGTCGAGCTCGGTGTCGGGCCTGTGACGCTCGAGATCCAGGCGGCATATCTCGACACCGTGCGCGGGCGCAGCGAGCGCTGGGCGCAGTGGCTCGAGTACGCCGAGCGCACGCCAGCAGAAGCTTGAGCACGGAGACGCGAGAAATACCGCTTGCTCGCCCGTGGATCGGCGAGCGGGAGGAGGAGCTCGTCCTCGAAGTGCTCCGCTCAGGACGGCTCTCGCTCGGGCCGACGATCGACCGCTTCGAAGAGCTGGTGGCGGAGCAGGTTGGCGCGCCCTTCGCCGCCGCGGTCTCGAGCGGCACCGCGGGACTCCATCTTCTGTGTCACATCGCGGGTCTCGGTCCCGGAGACGAGGCGATCACCTCGCCGGTTTCGTTCGTCGCCTCTGCCAACTGCTTCATCTTCGAGGGCGCGACCCCGGTCTTCGCGGACGTCGATCCGCTGACGCTCAACCTGGATCCGGCCGCCCTCGAGGCGGCGATCACCCCCCGGACGAAAGCCGTCGTCGCTGTCGACATGTTCGGCTATCCCTCGGAGCTCGACGAGCTGCGCGCTGTGTGCGAGCGACACGGGCTCGCACTGATCGAGGACTCCGCTGAGGCCCTCGGTGCGGAGTACAAGGGCACTCCGCTCGGTGGGCACGGGCCGCCGGCTGTCTTCGGCTTCTATCCGAACAAACAGATCACGACCGGCGAGGGCGGCGTCGTCGTGACGCACTCCGAGCAGGAGTGGCAGCTGCTGCGCAGCCTCCGAAACCAGGGCCGCACGTACGACAGCGGGGCCTGGTTCGATCACGTCCGAGTGGGCTGGAACTACCGCTGGACGGACGTCCAGGCCGCGCTGGGGATCGCTCAGCTCGAGAAGCTCGACCTGATCCTGGAGCTACGGGCGGCAGCGGCGGCGCGTTACGAGGAACTGCTCGCCGGCCTCGACGGTGTCGAGACACCGCTCGCGGACGACCCCGACCACAGGCGCTCCTGGTTCGTGTACATCGTCAAGCTCGCGCCGGGGGTGGACCGTGACGCCGTGATGGCGGACCTTCGCGCGGAGGGGATCGGCACCGCTGAGTACGTCCCTTGTGTCCACCTCCAGCCGTTCATGCGCGAGCGCTACGGCTTCCGCGAAGGCATGTTTCCGATCGCAGAGGACGCGTGCTCGCGGACACTCGCACTGCCGTTCTTCACCCAGATCGACGCCGCGGACCAGGAGCGGGTGGTCGAGGCGCTTCGGTCTTCGCTCTAGCTCTAGCGGGCGCCACCCGCCGGTCTTGACGAAATCACAACAACCCGCGCATACAGTCGTAGGGCGATGGACTTGCGCCGGACAGGAGCCTGGCTAGCCCGCTGGGGCGCGCTCGCGCCGGTCGGCTTGATCGCGCTCTTCTTGGCCGGCGCGGCCCAGTCTTTCGGAGCCGTCTCGCCTGACGCCGTGTTCTCCACTCGCGGACGCGTCGGCATGCTCGCAGCCGACGGTAATCACGCCGCCGTGACGACGATCGCCAAGGGGGGTTGCGGTCGGATCGTCGTGTGGACCGCGCCCGGCAATCAGACGACCCGCTTGAAGCCCGGGACCCTCGGCTGCTCGGGGGACGGCGTCAGCCGGATCGCGGTCGGGGGTGGACGCGTCGCCTGGATCGAGCAAGGCGGCGGCAACAACCTCGAGCTGACAGTGATGGCGGCCAAGCTCGCCGGCGGAGGCGTGAAGCAGTTCGAGTTCGCGACCAACGGCGATCGCGCCGGTGAGGATCCGACGGGGGATTGGGTGGGGCAACTCCTCGGAGGCGGGCCGCTGCTCGCCTATAACAGCTGGACGCAGATCTGCGACAAACCCGCCGGCCAGGGATGCGGAGAGAAGGATCCGCTGCTCCGGGTAACAAACCAAAAACTTGTACGCATATCGGCCGGCCGCCGCATCGTCGTCGCGCGCGGACAAGGTGCGTACCCGCTGACGGCGGCCGGGGGCGGACGGATGGCGGTCGAGGCGGTAGGCGCCGTGACGATTCGCGCAGCGAGCGGCGCGCAGGTGGCAACCGTTCCCGAATCGGAGGGGAGCGCGCGCGCGGTGGCCTTGAGCGGAACGAGACTGGCGATCGAACGAACCCTCACGCTCGACCTCTACAACCCGTCCACCGGCGGAGTCGTAAAGTCGCTCCAACTCGGGCCCGCCGCAGCGCTCCGGCTCGGAGACGTCAGCGCCAGGCTTGCATTGCTGCGCGGACCGCATCGCATCGTCCTGGTTCGTCTGAGCGACGGCAAGCGCATCTCTTTCCCGCTTCGGCCCAAGGCGGCTGCGACTCTGGTCGGCGCAAGGCTGACCGAAGCTGGACTCTTCTACGCGTACAACGTGCGCAGCGCCTCGCTGCCCGGCCGCATCGTCTTCGAGCCAAGGGGCAAGCTGCTGGCCCGTTTCTGAAGGCCGAGCGTCGCGGCGGCGGCGATACTACGGCCGTGGCGGACGCTAATCGGATGATCTTCCTCGGCTTCGGCAAGTACGCCAGGGCCGACAAGATCTACGCGATCGAGCCGATCCGCGACGACCGGCGCGGCCACGGCCGGCGGACGCTCGTTTGGGTCGAAGGGGTCGGCGAGCCGATCGTCGCCTCGCGCACGGAGCGGACGATTCTCCACGAGATGGGCCAGCAGGCCGCGAGCGGCACGCCGCTGCTCGACCAGGCCCTCGACCTCGCTGAGCGGGTCGCCGAGCAGACCCAGCAGGGGCGCGTCGACGTCAACGACCTCGGCCGCCGAGCCCGGAAGCTGCTCGAGTCGACCGCGCGGCCCGGCGACAGCGAACCGCTCTTCTAGCTGGATCCACGAGACCCACCCCTCGAGCAAGAGCCGGTCGGCACAGCGCCGCCGCGGGCCGGAGGGTTTTTGCGCCAGGCCACGGTGGATCTCAGTCCACTGCGCGAGTCGCGGCCGTTTCGGCGCCTTTTCTTCGGCCAGACGATCTCCTGGTTCGCGGGCGAGATCACCTGGATCGCAGTGCCAATCCAGCTCTTCGATCTCACGCACTCGACGCTCCAGGTCGGCCTGCTCTACCTGACGACGCTCGGCCCGCTGCTGATCGCGCCGATCGTGGGGGGCGCGGTCGCGGACGCCGTCGACCGGCGCACGATGCTCCTGATCGCCGAGGGCGGATTCGCGCTCGTCTCGGTGGCGCTCGCGGTCAACGCGTCGCTTCCCCATCCGCACGTCTGGGCGCTCTACGCACTCGACTTCGTCGGCACCGCCGTCTTCAGCTTCGGCACGCCGGCGCTGCGCTCGCTCCTCCCGCGGATCGTCCGCGAGGAGAAGATCGTCGCCGCGTCGGCGCTCGATAGCCTCGCTTCGAACTTCAACGCCGTCGCCGGCCCGGCCGCCGGCGGCCTGGTGATTGCCGCGATTGGCTTCACCGGCACCTACCTCTTCGACGTCGCGAGCTTTGCCGCTTCGCTCACGAGCATCTGGCTCCTGCCCAAGCTGCCGGCGGCTCACGACGCCGAGGCTGCCAGCCTGCGTTCGATCGTCGAGGGTTTCCGCTTCGTCCGCAGGCAGCCCGTCGTGCTCGGAATCTTCCTCGTGGACACGAACGCGATGATCTTTGGGATGCCGATGGCCCTCTTTCCCGCGATCGGCGCGCATTTCGGCGGCGGCTCGAAGACCGTCGGCTTCCTCTATGCGGCGCCGTACGCGGGCGCGCTCGTCGCCTCGATCTTCTCGGGCCCGCTCGCGCACGTCGGCCGGCAAGGCCTGGGCGTCGTCATCGCCGCGGCGGCCTGGGGAGTTGCGCTCGTCGGTTTCGGCTTCGCGACCACACTCTGGCTGGCGCTTCTCCTCCTCGCCTTCGCGGGAGCGGCCGACTTCGTCAGCGCCGTCCTTCGCAGCACGATCGTCCTCATGGCGACGCCCGACCCGATGCGCGGGCGCATTACAGGGATCGAGTTCACGCAGGTCGCCGCGGCGCCGACCCTCGGCAACGTCGAG
This sequence comes from Actinomycetota bacterium, assembly GCA_005884005.1. Classification (GTDB taxonomy): domain Bacteria; phylum Actinomycetota; class Thermoleophilia; order Gaiellales; family Gaiellaceae; genus 13-2-20CM-68-14. Next base: position 26,482 of record VAWI01000066.1, read on the forward strand.
GCCGGCGTGCTCGCGTCGCTGACGAGTCTGCGTTTCTCCATCGTCTCGGGCGGGCTCGCCTGCGTCGCCGGTTGCGCCCTGCTCGCTCTGGCAATCCCCGCGCTGCTGCGCTACGACGCCAAAGCCGCGAGACCATGATCCAGTGCTCGTTTTTCGCCCGCTCCGTCCGAGGCGTCGCTTGCGATGCCGGTCAAAAGGGCATGCCGGCTTTGCCGGTGTGCCCGTCTAATCCCGGCTGAGATGCCGTTGACGAAGGAATTCTTCGCTCGCTCCGTCCGAGGCGTCGCTTGCGATGCCGGTCAAAAGGGCATGCCGGCTTTGCCGGTGTGCCCGTCTAATCCCGGCTGAGATGCCGTTGACGAAGGAATTCTTCGCTCGCTCCGTCCGAGGCGTCGCTTGCGATGCCGGTCAAAAGGGCATGCCGGCTTTGCCGGTGTGCCCGTCGAATCCCGGCTGAGATGCCGTTGACGAAGGAATTCTTCGCTCGGTCCGTGCATAACGTCGCAAAGGAGCTGATCGGGGCGACCTTCCTGGTCGACGGCGTCGGCGGCACGATCGTGGAGCTGGAGGCCTACCACCACGAGGATCCCGCCGCTCACGGCTACCGCGGCCGGACCGAGCGGAACGCTTCGATGTTCGGCCCTCCGGGCCACGCCTATGTCTACCGCTCATACGGGATCCACTGGTGCGTCAATTTCGTCTGCGAGGCCGAGGGGGTTGCAGACGCCGTGCTGATCCGCGCGCTCGAGCCGACCCACGGCCTCGATGAGATGCGCCGTCGCCGTGGGCTCGACGACGAACGCCTCCTCTGCGCCGGGCCGGGCAGGCTGTGCCAGGCGCTGGCCATCACCCGCGAGCACGACGGGCTTCCGCTCGACCGGACGCCGTTTCGGCTCGAGCAGCGGAGCGAGGAGGCCCAAGTCGTCCGCGGGCCGCGAGTCGGGATCTCCCGCGCCGCTGAGCTCCCGTGGCGCTACGGCCTCGCGGGCTCGCGCTACCTCAGCCGCCCTTTACGGCCAGCGTGATCCCCATTCCCGCCGCCGAGGCGCGTCCCGGGCGGGGCGACTGGGCGACGATTCGCGCCGAGCCGGGAGCGTCGCTCGGGGAGACGGTCACGTCGAGCTTGAGGCTTTTGAGCCTTGCCCGTGCGTGGTCGATCGTCATCCCGACCACGTTTGGCACGACGCCTTCGAGCGCCTTGGAGAGCACGATGGTCACTCGGTCGCCCGAGGACAGATGCCGCCCACCCGCCGGGAACTGTTTCACGACGACTCCGACCCGCTGCCGGGGCTGAGCCGGCCGGTAGACGACCGTCGCGGCGAGCGGCTGCCCGGCGAGGACCGTCTTCGCCCTGTCCACGGGCTCGCCGACCACGTTCGGCACGTCGACTTCGTTCGGCAGGCAGTTCGCGGTGTGCGTGGGCCCCGAGTCCCCGAAGTACTCGATCGACCCTGTGTCGCGGCAGTACCCGTTGTCCAGCTGGAGCCGCCCGTCGCGGTAGGTGACGTTCTTCGGCGACGCGTACGGCATCGTCGCCGGCGGGAAGCTCTCGGGCGGGTCGCGCAGGTAGGGGAGTGCGCGCTCCATGAAGCTCTTCCAGATCAGAGCTGGGAAGGTGCCGCCCGCGACGGGCTTGCCGTGGAACTCGTAGGTCATCGGCCGCGTCTGGTTCGGGTAGCCGACCCAGACCGCCGTCACGAGCTGCGGTGTGTAGCCGACGAACCAGGCGTCGCCGTAGTTCTCGGTCGTCCCGGTCTTCCCCGCGGCGGGACGCCCGCCCGAAAGCGCGGCCGCCTTGCCGGTCCCGTACCTGATCACGTTCTGCAGCAGAGAGGTGACGATCGCGGCGTCTTCCTCCGGCAGCGCCTGGACGGGCCGGGGCGTGTTGTCGTCGATCGGCCGCCCCTTGTTGTTCGCGACCTTGATGATCACGCGCGGCTCGTTGCCGAACCGCCTGCCGTCGATCCGCTTACCGCCGTCGGCGAAGGCCGAGAACGCGCGCGCCATCTCGAGCGGGTTGACGCCCTGGGAGCCGAGCCCGATCGAAAAATACGGCAGCAGCCTGCTCCTGATCCCGAGCGACCTGGCCGTGTCCGCGATGTTCTGCGGGCCGACGAGCTTCGTCAGTTGCGCGAAGACGGCGTTGTCCGAGTACGCAGTCGCTTGCTGGATCGTGATCGGGCCGAGGTACTCGTCCTCGTAGTTGTGGACCTCCCAGAGCCGACCCCCGGCATTGATCGTCACCTGCTTGGAGACGAAGGTCGTGCTCGGTGCAACGCCCTCCTTCAGCGCGGTCGCAAGCACGAAGGGCTTGAAGGACGAGCCCGCCTGCCGCTCGCCCTGCACGGCGAGATTGAACTGGCTCTTGCGGAAGTTGTTGCCGCCGAACATGGCGAGGACGCGGCCGTCGCGCGGATCGATCGCCACCAGCGCCGCCGTCGGGCCGGACGGGTTCGTGAGCCACTGCCCGATCGAGTTCCGGGCCATCTTCTGCAGCTTGAGATCGATCGTCGTGTCGACCTTCAGTCCGCCGCCGAAGACGCGCCCCGACCCGTAACGATCGACCAGCTGCTGTTTGACGTAGTTCGCGAAGTACTGCGCCGGTCCGCGGTCGCCCGGGAGCTGGATCTGCTGCCGGTCCGGCAGCTTCTGGTTGATCGCGTGCGCGTAGTCGGCTTGCGTGATGTCGCCCTGGTCGCGCATCTCGCGTAGGACGAGGTTCCGGCGCTCGAAGGCCGCGCTCTGGTTCGTCGCCGGGTCGTACGCGGCGGGGTCCTCGGGAATGCCTGCCAGGAGCGCCGCCTCTGCCAGCGTCAGCTTCCCCGGGCCGGCGCCGTGGTGGAAGTACGTCTGCGCCGCCTGCTCGACGCCGTAGGCGCCGTTGCCGAAGTAGATCGTGTTCAGGTACGCAGTCAAGATCCGGTCCTTGGACCAGCGCTGCTCGAGCTGCCACGCAAGCGCCGCCTCCCTCAGCTTGCGCGCGATCGAGCGCTGGTTGTTCGTGTACGTGTTCTTGACGAACTGCTGCGTGATAGTCGATCCGCCCTGCACAGCCCGGCCGCCTCGAGCGTCGGCCCAGACGGCCCGCAGGATCCCGCGCAGGTCGACGCCCCGGTGCTCGTAGAAGCGCTTGTCCTCGATCGCGACGATCGCCTGCTTCATCAGCGGCGAGATCTGGTCGGAGCGCAGCAGGATCCGGCTCTGCGACCCACGCAGAACCGAGAGCACGCGGCCGTTGCTGGCATGGATGAAGCCGTCGGTCTGGTTGTGGATTCGGCTCGGGTCGAGTGAGGGGATCTCGCCCGCGATCGCCGTCACGAGACCGACGCTGAAGGAGGCGAGGCCCAGCACCGCGAGGAGGGCGAGCAGTGCGAAGAGGCGAAGCTTCCGGATCCGGCGCCGGCCCTGCGGCCGCGCCACGGCGGAACGTCGTCGGCGCAACAGAACTGCGGGATTGTAACGGTAGAGTGCTCGCTCCCATGGGCGTCCCGGAGCTCACTCGTAACGCCGTCGACGTGTTGCCCGCCGGGGAGCTCGAGCGAAAGCTCGAACAGGGCCGGCCCTTGCGGGTCAAGCTCGGGATCGACGTCACCTCCCCGGATATCCATGTCGGCCGCGCGATCCCGCTGCAGCGCATGCGGTCCTTCCAGGACGAGGGGCACACCGGTGTTCTGATCGTCGGCGACTACACGACGAGAATCGGCGATCCCTCGGGCCGATCCGCCGAGCGGCCTGTGCTGACCGACGAGGAAATCGACCGTAACGCTCAGACCTACGTCGACCAGGCGATGGTGATCCTCGATCCCGCCAGGACTGAGGTCCGGTACAACGGCGAGTGGCTCTCGAAGCTGACCTATGCCGACGTCATCCACCTCGGTCGCACCCTCACCGTCGCGCGTCTGCTCGAGCGGGACGATTTCGCGAAGCGGATGGCAGTCCAGGCGCCGATCTCGGTCTCGGAGCTGCTCTACCCGTTGATGCAGGCATACGACTCGGTCGCCGTCGAGGCCGACGTCGAGCTTGGGGGCACCGACCAGCTCTACAACCTGCTGGCCGGCCGCGATGTCATGGAGGCTTACGGCCTCGAGCCGCAGGTTGTCTTGACGACGCCGCTGCTCGTTTCCTGGGACGGAAAGAAGATGAGCTCGTCGGAGGGGAACAACATCCCGCTGTCGATGGCTCCCGAGGAGCAATTCGGCCGCGCGATGCGGATCCCGGACGAGCTGTTGCCGGAGTGGTACCGCCTCGTCATGGAGTGCGAACCTCCCGCCGGCGATCCGATGGAGGCGAAGCTCGAACTGGCGCGTTTCATCGTCCGCCGCTCGCACGGGGAGGAGGGTGTGCGGCGCGGGGAGGACCATTTCACGCGCGTCGTGCGCGAGGGGCTCGCACCGGACGAAGCCGAGATTCCCGTCGCGAGCGTCGACGGCGGGTCGGTGTATCTGCCGCAGCTTCTAAGCGATCAGTTCGGGCAGTCGAACAGCCACTGGCGACGCGTGATCGAGCAGGGCGGCGTCAAGATCGACGGCGAGCCGGTCCACGACCTCGAGCTGCCGGCCGAGCGGCTTCGGGGAAGCCTCGTTCAGGCCGGGAAGCGCCAGTTCCTCAAGGTTTCCGCCTAAGGCCCCTTCCGCATCGAAGCCGCGGCGATTCTTGACAGCCCGCGTCGCGATGCTGCTATCATTCCGCGGCTGCCCTCGCGGTGGCGTAACAAGGTCCCTATAACTCGACGAACGGAGCGCCTCCAAGAAGATTCGGATACGACCTGGATCTGTAGCACCGGAGGCCTCTGGCGCGAGTCGGAGGCTTTTTTACGCCGTCGGGAAGCTAGCGCCGGTCTTTGAAAACTCAGCAGCGAGCGTTTACGTCGAGACCTCTCGCGTGCGTGGTCACACCTGCGTGCTCGAGGGGAATCAAGCAATAACCCGTCTGCCCCGGTTCGGTTGGGGTAGACCTTTGAGCTCAAGCTCGAAGAGAAGCTTGGTCGGTTCTGCCGACCAAACCAACTTCACGGAGAGTTTGATCCTGGCTCAGGACGAACGCTGGCGGCGCGCTTAACACATGCAAGTCGAGCGAGAACCAGGGCTTCGGCCCTGGGGACAGCGGCGAACGGGTGAGTAACACGTGGGTAATCCACCCTTGGCACCGGAATAGCCCGGGGAAACCCGGATTAATGCCGGATGGCCCGTCGACCCTTCGGGGCTGACGGAAAAGGTAGCTTCGGCCTCCGGCCGGGGACGAGCCCGCGGCGGATTAGCTTGTTGGTGGGGTAACGGCCTACCAAGGCTCCGATCCGTAGCTGGTCTGAGAGGACGATCAGCCACACTGGGACTGAGACACGGCCCAGACTCCTACGGGAGGCAGCAGTGGGGAATCTTGCGCAATGGGCGAAAGCCTGACG
>VAWI01000104.1 GCA_005884005.1 Actinomycetota bacterium
GTCTCATGTCTCGATCCACTCCTTCAGTGCGTGTTTGACCGATTGCAGCCGCCGCTCGCCGAGGCGCTCTCCTGCGAGGGTGTTGAGCTCGATGAGCGTGTGTTCCGCCACGGGCTCGAACCTGCGTGCCTTGGCGGTGAGGAGGATGCGGAAGGCGCGTCCGTCGTCGGGGTCGCGCACGCGGCGCACCAGCCGGTCGCGTTCGAGCAGGCGCACCATCGTCGTCATCGTCTGCTTGCTCAACCGTGCCCGGCGCGCGAGTTCGCCGATGCGCAGGCCGTCCTCCTCGAACAGCGGCACAAGGATCGAGCCGTAGCTCGGCCGCACCGCGCCCCAGCCGGCGGCGCGGAAGCGCGCCTGCAGAAACTCGTTCCAGCGCTGCGTCGCCTTGGCGAGCAGGAAGCCGAGGTCGTCCCGATCCACAATTAGTCTTATATCAGACTAATGCCTTGCTGGGCCGCGGCCGAGCCAGCGATTAGTTTGGGCGGGCGGCCGAGTTGAACCTCAGCGAAGGTCTTTTCTCGACGACGGAGGTGCCCGATGCCGGACGTGACGGTCAAGTCGATCGACGACATGGAGGCGATCTACGGCGGGCTCGCCCGCCGCGCGCGCGCCGAGCTCGGCGTGACCGCGTGGGGGATGCAAGTGTTCACGCTGCCACCCGACTGGGACGGCTACCCGAACCACAACCACGGCTCCGAGGCGTTCGACCCGAACCAGGAGGAGGTCTACATCCCGCTCAGCGGGGCCGCGACCCTCGTCGCCGACGGCAACGAATTCGAGCTACGCCCGGGCACGATGATCCGGCTCGGGCCTGACCAGTTGCGCCAAATCCACCCGGGCCCGGAAGGGATCCGTTTCGTGGCGATCGGCGGCTCACCGGGCGCCTTCGCACCCGGCGCGTGGACCGAGCTCGGTGCCGACCCGCCCAATCCGCCGGCCGAGTAGCGCCCAGCCGGCGATGGACGAGTAGGCGTTCGCGCTCCTGATCGAGCCACACCGGCGGGCGCTCCACCTCCACTGCTACCGGATGCTCGGCTCGCTCCACGACGCCGACGACGCGCTCCAGGAGACGATGCTGCGCGCGTGGAAAGGCGCCGACCGCTACGAGCCGCGCGCGCGGCTCACCACCTGGCTGCACGCAATCGCCACGAACGTCTGCCTCTCCGCGATCGCACACAAACGCGCGCGGCCAGCCGAGCTAATCGAGGACCTCGAACATCTTCAGCCCTATCCCGATCGGCTCCTCGAAGACCTCGTGCTACGCGAAACCGTCGAGCTCGCATTCATCACCGCGATCCAGCTCCTGCCCCCGAAGCAGCGTGCGGTCCTCATCCTGCGCGACGTGCTCGGCTGGTCGGCGAAGGAGGCCGCCGAGGCGCTCGACGACTCAGTCGCCGCGGTGACCAGCGCCCTCCAGCGTGCGCGCGTCGGTCTGGAGGGCGCACGCCGGCACAGCCCGGTGCCGGGCGCGCGGGAGCGCGCGCTCGTAAAACGCTTCATGACGGCCTGGGACGCGGTCGACATCGACGGCCTCGTGGCACTGTTGAGCGAGGACGCGCTGATGACGATGCCCCCAGAGCGAATGCGGGTCGGGGGTGCGCGGGCGATCGGCGACTTCTTCGGTTCGGTGCCGCAGGGCGGGCGGCTCGACGAGATCCGCCTCCTGCCGACCTCGGCCAACCGCCAACCGGCACTCGCCGCCTACGCCCGCGGCGACGACGGCAAGCACCGGCCCTACGGCCTGATGGTGCTGGAGATCGAGGGCGAACTGATCGCAGGGATCGTCGGCTTCCCCGATCCCTGGCTGTTCGAACAATGCGGACTGCCGCCCGAGTTGACGTAGGCGCCCCTCGGGATCGCTGGGCAAGGGCATCTCGCGTGGGGCTGGCACAAGATCACCGCGTCGAGGCCGCCCGTCATCCGCCTCTGGCGAGCTTTTCTTGGTACCTGTCAGTCTGGGCGAGCCCCGTTCGTAGTGGGGTGAGAGGCGGGATGTGCCCGCCCAGCACGAGGAGGACCACAATGACGCACTACCTGTTGTCCGTCCACAGCGTTGAGGGCGAGGCCCGCGACCCGATGACCGAGGAGGAGATGCGGCAGTTCATGGAGCGGGTCGGCGTCCTCGAGCAGGAGATGAAGTCGGCAGGCGCCTGGGTCTTCGGCGGCGCCCTGCATGATCCAGACACCGCCACGGTCGCACGCGTGTCCGACAACGAGGTGCTAACCACCGACGGCCCATTTGCGGAGTCGAAGGAACACCTGGGCGGCTTCTACATCATCGAGGCCGAAGCCCTCGACGCCGCGCTCGCTTGGGCGTCGAAGACCACCGCAGCAGTCTCGAAGCCGATCGAGGTCCGCCCGTTCCGACACGTATCCGAGGCCTGACAGCGTGGACAACGTCGACACCGCACGGAAGCTCGATGAGGCCGAGGTCGGCCGGATCTTCCGCGAGGAGTCCGGCCGATCTGTCGCTGCCCTGATCCGCGTCTTCGGCGACATCGACCTCGCCGAGGATGCGGTGCAGGACGCGTTCGCCGTCGCCCTGCGCAAGTGGACGGGCGACGGCCTGCCGCCCAACCCGGGCGCCTGGATCACGACGACCGCCCGAAACCGTGCAATAGACCGCTTGCGCCGCGAGTCGCGTGGACGAGAACTGCTGAGCGAGGCGGCGCTGCTTTCGCCGGACAACGACGATCCCGGCTTGCCCGGAAAGGAG
>VAWI01000105.1 GCA_005884005.1 Actinomycetota bacterium
TGCTCGTCTCGGCCGAGTAGATCGATAGATTCGACCAGGTGGAGCCGCCCATTCGCGTCGTCCTGGTCGAGGACAACCGGGTCTTCCGCGAAGGTCTGGAGCTCGTGCTGGGTCTCCGGTCCGACATCGAGATCGTCGGCGCGGCCGAGGATGGCGGAGAGGCGGTCGAGCTCGCGCGCGAGCTTCGCCCCGACGTCGTGCTGATGGACTACCGGCTACCGGGAATGGACGGCGTCGAGGCCACGGCGGCCGTCCTCGCGGCGTACCCTCGCGCGGCGGTGATCGGCCTGACGGCATCGGCGAACCTTCGCGAGCGCCAGGCGCTCAGCGATGCCGGCGCCGTCGATTGTCTCAGCAAGGACGGCGAGCTTGACCAAATCGTCGCGGCGATCCACCGCGCGGCGGCCACTACTCCGGACCCCTAGCGATGGAGCTTTCCGCGGCGAACACCGCGATCGTCGTCGATTCGACGGCCGACTTCCCGCAGGCGCCCGAGCGTTATCCGAACTGGCGGATCGTGCCGCTCTACGTGCGCTTCGGGGAGCAGAGCTTCCGCGACTACGTCGAGCTGGGGCCGGACGATTTCTACGCGCGGCTGCGTGGGTCACCGGTTGTGCCGACCACCTCGCAGCCGACTCCGGGCGACTTCCACACCGCCTACGAAGAGCTCTCCGGGTACGAGCGCGTCTATTCGCTCCACATCGCCGGTGCGCTCTCGGGCACGGTCGAGAGCGCACGCGCGGCGGCCTCCGAGCTCGGCGACCGCGTCCGCGTCGTCGACACCGAGACCGCTTCCGCTGCCGTGGCGATGCTCGGGCTCGCGATTCAGCGACGGCTCGAGCGCGGGACGACGGTCGAGGAGGTCGAGGCGCTCGTGCGACGGCATCGGCGCGACTCGCAGCTGATCTTCACCCTCGACACGCTCGATTACCTCGCACGCGGCGGGCGGATCGGCCGCGCGTCGGCGTGGGCGGGGGAGCTGCTGAAGGTGAAGCCGATCCTCACGATCCGCGGAGGCGAGGTGATCCCACTCAAGCGAGTCCGCGGCAACAGGCGCGCCTTCCAGGAGTTCATCACCGCCTTCGAGGCCGGCTCGCGCGAAGGGCCCGACCTGCGCGCGGCGATCGCCCACGCCGATGCGCCCGACCGCGCCGAGGCACTGCGGGAGCTGGTCCGGAGAACGCGGCCGCAGGCGCAGCTCGAGCTCGTGACGACGCTCGGCCCTGTCGTCGGCACGCATTCGGGCCCCGGAACGGTTGGGCTCTTCTGGTTCGCAGATGACTGACCTTCGCGGTTTCGCCGGCAAGGAGCGGCCCGATCGCTGGCCGCCGACCCGGGGCCGGTCTCGGCCGGAAGCTTTGGCCCGGTCGCTCGATACGCTGCCGGGCGTCGGCCCGTCGCAGCGCAGCAAGCTGGCAAAGCTCGGTCTGCGGACGCTTCGGGACCTGCTCGACCACCGGCCGCGGGATTACCAGCAGGCCGTGGGGGAGACGCCGATCTCGAATCTCTTCGGCGAGGAGGAGGCGGTGATCGCAGGCGAGGTCCGCCGCGTTTCGGTGCGCCCGACGCGACGCCGGCTGACGGTGCTCAAGGCCGCGGTGCGTGACGAGAGCGGCGAGATCTCGGCCGTTTGGTTCAACCAGCCCTGGCTGGCGGACAAGCTGCAGCCCGGGACGAAATTGCGCCTGCGGGGACAGCTGCGGCGGAACGAATTCCACGTTCGCTCGTACGACCTGGACGGCGCGGCCGCGACCGCCGACTTCGCGCCCGTGTATCCCGCGAGCGAGGAGGTGGCATCTCCGCGGCTGCGGACGCTGGTCGAAGGCGCGCTGCCGCACGCGAGGGACTTCGGCGATTCGCTGCCGGCGTCGCTGCGTGCCAGGGAGCGCCTTCCGTTTCGCTTCGATGCGCTCGCCGCCCTGCACCGTCCGCGCGACGGTGCCGAGGCCGAGCGGGCGCGGCGCCGGCTGGCGCTCGACGAGCTGCTCCTGCTGCAGGTGGGGCTGGCGCGGATCCGCGAAGGCACGGAGGAGGCGACAGCACCGGCGCTCGGTAAGCCGCGCGAGCTCGTCGGACGGTACAGGCACGCTCTGCCGTTCAAGCTGACACCGGACCAGGAGCAGGCGATCGCGGAGATCGACGCCGATCTCGCGACGGCGAAGCCGATGCAGCGGCTACTCCAAGGCGACGTCGGCTCGGGCAAGACCGTCGTCGCGCTCTACGCGCTGTTGCGCGCGGTCGAGGCCGGGAAGACGGGCGCGCTGATGGCGCCGACGGAAACGCTCGCCGAGCAGCATTTCCTAACGGTGGAGCCGATCTGCACGGAGCTCGGGGTGCGAACGGCGCTGCTGACGGGCTCCGTCAAGGGAAAGGTCGAAGGCGCCCAGATTCTCGTCGGCACGCACGCGCTGATTCAGGAAGGCGTCGATCTCGCCAATCTCGCCGTGGCCGTTGTGGACGAGCAGCATCGGTTTGGGGTGGAACAACGAGGCGC
>VAWI01000106.1 GCA_005884005.1 Actinomycetota bacterium
GCGGGCCGCTCGCCGCACGTCCTGCACATGACCGCGACGCCGATCCCACGCACGCTGGCGCTGACCGTTTACGGCGATCTGTCGGTGACGGAGATCGCGAAGCCGCCGGCGAACCGGAAGCCGATCGTGACGAGCTGGGTGACCGACGAGCGCGGACCGGAGGCATACCTGCGGCTGCGCAAGCACCTCGACGCCGGGCGGC
>VAWI01000067.1 GCA_005884005.1 Actinomycetota bacterium
TCGAACCGCGTCGTGAACTGGGCGCTGCAGGTCCACGGTGGCTACGGCTACATGGACGAGTTCGCGATCTCACGGCTCTACCGCGACCAGAAGATCCTGGAGATCGGGGAGGGAACAAATGAAGTCCAGCGGATGGTTATCGCCAGGCACCTCGGGCTAGGGACTGGCACCTCGGGTGCCAGTCCTTCAAGCGGTCGCAAGGGCTAGCGGGCGTCGGCGACGCGGAGCCGTTTCAGGGACAGGCACTTACTGCCTGTCCCTACACTGATCGCCGATGCGGCGCCTGGCCCCGCTTCTGCTGCTCCTCCCGCTCGTTGCCGGCTGCTCCTCGTCGGGCAGCAAGAAAATCGCGATCCAGCCGGCGAAGGTCTACAGGCTGGCGGGCTTCCGGCCTGTCGGCTCGATCGCGCCCAGGAAGCCGACCACGGTCGCCTTTACGATCGACCAGCCCTCCGGCTCGCCGCTCACCGCCTACCGCACCGGGCCGGGCCCCCACACCGGCATCCACCTGATCATCGTCAGGGACGATCTCTCGACGATCATTCACCGGCATCCGCCGATGCAGCCGGGCGGGCGTTTCGAGCAGCAGGTCGTCTTCCCGGCACCGGGCCGTTACCGCGTGATCGTCGATGTCTACCCGCGGCGGAGAGGGCCGGTCCCGAACTTCCAGCTCTTCAAGGACCTCGTGGTGCGCGGGGTGCCGGCGCCCGCGCCGCTTGGCGGCTACCAAGCGGTTCAGCACGTGGGCGGCTTCACGTTCACGGCGCCGCGGCGACCGGACATTCGAGCGATCCAGTCGACGCTGATGACGGTCCACGTCAGCGATGCCGCCGGCAAACCCGCTCGCTTCGTACCCTGGTTCGGCGCTCTCGCGCACGCGATCTTCTTCCACGTCGGCACGCTGGACTACTTCCACACTCACGTTTGCGCCCCCAACGCGACCGGCTGCACCTCCCTGCTTGCGGGCGCAAAGGTGACCGGACGCAGCTCGGCGCCCGGCAAGCTGACGATCGGCATCCTGCTCCCGACCGCGGGAACGTGGAAGTTGTTCCTGCAGGCCAAGCCGGACGGAAGGCTCGTGACCGTCCCGTACGTGCTGAAGGCCCGATGAAACGAGTGTTCGCCTGGCTCGCCGCAGTCGCGCTCGTCGTCCTCGGCGCGCGGACGATCGTCTACGCCGTCTCCCCCTCTCCGCTGGCCGCCGAGCTCTCGCACCAGGCCGGCGGTCCGGCCTTGCCCGTGGTCGCCATTGTCGCGGTCTTGCTCGCAGTGGCGGTTTCGGTCGCCGTCGTCTGGCTCGCGGCGCTCGGAGTTCGCGAGCGCCGCTTGCTGGAGACCCGGCCGGTGATTGCCGATCCGCGGTTGCGGCTCGCGCTGCTGGTAGCGCGAGCGCTCGCCCTCTGGTTGGTCGCGATGCCGGCCTTCGCCTTGCTCGAGTCGTACATCCACTGGCGCCAGGGTCTCGGCTGGCACGGGTGGCACTGTCTGACGGGGCCGGTCCATCGGAACGCGATTCCGATTCTCGGCGCGCTGTCGCTCGTCGTCTCGGCGCTCGCGGCGGCGCTCGAGCACGTCCTTGCGTGGATGCGGCGGACACTTGCCTCCATCGCCGGGCCCGCGAGGATCACCAGGATCGTTGTTCTCGCGCGACCGCCGTCGGGCAAGCCGCGGCTCTCGGCCGCATTCGCGGCCGCGCTCGGCGCGCGCGGTCCGCCCCACTTCTCCTGACGCCGTCGCGGTATCCGCCCCGGCTCCCGCAACGAAAGGAGAGTAAGAGCATGCATCCGAATCGCGCGCGAGCACGCGCGCTCGTCGGGACAGCGGTCGCCGCTGTCTGCCTCACCGTCGTCTCGAGCGCGTGGGCGCACGCCGAGATCACTCCGCCCGTGACCAAATCGAAGACCCTGCAGCTCTTCACGCTCGCGGTGCCGACGGAGAAGGAGGGTCTGACGACAACGAAGGTCGAGCTGACGCCGCCTGGCGGTTTCGGCATCGATTCCTTTGCTCCGGCGGCCGGTTGGAAGCGGCAACTGCAGCAGACGGGCTCAGGCGAGAACGCGGTTATCCAGAAGGTCACGTGGAGCGGCGGCAGTGTCCCGACGGGTGAGGACTCGGTCTTCCAGTTCCTCGCCAGCCCCAACTCGAGCAAGACGTACATGTTCACTGTGCGGCAGACGTACTCGGACGGCTCGGTCGTCGACTGGAGCGGCCCCGAGTCGTCCGACACGCCGGCGCCGACGATCGACGCGATGTCGTCACTCGGCGGCGGCAGCAGCTCCACGCTGGCGATCATCGCGCTCGTCGTCGCGGGAATCGGCGTCCTGCTCGCCGGAGTTGCGCTCGCAACGCGCGGAGGGAGCCGACCCGTGGCATGAAGCGCGCGCTCCTGATCGTCCTCGCCGCGGCCGCAGCGTCCCTGGCGCTGCCGGCCGCGGCGAGGGCGCACGCGGCTCTCCTGCAGACGACCCCGGTGGCGAGCAAGATCGTCAACGCGCCGCCGAAGCAGGTGTCGCTGCGCTACAGCGAGGCGGTCGAGCCACGGTTCGCGATCGTTTCGGTGACGAACGTGGCGGGTGGCAAGGAGACGGCCGGAGCCCCCAGCCGCTCGCCGTCGAATGCCGACACGCTGGTCGTGCCGCTGAAGCAGCTCTACGAGGGCTGGTACCTGGTCTACTGGCGGGTGATCTCCGTCGACGGTCACCCGGTTCGGGGAGCGTTCACGTTCGCGGTCGGGCCGAACGCAGGGCCGGCGCCGCAGTTCGTGATTCCGTCGATCTCGGAGACCGCGGCGACGCCGCGGCTGGTTGCCGCGCGCTGGCTCGCGTTCCTCTCGATCATGGCGGCGATCGGGCTCTTCGTCCTGCGAATCGCCGTCGCGAGGCCGCTGGTGTCGCGGGTGGCGGGGACGCGCCTGCGATCTGTGACGATCGCCTTCGGCGCCGCTGCGGTTCTGGGGCTGCTCGTGATCCCCATCTACGTCCTGCTCTCGACAGCGGAGTTTGCGCTCCGCTCGTTTTGGAGCTTCGGGGCCCTCTTCCGGCTCGTCCGTGTCTCGGCGTTCGGCCGTGGCTGGCTCGACCTCGAGCTCGTCTTCGCGCTCTTTGCCGGAGCCGCGGCGATCGCGATCTGGCTCGACCGGCCCGAGCGGCGCCAGCGCTCGCTCGCGGCCTTGATCGCACTCTTTGGCGCGCTGGGAGCCGCGGCGGCCTGCCTGCTCGTGCCGGGCACGGTCGGGCACGCCGGTCAGACCACTCCCCGTGGCCTCTCGCTCGCGTTCGACTGGTTCCATCTCGCCGCGGGCTCGGTCTGGGTCGGTGGTCTGATCGGGCTGGTCGTGCTTGCGGCGAGCCTGCCGGCCGCGCGGCGGGTCGCGGCTCTCATCGTTTGCGTACCACGCTTCTCGAACACCGCGTTCGTGTCCGTGCTCGTCCTGATCGGGGCCGGCACCGGTTCGGCCGTGCAGCACTTGCCGACGCTCGCTTCGCTCTGGCAGACGTCATACGGGAAGGCACTGCTCGTCAAGATCGCCTTGCTCGCCGCGGCGCTCTTGCTCGCGTCCGTCAACCTCCTGCGGACCGTGCCGCGGTTCAAGGCCTCCGCACGGCGCCCTGAGCTAGGAGCTCCGGCCGCGAGCCTGCTCCGGCGGCTGGTCGCCGGGGAGTCGCTCCTCGTCGCGGGCGCTGTGCTCGCAGCCGCAGTGCTTTCTAGCCTTGCGCCACCCTCCAAGGCGCTCGCCTCGGTTGGAGGCGCCAAAGCACACGTCGGACCGGGTGCGGTGAACAAGGTCGTCGACGAGAACGGTTACCGGCTCGCGATCCGCGTCTCACCGAACCGCGCCGCGGTGCCGAACTCGTTCCAGGTTGCGATCTCGCGCGGCGGCAAGCCTGTCCGGAAGGCGGACGTGACTGTCGACTTCGCGATGCTCGACATGGAGATGGGACAGCAGGCCTACCACCTCTCGGAAACCGCGCCGGGCACCTACGGCCACGCGGCGCCCGCGCTCGTGATGGTCGGGCACTGGGGCCTGTCCTTCCAGATTACGCCGCCGGGAGAAAAGCCCTTCACTGTGCTCCTCGTCGACAAGGCGAACGGATGAGCCGCGACATTTTTATCCGGCTTTTCCTCGCGCTCGCCGCGCTCGGCGCCGGCGCCGCGTCGATCGTAATCGTCGCGCTGCTGCTCCGGGACACGATCGGCTGACGGATGATGCGCGCGTGAGGCTCGGCATCGCGCTCCTGCTTGCCGCCGTCGCGGCAGGGCTTTGCGCCGACGGGGCCCGCGCGAACGGCGATCCCGCGAGCGACGTGCTGCCGTTCACGACCGTCTTTCTCTCCATCAAGAATCCGAACACGTCACCTGCGGGGCGAGCTCTCCTCGCCGAAACCAAGGCGACGGCGAAGAAGAAGCTGCCGATCCGGGTCGCGGTGATTTCGCAACCGAGCGACCTCGGCCTGATCCAGAGCCTCTGGCAGAAGCCGCAGTCCTACGCAGAGTTCCTCGGCAAGGAGCTGTTCCAGTTCGCGCACTACACGGGCACAACGTTGATCGCGATGCCGAACGGCTACGGCGTCTACGGCCCAGACGCCGCGAAGGGTAGGCCCGCCCTGGCGCGGCTGCCGAAACCGAATACCAACGACCTCGAGCGGCTGGGCGAGGACGCAGCCCTAGCGGTTAGGAAGGTCGCGGCTGCAAACGGTTACGTCCTGCCCGTCCCCTCGGAAGGCGGTAGCGGCACTTCCGGCTGGGTAATCATCCTGGCCGCGCTCGGCGGCGCCGCGGTGGTCGCGGGCACGCTGTTCGTGGCGCTGCGGCGGTGGCTGCTGCAGCCATAGCTGAGGCGTCGCTTGCGATGCCGACAGAGAGGCCGTGGCGGCTTCGCCGGTGCGGCCGTATAAACCCGGCATAAAGGATGGCGCGCAGTCGAAGCCGGATCCCGGCGCGTGTCGCGTCTCACTTCAAGAAAACAAGCCGCCGCCGGTGTTACCGTCGAAGCCGTGATCTTCAGGCAGTTCGTCGACGACGATCTCGGCTGCGCGTCGTATCTCGTCGGCGATGAGGAGACGCAAGAGGCGGTTGTCGTCGATCCCGCCTACGCGATCGAGCAGTACCTCGCAGCGGCCGAGCAGGAGGGCGTGCAAATCGTGCGCACCCTCGAGACGCACACGCACGCCGACCACGTCTCGGGACACGGGCGTCTGGCGTTGGCGCATGGAATCCCGGTCGCGATCCATCCGGCGGCGGAGGCCGGATACGAGCACGATCCGCTCGAGGACGGGCAAGAGATGGTGCTGGGCAACATCGCCCTCCGGGTGATCCACACTCCCGGCCACCGCCCCGAGCACTGTTGCTTTGCAGTCATCGACCGGACCCGGGCCGAAGAGCCGTGGCTCGTCCTCACGGGCGACTCGCTCTTCGTCGGCGACGCCGCCCGGCCGGACCTGGCGGTCGAGGCCGTCGACGGGGCCCGCGAGCTCTACGCGAGTCTTCAGCGACTGCTCGAGCTCACCGACGGCGTCGAGGTCTTCCCAGGCCACGTCGCGGGTTCGCTCTGCGGCGCCTCGATGAGCTCGAAGGCCTCGACCACGATCGGCTTCGAACGCCGGTTCAACCCGATGCTCGAAACGGGCAGCGAGGACGAATTCGTGAGCGCGTCGGCATTGACGCGCTCACCCCGGCCGCCGAATCTCGAGCGAATCGTCGAGCTCAACCGGGGTCCCTTCCTCGGTGCGCCGGATGCCCTCGAGGAGCGGGACGCGCTCGAGCCGCCGATCCTCGACGTCCGCCCGGCCGAGGTCTTCGGCGCGGGCCACGTAACCGGCGCGATCAACGTCCCGCTCGCGCGCAAAGGTTTCGCGACGCGGGCGGCATTCGTGCTGCTCGAGGACGAGCGCCCGCTGATCCAGGCGACTTCCCGTGAGCAGGCCGAGGATGCTGGACGGCGCCTGCGCGCGGTCGGGTTCCTGGAGATGCGCGGCTACGTTCTCCACGCAGCCGAGACGGAGACTCTCGACGCCGTGGAGGTAGACGAGCTCGAGCGCTTGCTCGCTGAGAACGCGGTCGAGGTGATCGATGTCCGCGAGCTGCACGAGCGCGACGACGGCTTCATCCCGGGCAGCCGCAACATCCCCTACCGCCTCGTGCGCGAGTACGGCGCCGAGCTGAAATCGGATGGGCGGCCGGTGGTGACGATTTGCGAGAGCGGCGCGCGTGCGGCGGTCGCCGCGAGCGTGCTTGCGGCCTCCGGGGTCGACGCGCGGCCGGTCCTGCACGGCGGCATCCGAGCCTGGGAAGCGCGGGGCGGCTCCACCGTCGGCTTTCGCCGGTGCGGGACTTAGCACGGGGGAAACCACGTTTCCTCCGTGAGCCCCCTTCTTCTTGCATCTGGTGTTGCCAGCGAGCGCCTGTCCCCCGCCGGGCTAAGCCCGGCTCCGGCCGCCACCCGTAGTTTCTCAGTGGAACGAGAGAGTCGACCGCGCGGAAAGACAGCGGCCCACGATTCACGGGCGTGCACGGCCCAGACGTCAGGTGCGGGCGCTTTCGGAAAATCCTTGCCGCGGCTTCACTCCAGCCGCTGGAGCGTGTAGCCGCGCTCGGCCATCGCCTCGAGCAGCTGCAGGCAGTGCTCCTCGTCCCGCGTTACGAGTGTCAGCTCCACCTCGGTCTCGCTGACCGGGATGTCCATCCCCTCGCGGTGGTGCTCGACCGCGATCACGTTGCCCCGCTCCTCGGCGACGAGCGACAGCAGCTTGATCAGCTCTCCCGGCCGGTCGGCCAGCTGCGTGCGGACGACCAGGTAGCGCCCCGCGACGGTGAGGCCGTGCCGCATCACCGAGATCAGCATCGTCGCATCGATGTTCCCGCCGGAGAGCAACGCCACCACCGGCCCCGACCCGCCCACGCGCCCCGCAAGGAGCGCCGCGACCCCAACCGCCCCCGCCCCTTCGATAACGAGCTTCGAGCGCTCGAGCAGGAGCACGATCGCCTCGCTGATCTCCTCGTCGGAGACGGTGATCATCTCCTCGAGGACATCCTCGAGGATCGCCGAGGTTAGCTCGCCCGGATGCTTGACCGCGATTCCGTCGGCGATCGTGTACCTGTCGCGCCGAATCTCGACACCGACGACGCGAACCTCCGGCCTCACTGCCCGCAGCGCGAGCGCGATGCCCGCCGCGAGCCCTCCGCCGCCGACCGGGACGAGCACCGTTTCCGCCTGCGGCACCTGCTCGGCGAGCTCGAGCCCGATCGTTCCCTGGCCCGCGATCACCGTCTCGTCCTCGTACGGGTGGACGAAGGTGGCGCCGGTCTCCTCCGCGTACGCGAGCGCCGCCGCCAGCGCTTCCTCGAAGGTCAGGCCCGCCAGCTCGGTCGCCGCGCCGTAGTTGCGGCAGGCCTCGACCTTCGCCATCGGCGCGTCCTGCGGGACGAAGATCGCCGCCGGGATTCCCGCCTCGCGCGCCGCCCACGCGACCGCCTGGCCGTGGTTGCCGGCGCTCGCCGCAACGACACCGGCAGCGCGCTGCGGCTCGGTGAGGGCGGCGATCCGCGTGACGGCGCCTCGAACCTTGAACGAGCCGGTCCGCTGAAGGTTCTCGGCCTTGAGGACTACCTCGCGCGCCGCGAGCCGCGAGAACGTGTCCGAGCCGTAGACCGGCGTGGCGCGCGCGACGCCGGCGAGGCCGCGGCGCGCCGCCTCGATCTCAGTGAGTGTCGGGCTTTTGGTTTCCGTCGCCAAGGTGGAACACCTTGTCAATGATCTCTCGAACCGCGGTGAGCGGGTCGAGCTCCCGGCTCTGAACCTCGTCGAGCAGCCGGCGCAACTCTGGATCGCCGGCGACGGCCCGCTCGAGATGCGCCTTCGCACGGGCGGAGGCGACCGCGAACACCTCGCCCGCGAGATTCTGGCGCCGCCGCTGGTCCAGCAGCCCTTCGTCGACGAGGAAGGCGCGGTGCGCCTCGATTTGCCCCCAGAGCTCGGGCACGTTCTCGCCGCGTGTGGCGTCGGTCAGAATGATCGGAGGCCGCCACGCGCGTTCCCCGTCGAGTGAGAGGATGGATCGAACCTCGTTCAGCATCGTCTTGGCCGCCGGGTGATCCATCTTGTTGATCGCGATCACGTCAGGGATCTCCATGATTCCGGCCTTGAGCGCCTGGATCGAATCCCCCGAGCCGGGCATCAGCACCAAGACCACGGTGTCGGCGATCCCGATCACCTCGACCTCGCTCTGCCCGGCGCCGACCGTCTCGAGGAAGACGAGCTCCTTGCCGGAAGCGTCGAGGACGAGGAACGCCTGCAGCGTCGCTTCGGCGAGGCCTCCAAGGTGACCGCGGGTCCCCATCGAGCGGATGAACACCTCGGGATCGAGGAAGTGGTCGGAAAGGCGGATCCGATCGCCGAGCAGCGCCCCGTGCGAGAAGGGACTCGACGGGTCGACGGAGATCACGCCCACGGTCTTGTCCTCTTCCCGGACATGGCGGACGAGCATCGAGATCAGGCTGGACTTGCCGACACCGGGCGGCCCCGTGACCCCGACCGCGTAGGCTCGGCCCGTTTCCGGATAGACGTCGCGTACGAGCTCGTACGCCATCGGGTCCGAGTTCTCGACCAGCGTGATTGCCCGCGCCAGAGCCCGCTTCTCGCCCGCGCGGACGCCCGCAGCGAGCGACTCCCGCGTGAAGTCGCGGCGAGTAGCCATGGTCGTCATGCTAGATAGCCCGCTGACGGGTGCGACCGTGCGCCTCGACCGCAGCCTCGGGCTCGGGCTCGACGGGCGCTTGTACCGGCTCCACTGTCTCGGACGGCATCTCCGCTGCGCGGCGCGCGAGCGTGAAGCCGACCACGGCTGCCATTGCGGAGAGTACCGCGGCGGCAGCCCAGACCCAGCGCGGGCCGACGGCGTCGGTGAGCCGGCCGGCAAGCACCATGCCGAGCGCGAGGAAGGTGACGTTCGAGCTCATCAGGACCGTGAATGCTCGCCCGCGGAACCGGTCCGGCGCACCGCGCTGGACGAGCAGCGCGTTGCAGACGATCGTCGCTCCGTTGCCGGCACCGGAGACGATCACGCAAACCGCTGCCACCCACACGTTGGGCGACGCGGCCGCGCCGGCCACGCCGATCGCCATCAGGCCAAGCGACGCACCGTAGACGTTGGCGAGCCCGCGCTCCTCGATCCACGAGCCGGCCAGGTACGCGCCCATCGCAAGCCCGACCCCAGCGGACGCCATCATCAGACCGAGGCCGAAGCTGCCCGCAGAGAACGAGTCAGTCGCTAGGAAGGGCTCGCCGACGTTGACGAACGCGTTCGCGAACATACCGACGTTCCAGGCGATCAATACCGTCAGCAGCGCCCGCGAGCGCCGGACGAGCATCAGGCCGTCGGCGAGATCGCGCCAGTGGCCGCGGGACTCAGCTCGGGCCTGCTGGAGCAGCCGCTGCGGAATCTGGGCGAGCAGGGCGGCGGAGAGGAGGAAGGTGGCGGCATTGATCCAGTAGGCGAGATGCGGGCCTCGGGCGGCGACGAGGGCGCCTCCGACGAGCGAGCCGACCGCCCAGGTCGAGTTGTCGATCGTCTGCAGCAAGGAGTTCGCCCGCGCGAGGTCCTCGTCCGCGACGAGGTTCGGGAGCCCGGCGTAGACCGCGGGGCGGAAGAAGCCGGTCGCGATTCCGATCACGGCGGCCAGCGCCACGATCGTGGTCGCATTCGGCGCGAAGGGCAGCGCGCAGAAGACGCCGAACCGGACAACGTCGGCTCCGATCAGCAGAGCGCGGCGAGAGAGACGGTCGACCAGAGGCGCCGCCAGGAGGCCGACGAGCAGGGTCGGCAGGATGTCGGCGATCAGCAGCGCGCTCATCCACAGCGGCGAATGGGTTCGCCTGAGAACGTCGATCTGCAGCGCTACGAGCGCGAGCCAGGTTCCGAGGCCCGAGCCGAACGTCGCCAGGAAAAGCGAGCGGAAGCTCGGCTCACGGCCGAGGAGGCCGAGTCGGCGGCCGGTCAGATCGCGGCTCACGGCCTCTGAAACGGTAACAGGGTGCTGTCGCCCCGAAAGAGGGGTTTTTCGGACTAGGCGGTTTTGGTGGCCATCTCGGTGACGCGGTCGAGTGCATTGGCGAGGAATCCGTTCTCCGTTTCAGTGCCGACCGTCACTCGGATCGCGGTCGAGCCACCGAAGCCGTGGGTCGGCCTGACGATCACACCATGGCGCAACAGCTGCTCGAACAAGGGCCGCGAATCTTCCCCGATATCGCAGTAGACGAAGTTCGCCACAGCCGGCCCAGCCGGCTCGAGTCCGTGCTCTCGGAGAATTCGCTCAACCTCCGGTCGCTGCGCAGCGTTCTCGAGGCGGCGGCGTTCCACCTCCTGTGTGCCGTCGAGGCTTGCGAGCGCAGCTTCTTGCGCCGGTGTCGTGATGTCGAAGGCTCGCCGCACCTTGCCAAGCGCGGTCACTGCGCTCGCCGGCGCCAGCGCGTAGCCGACGCGAAGCCCGGCAAGCCCGAAGATCTTCGAAAACGTCCGCAGGACGACGACCCGGCGCCCGGCCTTCAGGTACTCCCCGATCCCGTCGGCATAGTCCGGGTCGTCGATGTACTCGAAGTACGCCTGGTCGAGGACGGTGAGAACGTGCTCAGGTACGCGGCCGAAGTAGGCGTCGAGCTCGGCGCGGGTGTTCATCGTCCCCGTCGGGTTGTTCGGGTGGCAGACGTAGACGAGCTTCGTCCGCGGAGTGATCGCGTCGAGCATCGCTTCCAGGTCGTAGCGGTCGTCGCGCAAGGGAACGGTCTTCGGCGTGGCACCGAGCTTTCTGGCGTCGATCGCGTAACTCGGGAACGACGGCCAGCCAAAGACGATCTCGTCGCCCGGGTCGAGCACGGCCTGGGACAGGCCGTCGACGAGGCCATCGGAGCCCGCGCCGACCGCGACCTCCTCGAACCGGACATCGTGGAGGTCGGCCAGCGCCGCCCGGAGGCGGTAGGCGCCGCCGTCGGGGTAGCGGTTCAGATCGGGAGCGCACCGCTCGATAGCCTCGAGTGCCGCCGGAAACGGGCCGAACGGCCCCTCGTTCGACGCGAGCTTGACGACCCGCTCGAGCCCGAGCTCGCGCTGGACCTCTTCCACAGGCTTGCCGGGCTCGTACGGCACGAGATCGCGAACTGGCGGCCGGAAGAAGCTGTCGGCGATCTCGGCGAGACGCTGGTCGCTCGGGCCGGCCATGGCCGCAATCTACTCGGCCCCCCACCGCTCCCCTTGTTGAGGTGCGCCCAGCCTCCTCCCCGCGGCGAGCGTATCGCGCTTCAGCGCACGGGTGAGTGACGCCTTTGTGGCGGTTGTGCGACGGTTCGCTCCGGGCGCGGCTTTAGAGTTGCCCGCGGATGAAGGTCGGGGTCCCTCGCGAAACAGCTGGCGGTGAGCGGCGCGTGGCGCTCGTCCCCGACATAGTCAAGCGGCTTGCGGGCGACGGCTTCGACGTCGCCGTGGAACGGGGCGCCGGGGAGGCGGCGAGCTTTCCCGATCGCGACTACGAACAGGCGGGTGCGGCGCTCGTCGACGACGCCTACGCCGCCGAGGCGGTCGTGAAGGTCCAACCACCGTCGGCCGACGAGGTGGCCCGGTTCCGCGAGGGCCAGATCCTGATCGGCTTCCTGCAGCCTCTGACCGACCCCGAGGGCATCGGCCGCCTGGGCGAGCGGGGAGTCATCGCCTTCGCCATGGAATCG
Source organism: Actinomycetota bacterium (assembly GCA_005884005.1). Classification (GTDB taxonomy): domain Bacteria; phylum Actinomycetota; class Thermoleophilia; order Gaiellales; family Gaiellaceae; genus 13-2-20CM-68-14. The sequence continues at coordinate 11,714 of VAWI01000067.1, forward strand.
ATCCCCAGGATCACCCGGGCGCAGACGATGGACGCGCTGTCCTCGCAGGCGACCGTTTCCGGTTACAAGGCCGCCGTGCTGGCCGCGGACACGTTGCCGAAGTTTTTCCCGATGCTGATGACCGCCGCCGGCACGGTCGCGCCGGCAAAGGTGCTCGTGCTCGGCGCCGGGGTCGCCGGGCTCCAGGCGATCGCAACCTCGAGACGGCTGGGCGCCGTGGTCTCCGGGTTCGACGTGAGGCCGATCGTCCGTGAACAGGTCGAGAGCCTCGGCGCCACTTTTCTCGACCTCGGCATCAGCGGCGAAGAAACGGCCGGCGGCTATGCACGCGAGCTCACCGAAGAGCAGCAGCAGCGACAGCAGCAGGCGCTCGAAGGGCGGCTGCCCGAGTTCGATGCCGTGATCACGACCGCCCTCGTGCCCGGACGACCGGCGCCCCGGCTGATCCCCGCATCCGCGGTCGCAGCGATGCGCCCAGGATCGGTCATCGTCGACCTGGCCGCCGAGGCGGGCGGAAACTGCGAGCTGACCGAGCCGGGCGAAGCTGTCGTTCGCGAGGGGATAACGATCCTCGGCTACACGAACCTGCCGAGCACGATGCCGTTCCATGCAAGCCAGCTCTACTCCCGCAACGTGCTCGCGCTCCTCCAGCACTTGGCCCCCGACGGCCAACTGAAGCTCGACTGGGAAGACGAGATCACATCGTCCGCATGCGTGACGCCAAAAACAGAGGTTGCAGCGTGAGTGCCTTTCTCATCTTCAACGGCTGCGCCGACCTGCGCGGCGCAGCCGGTGCGTACCTCGAAGAACGGGGCACATGGGGGAAGCATGGTTTCCCCCATGAAGCGAGGCGGGAGGAGGCCGAAGCGGCATGAGTCATGGCTTGTTGCTCGCGTTCGAGGTCACGATTCTCGTCCTTGCGATTTTCCTCGGATTCGAGGTGATCTCGAAAGTGCCGACGCTGTTGCACACGCCTTTGATGTCCGGCACCAACGCGATTCACGGGATCGTGATCGTCGGCGCCATGCTCGTCGCGGGGCTCGGCCACAAGGACACGCTGACAACCGTGGTCGGGCTGGTTGCGGTCGTGCTCGCCTCGGCCAACGTGGTCGGCGGCTTCGTGGTCACCGACCGGATGCTCGAGATGTTCAGGAAGCGGGAGGAGCCGGCGGGTGAACAGCCACCCCCTGACAGCAGATCTCCGGACGGGGGTCCGGTGCGGAAGACTCCACCGACCCAATGAGGTGGCATGGGCCGGGTAGCGACTGACTTCGCCTACCTGGCGACGATCGTCGCCTTCATTCTTGCGCTGAAGTTCCTCTCGCATCCCGCGACTGCGCGGCGGGGAAACTGGATCGGCGCGGTCGGGATGCTGGTCGCGATCGCAGTCACCTTCGCCCAGAAGTCCGTCGTCAGCTATTGGGAAATCGTCGTGGGGATGGCGATCGGCGGCTCGTTCGGGGCCGTCGCTGCGCGGCGCGTGAAGATGACCGCGATGCCGCAGATGGTGGCGCTGTTCAACGGCGTCGGAGGAGGCGCGGCGGCGCTGATCTCACTCGCTGAGTTCCACAACCTCGCCCCCGCTTCCGGCCGGTTGCACGGCGACATCAGCGTCTCGATCATCCTCTCGGCACTGATCGGTGCGATCTCGTTTTCCGGCTCGCTGGTCGCCTTCGCGAAGCTGCAGGAGCTGATCCAGGGCCGGCCCATCGTCTATCCCGAACAGCAGATTGTGAACGGCCTGCTTCTCGCGGGCGTGCTGGCGGCTGGAGTGGCCGTCGTGGCGGGATCCGAGAAGCAGTGGCTGATCGTGGCCGTGATCCTCGGGGCGCTGCTCTTCGGCGTCCTCTTCGTGCTCCCGATCGGGGGCGCCGACATGCCGGTCGTGATCTCACTGCTGAACGCCTTCACCGGCATCGCCGCGGCCGCGACCGGGTTCGAGCTCGAGAACAACGTCCTGATCGTCAGCGGCATGCTCGTCGGCGCCTCGGGAACGCTGCTGACGATCCTGATGGGACGGGCGATGAACCGGTCGATCGCAAACGTGCTCTTCGGCGCCTTCGGCCAGGTCGGCCCGAGCGCCGCGGCGGCGGCGGCCGACACTGACGGCGGCGCCGTCCGCTCGGCGACCGCCGACGACGTCGCGGTGATGCTCGCGTACGCGCACAAGGTTGTCTTCGTGCCGGGTTACGGGATGGCAGTCGCGCAGGCCCAGCACGACGTCCGACAACTGGCCGACCTGCTCGAGGCCCGCGGGGTCGAGGTCAGCTACGCGATCCACCCGGTGGCCGGCCGGATGCCCGGCCACATGAACGTGCTCCTCGCCGAGGCGAACGTACCTTACCCGCAGCTGAAGGAGATGGACGAGGCCAATAGCGAGTTCCCGCGCACGGACGTCGCGCTCGTGATCGGCGCGAACGACGTCACCAATCCCGACGCGCGCACCAACCAGGGCAGCCCGATCTACGGGATGCCGATCCTGAACGTCGACGAGGCGCAGAGCGTCGTCGTGCTCAAGCGCTCGATGAACCCGGGCTTTGCCGGGATCGAGAACCCGCTCTTCGTAAACCCGAAGACGGTGATGCTCTTCGGCGACGCAAAAGACTCGATCACCCAGCTGATCGCCGGCATCAAGGCCCAGTGATCCCGGTCTTCTCGGTGCGGCACGTCGAGGCCGCCGTCTCCCCGGAGCGAGCGGTCGAGGCCGTGCGCGAGGCCTTCGTCGCCTATGCGCGCGGGGAATGGTCGATGCCGCCGAAGGTCTACGTTCCGGCGTATCCGGCAGGAGACTTTCGAGCGATGCCGGCCATCGGAGCGGGGCACGCCTTGCTCAAGTGGGTTACGTCCTTTCCGGGCAACCCGGCTCGCGGCCTGCCGACTGTGACCGGCCTCGTCCTGCTTTCGGACGCTTCCGACGGCTCACTACGCGCGGCGCTCGACGCAGGCGCCGTTACGGCCCTGCGGACGGGAGCGGCAGCCGTGCTCGCCGCGGAGACACTCGGCCGCCGGGACGCTGAAACCGCGTCGGTGATCGGCGCCGGAGTCAACGGCAGGGCCACGGCGAAGACGTTCCTGGCCCGCGGTCGCACTGTGATGCTCTGGGACATCGATGAGCAGCGCGCGCGAGCCGCGGCGCACGAGCTCGGCGCCGGCATGGCTCGCTCGCGCGAGGAGGCACTCGCCGCCGATCTGATAGCCACGGTGACGCCCGGCCACGAGATTCTGCTTCCGGAACGCTCGCTGCAGCCGGGACAGCACGTCAGCCTGATGGGCGCCGACGGCCCGGGTAAGGCCGAGATTGCGGTCGGCGAGGTGGCGCGTGCTCGCGTCTTCTGTGACGACTGGGAACAGGCAAGCCACAACGGCGAGCTCGCTCACGCCGTCGAGGCCGGTGCGATCACTCAAGACGAGGCGAACGAGCTCGGCGCAGTTCTCGTGGGACAGGCGCCCGGCCGCCAGTCGCCGGGCGACATCACCATCTTCGACTCGACCGGCCTCGCGATCCAGGACCTCGCCATCGCGCTCGCAGCGATGGAGCGCGCCGACGAGCTGGACCTCCCCACGCTCGACCTCTAGAACACCGGTGGCAACGAACGCCATGGGGGCGTAGGCTCGATCGATCGTTTGCGGAAGCCCCGCAGACACTCGGCGCATGCACCGACGCGTCGAAACATCCAGGACGATTCAGTCGACTCGACGAGAACCGAAAGGAGGGGGGCCCGCAGCCGGAGACCAGCTAATCCGGGCTCTTTGGGGCATTAGCAGGCACGGAACCCTTCGCGCTCGGATAGGGAAGGAGCACGTATGCCGCACATCAAGGTCGGTACCGAGAACGACACCGACATCAAGATCTACTACGAGGACCACGGGAGCGGGCAGCCGGTCGTCCTGATCCACGGCTATCCGTTGAACTCGGATTCATGGGAGCGCCAGGAGCCCGAGCTGCTCGCTGGCGGCTACCGAGTCATCCGCTACGACCGGCGCGGCTTCGGTAAGTCGAGCCGGCCGACGACGGGCTTCGATTACGACACCTTCGCCGCCGACCTGAACGCGCTGCTCGAGCAACTCGACCTCGAGGACGTGGTGCTCGTCGGTTTCTCGATGGGCACCGGCGAGGTGACCCGTTATCTCGGCAAGTACGGGTCCGCGCGGGTGCGCAAGGGCGTGTTGTTCGGCGCAATTCCGCCGTTCTTGCTCAAGACCGACGACAACCCCGAGGGCGTCGATGGTCAGGTGTTCAAAGGCATCCAGGCCGCGATCGTCAAGGACCGCTACGCCTACTTCAAGGACTTCCTCGACAACTTCTACAACGTCGACAAGCTCGCTCCGGACAGGATCAGCGAGCAGGCGTGGCAGGGGAGCTTCAACGTTGCCGCAGGCTCCTCGCCGCATGCCACCTATGCCTGCGTCGGTACCTGGCTGACCGACTTTCGCGCCGACCTGCCGAAGATCGACGTGCCGATCCTCGTCGTACACGGCACCGAGGACCGGATCCTTCCGTACGAAGCCACCGCGAAGCGACTCCCCGACCTCGTCGCGAACCTGAAGCTTGTCTCCGTCGAGGGCGGGCCGCACAACATCGGCTGGACGCACCCGGAAGAGTCCAACAAGGCTCTGCTCGAGTTCCTGGCCGACGACACGGGCGGATCTGCCGGGCTCGACCGCGACCTAGCTGCTGCGACCAGGAGCAAGAGCTAGCCGAACCTGCCGGCAGGGCATCGAGCGCGACTTCCGAGGGTCCGCGGGCAAGCCCCCGGACCCTCGGATTGTCGTGCGGACGTCGACTCGATGGCGTTTCAGATGGAGGTCGTTGCCGAGCGCGCCGCAGCCGCATACGCGGAGACGGTCGACGCGACGACGGGCATCCAGGTGTTCGGTGCCCCGGGCAACGCCGTCATCAAGATGTTGCGCCGCCAGGCCGAAGCCGGCGTGCCGCTGAGCACCAAGCCTCACCACCTGGGCGGATTCATGCGTCTTTGGGAATCTGCCCCTCGTTATGAATGCGACGCCCGGGAGCGAGCCGGCGCCGAAACGGAGGGTGGAGGCTAGCCGAGGGCCGTAAGCGCTCGATCCATTCGAGCAAGCCAATGGGCGTCGTTGCGAACGAGATGGCAGTTCAGGATTGCTCGCACGTTTCCGTGCCAATGCAGGGCAAGGTGACCGGCGACGGAGCAGTCGCGCCCACGAGGGAGGTCATGGAATCCCTCTTTTTGCACAGCAGACGGATCGCCGAAGACATCTACTTCGAGAACATCACGCCTGTCGCCCAGTGACGTGACGCTCGGCCCGTGCGATTTGACCGCAAGATCGATGCGCTGCGCGGCGAAGGCGCGCCTCGCGTCGGAGGTTTTGAACGTCACCTTGTTATAGGGCAGCGAGCTCGTTCTCCCGCCACAACCGGTGGACGACAAGGACCAGCACAGCAAGCGATAGCAAGCGGAGCACGAAATAGAGTCATCGGCTGCCGGCACGGATCGTTCGATCCCCCAGGCAGATTCCTGATCACTGGGTTCGACCCGCCGGATCGAACAAGGCGAGCTCCGGGACCGGCTGACCGGCGATCGCCTGCCCGATCAGATCGCCGCAGGCGAGGCCGAGCACGTTGCCATGACCTGAGTAGCCGCACGCGACCCAAAGGCCATCGTAGCCCCTGATCGGGCCCGCCAGCGGCAAGCGGTCCTTGGTGACGCCGAAGATTCCCGCCCAGCGGTGCGTGATCTTTGGCGCACGGCCGACGAGCTCATGCGCGAATGCCTCCAGCCGCGCCTGAATCCCGGGCGTCGTCCTCTCCTCGGCTGTCGATTCCTCCTCGAGCGCGCCGTCGCGGGAGCCGCCGAGGACGAGCCGCAGATCCTCGGTCTGCTGCCAGTAGTCGTAGCCGTAACGGGCGTAGTGCGGGCAGGCGAAGTACTCCTCGCCGAGAGGCTCCGTAACGACGACCTGTCCGCGAGCCGGCTTGACCACGCGATCGAGCCGCTCAAGGAGACCGTGCGTATAGCCGTCAGTCGCGAGCACGACCTGGTCTGCGTCCAGCTCCTCGAGCGCCGTCACGGGATCATGCTCGCGGATCTCGGCCCCCGCCTCCGCCGCCCGAACGGCGAGCCGGCGCACCCAGCGGGCAGGCTGAATCGACCCGTCCGGCGGGTGGAAGATCGCGCCGTGGAAGCGGCCTGCGAGCCGCCCGTCGAGCTCGGAGCGCCACTCGACCTCGAAGCCGTCGTCGCGCAGCGCTTCATACTCGGCCCACAGCGACTCCGCCTCCGCGAGGTCGGCGGCGAGGCGCAGGCTCCCCGTCGACCGGAAGGCGTCACCGGCAAGCGTCCCCAACTGTTGCAGCGCGCGTTCGGTCAAACGCCACAGCGAAGCTGCACGCTCTGCGCCGAGTTCGGCGCGCGCGACGTCGTAAGGCGCCGCGCCGCCGCGCAGGGCGAAGCCGCCGTTGCGGCCGCTGGCGCCGCCCGCGACCTCGCGCGCCTCGTGCACGCGGACGCGCAGCCCCGCGTCCGCGAGCGTGAGCGCACACGAGCTGCCGGTAACGCCTGCGCCGACGATCGCGACGTCGACACGGCCCACGTAGCGGCGTTGCGGCAGCGCCGGCGGATCGTCTTCGAGCCAATAGCTCCCGATGTAGTCGATGCTAACCCGGCCGCACCACCACCCTGTAGCGCCCCTCCGCCTCGGCGACGAGTCCGGCGAGCTCGAGCTCGGCGAGAGCCGCGGCGAGCGGGCCCGGCTCGAGACCGGTTGCGCGCGCGAGCTCGTCCGCGCCGGCCACGCCGTCGGCTAGACGCGCGAGCACCGCGGCCGCGCGGGGGGAGATCGCGGTCGCCTGCGGCAATGGTGACGCCGCGAGCCCGAACACGTCGAGCACATCGTCAGCCGAGGTGAGCGGCGTGGCGCCCTGACGCAGCAGCCGGTTCGTACCTGTCGCCAGCGTGCCGGTGATTTCGCCCGGAACGGCGAAGACCTCACGACCGTCCTCGAGAGCGAAGTCCGCAGTGATCAGCGCGCCACTTCGCTCTCGGGCCTCGACGATCACGGTTGCCGCTGCAAGACCCGCGATGATCCGGTTTCGCGCCGGGAACCGCCACGGCGCCGGCTCGACGCAAGGTTCGTATTCGGAAACGACCAGTCCGCGCTCGCAGATCCGCCGCGCCAGGTCGGCGTGTGCCGCGGGATAGTCACGGTCGATGCCGCAGCCGAGCACTGCCACAGTGAGGCCACCCGCTTCGAGCGCGCCACGGTGGGCCTCGCCGTCAACGCCGCGGGCCAGCCCGCTGACGACGACGAGACCCGCTGCCGCGAGCTCGCGCCCAAGCATCCGCGCAACCTGTGAGCCGTAGGGCGAGCAGGCCCGCGCGCCGACGATCGCGACCGCGGGCCGTCCTAGGATCTCCGCGTCTGCCGAGCCGCGGAGAAACAGGGCCCGCGGCGGATCGTGGATCTGTCGGAGCAGCTCCGGCAGATCACTGCGCCGGAGCCTTCGCACCGCACGTGCCGACTCGGCCGCTGCTGCGCTCATGCCGCCGCCGCCAGCTCGTTCGGCGTTCGAAACGAAAGCGCCTCGGCGAGGTGCTCGGGCTCCACCTCCTCGGCATCGGCCAGAGCCGCGACTGTTGCCGAAACGCGGGCTACGCGAGCATGACCCCGGGCAGACAACGGCAACCGCTCGACCGCGCGCAACAGCAGCACATCGGCGGCCTCTGTCCGCCGCGGGCAGCGCTCCCGCAACCGCTCGCGCGCCGCGACGACCCGCTCCCGCACGGGCGCTGAAGCCTCCGACGGTGCAGCGGCGAGCTCGAGTGCCCGCGGACGCGGCACGGTCACGAGCAGGTCGAAGCGATCCAGCAGCGCCCGCGAGAGCTTGTCGCGGTATGCGGCGAGACGTTGTGTCGAGCAGGAGCACTCAGCGGCTGGGTCGCCGCGGGCTCCACACGGGCACAGGTTCATCGTCGCCACCAACTGGAACCGCGCCGGAAAGACAGCCTTCCCCTCAACTCGGGCGATGCTGATCGCGCCGTCCTCGAGCGGCTGGCGCAGGGCCTCCAGCGTCGGTCGCGGGAATTCCGCGAGCTCGTCCAGGAAAAGGACGCCCCGATGCGCGAGGCTCGCCTCGCCCGGACGCGGACCCGAGCCGCCGCCAACGATTGCAGGCGCCGAGGCCGTGTGGTGGGGAGCTCGGAACGGAGGCGCTGTCACGAGCGGCCGTCCGGGCGGGAGCAACCCGGCGACCGAGTGGATCCGCGTCACCTGGAGCGCCTCGTCCCGCGTCAGCGGTGGCAGGATGCCGGGCAGGCGGCGGGCCAGCATCGTCTTGCCGGTCCCAGGTGGGCCCGCGAGAAGCAGGTTATGTCCGCCCGCCGCCGCGAGCTCGAGTGCGCGCCGCGCCCGTTCCTGGCCGCGCACGTCGGCAAGATCCGGCAGACCTTCGGGTGCCGGCAGGTCGGCGGGCTCGTCGAAGGGCTCGGGCTGCCATTCGCCGCGTAGGTAAGAAGCCGCCTCGGCGAGGTGGTGCAGCGGCACCGGCTCGATCCCGGCGAGCGCTGCCTCGGGCGCAGAAGTGGCGGCGCAGAACAGGCGGGACAGCCCTTGCTCCTTCGCTCCCTCCGCCGCGGCCAGAACGCCCGCGACCGGCCGTACACGACCGTCGAGAGCAAGCTCGCCGACCGCAGCGTGGCCGCGCAGGCTCTCTTCGGTCACCTGGCGTGAGGCAGCAAGGACGGCGAGCGCGATCGGCAGATCGAATCCCGACCCTTCCTTGCGGAGCTCCGCGGGCGCGAGATTGACCGTCAGCCGCCGATCCGGCCAGTTCAGTTCCGCCGAAGTGATCCCGCTGCGGACGCGCTGCTTCGCCTCCTGGCAGGCGCGATCCGGCAGACCGACGATCGCGAACGCGGGCAGGCCGTTCTGCAGGTGCGCCTCAACCTCGACGCGGCGCGCGTCGAGACCGACGAGGGCATGGGTGATCGTCCGCGCAAGCACGCGGCCGACGCTAGCGGCGCGACTGTTACCTGTCTGTCACGCCTCAGTGCCGATTTTCAGAAACGACAGACGAGCACGTCCTCGAAGTACTCGCCTGCCCGTCGCCCCGTCCGTCGGTTGACATGCCGCCGGTGCCGCCTCTCCTCACACAGACCGGCGCGCTCCAGGATCTGCGGATACAGCTCGCGGCGGTCGTTTACGACAATCACGAGTGGGGAGCCCGGACGCAGCGAGCGCCGCACGTTCCGAAGGGTCGCGACGATTCCGTCCGAGTACGTCTCCAGCGCGGCGCGTGACGTGCCGGCCGCCCCGGCCCCGACCTCGAGCTCGCTGCAGTCGTCCAGTCCGAGCAGCTCGTACGCGTAGCGATGCTGCTCGTGGTAGTCGATCAGCCCGGGATACGGCGGCGAGGTGACGACGCCGTCGAAAGGCCCGCCGAAGTCGAGCTCGCGCGCGTCGCCGTGCAGCACCGCGGCCTCGCGCGCGCGCGCACACACGCGCGAGAACGCCTTGATCCGCTCGAGCGTGTCGAGCGCGTAGCGCCGCAGGAACGGCGCCGCCTCGCCCACGGGCCGGCAGACGCGCTTGTGCTTGTGGCACCAGTACTCGTCACGTTGCGGTTCGCGCGGGAAATCGAGGTCGAAATGCGTCGTCCGACGGGCCGAGCGCGCGGCGCGGCCGAGCACGACCCGCAGCACATCCGCGTTGACGTAATCGTCGACGAGCTCGCGAAAGCCGAGTAGCTCCCGCGCCGCCTGCGGCGCGAACCAGGCGCGCACGTAGCCGCGCGACCGCTCGCTCGAGGTCTCACCGATTCGCTCGCACGCCGCCCGCACCTCCCGCTCGAGCACGAACGGGTTGTAGCGGCGCGTCTTCACCTCCATCAACAGGCAGTTGAAGGCGGCGATGTCCGCGCCGGTCGCATCGAGACCGGATTCGAGCGCCTGCACAAGCGTCGTCCCCGACCCCGCGAACGGATCGAGCACATGCTGTCCCGGAGCGAAGTAGCGGCCGAGGAGCGCCTCCACGAGTTGCGGGATGAACTTCCCGAGGTACGGGTGCAGCCGGTGAACGTGCTTCGTCCGTTCCCGCTCGGGGAGGTCGCGCTCGGACCAGGAAAGGTCGAGGTCGAGATCGCGGTAGAGCGCGTCCTGTGTCGGAGCCACGGCCTCGCCGTGTTCGGCGGACATGACACAACTCCTGGTCCTACTGGAGAAGATCGGAGACGAGCTCGATGCCGCCGGGCCGTACGGCTGCGAACTCGAAGGCAACCCGTAGGTGCCGGAACGCTGGATTTGCGAGCAGCCACGCTTGCGCCCCTCGCCGAAGGCGCTCGCGCTTCCACTCGTCCACGGCGTCGAGCGGATCGCCGTAGCCCGGCCCTTCCTTCAGCTTCACCTCGCAGAAGACGAGCCGCCGCCCGCGCTGCACGATCAGGTCGAGCTCGACGCCGCCGGCGCGGACGTTTCGCGCCAGGATCCGGTAGCCGCGCAGCCGGTAGTGCCAGGCGACGCGTCGCTCGGCAGCTCGGCCTCGCGCGGAGGTGCTAGGAGGGCGTGGTGGAACGTCGCTCGTCGTCGGGGTGCGATGGTCGTTCCCAGGCAAGGACGCAGGGAGTGTCAATAGCCAAAGCTATTGGCGCGACTGAGGACACCGCCTGGGGGCGAGCAGCGCGGCCCGAGGGCACAGACTACGTTTCGCCACGCCCTCCTCATGCCGCGTCGGATTCCGAGAGTTGCTCCGCATAGCAGCGTGCTTCGAACGAGCGGCGGTGGATCTCGCACGGGCCGCGCTCGCGCACGACGGCGGAGTGGCCTGGCGTGATGTAGCCGACGTGGGAGGAAAACCCGTACTGCGGGTACAGAGCCGCCAGTCGCCGCATCGTCCGGTCGCGAACGACCTTGGCGACGACCGAGGCGGCCGCGATCGCCGCGCTCTTCTCGTCGCCGTCGACGACAGCCCTGTGCTCCGGCGCAGTCGCGCCGAGCCGGAAGCCGTCGACGAGACAGATCTCCGCGGGCGGAGCAAGCTCCCAAAGGATCGCGCGCATCGCGGCGAGGTTCGAGCGATGGAGCCCGTTCGCGTCGATCTCGCGGGCCGAGATCGCTCGCACGGACACCTTCGAGCAACACGCGAGTACCGCACGGAACAGCTGCTCGCGGTCCGCGGGTGCGAGCTGCTTCGAGTCATTCAGGAGCGCCAGCGGTCGGACGCGATGGTCCCGCAGGCTCCCGTAGTCGAGCAGCACCCCCGCGACGACGAGCGGACCCGCCAGCGAGCCACGGCCCGCCTCGTCCGTGCCGGCGACGAACCGCGCGCCTAGGCGGCGGTCAAACGCTAGGAGCTTCCGCCCCGGCCTCTTTGGCTTCGGCCTCGGAGCCCTCGTCGGCGGGCTCTTCTGCTGCGGGCTCGTCGGTGACGGCCTCTTCGGCGGCGACGGCTTCGGGTTCTGCCCCCTCCTCTGGCTCGGCGGCGCTGCCGGCGTCGGGTTCGGCTTGAGTTCCGTCTCCGACACCTGCTGCGACAGCATCGACCGAGGATAGCGGCCCCCTCCGCTGCACCTCACGGACGCGCGCCTTCTTCCCCACTTTGCCGCGCAAGTAGTAAAGCTTTGCCCGGCTGACGTCGCCGATCGCGGCGACCTCGATCTTCTCGATCTTCGGCGAGTGAAGCGGGAACGTCCGCTCGACGCCGACCCCGAACGACTGCTTGCGCACCGTGAAGGTCTCACGGGCGCCTGCCCCCTGCCGCTTGATCACGATCCCTTCGAAGACCTGGACACGGCGGCGCTGGCCCTCGATCACTTGAAAGTGAACGCGAACGGTGTCGCCCGGCTTGAACCTGGGGCGATCGCTGCGCAGCTGGCGCTGTTCGAGGTCTTGGATGATTCGATGCATAAGAACGGCCCCCAGCGGGGCCGGGGCACAATGCTAGCGACTCCTCTTCGGCATCGTCTCGTTGCACAAACGCCGATCACGGCTGAGCCGGGTTTAGCGGCCGCCGGCAAAGCCGCGCGGCCTCTAGGCTGCATCGCAAGCGACACCTCTCATGGCCGCCTGAGGCGGCGCGGGAGCCGTAACAAACCCACGAGCCCGAGCCCTAGTGACACGTAGGCGGAGTAGATCGAGATGCGGTTCGGCGGCCAGTAGGTCGCGAACACCTCGCCGATCAAGTTCTTCCTCGGCACCGTCCCCCACACGCGCGAGTCGCACGACTCTGCCCGGTTGTCTCCCATCATGAAATATGTCCCCTTCGGAATCGTCTGTGCGGGGTGCGTCTCGGTATCGCGGCGATCCGGCTTGATGTACGGCTCGTTCAGCTTCTTCCCATTGATGTAGACGAAGCCGTTCTGCTCCGACCAGGTCTCGCCGGGCAAGCCGATCAGGCGTTTGACGAAGGTACCCCCGGCTCCGCAGCGCGCCTGAGCCTGCGGCGGCGTCTTGAAGACGACGATCTCGCCCCGGTGGGGGCTCCGGAAGCGGTAGATGAAGCGATTCGCGAGCACCCGGTCCGAGAGGCGCGCCTCACAGCCTTGACCGCCTGCGCAGTGAAGCGTCGGCTCCATCGACGAAGAAGGGATCCGATACGGGTTCACGACCCACTGCTTGATCGCGAACACGATTGCAACCGCCCCGGCGATCGTGACGATCCAGTCGATCGCGATCCGCCATGGCCGTGGCAGGCGGTGCGTGAGCCGGTCAATCGGGTTGCGCGAGTGATGGACCGGCTTGGGCTCAGCGGGCGGGAAGGGCTGGGCGCCAGGCTGTTGGTACGGCGGTCGGCCGGGCTGATACGGCGGCGGCGTGGGCGGCTGGGCCGCGCTGGCGAAGCCGCCGTTCGCGGCGTCTAGCTCTGCGCGGCGCGACGGATCGGAAAGGAGCTCGTAGGCGTCCTGAATCTCGCCGAGGTGCGTCGGCATCCACGCAGCCTCCCCCTCCGTCCGGTGGAAGTGAACAAGGCGCCAGTACGCGTCTCGGATCTCCTCCGACGAGGCATCGGGACTCACCCCGAGCACCTCGTAGGGGTTGCGCACCGCGCCGGGGCCGTCGGACGGGTCCATCTCCGTATCGTGCCTCAACCGGCGGTCCGCAGACGGCTCTGACGGCGCCGCCACTCGTCGATCCGCGCATGGTCACCGGAGAGAAGGATGTCCGGCACTCGCCAGCCCCGGAACTCGGCGGGGCGTGTGTAGTGCGGGTACTCGAGCCCACCCTCGAGCTCGACCGAGAAGCTCTCGACGAGGCCGGACTCCTCGGAGCCGAGCGCGCCGGGAAGCCTGCGCGCGATCGCGTCCACCACCACCATCGCCGGCAGCTCACCGCCGGAGAGGACATAGGGGCCGATTGAGATCGAGTCGGACGCGAGGTGCGAGAGCACACGCTCGTCGAAGCCCTCGAAGCGCGCCGAGAGCAGCGTCAGCCGCTCCTCGGCGGCGAGCTCTTCGACCACGGCTTGCGTCAGCTGCCGACCCTGAGGCGACAACGCGACGACCCGATGCGACGGCGTGCCTGCGTAAGCGGCCTCGAGGGCGGCCGTGACGACGTCGACTCGAAGCACCATCCCGGCGCCGCCGCCGTACGGCTCGTCGTCGACCTGCGAGCCTGCGAGCGGCGTGTAGTCGCGATAGCTGAACAGGCGCAGGTCCAGCTCGCCGCCGAGCACAGCTGCAAGGGGGCGCTGCTCCGTCAGCCACGCAAAGGCCTGCGGGATCAAGGTGAAAACGTCGAGCTGCAAAGGAGGCGCTGCTCAGGGTAGCTGCGCTTGGGGCCGCCGATAAGGAGATACTCCCGTTGGAGGCGCCGTGAACGGTTGCAAGGCAAGGCAGGCAGCGTGGTTCGCAGCTGTGGCCGCCATGGGCGTCATCGCAACGGCGTTGCCCGCGGCGGCCGCGAACGGCTCCTCGCTACGCGTGGCTTTCATCCGCGGAAGCAACCTCTGGGTGCTCGATCTCCACACGCATAGGCGCCAGCTCCTCATCACGCACGCGGGTATAGGGCCGGTCCATTGGAGCGGCGACGGGCGGCTCGTCTCGTCAGGCGGCCGCATCGCAGGCGGCCCGACGCTCCCGACAACCGAGCTCATCTGGGCTCGGACTGGCGAGATCGCCGCCGGGGTCACGCATGACGGCGGCGTAGTCGTCTGGACCCCCAAAGAAACGACCCACCTCGAGCCCAGGGGCTGGGGCTCAACATCGGTGGCGTGGAGCGACACCGGCCGGCTCGCGATCGGCCGCACGATCTACGGCCCACCGCACAACCAGGAGATCTGGATCTGGAACGGCGGAAACTCTCCACCGGCCCTCGCGATGAAGACCGGCGTCCACGAGCCGTATCCCGTCACGTGGCAGGGAAACGACGTGGTCTGGTGGGACTGGCCGAACTCCGGTTCGATCGCCGCTGACGGCGTCCAGCTCTACATCGGCCGCAAGGCGGTCGGCCTGGTGCTGATGTACAGGGACTACGTGACGCGCTGCGGTTCGAAGCTGACGTTTGCCGCCGGAGGAGATCGTTACGCGACGCGCGGCAAACGGATCGTTCTCGGCGGGCAGGATCTCTCTCGCGACCGCTCCCGTTCCTGGGTATCCCCCTCGTGCGACGCAACTGGCACGCGAGTCGTCGCCGCAGCCGGGCGCAACTGGGAAGAAGACCGTTTCGGCCATGAGCATCGTGCGATCTGGGAGCTCCTCCCGGTCCGCAGGCAGCTGACCCATCCACCCGGGGGCTGGACCGACGAGAGCCCTCAAGTACTCGCGGACGGGTCGACCCTCTTCATCCGCACCCGCGAGACCTCGCGAAAGGTCGGTGGCAGCTACTACTCACCGAACACGCAAAGCTCGAACGCCTCATCAATCGAAGGCTGGTGCCGGTCGCGAACATCGGCTACACAGCCAATGAGCTGAGCGCCCTCGGCTACTTGAACTACTACGGCCACTACGGCTGGCCGCGGCTGATCGCCGTAGCGCCCTAGCCTGCGAAACCTGCCGCAACGACTATCCGGCCCAAGTCGAGGTCGACTTTACGCACGCAGGCCTCGACGAGGGGCAGGGCCACGCCCGAGTCCAATTCGAGCACGTCGTTGGCGACGCCGGGCGCAACCTGAGCGACGCGGCCGAGCGAGCGGCCGCCTTCTTCCTCGACCTCGAGGCCCACGAGCTGGAAGGCGTAGTACTCGTCCTCGCCGGTGGGCGGCAGCGACTCGCGCGGCACCGCCAGCTCGGATCCGCGCTCGGCCTTTCGGTCGAGCCGGATCACAGGCCTACCACCGGAACGTTTCGAGCTTTCGACGCGCGCCGGCTCGCCGTTCACGTGGAGCACGGCGCCGGCTTCGAAGCGCGCGGGATCCTCGCTTGCCCGTTCGACGAAGAAGGAGCCGTCGAGCCCGTGCGGCTTCCCGACGCGCCCGACCGAAACGAGCTCAGTCGACGATCTCGACAAGAACGCGGTAGGACGAGCGTGCCGCACCCGCGCGGACGATCGTGCGTAGAGCACGCGCGATCCGGCCCTGACGGCCGATTACCTTGCCGACGTCGTCCTTCGCCACGTGCAGCTGCAGCACGTGCGCGCCGTCGCGCTCGATCTCCTCGACGTGGACCGCGTCCGGGTCGTCGACGAGGCGCCGCGCGAGCTCCGCCAGGAGCTCAGCCAATGTCCTTCGCCTTGAGCAGGCGCTTGACGGTGTCGGAGGGCTGGGCGCCCTTGGAGAGCCAGTCCTTGACCTTGTCCTCGTCGAACTCGATCGTCGAGGGGTCGGTCTGCGGGTTGTAGCGCCCGACGATCTCGATGAACTTGCCGTCGCGCGGCGAGCGCGTATCGGCGGCGACGACGCGGTAGATCGGATTCTTCTTCGAGCCGACCCGCGTCAACCTCAACTTGACTGCCATCTATCTCCTCGCCTTCTTCTTCTTTCGCTTGCTCTTGGTCTTTCTAGCCGTCGGAGCCCGTTGCCCGTTCTTGGTGGAGTCCTGGCTACCCAGTGCGGACGCAAGAGGCATCTTGCCGCTTTTCATCTGCTTCATCACCTTCGCCATCTGCTTGCGTGCTTCGAGGAGCTGGTTCACCTGCTGGACGTCGGTCCCGCTGCCCCGCGCGATCCGCTGGCGGCGCGAGCCGTCGATTACGTGCGGCAGCGCGCGCTCGCGCGGCGTCATCGAGAGGATGATCGCCTCGACCCGGCCGAGCTGCTTCTCATCCACCTGGTCAAGACCCTCGAGCTGGCTTCCGAGGCCCGGGATCAGCTTCATGACGCCCTGGAGCGGGCCCATCCGGCGCAGCATCTTGTAGCTCTTCAGGAAATCGTCGAACGTGAACTCGCCCTGCATCATCCGGCGCTCGAGCTCCTCGCGCTCATCCTCTTCGACCGCAGCCTCCGCCTTCTCGATCAGGCTCAGCACGTCGCCCATGCCAAGGATGCGCGAGGCCATACGGTCCGGGTGGAAATACTCGAGCTGGTCGACCTTCTCGCCGACGGAGACGAGCTTGATCGGCTTGCCGGTGACGGCCTTCACCGACAGCGCGGCCCCGCCGCGCGCATCGCCGTCGAGCTTCGTCAGGACGACGCCGTCGAAGTCGACCCGCTCCTGGAACGCCTGGGCGACGGCCACTGCTTCCTGGCCTGTCATCGCGTCGAGCACCAGCAGTACATTCAGCGGCTTCGCCGCTGAATAGATGGCCGCGAGCTCGTCCATCAGCTGTTCGTCTACATGGAGCCGACCGGCGGTATCGAGGATGACGGCGTCCAGGCCCTTGTCGCGCGCCCACTGGATTCCATTAGAGGAAACGGCGACGGAGTCGCCGGTTCCTCTGTAGACCGGAACCTGGATCTGGCGGCCGAGTTGCTCGAGCTGCTCGATCGCTGCGGGACGCTGCAGGTCGGCGGCGACGAGCGCCGGTTGCTTGCCTTCTTTTCGTAGCAGCAGCGCGAGCTTGGCCGCGGCCGTCGTCTTGCCCGAGCCCTGGAGCCCCGCAAGCAGGATCACCGTCGGCGGCCGGCCGGCGAAGGCAAGCCGAGAATCGCCCGAACCCATCAGCGCTGTCAGCTCCTCGTGGACGATCTTCACGACCTGCTGGCCGGGGGTCAGACTCTTCAAGACCTCCTCGCCGACGGCGCGCTCACGCACGCGGGCGACGAAGTCCTTGACCACCTGAAAGTTGACGTCGGCTTCGAGCAGCGCGAGCCTGATCTCGCGCATCGCGGTCGAGATCGCTTCGTCGTCGAGGCGGCCGCGCTTGCGGAGGTCGCCGAGCGCGTCCTGGAGCCGGTCGGAAAGCGTGTCGAACACGCCGGCCAGTGTACTGGCGGCCGTTTCAGGTAAAGCCCCTCTCATGGCGAGCCGGGCAACGGTTGTCAATCGCACGCGCGGAGCGGCCGAGCTCCTGCGCGAGCGCTTCGCCAGGCACGAGTTACTCACCTACGCCAGCGCGATCGCGTTCCAGGTGCTGAAGTCGCTCGTCCCGCTCACGCTGCTCGGACTCGCGCTACTCGGCGCCGTCGGCCGTCGTGATGTTTGGACGAACCACATCGCGCCGGCGCTGAAGTCTCGCCTGGATCCGGCGGTTTTCCACGCGATCGACCACGCAGTCCAGAAGATCTTCGCGAGCAGCAGCGTCGGCCTGATCATCCTCAGCTCCTTGCTGACCGTCTGGTTCGTCTCCGGCGGCGTCAGGGCAGTCATGGGCGCGATCAACCGCATCTATGAGGCCAATGACGAGCGCCCACTCTGGGTCCGCTGGCCGCTGTCGTTCGGGCTCGCGTTCTGCCTCGTCGCCGGAATCGTCGGCGCCGCGCTCCTCGTGGAAGCTGTGCCGAAACAGAGCGGGGCGCTCGAGATTCTCCTGTTCTTGGTGCGGTGGATCGGCGCGCTCGCGGCCCTGGTCGCGGTGACGGGTGTGCTTGTCCGGCTCGCGCCGGCTCGGCACCGGCCGAAACGCTGGGCGAGCGCCGGAGCGGTGCTCGTGATCGCGACCTGGCTCGTTACCTCCTTCGCCTTCCGCTGGTACGTGAGCACATTCGCGAACTTCAAGACGGCGGTCGGCCAGCTGACCGTCTTCATCGTCTTGATGGCCTACGCGTACGCGTCCTCCATCGTCCTGCTCGTGGGGATCGAGATCGACGAGCTCTTGCGAGAGGACGCCAGCTCGCGCGAGCGCGGGATTCTCGACGTGCTCTTCGGGCTCGGGCGTTAAAGAAGTGACCCTCCGTTTGGGTCTCGACCGACGCGGTTAGAGACTCTGCGGGAAAGACGACCGTTGGGAGGACGAGATGGCTGACGTCGCCAAGGTGATCACGATCATCGGCTCATCGCCGGAGAGCTTCGCGAAGGCCGCCGACGCGGCAGTGCAGGAGGCCGCGAAGACCGTACGCGGCATTCACGGCGCCGACGTGGTCTCGATGAGCGCCGTCGTCGAAGGCGAGCGCATCACGACGTACCGGACAACCGTGAACATCGCCTTCGCGATCGAGCGCTAGGCCCGGGCCAAACCGGGCCTTTATCGGCGCGGCTGCACCGGCCTAGACTTGGGTGTGGCCACATGTCGCAGCTGCGGGGAGCCGAACGCGGCAACCGCGCGATTCTGCCATGCCTGCGGCAGCACGCTGATGGAGGCGGAGGCGGCCTACGAGGTTCGCAAGACGGTCACGCTCTTGTTCGCGGACGTGGCCGGATCGACGTCGCTAGGAGAGCAGTTGGATCCCGAGGCGCTGCGCGGCGTCATGTCGCACTACTTCGAAGAGATGCGCGACGTCCTCGAACGTCACGGGGGCACGGTCGAGAAGTTCATCGGCGATGCAGTCATGGCCGTGTTCGGCGTACCGGTCGCTCACGAAGACGACGCCCTGCGCGCGGTTCGCGCCGCGGATGAGATGCAGCTGCGGCTCGGCAAACTGAACCGCGACTTCGAGCGCCGCCACGGGATGCGCCTCGAGATGCGGATCGGCGTCAACACCGGCGAGGTCGTCGCCGGCGACCCTGCCGCGGGTCAGGCCATCGTGACCGGCGATCCCGTCAATCTTGCGAAGCGGCTCGAGCAGGCCGCACCGCCCGGATCCATTCTGATCGGAAAGGCTACGTATCCACTCGTCAAAGACGCGGTTAAGGCGGGTCCGCTGCAGTCGTTTCCGGTCAAAGGAAAACGCGATCAAGTTGCGCCCTTCCGCGTCGAGGCGGTAGACCGGCTTGCCGCCGGCGTCGCGAGACGATTCGACCGGCCGCTCGTCGACCGTGAGACGGAGCTCGGGTTGCTCGAGGAAGCCTTCGAGCGAGCCGCCACAGGCAGCTGCTACCTCTTCACGGTCCTCGGCCCGCCGGGGATCGGGAAGTCGCGGCTGGCGGCCGAGTTCAGCCGCAAGATCGCCGACCGAGCGCAGGTGCTCGCGGGACGCTGCCTTCCGTACGGCGAAGGAATCACGTTCTGGCCGCTGCGCGAGATCGTGCGGAAGCTCGGCGGTAAGGAAGGGGTCGAGGCCTCGCTCGACGGCAGCGACGATGCTGCCCTGGTCTTGAACGGCGTGCTCTCGGCCGTCGGCGAGACCGAACGCGCGGGAACCTCCGCTGGACCGGAGACTTCGTGGGCCTTCAGGCGGCTGTTCGAGACGCTCGCGCGGGAGCAACCCCTCGTTCTCGTCTTCGAGGACATCCACTGGGCGGCACCGACGCTCCTCGACCTGATCGAGTACCTGCACGGCTGGGGGCGTGGGCGAGTGCTCGTTCTCTGCCCCGCGCGGCCGGAGCTCGTCGAGCAGCGTCCGACCTGGGTCGCGCCCCGGCCGAACGCAGATTCAGTGGCGCTGCAAGCGTTGAGCCCGTCCGAATCGAACGCCTTGCTCGAGGGGCTGGGCGACGGCGACGCGGTCGCGGCTGCGGTGCGCCTCCAGGTCGCGGAGGCGGCCGAAGGAAATCCGCTCTTCCTCGAACAGATGGCCGCGAAGCTGGCCGACGAAGGCCCGGACGCGAAACCGGACCTGCCGCCCTCGATTCAGGCACTTCTCGCTGAACGGCTCGACCAGCTCTCGCCCGATGCGCGCGCCGTGATCGAGCGTGCGGCAGTCATCGGCAGAGAGTTCCATGGGCGTGCGGTGGCGGATCTTTGTCCCCCTCAGGTCCGCACCGCTGTCCCTTCGCACCTGATGGCGCTCGTCCGGAAGGAACTGATTCGCCCCGATTTCTCGGGCGCCGGGAGTGAGGACGGATACCGGTTTCAGCACATCCTGATTCGGGATGCTGCGTACGAAGCTCTTCCCAAACGCGTGCGCGCGGAACTGCACGAGCGCTTCGCCGTCTGGCTCGAGACAGCTTTGAACGACCGCCGGGTCGAGCGAGAGGAGATCGCCGGCTACCACTTCGAGCAGGCGTTCCGCTACGGAACCGAGCTCGGACACCGGGAAGACGCGGTCGCCACTCTGGGAGCGCGCGCGGCCCAGCATCTCGGGAAGGCCGGCAAGCGTGCCCTTGCCGGCGGTGACGTGGCGGCGGCGGCCAACCTTCTCGCACGCGCGAGCGCGTCCCTGGACGATGCCGACCCCGCACGCGTGGATCTGCTCGCGTCGCTCGGCATGGCTCGAACGGCGGCCGGCGAGCTCGAGACAGCCCTCGAGGCCCTCGACGAAGCGGTCGAACGAGCCGAGGTCAACGGCGATCGCCGCACGCGGTGCCGCGCGGCCGCCGAACGCGCACGCATCAGCTTTATCACCGGCCGGATCGGTCCGGACGAGGCCCGAGCGGAAGCCGAGGCGGCAATCTCGGAACTGGAGGCGCTCGACGACGACCTCGGCCTGACCAAGGCGTGGCTGCTGCTCGTCTTCGTCCACAACTGGCGCCTTGAATATTCAGCGCTCGACCGCGCTGCCGACCGGGCTCGTCTACACGCGCAGCGTGCCGGCGCCGCCCTCGACGCCGCGGATGCACTGGCGTGGATCGCACCCGCGACCGTTCTCGGACCGCGTCACGTCGAGAGTGGCATCGCTCATATGGAGCGAATCCGTTCTGACGCGCCCGGACCGCTCGCGGAGGCGGCGGCGCTCGTCTCGCTTGGTTGCCTCCGCTTGATGGCCGGCGAAACACAGGTCGGCCGCGACCTCTACCAGCGGAGCGAAGCGCTCTACCGCGACCTCGGGGTGCGGCTGCTCGCGGCCGCTCAAGCGACGCTCACGGGCTGGAGCGAGCTGGTCGCCGGCGACGCGACACGGGCCGAGGCGTTGCTTCGAGCGGGATATGCCGAATTCGAGGAGATGGGCGAGCAGAGTCTGCTCTCGGGCACGGCCGCGGAGCTTGGCCGCGTGCTCTGCAAGAAGGGGTCGTACGACGAGGCCGAGAAGTTCGCCGCGACCAGCGAAGAGCTCTCAGGGCCGGGGGACGCATTCAACCTCAGTCTGATTGCGGGAATCCGGGCGCGAGTGCTCGCGGCCCGAGAGCAGGGTGCGGAAGCGGTTCAAGCGGCGGAGGAGGCGGTTGCGCGGTCGGCCGGCGACTGCGTCGAGTTGAGCGCGGACGCGTACCGCGCGCTCGCGGTTGCCCTGCGCGCTTCAGGCCGTGACGACGATGCCGAGGCGGCGTTGCACGACGCCCTTCGTCTCTACGACGCGAAAGGAAATCTTGTCGCCGCCGAGCGCGTGCGTGAAGCGCTCGCCCACCAGATTGCGTAGATCCCGCTCGTGAGCGTCTTTATTCCGGTTCGGCGAATCCGTCGCGGAGCTCGTCGATCGCCCGCGCGAGTGTCTGCACGCTGTAAATCGCGCTGAGCCCCATCGCGGTCGATTGCTCTCGCGTCACCGGTAGACGGTCGAGGACAGCGTCGAGCTCGTCGCGATGCCCGGGGTCGAGCTCGGCGTGAGCGATCAGTGTCCTGAACGCCCCCCGGTTGTGACCCGTTCGGTCAACCAGCTCGTCCACCAGCTCGATCGAGGGCGGGTACCCCTCGAGCAAGGCGATGTAGCCGAGTAGCGCCACCGGATGGTAGTGAAGGATCCAGTAGTACTGCGCGCCGACGGCGGCTGCGACTGTCGGCGAAGGAGGCCGTACCGACACCGACGAACGGTCTTCGCCGAGGAGTTCGAGGTCCTCGAGGAGCCAGTCGTCGTGCTCACGCTCCTCGGGAATGTGCTCGTCGAGGTAGGGCGCGAGGATCTCGCAGACCGGATCTTCCTTTGCGAGCTTCCGCGCCTGCTCGCGGGCGGCCTCCATCAACGGCACGCTGGCGCGGATGACGCAGTGGAGCGTGAACAGGTACTCGGGATAGAGCTCAGCGATCCGCGGATCGTCGACGAGCCTGCGGCTCGCCCCGATCAGCTCGGGGAGGACGAGCTCGATCTTCCGCCGCAGGCGCTTGCTCTCGCTCGCGGCAACGTCCGTTTTCACTGACACCTCACCCGCGCTAGAAGACCATCAGTGGCGGGTTGCCCGTCTCCACGTAGAGACCTTCCTTGATCAACGTGCGGTTGAGCTCGGATAGGAGCCCGAGCTCTGAGGCCGAGAGTCCGGCGAGAGTAAGAACCAGCCTCTGCGTCTTGTCGTTGAGCCTGACCCCCGCATTCTGGGCCGTCGTAATCGGGTCTGCGCGAAAATCCCGCCGCCTGCTGGGTACCGCGATCACCTCTTCGACAAGTCTCCCAAGCGCCTCCGCGGCTTCGTGATCGAACTCTGCTGGTACGTCCACCTGAGACTCCTTCCCGTCGCGAACGCCGTTGCTACTCCCTTTCCAGGTTGTTGTCAAGTCGGATGACGCACGCCCGCGCCGCTCAGCTCTCGATCAGCGCGCGCGCGAAATCCCGAGGGTCGAATGGTCTCAGATCGTCGAGCGCCTCGCCTACGCCGATTAGCTTGACGGGGAGGCCGAGCTCGTTGGCGATCGCGATCGCGACGCCGCCCTTCGCCGATCCGTCCAGCTTCGTCAGCGCGACGCCGGTGACGCCGACCGCTTCGCCGAACAAGCGGGCCTGCTGGACGCCATTCTGGCCCGTCGTCGCGTCGACGACGAGCAGCGTCTCGTGAGGCGCGCCCTCGAGCTTCTGGGCGATCACCCGGCGCACCTTCGCCAGCTCCTCCATTAGGTTCGACTGCGTGTGCAGGCGGCCCGCGGTGTCCACGATGACGACGTCCCGTTCGCGCGCGCCTGCCAGCTCGATCGCGTCATAGGCCACAGCGGCGGGATCGGCGCCGCGCTCGCCGCCGACGAAATCGGCTCCGGCGCGGTCGGCCCAAATCTCGAGCTGCTCCTCGGCGGCCGCGCGGAAAGTGTCAGCTGCGCCGAGAACCACCGAGCGCCTGTGCTCGCGCAGGCGGCTCGCGAGCTTGCCGATCGTCGTCGTCTTGCCCGTGCCGTTGACGCCAACGACCAGGATCACGCTCGGCTGCCCGCCGAGGCCGAGCCGGCCGGGCTCGCCGAGGAGGCCCGCGGCCTCCTCAACGAGGGCTTCGCTGAGATCGCCGAGCTCGCCGCGCGCCTCGAGGCGTCTGACGAGCTCCGCAGTCGACGGCACGCCGACGTCAGCGGCAATCAACGCCTCCTCCAGCCGCTCCCAGGCCGCGTCGTCGGCTGGGTCGAAGGTTCCGGCCGCGATCTGCTCGGTCAGTGCTCGGCGGCTCTTGCCCAGCGAGTCGCGCAGACGCGAGAAGAATCCGCCCGCTTCCGCGCTCGCCTCCGGCCCGGCGGTATCGTCGCCGAGCAGCTCCGCCCAGGTGCGGCTCACGCCTGCGGCGCGTGCTTACGCAGTCGCTCCCTCGGCCGCCATGCCGCCGGCAGCCGTTGGTCGGCGACGATTGCCGCGACTCCCGTCGCGCCGAGCTTCCACGAACGGCGCCAAAGGCTGAGTCCGAGCAGTAGTCCGCCGGCCGTTGCCAGCGGACCGAGGACGACGTCGTAGCGCTTCATGCCGCGATTCTACGAAGCTCGAGCGAGCATCTGGTCATGGCCGGCCCACGGACCTTGCGTTATCGGAACGAACTGGACTAGCCGGCCGGTTCGTTCCTCCCGCCTGTAGCCACGAACGAGACGCAATCACCTTGATTCTTGAACGCCGGCTCAAACGTCACCCAGCCCCTCTTCTTGCACATAGCGGCGCTAAAGACGTCGTAGCGTAGAAACGCTGTGCCTCCCCCCGGGAAGGGCGAGGTCGATGCGACGATGCCGATCGAGTGCGCTCCGGCACCGACGACGAACCGGCCGCTGCTGTACCCCGGATCAGCAAGCGCCGCGTCGGGGTTTGAGACGATCGTGTCGCACGCCAAGTCGACCGCCACCAGAGTGGTCGTTCCGAGTGACGTCGCACCGTCAGAAACGGTGAAGCGATCCCCACGGCAGAAAGCATCCGTCACGGTAAGGAGGGCGGCACCCGAACTTGTGAATGTGAACGGACTACCTGTCGCAGTCGATCCTGTTGCTCCGAAAAAGAACGGCTGCCAAGACCCGACCGCGATCGGCGTGGCACCGGCCGCGCTTGCCGCCAAGCCTGCGATAACGACCACGCAAGCGAGCACCAGTGACTTCACAAGGACTTTGCGCATGATTTCCCTCCCCGTTTGGACATGCCACAGACGGCATTGCGACGATCGCATCAACGGAACCGGTAATCAAGGGGAAGTACGTACTCGCGCCTCGGCCGCTCCTTCCGTGAGCGGGACCTGGCCGCTGCTGCCTGCGGCAAGCCGACGCCCCGCGGCCCAGGGCTGCAGATGGTCGTGCCCGGCACGAGCGATCTTTTCGGCACGAGCGGACGACTTCCCGCTACTCCATAGCGCCGCTAGCGAGCCAGTTCGGCCTTTTGAGCCGCATGGCGAAACGAGCCGAAGGGGCGTAGAGTTGCCCCGATGGCCGGCCTCATGGCGAAGATCCGCAAGTGGCTCGGGCTCGGCACGAAGCCTTAAACCGCAGTAGAGCCGAGTTACCCCAGGGACGCGCACCTCCTCACGGAGCGATGCACGTCTGCCGTGAGTCAGGGGACCTCTCGTCCGTGCGACGCGAGACGTAGATCCGAGTGCCATCCCGAGCATCGAAAGTGGGAGCGTGACGATAAAAGGCGCGGCAACTGCGAGCACGCCATTTGCAATCGCGAACGCCACGACGAAGGCAACGAAACCGCTGGAAGCTTTCCTCCCGTCCGGTTGTTGCGCTGATTGTGGGGAGAACGCCCAGGATCACCACATCGATTC
>VAWI01000032.1 GCA_005884005.1 Actinomycetota bacterium
TCCAGTCGTGCGCGGCGTTGACAGACTGGAGCTCGACGCCGTGGCGGCTCGCCGAGCAGAGCTCGTCGCTGCGGCGCGCGAGGGACGGCTGCGGCCAGCCGACGTAAACGGAGGCACCTTCACGATCTCAAACCTGGGCATGTACGGAGTCGATGGCTTCTTCGCGATCGTCAATTCGCCGCAGATCGCGATCCTCGCCGCGGGCCGGATCAGCGAGCGGGTGGTGGCGGTCGACGGTGTCCCCGCCGTACGGCCGACGCTCGTCCTCGGGCTCTCGTTCGACCATCGTGCCGTCGACGGCGCGCTCGGCGCGGAGTTCTTGGAGAGCCTGGCGCGACTGATCGAGGAGCCTGCGGGGCTCGTGGCGTGACGACACACGCGCAGCGACTCCGCGGAGCGCCCGCCGCCGGCCGAGGCCGTGCGGATGGTCGCGCCGCCGCGCGCGGCTCCTTCGCCGCGCTTGTCGCGGGCGAGTGGGTCGAGACGGATCGACCGTCTCGGTCGAGGGCCCCTGCGACGGCCGCCGAACATCGTCTACGCCGGCGTCGTCCGCGTCTTCCGGGACCTTGAGCCGGTGACGCCACCCACGGCAGCCGCCTGAGCGACGAGCGGGGCTTCGCGGCTACTAGATGAGTTGTGGCTGAAGGGTGTCAAAACCTAGGTTCAGCCCCGAACCCGAGTTTTGACACCCTCAGGATGAGCGGGACGCCGTGCGAGGGACGGCTGGAGCGACGCTGCGCGTACTTATCGCGTGATCGCGCCGCTGGTGGTGGCCGTCCTGACGATTCACGGCTATGGCCTTTCGATCGATCTGCCCGTCGGGTGGGCGGGACGTGTCGTCCACGGCGAGGTCGTCGCCCACGAACCTCGGGCGCGGATAGACCTGCGCGAATGGCAGCCGAGCGCTCTCGATAACTACACCGGCAACTTCAAGCGCCTGGCGGCGCCGCCGACGCTGCCGCCGCAGCACCAAACTTTCGCTCTCCACGGCCGCTTCTTCATCATGTTCGCGCAGGTCAGCAAGCCCCAGCTTGCCGCCTCGAACCGCGTCTTAGCGAGTTTCACGGTCCGGCCAGGCGACTTCTACAAGGAAAGTGTTAGGCCGGCGCGCTTTCAGCCGCGCCACGGCTGGCGGACCCGCACAAGTGGATCGGCCAAACTGCTCGCGCAGGGCGCTCAGACCGAGACCTGGGCGTCGACAGTTCGATACCGAGACCCGATCCTGCAGCTGCCGCCACGGCGAACACTCGCGCGTCTGCCGCACGACGGCGTGGTCATCCACGTCGACCTCTCGCGCGCCGACCTCTGGGTCTATGGACGACTGCGCCGCGCTTACTTTTTCCGCGAGTACCACAACCGATGAAATGCCTGCAAAGAGAGTACTTCCGCCGCGATTCTGCGATCCGGCCGGCTTACTTTTCGTGCAACCGCGCGGGAGACGATGGGTGAAGCCGGATTCAGGCAAAAACCGCATGAACAAGCCAAAAATGGGTCTAAGCGCTCGGTGACGCTGCCAGCGCAGGCAACGCAAGGCCGCGGGCATCCCGGCGCGAAGTGTCCCAGCACAATCGGTACAAAACGCTCTCCTAAGCCGTTTTCCACCGATCGCGCCGCCCGGCGAAGTGCCCCGCGGAATGTCCCGCGAATGTTCAGGAAAGTCCCGCGAACTAGAATCAATCCTATGCCGGCCAAGGCCAAACTGAGCGACGCCCAGGTGAAGAAGATCCGCCGCCGGGTGCGGGCGGGGGCCAGTCGGACCGAGCTCGCCACTGAGTACGGCGTCAACCGCAAGACGATCTGGCGCCACCTCGACGCCCTCGAACTCGCCGAGGCCGAGCGTGCGCAGCGGAGCGAGGTCGGGGGCAGTACGGTGCTAGCGGCCGAGCACGCGCAGTCGCGTGCCCTCGCCAGCCCCTCGTCCGGGTCCGAAGAGCCCGAGTGCACCGGACGGCCCGCCTCGGCAGCCGCCCGCAGGCGCGCGAGCAGCGCCTGGATCCGTCATTTCCACCCGAACTCGTACGAGGCCTGGCTCGACGAGCGCGATGCGCGTGTCCCCGCTCCGCCGGATCCGCGTGTCCGCCTCGTGACGGAGAGCGGCAGCACAGTCGGGAGCACGCGCGAGAGCAACGCCGAGCGGATGGCCACGGCGCTTGAACCGTGTTGCGGCCCGCTGTCGGTCGTTCCGGCATAGCGCGGCAATCAGCCGTTCGCCGTCCTCGTCTCGAAGCGCGTTCTGTCGCACACTGGCGGAACTGCGAGTCCTGGGGACCTAACCACCATCGCTCCTGAGGTTGTCACGCGCAAGCCGTCTGGCAGCCTCAGCCCGTTGCCCGGGCGGTGCAACGGGACTGCGTTACAGTTGCTGATCCTGCAGTCCGAACGGGAGATGGCGATGGCTGAAAAGGCGGTCGCGTCTCCGATCTCTCCGGCAACGAGATTTGAGACGAAAAGGATTCGGCTCAAGTCGTAATCAAGTACGGCCACGCGAGCCGAGGCCAGATAACCCTCGACGTTTTTGCCTCGGAGGACGACGAGCTGGCGAGCAAGGGCAGGAAGGGCGCACGCAGGGGACGCAGGCCGAAGAGCGAAGCAGCCTAACCTATATTCAGTGCGGACCGGGAGAGGCGCGTCGGCGCCACTCCGCCACCCGCCACTCTGTTTGGTGCATCTGGCGGCTTCGCCAACGGCTCACTTCGTCCACTCCTCGGGCGGCGCGTCCGGTAACTCTGGCAGCGCCAGCCACCACGCTTTCCGCTCTTCCTCGCTGAGCGCTGCGTGGGCCTCCTCTCCGAGCAGCTTGAGCAGCTGGGCGGGGTGGATCGCTTGACACTTCAGCCGCGCCCGAGCGCGCTCGATTGTCCGCTGGCTGATGCCGTCGAGCCTGGCATCGGCGACCATGCGCTGCGTCTGCCGTGGACCGTCCGCCAGATAGGCGAGCAGCCAGCTGATCGCCGTTTCGATCTCCGTCTCGGCCGACTCGCCTTGCGGTGCGCGTCGGATCTGCTCGAAGACGAGGTCCGCGCTGCATTCGGTCTCGCCGACGAGCTCGAGGCGGTGGACGCGCTCGACGGCTGGGATTTCGACGACCGTCGAGGCGAACCTGAGAGCCGGCGGTTTGTGGGCGACGTTTAACTTCTGGCAGGCGAGCACACGCGCCTCGTCGCTGTCCCTGCGCTGCTCGAGCCGCACTCGGGCTAGCCTGCGCTGAAGCAGGCTGACAAGCTCTCTCGGTTCCTCGCCGAAGACAAAGACAGTCCGTGCGACGCGGGTAACGGCACCGGCGCCGCCGATCGCGGCGTCGAGCGAGCCTCCGTACTTGTTGAAGTGGTGCACGAACACCACGGCGCAGCTGAAGCGCTGACAGACGAGCGTCAGACGCTCGAGCGCCTCACCAGCCATCTCTGCCGCGGTAAAACGCGGGACGTAGGCAGCGAGCGAGTCGAGCACGATCAGGTCGACCGGCTCGCCGCAGCGTTCGCTCTGCTCGAGGTAGTCGAGCAACCCGGCGAAGTCGCGAGGGAACTTCCACGGCGGCTCCCCGGGCCGTCGCGTCGCGATCATCGAGAGATCGGCGCCGGCGGCCTCGATGCGGGGCCGCAGCACGACCTCCGGATCGTCCTCCTGTGAGTCGATGAAGACCCGCAGCGGCTTCCCGCCGAACCCTTCCTCTCCGAGCGATGCCTGTGCGGCCAGCCAGCACACAAGCGAGGTCTTGCCGATGCCCTTGGGGCCGACGATCAGGTTAATCCCACCCCGCAGCAGGTAGTCCTCCCAGAGCCAACGCGGCGCCTTCGGCTCGAGCGACGCAATCGGGACTATCTGACCGCTCACCTTTGCTCCCAGCAAGGCGATCCTCGCTCGTCCGCGACGACGAACACGAACCCGCCGCTGCTCGCCCGCCGTGTGAGCTGCGCGTAGGCAGCCTGGCGCCAGCTGGAACCTCTCGGAATCGTTAACAGAGCCTTGACGGGTGCGCGTGTCGGTCGCGCTCGACGTGGACGATCAACGCCGTCGATCCTCCCGCGAGCAGCATAACGAGACATAGTTTATGACAGCTTATCCCGAACCCGCGGAGTCAAGCGAGAGCGCCGCGTCTAGCAGCATCTGAGCGAGCGGGTACGCTCGACGATCGTGATGATGTCCGAGGATCTCGTCGGCCCCTCGGAGATCGCCGAGCTCCTCGGAGTAACAAGGCGTACCGCTGCCCGGTACATGAAGCGTCCAGATTTCCCGAAACCGTTGGGCCGCATCGCAGCTAGTCCAATCTGGCGCCACCGTGACGTCGAGAAGTGGGGCGAGGAGCACCTTCCGTTGCCTACCGGACGACCTCGCCGGAAACACGAGCCCACCGAGACGGGAGCGCCCTAAGCGGGCCGACTGAGGCCAGGCCGGTCTCGCACCCGCCGGCAAGCGCTGGAGGGCGACTCGGGTGCGCGGGCCGGTCGCCTCCTGGCCGCGGCGGGCCCGGCGCTGCATCGTCTCGCGCGCACGCCAGCTAGTGACTTCTCTCTGTGTTCACGCGCGCGAGGGCGGGGTGACCCATCTGGCTGGGCTCCAAGAGCGCACTCGAGACGGCGCCCACACGCGGGTCATCGGAGAACCGGAAGCACCGTCAGTTTAGAACTGTAAAGTTTCTATCCGGATCGCCCACGAAGCACAGCCTCGAGCCGCCCTCGCGCACCGTGTACGGCGGGCGCTCCGGCTCGATGCCCTGGCCCGCCAGGCGCTCCAGCGTCGCGTCGAGGTCGTCGACGCCGATGGCGACGTGGCCGTAGCCGGTGCCGAGGTCGTAGGCGCGTCCATCGTGGTTGAACGTCAGCTCCAACTCGGCGTCCTCGCCCGGCATCCCGAAGAAATAGTTCGTCGCCTCGAGCTCCCCGTCTCGCACGATCGGAAGCTCGCGCCGGGACTCGAATCCAAGTGCCTCGTAGAACGCGCGGCTTCGCTCTGGATCCGTGATCCGGTACATCGTGTGCAGGTACCGTGCGATGGCGACATCGTATGACCAGCGACCGTGGCGCCGCAAAATCAGCGCCGGCGATTGAGCGGCATCAGCGGCCCCACTCGGGCGGAGGGCGGCGGTGCCCGGGCTCGAGGTGCCAGTAGTCGCGCGCCTCTGCGACGAGGCCGTCCGGGCCGAACCGTATTCGGTGCAGGCCGGCGATCGTCGATTCAGTCCCGTTCGGCTCGACGAGGAGCGCCCAGTACTCGACCGCGGCGACGTCGCCCTCCTCGACGGGCTCGCCGAACCAGACCTCGGGCGCCTCGGCCTCGGGGACGACCCTGCGCATGTAGGCGCGCGCGTCCTCGAGCTCTCGAAACGGATGCGAGCGAAAGACGCAGTCTTCGGCGTAGAGCGCCGCGGCCGCCTCGCCGTCGCCGGCCCGCCACGCTCGCTCATAGGCCTTGGCCCAGCGTCCGGCGGCGGTCACTCGAACGTGATCACGAGCTCGCGGATCAGGTCGCCGTCCCAGGTGACGCGGAGCTCACCCGCACGGACGCCCTCGTCGGCCGCCCAGCCGTAGTCGGCGACGGTGCGGTCGCCGTCGTCGTTCACGTTCCGGACCTCGACCTGGTCGTCAGGCGGGCGCGACTCGTAGGCCGCGCGGATCTCGTCACGGCCACGGAAGGGTCCCACCGGCACACCTTCGAAACGGACTTCGGCGTCGTCCACGAACCAGCGGCTGAAAGCTTCCCAGTCGCCGGTGCGCACGGCGGCGTTGTGGGCCTCGATGTACGCCTCGAACGAGCTCATCGTTCGAGATCTTCTCGCACCAGCCCGTAGAGAACACCGTCGACCCACTCGCCGTGCCGCCAGTAGGCGAGCCGGCGAGCGCCCTCGCGCACGAAGCCGGCGCGTTCTGCATGCCGCAGCGCACGTTCGTTGAACCCGTAGATCTCGAGCTGCAGACGGTGGAAGCCGAGGTCGACGAGCAGATGCCGCTGCAGCAGCCTCGCCGCCTCGTCGGAGAGTCGGCGGCCCCGGAAGTCCGGATGGATCGCGAGATTGCCGAGGTTCGCGATCCGCGAGCGGCGGTTGGCGAGCTCGTAGCCCATCGCGCCGGCGCGCCGCCACTCGCCGTCCTGCTCGACCTCGACCACGAGGCGCCCGAACCCGTCCGGCTCCGCCCGTGAGCGCTCGATCTCCTCCAGCAGCGCGTCACGGTCGCGCGGCCTCGACGCCGCAAGGTAGGGCTCGACGTCCTCGTGCGTCGTCAGGGCGATGAGGAAGTCGACGTCGTTCGGTTGCGCGCGGCGGAGCCTGAGCCCGTCGCCCTGAACGATGCTCACGAACCCGGCGTGGCTGGAACCGGAGGCGCGGGACATCACGTCTCGCTCGAGGCTATCCGCGTGTTTCCGAGACGGACTGCGCCCGTTCCGAGCCCGACGCCGGCGAGCACGAGCACGAGGCCGCCGACGGCGGCCGCCGTGACCGGCTCGCCGAGCAGCACCGCGCCGTACACGACCGCAAACGTCGGGACGAGGTACGTGATCAGGATCGCGCGCGAGGCGCCGGCCCCGGCAATCAGGGCGTAGTAGAGGATGTATCCCAGGCCGGTGCCGGCAATCCCGAGCGTCACCACCGAAGCGGTCACCTTCCAGCTGGTCATGTGGCTGGGGAGCTGGAAGAGCCCGACCGGCAGTGTCGCGAGCGTTGCCGCTGCCAAAGTCCCAAGAGCCGTCACGAGCGGGGAGACCCCCCGTAGACGCCGTCCTGCATAGAGGGCGGCGGCCGCGTAGCAGACAGCTGAGAAGACGACCGCGAGGGCCGCCACGATCTGCCCGCTCGGCCGGCCGCCGACAAGGAGGGCCACGCCGGCGAAGCCGACCACGAGCCCGGCCAGGCGCGAGCCGCGCACACGGTCGCCGCGGCTGAAGCGGAGCGCGAGCAGGGCGGTGAAGAGAGGCGCCGAGGCCTGGATGATCGCGGTCAGCCCCGAATCGAGCCGCGTCTCCGCCCACGTGATCGCAAAGATCGGGATCGCCGAGTTGATCAGGCCGGTGACGATCAGCGGACCGGCGGCAGCGCGAAGCTCGCGGAGGGTCCGTCTCGCGCCCACCGTGACGAGCACGATCGGCACGAGCGTCAGCGCGCCGAGCGCCATCCGGAAGCCGACGAGCGTGATCGGTTGCAGCTCGCGGTCGCCGATCTTGATGAACATGAACGACGCGCCCCAGACCGCGGCCAGAGCGAGCAGCATCGCGAGGTGGCGTCGGCTCAAGAGACGTCCCTCAAACCCATCACAGTTGAAACGCCGGCGCGACCTGTCCAGTGAGGCGGCTACACTCGATCACCTGACGCCGGTAGCGGAACAACCGCTTCATCGCGCCCTCGGGCTGACGGACGGCGAGCTCCAGCGAATCTGCGGCCTCCTCGGCAGGGAGCCGAATCACTTCGAGCTCGCGGTCTTCTCGCTGCTCTGGTCCGAGCACTGTGGCTACAAGCATTCGGCACCGCTCTTGAAGCGGCTGCCCTCCTCGGGCGAACGTGTCCTTCAAGGGCCAGGCGAAAACGCGGGTGTGGTCGACATCGGCGACGGGCTCGCGGTCGCCTTCAAGGTCGAGAGCCACAACCATCCAAGCGCCGTCGAGCCGTTCCAGGGAGCGGCCACCGGGGTCGGCGGGATCCTGCGCGACATCGTCGCGATGGGCGCGCGGCCGATCGCATTGCTTGACGGGCTGCGGTTCGGCTCGGCGGATTGGTCGTTCCGTCGCGCGGTTGCCGGAATCGGCCACTACGGAAACTGCCTCGCGGGAGAAGAGACCGTTCTTGTCCGCAACAGCGGACGCGTTCGCCACGCGACGATCGCCGAGATCGCGGAAGAACGTGGACCGGGTTCGAAGGCTGCTGCATGGACCGCGCGACCAACGAAGACGTTCGAGCTTTTGTCGATTGATCCGCTCAAACACGACCCCACGTGGTGCGAGGTATCCAACATCTTCAAGCGCCAGACGCGACGAATCCGCCGGTTTCGAACGGCTCTCGGCCGCACGCTCACGGTCACGCCCGACCATCCAATGATTGTCTGGACCGAAGATGGGCTGGAACAGAGGCCGGCCCGAAGCGTCACAAAAGGAGATCGCCTGCCTTTGCTGAGCGCTCTTCCGACTGAGCGCGCGGTCGACGTCATCGACGTGATCGACGTGGCGAATGAATCGGCAATTGTGATGCTCCCGGACGCGTGGGCACCGACGAAGGAATTTCGCGCCGCGCTCATCAATCTGATGCCCCGCGCTGATCGCCGCCATTACTGGATTCGTCGACGTGAGTTCCCGATACCAATCTTCCGAGCCTTGGAGGCGGATATCCAGCTGCAGCGACAGCAACTTCGCGTGCGCTTGCGCGGACCGCGATCAACGCCGATTCCCGCAACTCTGCCGCTCGACGTCGACTTTGCTCGGCTGGTCGGCTATTACCTTGCCGAGGGCTGCGCCTCGGACAGTGGAACGACGACCAAAATCGTGTGGACGTTCGGCCGAACCGAGCGGGAGCGTTCGTTCGTGGACGATGTTAGGAGCGTCCTCACCAACCTTGGAATTCGTCACTCGATCGAAGAACGAGCTGCGACTGTCGCTGTAACGGTTTCCTCGCGGTTGCTCGCGACCGTCCTTCGCGATGTTCTGCGGTGTGGGAGCAAGTCGCACGAAAAGGCAATCCCGATGCAGATCCTCACCGGACCCGTGACTCTCCGCCGCAACCTGCTTCGCGGCCTTTTCCGCGGCGGCGGGTCGGTCAGCTTCCCGCGCCGAGGAAGTCGAGTCCGGATCGCGCACTCGACGACCAGTCGGCGAATGCACGAGCAGCTGCTCCTCCTCGTCCAGAGCCTCGGTATTTTCCCTACCGTCTATCGCCGCGCCGCTGCGGGGCAGAAAATCGAAGGACGCGCAGTTAGGTCGCGCACTGCGTATCTGCTCGAGTTCGGGGCAGCTCAGGCAGTTGGGGAGGCCGCTGAATGGTTCACGAACGAGGAGGCGATGCGAGTCATCGAAAAGATCGCGAAGCCCTCGCCGTTCGCACGTCCGGCGGCGCGCCCGGAGTCCCACTCGATTGCAACCGTGCCTGTAACCCACGTCGAGGATCACACTGGATCGTTCACCGTCTACGACTTCGAGGTACCGGGGACGCATCTGTTTGTGACGAGTGGCGGCATCGTCACGCATAACTGCGTCGGCGTGCCAACGGTCGGAGGCGAGGCGGTCTTCGACGAGGCCTACGGGCACAACTGCCTGGTCAACGCGATGTGCGTCGGACTTCTTCCGAGCCAACGGCTTCTTGGAGCTCGCGCGCGCGGCGAAGGGAACCTGGTTGTCCTGTACGGCGCGACCACCGGCCGGGACGGTATCGGCGGCGCGTCGGTGCTCGCCAGCCAGGAACTGGATGACGGAGCCGATCAGAAGCGCCCGTCGGTGCAGATCGGCGATCCGTTCACGGGCAAGAAGCTGATCGAGTCCTCGCTCGAGCTTGTCGAGGAAGGTCTCGTCGCGTCACTTCAGGACTGTCGCGCCGCAGGGCTCGCGTCGGCTTTGGCCGAGATGGCTCGCGACGGCGCAGGTGTGGACGTGTCCCTTGACCTGGTCCCGTTGCGCGAGGCGGACCTGGAGCCGTGGGAGATCATGATCTCCGAGAGCCAGGAGCGGATGGTCGCGGTGGTCGAGCCGGAACGCCTTCCCGAGGTCCAGGCCGTGCTCGACAAGTGGGAGCTGCACCACGCGGTGATCGGCTCGGTCACCGGCACCGCCGAGCTGCGCTGCTTCTTCGGCGGCGACCTCGAGGGTGCGATTCCCGCCTCGTTCCTCACCGACGAGTGTCCCCGCTACCAGGTCGATCAGGAACCGCAGCCCGCACGGGCGGCGCGGCCGATAGCGCCGGCCAACCACGAAAGCAAAGCGTGGATCTACGAGCAGTACGACCAGCTCGTCCAGTCGCGGACCGTTCGGCGGCCGGG
>VAWI01000052.1 GCA_005884005.1 Actinomycetota bacterium
CGGACTGCTTGTAGCCACCGTGCGGCATCTCGCTGACGAGCGGGATGTGGTCATTGATCCAGACCGTTCCGAACTGGAGCTTCCGCGCGGCGTTCAGCGCCCGGCCGATGTCACGCGTCCAAACCGAGGCTGCAAGCCCGTAGTCGACGTCGTTCGCCCAGGCGATCGCCTGGTCGTCGTCTGCGAAGCGCTGCACCGTAACGACCGGGCCGAAGACCTCGCGCTGGACGATCTCGTCCTCCTGACCGACATCGACGATCACGGTCGGCTTGACGAAGAAGCCTCGGTCGCCGTTGGACTCGCCACCCGTCACCACTGTCGCTCCCTTGGCCCGCTCCAGGAACCCGAAGACGCGCTCCTGCTGGTCCTTCGAGATCACGGGGCCCATGTCGAGCTCCTCGCTCTCGGCCGGGTCGCCGACCGCAATCGACTCGACCGCGGGGACCAGCTCCTCCAGCAGCTTGTCGTAGATCTTCGGGCCGGCGACGATCCGAGAGGCCGCCGTGCAGTCCTGACCCGAGTTCCAGTAGCCGGCGACCTTGATCCCCTCGGCTACCGCGGCCGGGTCGGCGTCGTCGAAGACGACCACCGGCGCTTTGCCGCCGAGCTCGAGGTGCACGCGCTTGAGCGTGTCGGCCGCGGTCCGGGCGATGATCTTGCCGGTCTCGACGTCGCCGGTGAGCGAGACCAGGCGTACGTCGGGATGCTTGACGATCGCCTCGCCGACGGGCACGCCGTCGCCGGTGATCACGTTGAGGACTCCGGGCGGGAGGATCTCCGCCTCCATCGCAAGCTGGAAGAAGCGCAGCGTCGTCAGCGGCGTCTGCTCGGCCGGCTTCAGCACCTGCGTGTTGCCCGCGGCGAGCGCCGGTGAGAACTTCCATACGGCCATCATCAGGGGGTAGTTCCAGGGCGTGATCCCGCCGACGACGCCAAGCGGCTCTCGCCGCAGCATCGAGGTGTAACCGCGCATGTACTCGCCCGCGGACTTGCCCTCGAGCAGCCGTGCGGCGCCGGCGAAGAAGCGGATGTTGTCGGACGAAACCGGCATCTCGTCGCGCGCGGCCGGCAGCGGCTTGCCAACGTTCTGGGACTCGAGCTCGGCCAGCTCTTCGGCGTGCTCATCGAGCAGGTCGGCGAGCTTGAGCAGGATCTCCGCCCGCTCGCCGGGCGTCGTCTCGAGCCATTCGGGCAGAGCCTTCTTGGCTGCCTCGACAGCGCGATCCGCGTCCTCCTTGGTGCCACGGGGAACCTCGGCGATTGCCTCCCCGGTCGCCGGGTTCAGGACTTCCATCGTCTCGCCGGAGGCCGAGTCCACCCACTCGCCGCCGACGAGGTTCTTGTAGCTCGAGACCGTGACGCTCATGAATGCCCTCCTTGGTTAACCGCGTCCAAACTACACTGCGCCGCCGCCCGTTGCCGCCGCGGCAGCCTTCGAGGCGGCCGTGCCCCGCCGCAGCACTCCGGTGTCGCCGGTCAACCGCTGCGCGATCGTGACCGGGATCACGGTCACGAGGATGACCACGAAAACAATCGCGTTCACAACCGGCAGCTGCTGCCCACGCTGGATGTTGTCGAGGATGAAAATCGGCAGCGTGGTCTGAGCGCCTGCGGTGAACGTGGTCACGATCACCTCGTCGAACGAGAGCGCGAAGGCCAGGAGGCCGCCGGCGACAAGCGCGGTCGAGAGCACCGGCCAGATCACCCAGCGGAAGGTCTGCCAGCCGTCCGCACCCAGATCCATCGACGCCTCGATCAGCGACGGCGAGCTTCGCCGCAGGCGCGCGAGCACGTTGTTGTAGACGATCACGACGCAGAAGGTCGCGTGCCCAGCGACGATCGTCCACATCGAGAGCTGCACCCCGCCGAAGTTGAAGAACGAGTTCAGGGCCATACCGGTGATGATCCCGGGCAGCGCGATCGGCAGCAGCAACAGGAACGAGACCGCCTCGCGGCCGAAGAAGCGGAAGCGATAGATCGCTGCGGCCGCCGCGGTTCCGAGAATCAGCGCGATCGCGGTTGCCGCGAGCCCCACCTTCAGCGAGAGCGTGAGCGATTTACGCACCTCGGGGTCGCGCCAGGCCTCGTGGAACCAGTGGAAGGTGAAGCCGGAGATCGGCCAGCTCTGGATCGTTGAGCTGTTGAAGGCGTAGGCCATGATCAGCAGCAGCGGTAGCCAGAGAAACGCGATCACCGCCACCGTCGCGACGCCCAGGCCGATGCGTGTGCTCCGCGTTTCCACTAAACGGCCTCGAACGCGCCTAACCGCCGGGCGATGAGCAGGTAGATGCCCATTACGACGACCGGCACGGTCGCGAACGCAGCGGCGAAGGGAATGTCCGGCTGGCCGACCTTGTCCTCGACGATGTTGCCGATGAAGCTCGAGCCCGCGCCGCCGACGAGGGCAGGCGTGATGAAATCGCCGAGCGTCAGCGAGAAGGTGAAGATCGAGCCCGCGACGATTCCAGGTATGGCCAGGGGCAGGATCACGGATCGCAGCGTGCGCGATCCTTTCGCGCCCAGGTCCTGGGAAGCCTCGAGGTAGTTCTCCGGAATCCGCTCGAGGGCCGCGTAGACCGGGAGGACCATGAACGGCAGCCAGACGTACGAGAAGACGATCCACATAGCCGTGTTCGTATAGGCGAGCCCCGCATCCGGCAGGCCGATTCCGTTCAGCACCCAGTTGAGCGCGCCGTTCTTGGCCAGGATCGTCCGCCACGCATAGATGCGGACCAGGTAGCTCGACCAGAGCGGCAGCAGCACTGCGACGAACAGCAGCGCCCGCCAGCGCGGCGGTGCAATCCGTGCCATGAAGTACGCAAGCGGGAAGGCGAGCACCGCGTCGGTGACGGTCACCGCCGCAGCGAGGCCGATCGTCCGGCCCGTGATTCGCCAGTACGTGTGGTCTTGCCAGAGGGTCTTGAAGTTGTCGAGCGTCCATTTGTGGACGACAGCGGCCGTAAAGGAGTCGATCTGCCAGAACGCCGAGACGAAGAGCGAGACGAGCGCGCCGAGATAGACGACCGCGAATACGAGCACGGGCGCAGCCAGTAGCAGCGCCAGCTTCAGCCAGGGCCGGCGCCAAAGCGCGGCCGACAGACGGAGGCGGGCGCTCCGCAAAGAAGCGCCCGCCTCGACGAATTCGGTCACGCGGCTACCCCGTGACTTGCGTCCAAGCCGTCTGCCAGGCGTTGTAGTTCATGCAGTCGTTCTTGCCGTTCCCGCAGTCTGGAATCGGCGTCTTCCAGAACTTGATCGTGTTGTAGTAGTTGAGCGGCTCGTTCAGGTGGTACTTCGCGCACGAGCCGGCCTCGATCTTGTTCATGAACGGGCACGCCTTCGGATTGACCGGCGTCTCGCCGAAGATCAGCGCCTGCTGAGCCTCGACCTGCGGCTGGGTCACGTACTTCATCCACAGGTAGGCGCAGTTCGGATGCGGGGCCTTCTTGGCGAGCATCCACGTGTCGGCCCAGCCGGTGGCGCCTACCGAAGGAATGACCTCCTTGACCGGCACGCCTTTGGCCTGCAGCGCGAGCGTGTCCACCGGCCAGATCGCGCCGAGCGAGACGTCGCCGTTGGCGAAGGCGGCCCGGCCGTCCGTGTCGTAGTTCCAGTAGAGCTTGACGAGCTTGCGCTGGTTCTTGAGCAGCGCGATCGTCGCGTCGAATTGCTTCTTGTTCAGCTCGTACGGATCCTTGATCCCTAGGTCCGGCTGCGAGTGCATCAGGTAGAACGCCGCGTCGGCGATCTGAATCGGGTTGTTCGGGATTGTGATCTTGCCCTTGTACTTCGGGTCGTAAAGCGCTTCCCAGCTCGTCGGGCCGGGCTTGATCTTCGTCGTGTTATAGAGCAGGACGTTTGGGCCCCACTGCAGCGAGACGCCGTAGTGCTTGCCGTCGACGGTGTTGTGCGCCGGCGACTTGAAGATGGGAATGAAGTCGTTCCAGCTCGGGATCAGGTTGATGTTGACCGGCTTGACATCGCCGCCCCTGATCAGGCGCAGGCTGGCGTCGCCGGAGGCTGACACCAGATCCCACTGACCACCGCCCCCACCGCCTCCCGTCCGCATCAGAGAGACCATCTGGTTCGAGGAGCCGGCGTCTTTCCGGTGGATCTTGCACCCGCTCTGCTGCTCGAATTTCTTTGCGAACTTCGGGTCAGAGTAGTACGGCCACTCGATCAGGTTGAGCGCCCCCTCGCCCTTGCCGATCGAAGACGGCCCACTCGTCGACGTGCTCTTCGACGACTTGCCGCCACCTCCGCAACCGGCCGCGGCGACGGCGAGCGCTCCGGTCAGCAGCCCGAAGGCCACCCATGCCAGGTAGCGCTTGCTAAACCGACTCATGCTTCTCCTCCCGTTGGGGTTTGGTTTCGATCGCGTGCTCCGGACGCCACTCCAGGAGCACCCGGCGCCCGCGTGCGTCGAGGGCCTCGGTCGAGGACGTCTCGAGGTTCTGGCGGACGACGACGAGCTCGCCTCCGTCGTCGAGGTCGACGACGTAGCGTGTGAACATGCCTGCGTAGACCACGTCACGAATCCGTCCGGTAGCGGCGTTCTCGTCGTCGCGGCGCGCGCCGCCATCGTTGGTCATGCGGATCTTCTCTGGTCTGACGGTGAAGGTGTGGCCGGCGCGTCGGAGGACGTTCGACGCACCGACGAAGCCTGCGACGAAGGCATTCTCTGGGCGCTCGTAGACGGCCGCGGGCGTCCCGATCTGCTCGATCCTCCCCTCGTTGAAGACGGCGAGGCGGTCGCTCATCGTCAGCGCTTCCTCCTGATCGTGGGTGACGTAGACGAAGGTGATCCCGACCTCGCGAACGGCGCGCTGGATCCGCTTCAGCTCGATCTGCATCTCCTGGCGGAGCTTCAGGTCGAGTGCGCCGAGCGGCTCGTCGAGCAGCAGTACCTGCGGGTGGTTGACGAGCGCCCGAGCGAGCGCAACCCGCTGGCGCTGGCCACCCGAAAGCTGGACCGGCTTCCGCTCGCCGAGCCCCGGAAGCTGGACCACTTTCAGGATCTCGTCGACGCGCAGCCTGCGCTCGCGACGTCCCACTCCCCTCACGCGCAGCCCGTAGCCGACGTTCTCGGCCACGGTCATGTGCGGAAAGAGGGCGTAATCCTGGAAGACCGTGTTGACGTCGCGGCTGTAAGGCGGCCGACCGGTGACGTCGTGTCCGGCGAGCTCGATCCGGCCCTTGTCGGGCCGCTCGAAACCGGCGATCAGCCGCAGCGTTGTCGTTTTGCCCGAGCCCGAGGGCCCGAGCAGGGTGAAAAACTCGCCGCTCGCGATTTCGAGGTCGACGCCGTCGACGGCGACAACGTCGCCATAGGTCTTGCGGACGCCGACGAGCCGAACGTCCGGCACGTCCACGCCGGCCGTCGGGACAGCGGCAGCGTGTTCCTGAATGGCCACTACTCAGCGCGGATTATCAGCATGCCGCGCGGCGCGACACAACGACGTGCCGCTCCGAACTAGCGAGGGTGGCAGTCGTCGCCCTCGCAGCAGCCGAGCTTGAACCGGCACCTGCTGCATTGCCAGGTCTGGTGGACCCACTCCATCGACGCGCCGCAACGCAGGCAGCGCTCGACGGCGGTTTCGGTCTTCTCCGAGGGCACGAGCCGACTCTACTGGCCGGGCCCGACG
Organism: Actinomycetota bacterium; assembly: GCA_005884005.1. Taxonomy (GTDB): domain Bacteria; phylum Actinomycetota; class Thermoleophilia; order Gaiellales; family Gaiellaceae; genus 13-2-20CM-68-14. Next base: position 5,646 of record VAWI01000052.1, read on the forward strand.
GCTCTACTCGGCTTTGGCCGGCGCCTCTTCACCCGGGACATGCAGCAGGTTCTCGACACCGAGCACTCCCTGGACCTTGCGCGCCTGTGCCTCGAGATCCTCGATCAGATCCGGCTGCTCGAGCTCGCCGCGCAGGTAGACGACGCCGTCCTCGACGTTGACGTTGATCTGCCCCTTCGGGACGTCGGCGCCGCGGAAGATCTCGCTCTCGACCTTGCGAGCCAGCGTTACGTCGTCGGGCTGCGGCTTCTCCTGCTCCTTCAGGTGCGTCGCCTTTTTCTTCAGGCCTTGAGCCTGCGCGCCGATGACCTGCCCCTTCCGGCCGGTCTGGCGGAAAGCCTTTGCGGCTCTCTTGATCGCTTCCTTCCGGCGTTTCCGGCCGTTGTCGGGATCGAAGAAGTACGCGAGGGCAGCTCCAATAGCTCCTGCAAAGGCAAATCGCGGCATCAGTCAGCCTCCTTGGGTCGAGAACGGGTCCGCATGCGGCTACCCGTAGGCGGCCGAGCCAAACTCTCTACCGAGCGCCGCAAGGGTACAAGTCAGATTCGCGGAAAATCGACAGATTTTCCGCGACCGAGGTTAATTCGAGGTTAATCGCCCCAGTCGAAATCGCGAGAGCGAGTCCAGAGGCCGTCGCCGTCGTGGGCTTCGGCTTCCACGGCAGCGGGCTCCTCGTCATCTTCTTCGCCGGGCCACTTGAGGGCGATGGTCGGCTCCGCCGGGATGGCCGGCTCGGTGCCGTCCATCGTGTCCTCGATGCGGGCCTGCTCCTCGGTCTTGAACAACGGGTGGTTGTCGAAAGGATCCTCGTTCTTGTAGCGGTCGAGCGGCAGCTCGTGGTCGAGCTCCGAGTTCCGCTCCTTCAGCGCGAGGTGGTCTTGGATGACCTGAGAGAAAAGCGTAGGCATGTCTACGGGCATAGTCCTCCTCCGGGCGATTGGGGTCGTTCCCCCGAACGACGCCGGATTGTAGCGGGATCGCCTGACGAATCAATCCGGAAGCGCTTCGCGCGGCCCCGGCCTGTACGATCCCGCGCGTGGCGCGAGTGGGTCGATTATTGACACGGAGGGCGGGCCCGCTAGGTCTTGCCCTGACCGCATGGGACATCTGGCGACGGATTCCGCCCAAGCACCGCAGGACGATCCTGAAGCAGGCTCGAAAGCACGGGCCGACGATCGCCAAGCGCGCGGTCGAGTACCGCCGCGACCGCCGACGCTAGCAGCGGCGCTAGGCCAGCGCCTCGCGGACGATCCGGTCCTGCTCGCGCAGGTGGGCCGTCGGATAGCCCTCGCTCGGGCTCGCGCGCCAGGGGCGGCCGACGTAGCGAAGCCGGACGCCCTCGGGCAGCCGTTCCTCCAAGCGGTGCCTGATCGCCCGCCACGGGCCCATGTTCTGGGGCTCCTCCTGCGCCCAGACGACCTCGGCCAGCTTCGGATAGGACGCGGCGACCGCGGCCTTCTCCTCGACCGGAAACGGATACAGCTGCTCGATCCGGGCGATCGCAACGTGGCCGGCGCTCTGTCGGAGCTCGTGGCCCGCGAGGTCGTAGTAGATCTTCCCCGAGCAGATGACGAGCCGGCGCACCTGAGCCTTGTCGGCGCCCGCGTCATCCAGGACCGGCCTGAACGAGCCCTCGGCGAGCTCGGGCAGCGTCGAGGAGGCCTGCTTCAGCCGTAACAGCCCTTTCGGCGTCATCACGACGAGGGGCCGCGCGGCCGGGTCGAGCGCCTGGCGGCGGACGAGATGGAAGTACTGGGCCGCTGTTGTCGGGTTCGCCACCCGGATATTCTCCTGCGCAGCCAGCTGGAGGAACCGCTCCAGCCGGGCGCTCGAGTGCTCCGGGCCGTTGCCTTCATAGCCGTGCGGGAGGAGCAGCGTCAGCCGCGAGGTCTGCCCCCACTTCGACAGGCCGGCGACGATGAACTGGTCGACGATGCCCTGCGCGTTGTTGACGAAATCGCCGAACTGCGCCTCCCAGAGGACAAGCGACTCCGGCGCGGCGACCGAGTAGCCGTACTCGAAGCCCATCGCCGCGGCCTCGGAGAGCGGCGAGTTGTAGAGCTCGAATGAGGCCTGCGCTTCCTCGAGATGCTGGATCGGCGTGTAGGTCTCGCCGGTCTCGACGTCGTGGAGGACGTCGTGGCGGTGCGAGAAGGTGCCGCGCTCGGTGTCCTGGCCGGTGAGTCGGATCGGGATCCCCTCCACGAGCAGGCTCGCGAACGCGAGCGACTCGGCCTGGCCCCAGTCGATCCCGCCCTGCTCGAGGGCCTGCGGGCGGCGGTCGAGCTGTTTCTTCAGCTTTGGGTGGATCGTGAAGCCCTCCGGCACGGTGACCAGGGATCGGTCGAGCTCGCGCAGCCGGCCCGCCGCGACAGCGGTGACGACCTCGGCGCCGGTCCCGTAAGGGATCCGGCCTTCAGTCCCTCCAGCCGCCTGTGCGAAGGACTCCTTCAGCCGCTGATGGGCCTCCTTCAGCGCCGTCTCGACCTTGCGCGCCAGCGCCTCCGCTTCCGCTTCGGAAAGCACCCCCTCCTGGGCCAACTGGGCCGCGTAGTGGTCGCGCACGGTTGGCTGCTGGCCGATCCGGGCCGCCATCAGCGGCTGCGTGTAGGCGGCCTCGTCCTGCTCGTTGTGGCCGTGGCGGCGGTAGCCGACGAGATCGATGACCACGTCGTTCTGGAACCGGCGGCGGTAGGCCATCCCCAGGCGCACCGCGGCGATGCACGCCTCGGCGTCGTCGGCGTTGACGTGGATGATCGGGAAGTCGAAGCCCTTCGCGAGGTCGCTCGAGTAGCGCGTCGAGCGTCCCTCGACGGGATCCGTCGTGAAGCCGATCTGGTTGTTTGCGATCAGGTGGAGCGTGCCGCCGGTCGAGTAGCCGTCGAGCTCCGCGAGGTTGAGCGTCTCGGCGACAATCCCTTGCGCCGGAAAGGCGGCGTCGCCGTGGATCAGTACGGGCAGCGCGATGCGGGGGTCGTGCCGGCCCTCGCGGGTCGAGCGGTCGGTCTGCTCCGCACGCGTCCTGCCTTCGACGACCGGGTCGACCGCCTCGAGGTGGCTGGGGTTGGCGGCGAGTGTCACCGTGAGGTCGCCCGCCGGCGTGGAGCGAATGCCTTCGGCGCCGAGGTGGTACTTGACGTCGCCCGTACCGCCCTCGGGATCCGCAGTGACGGCCTCGATCGTCCGCTCGCCCTCGAACTCGCGGAGGATCGTCTCGTAGGCGCGGCCGATCACGTGCGCGAGCACGTTCAGGCGTCCGCGGTGAGCCATGCCGATCACGACCTCGTGCGCGCCACCCTCGGCTGCGAGGTCGATCGCCTCGTCGAGCATCGGGATCATCGTGTCGAGACCCTCGACCGAGAATTGCTTCTGCCCGAGGAAGACGCGACGGAGGTAGTGCTCGAGTCCTTCGACCTCCGACAAGCGAGCGAGCAGGCGCTTCTTCTCGTCAGGTGTCAACTCGCGGCGATAACGCCCTGACTCGATCGCCTCCCGCAGCCAGATCCGCTGCTCATGGTCGGAGATGTGCTCGATCTCGAAGGCGCTGGTGCTGGAGTAGGTCTCCTGGAGCTTCGGCAGCACCTCGGCGAGCGTCTCGCCGGGCGTGTGAACCCGCAACAGGCTGGCAGGGATTCGTGCCTGAAGCTCCGGCGTCAGCCTGGGCTGCAGTCGTTCCGGCTCGAGAGCAGGATCGCCGACCGGCTCGCTTCCAAGGGGATCGAGGCGCGCGGCCAGGTGGCCGTGCGTACGTAACGCCTTGACGAGCGACATCGCGGCCGCGACGCCGCCGAGCAGGTCGTCGTCGGGCGGAGCGGCGGCGGGCTCGGGCGTCGGCGCCGCTTCGGGGGTCGGCGCGGGCGCCGCGTGGCCGTTCGTCTCCCGCAGGTTCTCTAGCAGCCGTGCAAGCCCGGGGAGCGCCTCGATCAGGTCGCCGTCGCCGCTCTCGAAGAGCGCGCGCCACTCGGACGGGACCGCCTCGGGATTCTCGAGGTACTCCTCGAGCAGGACGCGCGCGTAGCCGGAGTTGACCGCATCGACGTCTGGCATAGACACCCTTGTTTGTTGTAGCAGTGGCACACTCCTTCCGCGCGGGCGGCCACGCTCTCGACCGGCGACTGAACCGGTTCTATCCGGCCGCCTAGTCGACGCCTCACTCCTCTGGGAGCGACGAGCTCAGAAAATCGGGTGGTTCGTGATGATCGCGAAGAACGTACCGGCGACGAAGCAGACGCCGGAGACCGCCAGAGCGATCGCGGCCAGCCGCTGGTGGCGCCCGCCGATCCCGGCTGCGATCAGGGCGATCAGGATCGTGAACGGCGTGATCCGCACAGGGCGGTAGACGAGAGCGAGGCAGCTCCCGAAGATCGCGAGCGTCGCCAGGAGGCCGGCTACCGCCTCGGCCGGACGGTCGGCCGTTCGGGCGGGAGTGCTCACGAGATCGCTCGCGCCGTCCTAGTGCGCCTCGTCGCGCCCCGCGGGGTGTGCGGCCCACCACGCGATGGTCGGCGAGGCGGCCGCCGCCGTGCCACCAAGGGGCGCGGCCCACCGGGCGGCTGCTCCGGCAGCACCGGTAGGAGCGCGGGCTCCGGTGGCTTCGGCTCAGCCTTCACGGCCCAGTAGACGACAAGGCCGAGGTAGACGATCGGGATCTTCAGGATCAGCATCATGAAGATCAGCTCCCACATGCCGAGGCGAAGTGTAGCTTGGTCGGGTGGCGAATTTCGTGCGCGGCAGCTGCTTGTGCGGCGGCGTCACCTTCGAGGTGACGCTCCCCTTTCGCCGGGCCAACCACTGCCATTGCTCCCGTTGTCGCAAGCACTCCGGAACGTTTGGGTTGACTCAGGGACGCGTCGCGCGTTCTCAGTTTCGGCTCCTGTCGGGCGAGCAGCTGATTCGCGTGTTCTCGCCGGTGGGCGGCAAGGTTAAGGCGTTCTGCAGCGAGTGCGGCTCGTCGCTCTTCGGCGGCGATTGGCCGGAGGGTGAGGAAATCTCGGTGCGGCTCGGCTCCCTCGACGACGATCCGGAGATTCGGCCGCAGTACCACACCTTCGTGGGCTCCCGCGCGCCGTGGGACGAGCTGCCCGAGGACGGTCTCCCCCGCTATGAGGGCGGGCCGTAGCCACCGCCGCCGGGGGTGTCGATCCGGACGACGTCGCCGGGCTCCAGGTCGCGCGTGACCTTCGCGGCCAGTTCTGCCCCGTTCAGCAGGTTGCGGCCGGGTACACCCGGCTCGCCTCCCTTCCTCCCCTGCGGGGCACGACGTCGCCGTTCACTCAGGACGGAGAGGCGACACGGTTCGAGAGCGCGCAACTCGCGGACGACGCCGTCACCACCACGGTGCAGGCCGGCCCCACGAGACCCGAGTCGCAGAGCATGGCGCTCGACCCGGATCGGGTAGCCGAGCTCGAGCGCCTCGGTCGGCGTCGAGAGCGTGTTCGACATCGCGACATGCACCGCCGAAGGGCCGTCCGCATCCGGGCATGCGCCCTGGCCGCCGCCGATCGTCTCGTAGTACGTAAAGCGGTCGTTGCCGAGAGTGAGGTTGTTCATCGTCCCCTGGCCCTGCGCAGGCACCTCGATCGCCTCGCCAAAGGCGAGGAAGACCACATCAGCGATCCGGCTCGAGGTTTCGACATTGCCGGCGGCGACCGCCGCGGGCGGACGCGCATTGACGAGTGACCCCTCGGGAGCGCGGACGGTCACGGGAGCGAAAGCACCGCCGGAAGCGGGTGCGTCGGGATCCGTTAGGCAGCGGACGACGAAGTAGCAGGCCGACCGCGTCACTGCCAGCGGACAGTTCAAGTTCCCATCGTGCTGGCGGGCAGTGCCAGTGAAGTCGATCTCGAGCTCGTCGCCGTCGATCGTCACGGCCGCGCGCAGTTCGAGCTCGGCACCCACCGCCTCGAGGACGTCGCGGGCCTCGTACCGGCCGTCGGGCAGCGCGGCGATCGCGGTTCGGACGCGCCGTTCGGCGTAGTCATGGAGCTCGTTCATCGCAGCGACCACGAGCCGGCGCCCGCGGCGTCTGCACAGGTCGTCGAGCCGGCGAGAGGCGAGCCGGTTCGCCGCGAGCTGAGCCCGCACGTCGCCGCGCCGCTCGTCCGGGTTCCGCATCCGAGCGGTGAGGGCGTCAAGCGTCGCGTGATCGAGCCGTGTCGGGGGGATGACGACGCCCTCCTCGTCCAGTCGCCGAGAGCCGGCCGGCAGGCTTCCGGGCTCACCAGCGCCGACGTCGGCATGGTGGGCGCGCGTCGCCGCGAAGCCGACGGCTGTGCGTGAGATGAGTGTGATGTCCGGCAGGTGCGTGCCGCCCGCGTAGGGGTCGTTCAAGATGAACACGTCGTCCGGGGCCGGGTCTTGCGCACGCACGGCAGCAACCGCATCGGGAAGGGCGCCCAGATGGACCGGGATGTGCTCAGCCTGGGCGATCATCCGACCGCGCTCGTCGAAAAGCGCCGTCGAGCAGTCGCGCCGCTCCTTGATGTTCGCCGAGAATGAGGAGCGAACGAGCACCGCCCCCATCTCCTCGGCGATCGAACGCAGGGCGCTGCCGAGTACCTGGAGCTCGATTTTCACTTTCTTTTCATGCTCGCGTCACGCTTTCGTCAGCACCAGCGTGCTATCTCCATCCCTATCCCCCACCCACCCCGGGGCTACGTAGCAGGTTGCGCCGTCGAGCTCGACGGTGGTTGGGCCTTCCACATGAAGGGGTTCGCCCGGGGGAAGGTCGAACGACGGACCCGGCTTGGTTTCGGCGGTTCGGACCGCGACGAGCTCGAGCTCTCGGCCGCGTTCGGCGTAGCCGTACCGCTCCTCGTGTGCTCGGTGAAACACCTCCGCGAGGTCGTCCTGAATCGCGACGGTGAGCTCGAAGGACTGGCCCGCATAGCGGAGGTCGGCTTCGCCTTCCACGGGGAGGTCCGTCACCTCGGCGAGCGGGCGCATATACGGCACGACGCGGTCGCGCCGCTCATCGCTCGCGACCAGCCCGAGCGCCGAGAGAACGCCGGCTGCCGCCGGCACGAGCACCGTCCCGATCTCGAGCTCGTCGGCGAGAGCACAGGCATGCAACGGGCCGGCGCCTCCGAAGGCGACCAGCGCGAACTCCCGAGGGTCATGGCCGCGCTCGACCGAAACCACCCGAAGAGTTCGTAGCATCTCGGCGTTCACGACCTCGAGAGCCGCAGCCGGGTCGATGCCGCCGAACGCGCGCGCGGCCGCCTCGCGATCGAGCTCGATGCCGCCCGCGAGCACCGCCGGCAGCCGGCCGAGCAGCAGGTTCGCGTCGGTGACCGTCGGCCTCGTCCCGCCCCGCCCGTAGCAGGCCGGGCCCGGGTCGGCGCCGGCGCTCTCGGGGCCGACACGAACCGCGCCGCCGCTGTCCTCCCAGACGACCGAGCCGCCTCCCGCCCCGACCGTCTGCAGGTCGACGGCTGGAAGCCTCAGCGGCAAGCCGTCGACCTCGCGCTCGGCGCTGAGGCTCGCCTGCCCGCCGACGATCAACGAGACGTCCGTCGAGGTGCCGCCCATGTCGAGA
>VAWI01000014.1:0-123490 GCA_005884005.1 Actinomycetota bacterium
CCCTTGGCTCGCTGCCCTTTCGTACGCCATCCTGGGACTCGTCTTCATCGCGATCGCGCAGCTGCTGGCGGGCCGCCGGCGCGACGCGATCCCCGGCGCCGAGCTCCTCTAATGGCCTGACGCCAACGTCACCGGCCACACCACTGACGCGAATCTACAATCAACGTTGTGAAGATCGGAGTCCTGGCAGTGCAGGGAAATTTCCGCGAGCACGCGGCGATGCTGCGGCGCCTTGGCGCGAACGCAGTGGAGGTTCGCAAGCCGGAGCAGTTGCAGGGCCTCGACGGGCTCGTGATCCCCGGAGGCGAGTCGACGACGTTCATGCGGCTGATGCGTCTCTACGGGCTCGACGAGGCCGTGCGCGAGTTCACGGGGCCTGTACTTGGGACCTGCGCCGGAATGATCGTCCTCGACCGCCGCCACCTCGGTGCTCTCGACATCGAGGTCGACCGAAACGCCTATGGCCGCCAGGTCGCGAGCTTCGAGGCCGATCTGGCGCTGGACGGCGACGGTGAGCCCCTGCGGGGCGTCTTCATCCGTGCGCCCCGTGTCCGCGAGGTCGGGCCGGACGTCGAGGTGCTCGCGGAGCTCGACGGCGAGCCCGTCCTGCTGCGCGAGGGGCGTTTCATCGTCGCCTCGTTCCACCCGGAGCTGACGGACGACACCCGCGTCCACGAGCGCTTCCTCGAGCTCGTCCGGGAGGAGGCGCGTAGCGCCTGTCCGCACCGCGGACCAGTGGAGGGGGCTTCGGGGGAACCGGGAGGTTCCCGCGCGCCTCGGCGGGGAGGTTTGCATGTCCGGGCATAGCAAGTGGAGCTCGATCAAGCACAAGAAGGGGGCGGCCGACGCCAAGCGGGGCAAGCTCTTCTCGAAGCTCGCGCGGGCGATCATCGTCGCGGCGCGCGAGGGAGGGCCCGACCCGGCCGCGAACCTCGCGCTGCAGAACGCAATCGAGAAGGCGCGCTCGTACTCGATGCCGAAGGACAACATCGAGCGTGCGATCGCCCGCGGCTCGGGGGCCGGGACGGACAGTGAGGCTTTCGAGCAGATCGTCTACGAGGGCTACGGCCCAAACGGCGTGGCGATCATCGTCGAGGCGCTGACTGACAACCGCAACCGGACGGCGTCCGACATCCGGCACGTGTTCACGAAGAACGACGGCAACCTGGGGACGACGGGCGCCGTCGCCTGGCTGTTCGAGCGCCGAGGGATCGTGATGGTCGACGCCGACCGAGCCGACGAGGACAGCGTCATGCTCGCCGCTGCCGAGGGTGGGGCGGACGACGTCAACCAGGACGGCTCCAGCTTCGAGGTCACGACGTCTCCCGAACTGCTGAGCTCGGTCCGCGAAGCACTCGAGCAGGCTGGGATCGAGGTCGAGTCCGCGGAGACGACGATGGTGGCGAAGACGACGATCGAGCTGGACGACGAGGCTGCCGCCCGCAAGACGTTGCGGCTGATCGACGCGCTCGAAGAGCTTGACGACGTCAACGAGGTCTACGCGAACTTCGACATCCCCGAGCAGCTGCTCGAGGCCGTAGCTAGCTGACCTCCCCACGCGGGCGAGGCCGGGCAGGAACGTCCGGCCCGGTGCCTAAAGTCACGGCGTGAAAGTTCTGGGTATCGATCCAGGCACTGCTGCGTGCGGATGGGGAATCGTCCAGGAAAGAGGAGGCCGCCTCCGAGCGGTGGAGTGGGACTGCTGGCGGACGCCGGCGGGGCGCCGCCCAGAGCTGCGCCTCAAGACGATCTTCGACGGCGTCCAGGAGCTCATAGAGGAGTTTTCGCCGGACGCCGTCGTGCTCGAGGAGTCCTTCGTCGGCGTCGACGCCCGCACCGCGCTCTCCGTCGGCCAGGCGCGAGGTGCCGTCATGGTCGCGGCCGCGGACGTCGGCGTCGAGTGCGCCGAATACGCGCCCGCGCGCGTGAAGCAGACGGTCTGCGGCTACGGCCGCGCCGAGAAGGCGCAGGTACAGCGGATGGTGATGGCGATCCTTGGCCTGAAGCAACCGCCGACGCCGCACCACGCCGCGGACGCTCTGGCGGTGGCGATCTGTCACGCCCTCGCGCCGCCGCTGCTCAAGATCGCCTAGGACCGAACAGACCCATTGCAGGATCGTCCGATCTCGCGCCTAACCTGACCTCATGATCTCGCGGCTTCGCGGGGAGGTCGTCACGCGCTCGCCGGCCGGCGTCGTTCTGGACGTTGGCGGTGTCGGCTACCTCGTCAACCCGACGGCCAGCGCGCGGCGGAAGGCAGAGCCCGGGGGAGAGGTGGTGCTCGAGACCTACCTTCATGTGCGCGAGGACGCCCTGCAGTTGTTCGGCTTCGCGGAGGCGGCCGAGCGCGATCTCTTCGAGTTGTTGCTCTCCGTCCAGGGCGTCGGCCCGAAAGTGGCGCTGGCAATCGTCTCGGGCTCTTCGCCGGACGAGCTGCGTCGCGCGATCGCGCTCGAGGACACAGCGCGCTTCCAGGCGATCCCCGGGATCGGCAAGAAGACAGCCGAGCGCGTCGTGCTGGAGCTGAAGGAAAGGCTCGGCTCGGTCGGGGAAGCGCAAGCGGCGACGCCGCTCGCGCCGAAGACGCATCTCGTTGCCCGTGACGCGCTCGTCGAGCTCGGCTATTCCCTCGTAGAGGCCGAGACGGCGCTTGCGGGCACGGATCCGGAGGCCCCCCCGGAGGAACGCGTGCGCGAGGCCCTCCGGAAAGCGGCATGAGCACTGCAGCGGAAGAGACCCAGTTCCTGGCCCCGGCGATTCGGCCGGAAGAGGACGAGCTCGAACGCTCGCTCCGGCCGCGCAACCTCGACGAGTTCGTCGGCCAGGAGCGCGTCAAGGAGCAGCTCGCGATCACGCTCGAGGCGGCGCGCGGCCGCAAGGAGGCACTCGACCATCTCCTCCTGATCGGCCCACCGGGCCTCGGCAAGACGAGCCTCGCCTACATCGTCCGCGAGGAGCTCGGCGTCGGGCTCCGCACGGTCGCCGGGCCGGCGCTGGAGCGGAAGGGTGATGTCGCGGCAATTCTGACCGGGCTCGGGGAGCGCGACGTTCTCTTCGTCGACGAGATCCACCGGCTCTCGAGCGCGGTGGAGGAGATCCTTTACCCGGCGCTCGAGGACTACCGGCTCGACATCGTCGTCGGCCAGGGCCCCGCTGCCCGGACGCTGACGCTCGACTTGCCGCCGTTCACGCTGATCGGGGCGACCACGCGAACGGGGTTGCTGACGACGCCGCTGCGCGACCGCTTCGGAATGACCTTCCGGCTCGAGCACTACGAGCCCGACGAGCTCGCGCTGATCGTCCGGCGCTCGGCCAGGATTCTCGGTGTCGAGATCTCCGGCGACGCGTCGACCGAGATCGCCGGCCGCGCGCGAGGGACGCCACGGATCGCGAACCGAATCCTCAGGCGCGTCCGCGACGTCGCGGAGGTTCGCCACCAGGGCAAGATCACGGTGGAGATCGCGCGCGAGGCGCTCGAGCTGATGGAGGTCGACGGCGACGGTCTCGAGCGCTCCGACCGCGCGCTTCTTCGAGCGATCGTCGAGAAGTTCGACGGCGGCCCAGTCGGGCTCTCCACCCTCGCGGTCACACTCGGCGAGGAGCCGGACACGATCGAGGACGTCTACGAGCCTTACCTGCTCCAGCTCGGGTTCATCCAGCGGACGCCCCGCGGCAGGATCGTGACGAAGCTCGGGCGGGCCCACGTCGGAGCGCCGGGCGAGGCGGACGGCGACCGGCTGTTCTAGCCAGTTGGACTTCGACCGCTACACGATCGCGCTGCTGATTCTGCGCCCGGATGCGCCCGACCTCGACCAAGAAGCGGCGGCCGCTCTCCAAGACGCCCACTTGGCGCACCTAGCCGACCTGCATGATGCGGGCCACTTGCTCGCGGCCGGTCCTCTTTCGGACGAGAAGTTCCGGGGTCTCTCGATCTTGAACGTCGAGCCCGAGCGTGCGCGCGAGCTCAAGGAGCAGGATCCGGCCGTCCAGATCGGCCGGTTCTCCGTCAAGGTCATCCCCTGGCTGGTGCCGGCCGGTGCGATCAGCTTCTCACCGACCCGTTTTCCACGCTCGGTCGCCGAAGCCGAGAACTAGTGGCCAGGCCACTGGCCGCTTAGCGCCTGAACTGCACCTCGTGCCAGGACGGGATTGGCGCAACCTCGAGCAACGCGCGGTCACCGCGCGGGTCGACGTACGCGAACTCCCCTGTCTCGTCCTCCCAGGCGACCTCGAGCCGGCCGTCCTTGACCCAGTGATCGAGCCAGGCTCCGCGGAAGACGAGCTTGCGCAGCCAGTAGACGAGTGACTCTCCGCCGACCAGCGAAAGCTGCTCCCAGTGCCGGACGAGGTAGAGGCCGAGCCCGCTGCGCGGCTCCGCGATCCGACCGTCAGCGGTCAGCTCGACCAGGTCGGCGGTCTCGTCGTCGTCCAGGTCGTTGCCGGCTACAAGCCCGAGCTTCACGGCTGCCGCGGTTACGCGTTGCTCGAAGTCGAAAGCGTTGAAGCTGAAGCGAAATCCAAGGAACTCGACGACGTAATCGTCACCCGACGAGTAGCTCGGCTCCGGCACGAGGAGAGGATAACCATGGCTAGAGTCGTTACTCATGAGCGCGAGAGCGGCAGCAATTTCAGGCCTCGTGGTCGGGGCTCTCGTGCTCGCGGTCGCCTGGCTGTTCGACGTCTCGGTCAGCCACGTGACCCTGCTGGCGCCCGTGGTCGTGCTTGTCGCCGCGGCGGTCGCCGGGCTCGGCGTTTTCTGGTACCGCGCCGCCGCAGACTCGCTGCGTGCGTCGAAGCATCCACGATTTATCCTGGGCGCCGCCGCTGCCGTCGTGGCGGTCGGGATCGTGCTGACGGTGCTCGGCGTCGAGCTTCCGCGCGAGTAAGTACCGGCTTCGTAACGAAAGCGCGCCGATCGCTGGCGGCCGCGCCGATTCCGCGCGCAGGATGAGAATCCCGCCCTCGTTCCGTCCGGCGCCCTCCCTAGCGTGGACTGCCCATGCACGAGGGCACCTGGACGATCGAACCTTGTGAGCGCGACGCCGTTGCGGTACTGGCGCGTGGGCTCGAGCTGAGCCCGACTACCGCGGCCGTGCTCGTCCGCCGCGGATACGAAGACGTCACTCGCGCTCGCGCGTTTCTCGAGGGAGCGCTGCCCGCGCACGACCCGCTCGGCCTAGGTGATATGGCGGCTGCGTGCGAGGCGATTCGTGCTGCCGTAGCCGGCGGCCGGCGCATCTGCGTGCACGGCGACTACGACGCCGACGGGATCTGCGCGACGACACTCGCCGTTCTGATCCTGCGAGAGCTGGGCGCCGAGGTCGAGTGGCATCTGCCCAGCCGCTTCGACGAGGGCTACGGGGTCCGCGGCGAGACACTCTCGCGGCTGGCCGGCGACGGTTGCGGTCTCGTTCTCACGGTCGACTGCGGGATCACGGCAAGCGCTGAGGTCGCGGCGGCCAAGGCGCTCGGGCTCGAGATCGTCGTCAGCGACCATCACCGCCCGGCCGAAGAGCTCCCGGATTGCCCCCTGGTCGGCCCTTATCGCGAATCCGCCTATCCGTTCGGGGAGCTTTGCGGCACCGGGGTCGTCTTCAAGCTCGGTCAGGCTCTCCTCGGCGTCGACTCCGAGGCCTTGCTTCGCCATCTCGATTTGGTCGGAATCGCGACCATCGCCGACGTCGTTCCGCTGGTGGACGAGAACCGCGGACTGGCCATCGCCGGCCTGCGGGCTCTGGCGAGTACCCAGAAGCCCGGCCTGCGCGAGCTGATGAAGGTTGCCCGGGTCGATCCGGCCGCCGCCGACGCGGCCTCGGTCGGCTTCCGTCTCGCGCCGCGGTTGAACGCCGCCGGGCGGCTCGGCCATCCCGAGGCGGCGCTCGAGCTGCTGCTCACGGAGGATCGCGACCAGGCGGTCCGGCTCGCCCATCGTCTCGACGAGCTCAACCGCGACCGGCAGACGGTCGAGGAGCGAATCGTGCGTGAGGCGGTCGAAGAGGTCGAGTCTTGGCCCGAGGCGAAACAGCAGCGGCGGGGCTATGTCCTCGCGCGCGAGGAGTGGCACGAGGGCGTGATCGGGATCGTGGCTTCGCGGCTGGTCGAGCGTTATCACCGGCCGGTCGTGCTGATCGCCGGCGGCGAGCGAGAGTGGAAGGGCTCGGGCCGCTCCACCGGCAGCTTCGATTTGCACGCGGGCCTCGCCGCGTGCTCGGATCACCTCGTCCGCTTCGGGGGCCACCGCGCCGCGGCGGGCCTCTCGATCGACCCTGCTCGGGTCGAGGCTTTCGCGGCGGCCTTCGCCGCACACACCGACGCGAATCTGCCGGAGGAGCAGCTCCGGCCGCGCACCATGATCGATGCACTCGTGCACGGCTCGGAGCTGACGCTGGACCTCTGCGCGGAGCTCGCGCGGCTGGCGCCGTTCGGGCTTGGGAACCCCGGCGTGACCCTGCTCGTGGCCGGATGCGAGCTCAGCGACGTCTCCGCCGTGGGCGAGGGCAAGCACCTTCGCTTCCGGGTCAAGGACGGCGCCCGCGACGCCGGTAGCGCGATCGCGTTCGGCTTCGGCCGCCAGATCGACCGCTTCCGGCAGGAGGTGCGATTCGACGTCGCCTTCAGGCTCGAGGAGAACCACTGGAACGGCACTGTCGCGCCGCAGCTCGTGGTCAAGCGAGTCTTCGACGGGGAGCCCCGCTACCGTGAGCTGCGCGACTGGCTGGCCGGCCTCTGGCGCGATGGAGCGTCGGCGTGGCCGGAAGAGGCGGCGGCGATCTTCGCCGAGCTCGAGCTCGGCAGGGGAGAGCAGCGGCGGCATCTCCTGGAATCGCCGACGTTCTGCCGCCTGCTGGAGGAGCCGTCGACGCTCGCCGAAGCGGCCTAACCGATCCTCAGCCGGGCCTCGAGGGCGTCGCCGGAACCTCGTCCACGAAAAGTAGGGCGCCCGAGGCATCGCTTGCAATGCCGGCTGAGAGGTCGCGCGATTCACTCGCGCGGCCGCTAATCCCGGTTCAAGGTTCGGGCTCGGGTCGGCTCGCCAGAGAAGGTCACGGGAAAGACCCGGAGTACACTTTTTCTATGACCGTCCTCGAAACCGGCGAGAGGCATCAAGAGCTGCTCGACGAGCTGCTCTCGGACATTGAGGCCTACAACCCCGATGTCGATCGCGAGCTGCTCTCAAGGGCATTCCGCTTCGCCGCTGCCGCGCACGAAGGGCAGCAGCGCCGCTCCGGCGAGGCGTTCATTCGCCACCCCTGGGGCGCCGCGAAGATCCTCGCCGAGCTGCGTCAGGATGAGCAGACGATCGCCGCCGCGCTTCTCCACGATGTCGTCGAGGACACTGAAACCGAGATGGACGAAGTGCGGACGGAGTTTGGGGACGAGATCGCGCAGCTGGTCGAGGGCGTCACCAAGCTGACGCGGATCCATTTCCAGAGCCGCGAGCAGGCGGAGGCGGAGAACTACCGGAAGATGATCGCCGCGATGGTCGGGGACGAGCGCGTGATCCTGATCAAGCTCGCGGACCGCCTCCACAACATGCGGACGATCGAGTATCTCGGCAAGCAGAAGCAGCTGCAGAAGGCCCGCGAGACCCTCGAGGTCTACGCGCCGCTCGCGCACCGCCTCGGTATCCACAAGCTCAAGTGGGAGCTCGAGGACCTCGCATTCGAGACGCTTCATCCGCGCAAGTACGAGGAGATCAAGACGATGGTCGCCGAGCGGCGGACCGATCGCGAAGAGCACGTCTCCGAGGCATCAGGCACCTTGCAGCACGAGCTCGACAAGGTCGACATCCCGGCCGAGATCTTGGGCCGCGCGAAGCACTTCTACTCGATCTACGACAAGATGGCCAAGAAGGGCCGCGAGTTCAACGAGATCTACGACCTGACCGCGATGCGGGTGATCGTGGAGCGGTCTGGTGACGAGGGCACGCGCGACTGCTACGGCGCCCTGGGACTTATCCATTCGCTCTGGAAGCCGATGCCGGGGCGGTTCAAGGACTACATCGCGATGCCGAAGTTCAACGCGTATCGGTCGCTGCACACGACCGTGATCGGACCCGAGGGCAGGCCGCTCGAGATCCAGGTGCGGACGCGCGACATGCACGAGATCGCCGAGCTCGGCGTTGCGGCGCACTGGCTGTACAAGCGCGGCAAGCGCGACCCGCAGTGGACGGCCTGGGCGAAGCAGCTGATGGAGTCGCAGGCCGACGAGGCCGACCCGCGCGAGTTCATGAAGACGTTCCGCACCGATCTCTTCGACGAGGAGGTCTACGTGTTCACGCCCCAGGGAGAGGTGAAGAGCCTGCCCGCCGAGGCGACGCCGATCGACTTCGCCTACGCAGTGCACACGGATCTCGGGCACCGCACGGTGGGTGCCAAGATCAACGGCCGAATCGTGCCGCTTCACTACCGGCTGAAGAGCGGCGACGTGGTCGAGATCCTGACCACGAAGACGGGACGCGGCCCGTCCCGCGACTGGATGGCGCTCGCGGCCTCGTCGCGCGCCCGCAACAAGATCCGCCAGTGGTTCTCGCGCGAGACACGTGAGGAGACCGAGCGGAAGGGTCGCGACGCGCTCGAGCAGGGCCTCAAGAAGCAGAGCCTTCCCTACAAGAAGCTCGTCGGGTCCGCCGTCCTCGCGCAGGTGATCCGCGAGACCGGCTTCAAGAAGGCCGAGGACTTCTATGTCGCGCTGGGCTCGGGCAAGGTGCCGGTGGGCCAGATCGTCAACAAGGTCCTGAACCGGCTGAAGACGGAAGAGGTTGCCCAGGAAGAGGCAGTCCCGCTCAAGGCCCCCAAGGCCGGCCGTGCGATCGCCGGCGGCGATCTCGGCATCCGGGTCAAGGGGGTCGAGGACGTCCTCGTCCGGCTGGCCAAGTGCTGTACGCCCGTGCCGGGCGACGAGATCGTCGGCTACATCTCGATGGGCAAGGGCATCACGATTCACCGGGCCGACTGCTCGAACGTGAAGGCCCTCCGCCGCAACCCCGAGCGATTCACGCCGGTCGACTGGGACGGCGGCGCCACCCACAGCTTTCTCGTGCAGATCGCCGTCGACTCGTGGGACCGGCCGCGGCTACTCGAGGATGTGGCGCGCACCTTCGCCGAGCACGGCGCCAACATCGTCGAGTACGGAGGCCACGTCGAGGATCAGCTGGCGAAGAACTGGTACACGGTCGAGGTCGGCGACGTGAAGGCTCTCCGTGGGCTGCTGACCGCTCTCCGAAACCTCGACGCGGTCTTCGACGCCTATCGCGTCACACCGTCGTAACCTCGCCCGCCAGGCCGAGCCCATTCCGAGCGCCCAAACGAGGGACATGTCCGCCGCTGACATTCCCTCGGGGCACCCCTAACCCACCACCCACTGCGATCCTACTTCCGAAAATGTGCCTCGTTTGCAGCGAAAGCGTGACGATTCCGACGGCTTGAGCACGAATCCCCCGAACGGGGGTCGTCCCTCGAATGTGCGGGGTACCTCAAACGAGGGATAGGCGCGTTCGGCCAGTTCGACTACAACGAGAGAGGGGAGAGGTCAGCGTGAGCTGGGACGCCCGTCGCTTCGAGGACGGCGAGCGGGCGCCCGGCGCGCTTAGCGCGCGGAAGGTGCCTAGCACTTTCCGCGCGCGGTTCCATCACATCGCTTCGCTCGGGTGAACGTCTCATCGACCTCCGCCCGTCTCCAGGCGAACCACGTACGGCGAGATCAGCGTCGCCACCCGCTCGACGAACACGCGATCGGCGGCCAGCTCGAGCGAGCCGACCTCAGAGCCACGGTAGACAACCGGCGCGATGATCACGTCGGCGTCCTCGTCCATAGCCAGCCCGTCGACCAGACTGTCCTTCCCAGCGAGCTGCAGTTGTGCCGGAGAGATCCCTCGCGAGCGGAGCGCCTCCAGCGTCGCCCGCAGGACGTCGTCGGCGTTCCCGCCGCGGTTGACGATCCGCTCGACTGCCTCGAGCGCTCCCGCGTAGTTGCTCGAGTTGCTGCCGCTCACGCGGGCGCGATCTCGCAGTCGCCGTCCTCGAACTCGCGGATCGCATCCCGGTACCAGCCGGGAATCGTCCTGGCGCGGCGCTCGGCGAGGTCGACCAGCACAAGCGCTTGCATGGCAGTCACCATCAGCACGTCGTCGCCGACCCGGTAGGCCGCGCACTCGTACGTTGCGCTGGTCCGGCCGATCTTTCGCATCCGGATAAAGATCTCGATCAAGTCGTCGAACTGTGCAGGGGCGAGGTACTCGACCGAGGAGGCGCGCATGACGAACTGCTCCTCGCCCATCGCTTCTCCGAGCAGGTCGAGGTGACGGTGGTATTCGACCCGCGCCTGGTCGAAGTACGGCAGGTACCGCCCGTAATAGACGATGCCCTGGGCGTCCGTGTCCGAGAAACCGACGCGCGTGAAGGCGGCGTACTTGAAGGGCGGCTTGCGGTCGGTGGCGTGGCCGAGCTCGATGCTCACGAGCGGATGGCCGCCAAGACTTCGTCCCGCTTGCGCTCCATCAGCTCATGCGTCCGCGCCTCGAGATTCAACCGCAACAGCGGCTCTGTGTTCGACGGCCGTACGTTCATGTGCCAGTCGCCGGCATCGATCGAGACCCCATCGAGGTGACTCACCTCGCCCTCGCCGCCGAAGCGCTCCTGCAGCTCCTCCAGCTTCCCGGCCACGTCGGCGACCGGTGTGTTGAGCTCGCCGGTCAGGAAGTACCGGCCGCGGTAGTCGGCGAGGATCTCCGACAGTTTCCGGCCCTCCTTAGAAACCAGCTCGAGTACGAGCAGGAACGGCACGACCCCCGAGTCCGCCTGCGAGAAGTCGCGAAAGTAATAGTGGCCGGAAACCTCGCCTCCGAAAGCCGCGCCTTCCTCGCGCATCCGCTGCTTGATGAAGGCATGCCCGACGCGATTGATCAGCGGTACGCCCCCGGCGCGCTCGATCGTCTCCGGCACGGCCCAGCTCGCGCGGAGGTCGTAGATGATCTTCGCGCCGGGCTCTTTCTCGAGCAGCGACGCGGACAAAAGGGCGGTGACGAAATCGCCGGGTACGAACTCGCCCGTGTCGTCGACGAAGAAGCAGCGGTCGGCGTCGCCGTCGAACGCAGCGCCGAGGTCGGCGTTCTCCTCCAGCGTCTTCGCCACGATGAACTCGCGGTTCTCGGGCAGCAACGGGTTCGGCTCGTGGTTCGGAAACGTTCCGTCGGGCTCGAAGAAGCAACGAACGGCGTCGATCGGCAGTCGTTCCAACACGCGTGGCAGCATCACACCGGCCATGCCGTTCGCGGAGTCGATCACCACCCGCAACGGCTTGATCGCCTCGATCTCGACGAACGAGAGCACCCGCTCGACCCAGGCGGGCCAGATGTCGTATGGCTCGACAATTCCTCGTGCGGCGCTCGCCCCCCTGCCGTTGATCTTCACCGCGCGATCGCGGATCTCCAGCAACCCCGATTCCCCGCCTACGGGCAGTGCGCCCCGGCGGACGATCTTCATGCCGGTGTAGTCCTTGGGATTGTGGGACGCCGTGACCGCCACACCGCCGTCGAGCTCCAGATCCCCGACCGCGAAGTAGAGCATCTCGGTGCCGACCAATCCCAGCGTGAGCACGTCGGCGCCCGCGTCCGCGGCTCCGTCGGTGATCGCCTCTGCCATAGCGGGGCTCGTCACCCGCATGTCGTGGCCGACGGCGATCCTGCGCGGCTCGAACTGTTCGACGAAGGCACGCCCGATCGCGTAGGCGCCCTCCTCGTCCAGTTCCGTGGGGTAGATCCCGCGGACGTCGTACGCCTTGAAGACCTTCGGATCGAGCATGGCCCGGATGCTAACGAGACAACTCGAACCGTGGTTTTCGGCTTGAAACCTGGATTTTCAGGGACTTTTGACGGCCGCGCGGTCGTTCATAGACTTAGGCCGTGGAACGAAAGCTGGCAACCGTCCTGTTCGTCGACCTGGTCGATTCGACCTCGCTCGTCGCCGGGGCCGACCCGGAGGTCGCCCGGCGACGGGTGACCCAGTTCTTCGAGCGCGTCTCGCATTGCGTGACCACGCACGGCGGCATCGTCGAGAAGTTCGCGGGCGACGCCGTCCTCGCCGCGTTCGGCATCCCCCAGGCCCACGAGGACGATGCCGAGCGCGCGGTTCGCGCTGCGCTCGCGATGCTCGACTCAGTCGGTGAGCTGGGGCTCGAGGCACGAGTCGGTGTCGAGTCGGGCGAGGTCGTCGTCGACGAAAGCGACTCCACCTTCGCGACCGGCGAGGCGGTGACCCTGGCGGCACGTCTCCAGCAGGCCGCCGGCGCCGGGGAGGTGCTGATCGGCCCCCATGCCTACCGGCTGACGAGCGGACGGGTACAGGCCGAGGACGTCGGTCCGCTCGACGTCAAGGGCTTCGGCGACCGGATTTGGACTTGGCGGGCTGAGGCGGTTCTCGACACTGCACCGACGCGCGGCGGGATCGCGGCGCCTCTGGTCGGACGCGAGGCCGAGCTCGAGCTCCTGCAGAACACCTACGAACGCGCCGTCCGAAACCGCCGCGCGCATCTGTTCACGATCTACGGTGACCCGGGCGTCGGTAAGAGCAGGCTCGCGCGCGAGTTCGTCGAGGGCCTCGAAGGCGCGACGGTCCTCGCCGGGCGAGCGCTGCCCTACGGCGAGAGCGTTACCTACTGGCCGCTCGCCGAGATGGTCAAGTCCGCCGCGGGCATCACCGACGACGATCCACTCGAAGTGGCCGTTGAGAAGCTGCGGGAATCGTGCGAGAACGAGGCGATCGCCGACCTGCTCGGCCTCGCCTCCGGGGTGCTCGAGGCAGTCAAGGGTGAGCGGAGCCAGCAGGAGATCGCCTGGGCTGCGCGCGAATGGGTCGAGCGGATGGCCCACGACCAGCCGCTCGTACTCGCTTTCGAGGACATCCACTGGGCCGAGGACGCGCTCCTCGACCTGATCGAGCATCTCGCCGAGTGGGTGCGGGATGCGCCGCTCTTGATCATCAGCCTTGCCCGCGCCGAGCTGCTCGACGTCCGTCCTGGCTGGGGCGGGGGGCGCGTTCGTGCGACCGCGATCGAGCTCGAGCCTCTGGGTCGAGAGGAGAGCGAGGAACTGATCGACGCGCTCGCGTCAAACGGGGTGATCGGGGGTGAGGCCCGCGAGGCTCTGCTGGACAAAACCGAGGGCAACCCGCTCTTCGTCGAGGAGACGGTACGCATGCTCGCTGAATGCGAGGGGCGACCGCTCTCCGAGTTCGCCCAGCGGATCCCCGACACGCTCCAGGCGCTGATCGCGGCCCGCATCGACCGGTTGCCGCCGGAAGAGAAGACGGTGCTCCAGCACGCCTCGGTGATCGGCCGTACGTTCTGGGGCGGGGCGATCAAGGAGCTGACAGCGGAGTTCGAAGAGCTCGAGTCCGTGCTCGAGACGCTGCTGCTGCGGGAATTCCTCGTCCCCGAGTTGCGATCGTCGATCTCGGGCGAGACCGCGTACCGCTTCAAGCACGTTCTGATCCGCGAGGTGGCGTACTCGGGTCTTTCGAAGTCCGCCCGAGCCGATCTGCATGCGCGCTTCGCTCACTGGCTGCGCGAGCGGACGGGCGAAGAGCTGCTCGAGATCCGCGCCTATCACCTGGACCAGGCCGCGGCCCTGATCGCCGAGCTCGAGGGGGCGCCGCCGACCGAGCTGGCGCATGAGGCCGCCGAGGCGCTCGAGGCGGCCGGACGGCGGTCGCTCGCGCGAGAAGCGAACCGATCCGCGCGAAAACAGCTGCTGCGTGCGCTCGAGCTGGAGCCGACACTGGAGCGCCGCTACCAAGCCGCCCGGGCAGCCTGGCGACTCGGTGACATGCCGGTCGTCTCGAAGGAGATGGAACGCGTCCGCGCCGACGCCGCCGAGCAGGGCGACCGCTGGTGCGAAGCCCGCGCGCTCTCGGCGCTCTCCGAGGTCGCGCTCAACCGGGACGCCGACGTCGACGAGGCCAACCGCCTCGCGGCACTCGCCCTCGACGTCGCGGACGGCAACGACTACGAGCCGCGCTTCGACGCGCTTCACGTCCTCAACACGGGCGCCTGGTGGCGCGGGCGGCTCACCGATTCCGAACGCTATGCCCGCGATCAGCTTGCGCTCGCCCAGGAGGCTGGGCGCGAAGATCTCGAAGCCCGCGCGGCTGTCGATCTGGCCGGTGTGCATACGGCGCGCAAGGACTACGACCTTGCGGCGCCGCTCTACGCCCGCGCCCTGGAACTCGCCGAGCAAAGCGGCTCGATCGTCGCCCGAGGCCATGCCCTCGCCTCCTCCGGAGATTTCGCGATCTACCGCGAGGACTACGACGACGCTTGGCGTCAGCTCGAGGAGGCCCGGGCTCTCTACGAAGAAGCAGGAGTCGCCTCGTTGCTCGGGCGCGTGCTCTACCGCCTCGGGGTGGTCGCCTGGCACCAGGGAGACCTCGATCGAGCCGAACGCTTGAGCCGCGAGTCGATCCGGACGCTCGCTCCACTAGAAGACCGGGGCACGCTCTGCGAGGCGCAGCGGCGACTTGCCGAGGTCCTGCTCGATAAGGGGAAGCTCGACGAATCCGAGCGTTACGCGGAGGCGGCACTCGATACGGTCGGCCCCCAGGACATGAGCTCGAGGGCATCGACCCGGTCCACCCTCGCCCGCGTACGGAGCGCTCAGGGGCGGTTCGACGACGCCGAGAAGCTTCTCCGCGAGGCGGCGGACATCATCGAGCAGACCGAGTACTGCGCCTTCGGCGCGGCCTCTCTCGAGGCCCTCGCTCAGCTGCTGCGAGACCGCGGCCGAGAGGACGAGGCCGAAGTCTTCGAGCGGCGGCTCGAGGACACGAGAGTCGCCTCCAGCGCTGCCCGAATCGCTTGATGTGACGCCTCGTCCGGCGACTCGCTGATCACGGTTGCCGGGCGTTCGAACCGCGCGAGCGCCTCGCCGAGCGGCTCGGCCCGTAGCGTTCCCTTGCCGTAGGGCAGGTGCTTGGTCTCGTTGCGGTTTGCATACGCGATGTCGGAGAAGTGGACGTGGAACGGGGAGCCGGGCTCGAGCACGGCGTCGGCGCTTTCGAGGATCTCGGCGAACGCCTCGGTCTCGGTGAAGCCGCCGTCCGTGACGGCGTGCAGGTGGGCGAAGTCGACGACCGGCCGAACCCAACCCGTACGCGCGGCGATCGTGAGAACATCCTCGGCCGTCCCGAGCTCGCGGACACGGCCCATGATCTCCACTCCGAACGGCACTGCCCGGTTTTTGCCCTCGAGGCGCTGGCGGAGCTCGCCCAGCTGCTCGACGACCGAGTCGATCGCATCCGCGCGCTCGCGGCCGAGCAAGAAGCCCGGGTGGAAGACGACGAGCTCGGCCCCTGCTGCCTTGGCGATCCCGGCGGAGTGGTCGAGCATCCCAACGGCCATTCGCTGCTTCTTGTCCAGTTCGACATGACCCATGAAGCCCGCGATCGGCGCGTGGACCGAGAGCACGATTCCGGCCTTGCCTGCACGCTGCCCGAACCGCTCCGCCCACGGGTAGTCCATCCAGAACTTGCCCTCGAAATCGATCTCGCAGGCCGTGTACCCGCGCTCCTGGAGCAACTCGATCGCCTGCTCAGGACTCTCGCGTGAGGGAACTCGAGCCGGCCCAAAACGAAGCTCGCCCATGGAAAGGCAGCGTATCGCCGGCGGAGCCGGGCTTCGCCCGGCGGGAGCCGAGGCGACGCGCGCGTTGCCTCGGCGAGAAGAAGGGGGCTCATGGGGGAAACATGGTTTCCCCCATGTGTCGTCCGACCCTTTTCTTACGCTCTTTCCATGCCGAAACGCCCGAGCCGCATCGACTTGCTCGAACTCGATATCGACCTTCGTCTCGCCGATCTCTGGCGTGAGGCCGGCGAGATCGATGACTGGAACATCGAAGTCGTCGCGGCCTTCATGCGCGCCGCCTACGGGAAGGGCTACTGCGACGCGCTGACGGAAGATTCGCCCGGCAGCCTTTGCGAAGAGCACGGCTACCGGGTGCCCGCGCGGCGGGCCACGGCGACACCCGAAGCCTGACCTGCGCCCACTAGCATTCGGCCTGTGAGCGTCTGGCTCTTGCTCGGTGTCCTGCTTGCCATCGCCTCTGTCGTCGTCGTCGCGCTGCCGTTTCTCCGGCGGCCCGGGATTCCGGCGGCAGAAGACCGGCTTGGCGAGCCGGACGAGCTCGAGCGGCGCAGGCTCGAGCTCGCGGAGGAGCGCGACCGCGCGCTCGCGGCTCTGAAGGAGCTCGAGTTCGACCACCGTACGGGCAAGGTCTCCGACGAGGACTACCGGGCGCTGCTTGGGCCGCTGCGCAGGCGAGTCGCAGATGCTCTGCGAGCGCTAGAGCCGGCGGCGAAGCCGCCTGTCCGCGTCAGCGGGCCGGGGGACGGGGTTCGGGGGAACAGGGAGGTTCCCCCGGACGACGAAAGAGCTCATGCCCGCCGCTAACTGCACCAACTGCGGGGCGCGGCTGCCGAAAGAGAGCCGTTTCTGTCCCGAGTGCGGCGTCCGCACGTCGGTCGCGAAGACTGGCACTGCGGTCGAAGAGCTTCCGCCCGATGAGACCGGCCACGTTCCCGTGCACAAGGTCGCCGCGGCGCCGCGCTACTTCGGCATCGCGCCGCCGCTGGCGCTCTTCACGCTCACCGTAGCATTGGTCGTGGCTGCGATCGTCGTCTTCATGGGCGGCAACACGATTGCGGGCGCGCTCCTGCTCGCGGCCGCGGGTCTCTTCTCGATGCTCTTCGTCGCCGCGTCCAAGCGCCTCCCGGACAACGCCGTCGCGCGAGTCGGCCGCGGCGTCCTTCGGACGGTGCGCGACCGGACGGGGTTCGCGGTCGAGGCGGTCAGCGTTCACTCGACTGCCCGCGTCGAGCTCTTCCGGCTTCGCCGGGAGTTTGGGGAGCTCGTCGCCCGCCGTTCCGAGGCTGCCCGCGCGCTCGGCGAGGCCGTGTACGGTGGCGCCGAAGAGGAGGCCGAGGACGCCCGGAAGCAGATGCGCGAGCTCGAGCGGGCGCTCGCCGACAACGAGAGGGAGATGAAGACCGTGACCGAAGCCGCAACCGAACGAATCCAGCGCGCACAGCTCCAAGTCCAGCCCACGGCGGTGGTCGAGCCGCCGCAGGTCCCCGAGCCGATGCCGGCACCTTCGGAGCCGCCGCAGCCAGTGACCGTCCCGGAGCCGTCGCCGGTGCCGTCGGAACCGCCAATGCCGGTCCCCTCGCCCGAGCCGACGCCGGAGCCTTCGCCCCCGCAGCCGGAACAGCCGACCTAAAGCCAAGGAAAGGCAGGGACGGTCGGCGGCTTCGCGAAAGTCCCGCAGATGAGGCGAGTAGCTCTGGCCGCGTTCGTCGTCGCGGCTGTCGTCGCCGCGCCGGCGGCCGGCGATGTCTACAACCGCAAGCATTCCGTCGACGCCCGGCTTTCGGCGCTACAGGCTCGCATCGCCGCGGCGCAGGAGCGGGCGCAGCAGCTCTCGGCCGAGATCGACTCGGTCAGCTCGCGGATCCAGGCCCTGGCAGGCCGGGTCGGTGATGTCTCGGCGCGCCTCGTGACGCTCGAGGGCGACCTGGCGCTACACCGGCGCAAGCTCGATCGGTTGACAACCCTTTTCGGGATCGAGACGCAACGGTACGTCTTCCTCCGACGCGAGTATTCGCTCGCGCTTGCGCGCCTGAATGCCCGGCTGGTCGAGGTCTATGAGCAAGGCGACGTCGATTCGGTCGACGTGATTCTCGCGGCGACGAGCCTCTCCGACTTGATTGACGGTCTCGATTACGTCAACGAGATCGGCGCGGCGGACGAGCGGATTGCGACGAGTGTGGGACAGGCAAAGGGAGCGGCGCGAGAGGCGCGGGAACGAACGCGGAAGCTCCGAGGAGTCGTCGCCGCGGAGACGCGGGCCGTCCAGGCGCGGACCGAGCAGGTGCGCGCGGTGCGGGACCAGCTGGTGTCCAACCGTCGCGAGCTCGTCGCGGCCCGCTCGACGAAACGGGTCAGCCTCAAGAGCGTCAGGGCGAGCGAGCGCGAGGAGGTCAGCGAGGCTCAGGCGCTGGAGCGGGTGAGCGCCTCGCTCGGCGCGCAGATCCAGGCTTCCCAGGCGGCCTCGTCATACAGTCCGCCGTCGTCGAGCCCGTCGGCCAGCGGGTTCATCTGGCCGGTCAACGGCCCCGTGACCAGCCCCTTCGGGATGCGGTGGGGCCGGATGCACACCGGCATCGACATCGGCGTTGCCGATGGCACGCCGATTCACGCAGCGGCAGCCGGCCGCGTCATCTACGCCGGCTGGATGGACGGATACGGCAACCTGGTCTTCATCGACCATGGGAGCGGGCTCTCCACGGGCTATGCGCATCAGTCGAGCGTCGCCGTCTCGAACGGAGAGACCGTCGCGCAGGGGCAGGTGATCGGCTACGTCGGCTGTACCGGGCACTGCTTCGGGCCTCACCTCCACTTCGAGGTCCGCGTCAACGGGGCGCCTGTCGACCCGCTTGGCTACCTGTAGGGAGGGTTGTTGCGAAAACGCTCTTTAGCCGTAACCAGATTCTCGCGACATGCGTTTATGTCTTAGAAAGCGTAAGCGCGGGGGGAAGAGCAATCGGCGCTTGCGCACGTCTCCCGACGGCACCGGCCGTCTCCCCCGGGGCGGCCGGTGCAATTTAGGCATGGGGGAAACCATGTTTCCCCCATGAACCCCCTTCTTCTTGCCTCGACAACGTTCTTGCCTCGACAACGCCGACGCGGTTGCGGCTCCCGCCGGGCAAAGCCCGGCTCCGCCGGCAAGCGGCGCATCTCTGTCAGCGCCTAGAAGAGGGTCTGGTAGAGGAGGAAGACGTTCAGGCCCGAGATCAGCGCGGCGACGACCGTGGCCACGATCGTCGTCGCCCGATGATTGACGAGGGCGCCCATGACCTCGCGCTTGCCGGTGAAGATCACCAGCGGGATCAGTGCAAACGGGATCCCGAAGGAGAGTACGACCTGGCTGAGCACGAGCGTCCGCGACGGATCGGCGCCGATCCCGATCACGACGAGCGCCGGCAGCATCGTCACGAGCCTGCGCACCCAGATCGGGATCCGGCGGCGGATGAATCCCTGCATCACCACCTGTCCGGCCAGCGTGCCGACTGTCGAGCTCGAGAGACCGGAGCCGAGCAGAGCCAGAGCGAAGAGCGTGCTCGAGGAGCCGCCGAGAAGCCCCGCCAGCGTCTTGTGCGCCGTTTCGAGCGAGGAGACGTTCGTGAGGCCGCTCTTGTAGAAGGTGCTCGCCGCGACGACGAGCATCGCCACGTTGATCAGCCCGGCGATGGTCATTGCGATCGCAACGTCGATGCGCGTGAACTTGTAGAGGCGGCGCGCCTGCTGCTCGGATTTCGGCAGTACCCGTTCCTGCAGCAGCGCCGAGTGGAGATAAATGACATGCGGCATCACCGTCGCGCCGAGTATCCCGACCGCGAGCAGGACGGACTCGCTGCCGGAAAACTGCGGCAGGAATGCATGCTTCGCGACGGTGCCGAGCGGCGGCTTCGCATAGAAGAGCTCGCCGAGGTAGCAAACGCCGATCATTCCCACGATCGCGGCGATCACCGCCTCGAACGGCCGGAAGCCGAAGCGCTGCAGACCGAGGATCAGGAAGGCCGTGATCGCGGTGATGATCGCCGCCGGGAAGAGCGCGATCCCAAGCAGCAAGTGAAAACCCAGCGCCGCGCCCAGGAACTCCGCGAGATCGGTAGCCATCGCGATCAGCTCGGCTTGGATCCAGAGCGCGAACGACGTCCGGCGGGAGAATCGCTCGCGGCAGACTTCGGGCAGGTTCTTTCCGGTGGCGATCCCGAGCTTCGCCGAGAGCGTCTGGATCAGCATCGCCATCAGGTTCGCGGCGACGATCACCCAGACCAGCGTGTAGCCGAACTTCGAGCCGCCGGCGATGTTCGTGGCGAAGTTGCCGGGGTCGATGTAGGCGACGCAGGCGACGAACGCGGGGCCCAGGAACGGAAGGATGCGGAAGCTGCCTCGGCGCTCGCCGCGGAGCACGCGGCCGGCATCATCCGCGGTGCGCGCGGTGGCGTTCATCGAGGTGAGTCTAGCGAGAGTTAGGTACGCCTAAACTTTGCCACACGAAGCTCGGGCAGGTTGCGGTGCCGTTCGTCCAGGTCGAAGCCGTAGCCGACGAAGTACTCGTCCGGAACGACGAAACCGACGTACCGGACCGGGAGGTCGTCGACGAGGCGGCGGTATGGCCGGTCGAGCAGCGTTGCGATCGAGAGTGAGGCCGGCCTGCGGAGCGCGAGCAGCTTGCGCAGGTAGTTCAGGGTCAATCCGGTATCGACGACGTCCTCGACGACGAGCACGTGGCGACCCTCGACCGGCCCGTTCAGATCCTTCAGCAGCCGCACCCGCTCGTGGCCGCCCGGGACGGCGCCGCCGTACCCGGCGAGCTCGACGAAATCGAGCTCATGAACCGACGGGATCGCCCGCGAGAGATCGGCCACGAAGAACAGGGAGCCCTTGAGCGGCGCGACGAGCAGTGGGTCGAGGCCGGCATAATCGGCCGCGATCTGGGCGCCCAGCTCGCTGACGCGCGTCTGGATCTCCTCGGCGGAGAGGTACGTCTCGCCGACGCGCAGGTCGTCGGCTAGCGCGCGAGGTCGAGCCTGAATCGCTGGGCCAGGCGCTCGATGTCGCGCCGGTAGAAGAGCTTGATCCGGACGTCCGGGTAGCGCTCACGGAGTTTGCGCAACTTGCGGTTCTTTCGTGTCACGAGCGCCTGCTTCATCACGGTCACCTCGACGTAGAGGTCCTGCTCAGGCAAGTAGAAGTCGGGCGTGAACGCCTCCGTCACGCGGCCGTCTTCGGCCTCCTCGAGCGCGAATGTCCTTGGCTCGTACTCCCAGGGAACCCCGTAAAAGTCCAGCAGGCGGGCGCATTCGCGCTCCGCGTCGTTTGCGAAGCGGGCTGTCTCCGCGCTTCGGGCTGTCTCTACCGCCACTCAATCGAAAGTAGCAACGAGAGCGGATGCCGCGCCGGCATGCGCGACCTGCTATACGACCGCGAACCGATGGGGCGCCTGCGACTCACTCCGCAGAAACGCGAGTTCTTCGAGCTCTACTCCCGCGCCTCCGCGAACGCTGTCGAGATCTCGCGTCTCCTCGTCGAGCTACTCGAGCGATTCCCGGCCGAGGACGGCAGCCTGATCGCTCAAATCAAGGAGCGCGAGCACGAAGGCGACGACCTGACGCATGAGGTCGTCGACCTGCTCAATCGCACCTTCGTGACGCCGTTCGACCGCGACGACATGTACCGGCTCGCGGGCGCGATCGACGACGTTTGCGATCACGTCGACGAGGCGGCCGACAACCTCGGCACCTACGGCATCGAGCGGGTCCCGGAGAAGGCCGTCGAGCAAGCGCGGGTGATCCACGAGGCGGCACGGAACCTCGACGCCGCGGTCCAACGCCTGGAAGGGTTCAAGGACTCTCAGGCGCAACTGATCGAGCTGCGGCGTCTCGAGGACGAGGGCGACCGCCTGGTGCGAGACGCGGTAGCGGAGCTCTTCAACACCGTCCAGGATCCGATCGTGATCATCCGTTGGAAAGACATCCACGGGCGGCTGGAAGAGGCCGTGGACGCGCTTGAGAACGCGGCGGATGTTCTGGAGGCGATTCTCGTCAAGAACCGCTGATTCTCTGCGAAAGATGCTTCGCACTCCTCACAGCGCTGTTTTGCCGGTTCGCCAAGTTCCCGAGACCCGATGAACAGCATTTTGCTGTGGGTGGTCGTGGTGGTGGCCCTCGGCTTCGACTTCACGAACGGGTTCCACGACACCGCCAATGCCGTCGCAACCTCGGTCTCGACACGCGCGCTTACCCCCCGCACGGCCGTCTTCGTGGCGGCGGTCGCGAATCTCGCCGGCGCCTTCGTCACGACCGCCGTCGCGAAAACAGTCGGCAAAGGGATCATCGACACAGGCCTTGCGACCGAGAAGACCGTGCTGGCCGCGCTGCTCGGCGCGATCGCGTGGAACCTCCTCACGTGGTGGCGCGGCCTGCCGTCGAGCTCTTCACATGCGCTGATCGGCGGCCTGATCGGCGCGGCGCTCGTCCAGTCGGGATCGAAAGGGGTCGAATGGCACGGCGTCGTCCACAAGGTCGCGTTCCCAGCCCTTGTCTCGCCGGCGCTTGGCTTTGTAGGCGCGTTCGTGCTGCTTCTCGTCATCTATTGGGTGTTCGTCTGGGTCACTCCCGGAGTCGCCAACCGCGGCTTTCGGATTGGGCAGTTCGCCTCGGGGACATGGGTCGCGTTTACGCACGGCGCCAACGACGCGCAGAAGACGATGGGCGTGATCGCGCTCGCGCTCTTCGAGGCCCACAAGATCGATCATTTCTACATCCCAGCCTGGGTGATCGTCGCTGCCGGCCTCTCGATCGGCGCGGGCACGTACGTCGGCGGCTGGCGGATCATGCGCACGCTCGGCCAGCGAATCTTCTCGCTGGAGCCGGCGAGCGGTTTCGCCGCCCAGGTTTCCGGCGGGACGGTGATCTATCTCGCGACACGTTTCGGGTACCCCGTTTCGACGACCCACGTCGTCTCGGGCTCGGTGATGGGGGCAGGGGCGACGAAGAGGCTTTCTGCCGTGCGCTGGGGCGTCGCCGGCAACATCGTCTTCGCGTGGCTGCTGACGATTCCGGCGGCGGCGCTCGTCGCCGCGGCATTTTACTGGCCGGTGCAGGGCGTCTTCTAGACCCGCTCTAGACTTCGGCCATGAAGATCGCTCACATCTCGGACATCCATTGCGGCGAGGTCCATTTCGTGCCCGGCCTGATGGAACGGGCGATCAACGAGATCAACGATCAGCAGCCGGACATCGTCGTCTGCTCCGGCGACCTGACGGCGATGGGCTTCAAGCACGAGTACGTGGAGGCGAAGGCGTATCTCGACCGGCTCGAGTGCGACAGCGTGGTCGTCATCCCCGGCAACCACGACTCGCGCAACGTCGGCTACATCCACTTCGAGGAGCTGTTCGGCTCGCGAAACCACGTTGTCCAGCGTGAAGGAGTCACGGTCGTCGCCGTCGACTCGACCGAGCCCGATCTCGACCACGGCCAGATCGGCCGGGGCCGCTACCGGTGGATCGAGGAGCAGTTCGCCGAAGGCAACGCCGAGCTGCGGATCTTCGTGCTCCACCACCACCTGCTGCCGATCCCGGGCACGGGACGTGAGCGCAACATCGTCTACGACGCGGGCGACGCGATCGAGTGCCTGCAACGTGCCGGCGTCGACATCGTGCTCTCCGGCCACAAGCACGTCCCCTACGCGTGGCGCCTCGAGGATCTGTTCGTGATCAACGCTGGGACGGTCTCCTCGCAACGTCTCCGCGGCAAGACGCGGCCCTGTTACAACCTGATCGAGATCACCGACCACCACGTGGACGTCTGGCGGAAATACCCCTTCCACGGGCAGGAAAGGATCATCCAGTTCTCGACCGAGACACGCTCGTTCGAGAAGTACACGGCGCGGATCGAGGGCGAGGTGACCTCGCCGCGATGAGGACGTTGGCGGTGATCGACGGTGAGCACTACCCCTCGACCGTGCGGGACGCACTGGCCGAATTGCCATATCAGTTCGTCGGCGCGCTCAGGGTCGGCGGGATCGAGAAGCTCCGTGGTGAGGCGGACTACGGCGTCCCGCTCTACGACGATCTCGAGGCGGCGCTTCGCGAGCTGGAGCCGGAGCTCGTGCTCGACCTCTCGGACGAGCCCGTGCTGGGCCCCGCGGCGCGATTCCGGCTCGGCAGCCGGGTGCTTGCGTTCGGGATCCCGTACTCGGGCGCGGACTTCCGCCTCGAGCCGCCCGAGCTGGAGCCCTTTCCGGTGCCCTCACTTGCGGTCTTCGCGACCGGCAAACGCGTCGGCAAGACCGCCGTTTCCGCGCATCTCGCGGGGCTGCTCTCCCGCGACAGCGACGTCATTGCCGTGGCGATGGGACGCGGGGGGCCGGAGATGCCCGAGGTCGCCGAGTCCCGTCCGAGCCTCGACGAGCTCCTGGCCCTCTCGCGACAGGGCCGTCACGCCGCGTCGGACTACCTCGAGATCGCGGCTGTCGCGGGCGTCGTCACGATCGGCTGTCGGCGCTGCGGTGGCGGGCTGGCCGGGGCGGTTGCGACCTCGAACGTTCCCGCCGGGGCCGAGCTGGCACTTCAGCGTGGGGCCGACTTCGTCGTCTTCGACGGCAGCGGTGCGGCGATTCCGCCGGTCGCGACAAGCAAGCGCCTGCTCGTCACGAGCACCTTCGACCCGCCGGCGCTCGTCACCGGCTACCTGAACGCCTACCGCATCCTGCTCGCCGACCTCGTGGTCGTGACGATGGCCGATGAGTCGACCCCGCACGAGGCGCTCGCGGAGGCGATTCGCGACGTCAAGCCCGAGGTGCCGGTGATCGCCGTCGGCTTTCGGCCACGGCCGCTCGCCCCGGTCGACGGCAAGCGTGTCGCGTTCTTCACGACCGCCGCTGCATCGGCGCACGCCCGACTTGCCGCGCATCTGACCGGGTATGGGGCGGAGGTTGTCCACGTCTCCGGGAACCTCGCCGACAGGCCGGCGCTCCGGCGCGAGCTGGACACGCTCGACGCGGACGTCTACCTGACCGAGATCAAGGCGGCCGGGATCGACGTCGTTGCCGAAGCCGGCGCGAAGCGGGGCGTCGAGATCGTCCTGGCCGCTAATGACCTCGTCCCCTGTCCCGGGCAGCCGGAGCTCGAGCCTGCGCTGCTGGTGCTCGCTGACGCAGCACGCGTGGAGCCGGTGAAGACGTGACTGAGCGCCGCCATCGCGAGCCGCTTCCGCTCGGCGGCGAGGATGGTCTGCCGTTCTCGAAGGGGCTGCTCGCCCGGGCACTGATCGCGACCGGCGTCCCGTCCGAGAAGGCATACGAGCTCGCGCTCACGGCCGAGGCGGACCTGGCCGCTGCAGGGGGCCGCGCCTCGTCGCTCGAGCGCCTTCACGAACTCGCCGTCGCGATGTGGGGGGAAGACGAGGGCGCTCAGGTGATCAGGCGGTTGCGCCTCTTCGGACGGCTCGACGATCTCGACCTGCCGATCGTCCTCCTGATCGGCGGCGCGACCGGAACCGGCAAGTCCACGGTGGCGACCGAGATCGCCTACCGGCTTGGGATCACACGGGTCACCTCCACCGACTTCGTCCGGCAGACGATGCGTGCGTTCTTCTCGCAGGACTTCATGCCCGCGATCCACTACTCGAGCTTCGAGGCCGGCGCCTCGCAAGACGAGGAAGACGAGGACCGCGTCCTGCGCGGTTTCCTCGCCCAGACCCGCAACGTGCTCGTCGGCGTCCGCGCAGCGATCGAGCGGGTCATGCAGGAGGGGTGGTCGATGGTGCTCGAGGGAGTTCATCTCGTTCCGGGGATGGTCTCGGCCGAGATTGAAGGAGCGCTCGTCGTTCAGTTCGTGCTCGCGATCGAGGACGTCGAAGCCCACGCGAGCCACTTCTGGTTGCGGGACTCCGCATCAGGCAGCGCGCGGCCGTTCGAGCGGTATCTCGACTCGCTGGGCGATATCCGCGAGATCCAGGACTACATCGTCGGCCGCGCCGAGAAGGCCGGCGTGCGGGTGATCGAGAACGGCAACATCGAGCTTGCGATCGGACAGGCAATGGAGCTCGTGCTCGAGAGCGCCGAGCGGTTCGAGAAAGTCGGATGACCGAGACAGCTCCGATCCGGCAGCGCGAAGGATCCGCGCTCGACCGCTACTGCCTCTGCGAGAGCTACGCGCGGGCGACCGAGCGTGCTGCGCTGGCGGGCGCGCGCTGGCTGGGGCGAGCCGACCAAGAGGGCGCCGAACGCGATTCCGCGGAGGCGATGCGGTCCGCGCTCGAGCACCTGCCGATCGACGGACAGGTCGTGATCGGCGCCGGCGGTGATGAAGACGAGACGCTCGGCCGCGGCCAGCGAGTGGGGGCCGGGGGAGAGCAGGTCGATCTCGCACTCGACCCCTTGGAAGGACGCGGAATCGTTGCGCGGGGCGGGGGAGGGGCGATGTCGATGATCGCGGTCGGCGAGCCCGGCTCGCTCCAGACCCTGCCGGACATGTACATGCGAAAGCTGGCGGTCGGCCCTCGCGCCCGCGCTGCGATCGACCTCCGCCGGCCGGTCGCCGAGAACATCCGCGGGATCGCCGAGGCCTTCGGGCGTAGCGTCAACGACGTGACGACGATCGTGCTCGACCGCCCGCGGCACCACGACCTGATCGAGGAGATCCGCGCCGCGGGCGCTCGGATCAAGCTGATCCAGGACGGAGACGTGACCGCGTCCATCTCCGCTGCGATCCGCGGCACCAACGATCACCTGGCGATCGGGATCGGCGGCACCCGCCAGGCGGTGATGGCGGCGGCTGCGCTCCGCTGTCTCGGCGGCGAGCTGCAGGCTCAACTCTGGCCGACGACGCGAACCGAGATCGAAGAGGCGCGCGAATACGGGATCGACGACCTCGAGAAGATCTTCACGATCGACGACCTCTCGCCCGGCGAGGTGATCGTGGCCGCGACCGGCGTATCGAACGGCGACCTGCTCCGCGGCGTCCGCTTCCTCGGCGACTCGGCGCGCACGCATTCGCTGGTCATGTGCACTCGCTGCAACTGGGTGCGTTTCGTGGACGGAATCCACTTCTTCGCCCGCGAACGGCGCGAGGAAGTGCGGCTGCTGAGCTAGGCTGGACTGGTGCCTACGAAGGAAGAAGTGGTCGACGCGCTCCGCGCCGTCGAAGATCCCGAGCTCGGAATGGACATCGTCGAACTCGGACTCCTCTACGACGTCGAGGTCGAGGGCCCGAAGGTCAAGGTGATCCACACCCTGACCTCGATGGGCTGCCCGGTTGGGCCCATGATTCAGGAGAACATCGACCAGATCGCGCGCTCGATGCCCGAGGTCGAGGACGTCGAGGTCGAGCTGACCTGGGACCCGCCTTGGTCGCCGGAGAAGATGTCCGACGACGCCAAATTCATCCTCGGCTTCGGCTAGCTCGTCGGGCCTGGGCCGACGTGGCCGCTCTGGACCTGTTCGGTTTGACCTCGGCCGTGGCCGTTCGGGGCTAATCGATCCGCAGCACGATCTTGCCGAACTGCTCGCCGCGCTCCATGCGCTCGTGTGCGGCTCGTGCTTCCTCGAGCGCGAAAACCTGGTCGATGACCGGCCGCGCCCGGCCTGACTTCACCAGCTCGAAGGCGCCGGCGAAGTCCTCGCGGGTGCCCATCGTGGAGCCGTAGATCGTCAACTGCTTCCACCAGACCCGGTGGAGCTGGGCCGGAGGATTGGGGCCGCTCGTGGCGCCACAGACGACAACCCGGCCGCCTGCCCGGACGACGGCGAGCGACGTCTTCCACGTTGCTTCACCGACGTGCTCGACGACGACGTCCGCCCCGACGCCGTCGGTCGCTTGCTTCACCGCCGCGGCAACGTCGCCGCTTGCGTGGTTGACGACCGCGTCGGCTCCCAGCGCGCGCGCCTGCTCCAGCTTCGTGTCGCTCGACGAGGTCGCGAGCACGCGCGCGCCGAACGCCTTTGCGATCGCGAGCGATGCCGTGGCAACGCCGCCGCCGATACCCCAGACCAAGACCCACTCGCCCTCCTGAATCTGCGCCTTGGTCACGAGCATCCGGTAGGCCGTCTCGAACACCATCGGGAATGCCGCCGCCTGCTCGAACGCGAGCTCGTCGGGAATCGGAAGCACGTAGTCCTCTGGCACGGCGATCAGCTCGGCGTCCGTGCCGTCGATGTGCTCGCCGACGATCAAGCGGCCGTCATCGAGCCCCGGATTGATGACGACGCGTTCGCCCGTGTCGAGACGCTCGCCGGCCCCGTCGGAGCCGAGGATTCGCGGCTTCGGTACCGACGGCAGTCCGCTCCGGATCCAGAGGTCGATGTGATTGAGCGCCGCCGCCCGGATGCGGATGAGGACTTGGCCGGCGGCAGGCGTAGGATCGGGCGCATCCTCGTAACGCAGAACCTCGGGCCCGCCGTCCTCGTGGATCCTGATCGCCTTCACGCGGGCACAATCTTCCATATGAACGCCGCAGAGCTGGAGCGTCTCGCCGCAGAGGTCGGCATCGACGTCGTCGGTGCGACCCCGGCAAAGCCGTACGAAGAGACTGAGCGCCACATCCGCGCCCGGCGCGCCCGAGGCCTTTTCGCCGACATGCGTTTCACCATGGCGCAGCCCGAGGTCTCGTGCCGTCCGGAAAAGTTGTTGCCGGACGCGCGAACCGTGGTCTCGGCCGCGCTGTCCTACTACGCGGACGAGCCCGAGCGCCCACCCGGCCACGGGCGATTGCCGCGCTACACCTGGTACGACGCGTATGCGGAGCTGCGCGGGAAGCTCGACGAGCTCGGTCGGCGGCTGGGCGGCGACTACCGCGTGCTCGTCGACGAGAACCAGCACGTCGACCGCGAGGCGGCGGCGCGCTCGGGCGTCGGCTTCTACGGAAAGAACACGCTCCTGATCACCCGGCGGTTCGGCTCCTGGGTCGTGCTCGGCACGCTCATCACCGACCGAGAGCTGGACGCGACCCCGCCGCTTCGGCTCGACTGCGGTTCCTGCACACTCTGCATCGAGGCCTGCCCCACGGGCGCGCTCGACGAGCCCGGGACGCTCGACGCGACCAAATGCCTCTCGTACTGGACGCAGTCGGCACACGACCCGCCGGAGGAGTACCGCGAGGCGATGGAGGCACAGGTCTACGGCTGCGACATCTGCCAGGACGTCTGCCCCTGGAACCGCGGGATCGAGAAGCGGCGCGCCGGCGAACCGCTTCCTGCGGACGCGGAGCCGCACGTCAACCTCCGCGACTGGCTCGAGTCCGACCCAGCCGAGTTGCGCGAGCGGTACGCACGCCTCTACGTGCCGCGAAACGACGGCCGTTTTCTGCAGCGAAACGCCCGCATCGCGCTCGCGAACGAGCAGGTGCCCGCCCGTGAGCGCTGAGCTCGAACGGCTTCGCGAGACAGAGCGATGGATCGCGTGGGTTCGGCTCGCCTCCGTGCCGTTCGCGATCGTCGAGGTCGGCGTGCTGAGCACCGATTATCCGTCCGGTTACGAGAATTGGGCGTGGGCGACAACCGGCTTGCTGGTGGTCGCGGGGGTTGGCTTCTTCCTGCTCAGCCGTTCCTCCGGCGTGTTTACACGCGCCCCTCGCCGGTTTGGCCTGGTCGCGCTCGCGGTCGACACGACCATCGTGGGGGCCTTCGTCTTCATCTACCAGTACGAGATCGGGTCGCCTGTCAACCAGCTTTTCTTCGTCCTGCTCATCGAGGCGGCAGTCCGATACGGAATTCGCGGCGGCCTGCTGATGCCGCTCGCGATCGTGCCGCTGCTTGCGGTCGCAGAATGGTGGCGGGAGACCAAGTTCGACAACCCTCCTCACGGCTACCAACCGGACCACGTCGTCTTTCCGTGGGGCCTGCTCACCCTCACCGGAATGATCGTCGGCTGGCTTGTCGACCGGCTGCGCCAAAAGACCGCGACCTCCGAGGCGCAGGTCGCAGAGGCCGAGCTGCTTCGTGACGAGCTGGGCCGGCGAGCCGACGTGCTCGAGGCTGCGACACGCTGCGCCCGCGCGCTCAGCTCTTCTCTCAACCTCGACGAGGCCTTCGAAGCCTTTAT
This sequence comes from Actinomycetota bacterium, assembly GCA_005884005.1. Taxonomy (GTDB): domain Bacteria; phylum Actinomycetota; class Thermoleophilia; order Gaiellales; family Gaiellaceae; genus 13-2-20CM-68-14. The sequence continues at coordinate 29,657 of VAWI01000014.1, forward strand.
CCGCGAGCTTCGTGGCTTCGTCCCCTTCGACCGGATGGCGATCATCCTCGAAGAGGGGGGAACCGCGCAGGTGATGGCCGTTGCGGGAGTCGGAGCCGAGGGGGTCTTCTCCCGTGGCACGCGGCAGCCGGTCACCCAGACACTGCTCGCCGAGATCCTTCGCACGGCTCAGCCGGTTTACCGCGAGGACATGACCGACGCTCGCTACTCGGAGGAGCGTGAGTTCATCGAGCTCGGGCTCCTCTGCAGGATCGCGGCGCCGCTCCTACACGGGCCGAGGGCGTTCGGAATGATCTCGCTCGTCCGCCGGGAGCCACGAGCCTTCAAGAACCAAGAGCTCGAGCTCGTCGCGCTGCTCGGACGCCTGGTCGCGAGCGCTGTCCAGAACATTCGCGCCTACGAGGCCGAGCGCAGCACGGTGGAGGAACTGCGCCGCCTGTCCACGTTGCGCGCTGACTTCGTCTCGCTCGTCTCGCACGAGTTGAGGGCGCCGATGGCGTCGGTCGTCGGCTCGGCCCAAACGCTCCGCCAGCGCTGGCGAGAGCTCACCCCGGACCAGCGGGAGTCCTTCCTCGCCCTGATCGGCAGCGAGACGGAGCGCCTGGCGGCGCTAGTCGGCGACGTACTCGACACCTCCCGCATCGAAGCCGGCACTTTCACCTACCGCTTCGGCGACGTCGACCTCGGTGCACTCGTGCGAGACTCTGTCGCCGGCATTGCGCTTGCGCAGGACGAGGTCAGCGTGATCGCGGACATCCGCGGCGAGCTCCCGTCGGTGCGCGGCGACCGCGACCGGCTACAACAGGTGCTGACGAACTTGCTCGACAACGCGGTCAAGTATTCGCCGGCCGGCGAAGAGGTCAGGGTCAATGCCTTCCAGCAGGACTCGCGTGTGCGGATCGAGGTCTCAGACCGCGGCCCGGGCGTCCCTGCCGATCAGCAGCGCATGATCTTCGAGAAGTTCGGCCGTGGCCAGAGCGCCGGTTCTCCAGGGAAGCCCGGGACCGGCCTCGGACTCTTCATCGCGCGCTCGATCGCCGAGGCGCACGGCGGCTCGGTCGAGGTCTCGTCGGCGACTCAAGGCGGAGCCACCTTTACCCTGACACTACCGGCCGAACCCTCGAGCCGGGTTTAGACGGCCCCGACGGCGAAGCCGCCGTGGCCTCCATGTCGGCATCGCAAGCGACGCCTTGGTCGGCGCAAACCTTCACGCTGATACTCCCCGTTGACTAGCCCGCGGAAGGAACGCGGACGCGGGTGAGCCCGAGCTCGGCCTGGAGCGTGCGGGCCCGCTCGGCGATCCGCGTGCGAAGCTCCTTCGGCTCGCGCACGACCGCTTCGCCTCGGAACGAGAGGATCTCGCCGATCAGCCAGCCCTCGCCGCCGACCGCGACTTCTTCCACCGCCGAGCCGTCCTTCAGGAGCCTTGCCGTCCCGCGCTCGAGGCGCCAGCGTGCGACCTCGGGCGAGTACCAGATCTGAACCGGCCTGGCGTCGCGGAGGCCGCGCGGCTCGAAACCCTCACGCGGCTCGAAATCGTCCGCGAGCATCCTGGCGCTGCGCATCCGGTCTAGCCGAAAGGAGCGCTCGGCGTCGCGGGTGCGATCCCACGTGTGCACGTACCAATAGGGGAGGCGGCGCTCGATCGAGTAAGGCTCGACCAGGTGCTCCGACGTGGACTCCTCGCCCTCCTTGAGGTAGTCGAGCTCGACGAGCCTGCGCTCTCTGATTCCCTGGGTCAGAGTCGCGACGAGCCCCTCCTCGTCCTCGCCGATGTGCGGGGCAGGCGTCTGCGCGAGGTCGAACTCGCCGAAGGTCTCCTCGAGCTTCTTGCGCACGCGATCGAGCGGTGTGCGCGCGTCGGCCGCGATCATCGGCCCGACGAACTCGAGCGCGAGCCGGATTGCGCGAGCCTCGAGCGGGGTCAGCCGCGGCGGGGCGCGGAAAGTGTCGCCGAAGAGCTCCTTGTCCACTCGCACCTTCCCGTTGGCCAGCTCGGCATAGATCGCGTAGCAACCGCCGCCGAAGTTGACGAGGTTGAGCAACGAGAGGTGCTCCTCGAGCTCGTCGGGTGGGATGTGGAAGCGGTCGATCAGGTCAGCCGCGTCGACGACTGCGTCGTTGCTTTCGCCGCAGCGATCGAGCAGGTACGCCAGCAGTGCCTGGAGCACTGCGAAGCGCTCCGGCGCCACGGGCCCGGCGACGCGCTCGAGCTCGTCCTGCTCTCGCGGCTTCGCCACCGCCGCAAGCTCTTGCGGCGTCCCCTCGTGCCGGTCGCGGACGAGCCGTAGCGCGCGCGCGACCTCGCGCCTCAGCTCCGGCGGCGCGATCGGCGAGGCGCGCCCGTCCTGGCGAACGATCCAGGAGGCGAGCTGCCCGGCGTTCGAGTATTTGGTCACGAAGACGCCGTCTTCCACGCGGCCATGCTCCCCGTACGTCCGCTCGACCCACCAGGCGGTGTCGTCCCCGACCTCGATCCTCGCCTCCCCGATCAGATCGCCGATCTGCCACGGCGGACGATCGCGGTAAGGCTCGATCTCGAACTCCGCAGGCAGGCGGAAATCCCGCTCCCTGCGCGTCGCGAAGCGGATGTCGCCGCGGATACGTGAGACGCGGAACGTGCGAATGTCCTCGCGGACGAGGTCCTGGCCGACGACATACCAGGCGCCGTTGTCCTGGAAGAGGGCATACGGGTTGAACGCCCGCTCCTCCTCCGAGTCTCGGGAGATCGACCAGTAGTTGAACTTGACCGTGCGCTGCTTCGAGATCGCGCCCTCGAGCTTTCCGAGCCGGCCCGCGAGCTCGGCGGAGTACTCCGGATCGAGCACCTCGACGCGGAGGGCCGTGTCTGTCGGCGCCTCGGCGAACCCGGGTCGGCCCAGGGCGAGGTTCTGCAGCGCGAGCCGGAGCGGCTCCGCGTAGGCGAACTTGCCTTCGAGGAGGTAGAGCGCAGTCTGCAGCGCGGCCAGCTCGTCGTCCCTGAGATCGAGCTGAGGGAGGAAGTAGGCCTCGGAGCGCATCGTGTAGAGCTCCTCGCCCGTGTATTCGTCGCGCTGCGAGTGGAGCGGCACGCCGAGCGCGATCAGCTCGGCCCGATCGGAATAGAAGCGGCGCGCGAACGCCTCGTCCGACATCTCCTGATAGCCCTCGACGTTCCCCTTGATGTCGCGCGCGGTGACCGCCCGCCGTTCCGCCATCAGGAACGCGACGAGCGAAAGCTGCCGGATCAGCTTGTCAGTGTCGTGCGACACTAGCCGCTAACCGCAAAAAATGCTCCGCATTTTTTGCGGAGGATGGGTGGACATCGCTTGGCTCGTAGCCTTGGACACGTCGGCCCGAGCCTACCCGAGACCCGGCGCGACTACGAGCGCGTTACGCGGCGACGCGCGAGCGTGTTTCCAGGTGCTGGTGCGACGGACAGTAGTCGCGGTCGGGCAGCGGGGTGCGCTGGCACGGCTTTCCCTTGCGCGTCGTCGCGCGGCAGCGCGAAACGCCGCCGTCGAACGCGCCGGCCTCGATCTGCGACTCGATGAACGCGCACGCCGCCGTGACCCCCTCGCTCACAGCCCAGGCGACCTGCGCCTGCGCGGTGATCGGGAAGTAGCGCCGGATGTCCTGGAAGAGGGCGCGCTCGGGCTTGGCGAAGTAGAGAGGATCGGTCGCCAAACGCTCCATCGTCTGCTCGCATGCCTCGAGCACCTGGCGGCGGTATTCGATGCCGGTCTCGGGATCGACGTACGGATCTACGAGATCCTTGATCGAGCGATAGATCGCCCGCGAGTACTGATACATACAGGCCTGGATCTGCACCATTCGTTCGTCGGAAATCAGTATCCCGTCCAGCCTATTAACCCCCGGCAAAGCTTTGTTAAGTACCGATTAATCCTCGCTCACCATCTCCGACCGGGAGACAGCTTAAACGGTTCCGGGCCTGTCACAAACTCGGCCTCCAGGTTTTCTTGTGAGAAAACGCGCTAAGACCGGGAGAGGGCGCTTGCCGCGGCGTGGGTCGCCTCGCCGGCTATCACTCAAGGCGTGATTCGGTGCGGGTATGCGCGCCTGTACCCGCGGGACTGCGCTGTCGTGGCGGCCGTGTTCGCGTCGTCGAACGAGGTGTACACACCGCTGAAGAGCACGTAGTAACCGGGATGGAGACTTGCGTAGCCCGACGAGTCGATAATGCCGACGTCTTGGAGGCCGCTGTGTTCAGCTGCACGCGCCTGCGCGAGCGCGAACGAACGGCCGTTCGCGGACGGCAGCGATTCGAGCACGACCGTCCAGCCGGTCTTGCCGGCGGGCCACGACTTCAGGGCCGCCGCTGGGGTCGTCGTCGTGTTCGGTGGCGCGGGTTGCGTGCCGGTCCCTGTCGACGGGACGGTCGGCGGCGTCACGGTTGGCTCGGGCGGCGTGATTGTCGAGGGCGGCGCGCCGAAGGGGCTCGTTCCAGTCACATAGCCGGCGCGCTTCTGGTCGTGTGAGACGAAGGCCGCCGCGCCGATCCCGGCGAGCGCTGCGATCAACAGCGCGAGCAGCGAAGGCCAGACCCAGTCGCCTGGATACCACCCGAGCCGGCGGCGCCAGGCGCGTCCCAGGCTCGGGACGAGCCCGCTCGCTTCGACCGGCAGTCGGAGACCGCATTCGAGGCAGTACTCCTGGTTCGGCTCATGCGGCGTTCCGCAACGCGGACAGAGCGGCCGGCCTGCGGCCTGCGGCTCACCGACGGGCGCTTCGCCGTTCCCCGGAGGCGAGGCGCTCACCGCCTACTCCTCCCAGCGGTCGGGCTTCGGACTTCCTTCCCCGGCGCCGACCCCTGCCTGCCTGATCACGGTGGCGTCCGCCTCGCGCTCGCCGTCGCCGTTGGCCGGCGCCTCGGCGGCTTTCCCACAACTAGGACAGAACCCCGCGTCCGCCGGCAGCGGGTGGTCGCATTGCGTACAGGTGACGACGGCCTGCTCGCCGACGGGGCGCCCGCAGTTCGCGCAGAAGTGGGAGCCCCAGATGATCGGCGCACCGCAGTCGCAGCGGCTCGCCGTTGTACGGCGTCCTGCCGCGGCCGCGGCGAGCATCGAGTCGAGCTCGTGCAGGCGCGCCTCGAGGTTCGCGATGTCGCGCGCCTGCTCGCTCAGCAGGTCTTCGCGGAACTGCTCCCGCCGGTACATCTCCATCGCGAGCCCGCCGAGATCCCGGAGTAGCTCTTCCCGGGCCTTCAGGATCTCCTTCCGCTCCCGCCGCAGCGCCCCTGGAGAGCTCGCTCGACGAATCGGGCCCTGCGGGGCCGCGTCGGAAGGCTCCTTCTGGCCGCGCTGAAGCCGACGGCGTCCAGGCAGGGGAAATCGCGGCACGGGCGCCGACTTTAGCAAGGTGAGGGGGCGTTTCTCGGGGTCGGGCCTAGGGCCCTGGAGTCTCGGCACGGCGGGCGAAAAGGGCCAGGAAGGCGATCAGGAGCACGACTCCGACGATTCCCACCACGATGCCTCCCCACGGAAACAGAAAGAGCCCGACAAGCCCGAGCACGATCAGAACGAGCGCAAGTCCAAGCATGCCGCCGTCATTCCCCGCCCCGCTTGGCCCAAACGTCCGTGCCTACACGTTGATGACGACTAGGCGCTCGTCGGTCAGCGCACGCACCGCGTATGCAGGCCCCTCGCGTGTATTGCCGGAATCCTTGACGCCGCCGTAGGGCATCTGGTCGGCCCGGAACGTCGGCGCCTCGTTGACGACGACGCCACCGAACTCCAGCTGTTCGGCGGCATGCATCGCGGTCTCGAGCTTGCTCGTGAAGATTCCCGCCTGGAGGCCGTACCGAGTGCCGTTGGCGAGCTCGATTGCTTCGTCCACCGAACCGACCGAGTTGACGGTGCAGACTGGGCCGAAGACCTCCTCGCAGCTCACCTTCAGCTCCGGGCCGGCGTCGGCGATCACCGTCGGGCGGATCAGCTCGCCGTCGGTGTCGCCGCCCGCGAGTACGCGCGCGCCGCTCGCGCGAGCCTCTTCGATCCAGTCGCGGATCCGCTCGCGCGCGCTTTCGTCGATCACGGGTCCGACGTCGGTCTCCTCGTCGGCGGGGTCGCCGACCCTCAACTCCCCGACCTTGGGGAGGAACTGCTCGACGAAGCGGTCGTAAGCCGGCGCCTCGACGTAGATCCGCTGGACCGAGATGCAGCTCTGCCCCGCGAAGGAGAACGCGTTCGCAGCCATGGCCTGCGCGGCGGAGTCGATGTCCGCGTCCGCGGCGACGATCACCGGTGTCGCGTTACCGAGTTCGAGGTTGACGCGCTTCTTCGCAGCGCGCTCGGCGAGCCGCCAGCCGACCGGACCGGAGCCGGTGAAGGTGATCGCCTTGACGCGCTCGTCCTCGACGAGGACGTCGCCGATCTCCGAAGCCGGCCCGACGAGGACGTTGAGCCAGCCGGGTGGCAGCCCGGCTTCGGTTTCGAGCTCGGCGAGTAGCAGCGCAGAAAGAGGGGTCTGGCTCGCGGGCTTGAGCACGACCGCGCAGCCCGCGGCGAGCGCCGGCGCGAGCTTGTGGGCGACGAGGTTGAGCGGGAAGTTGAACGGGGAGATCGCGCCCACGACGCCAATCGGCCGCCGCAGCGTGAACCCGAGCTTGCCCTCGCCGGCCTGCGAGGCGTCCATCGGCACCATCTCGCCGGCGAGCTTGCGGGCCTCGACTGCCGCGAACGTGTAGGTGGACATCGCGCGCATCGCCTCTACGCGGGCGGCCTTCATCGGCTTGCCCGCCTCTTCGGAGACCGTCCGCGCGGCCTCGTCGTGACGCTTGCCGAGGTAGCCCGCGACCCGGACGAGGATCTCGGCGCGCTTGTGAGCCGGCAGCGGCTCGCTCATAGCGGCTTCGGCGGCGTCGATCGCCCGGCGCGCCTCGTTGGCGCCTGCCTTCGCCACGCGCCCGACGGTCTCGCCCGAATACGGCGAGGCGACGTCGACCCAGTCGCCGGTCTCGACCCACTCGCCGCCTATCAGCAGCTTGCGCTCCTGGGCAGTCACGGCCATGAGGGCTAGTCTAGGAGGGTTTGGCGGAATGGCGCTCGTCACCAGGGTGCGATGCTCGTTCCGTGGGGAGGACGCAGGGAGCGTCAATAGCCAAAGCTATTGGCCCGACTGAGGACGCTGCCACGGGGCGAGCAGCGCGGCCTGGGGGCACAGACTCCATTTCGCCAAACCCTCCTACTTTGGCGTGACCTACTGGCTGCTCGTCCGTGGCCGAGGCGAGAAGCCGCTCGATCGTTACATCGACGCACGGCAAATTCGGACGCAGGGGTCGACGAAGCGGCCGTCCGTACAGCGGGGCGACCGCGCGATTCTCTACGCGGCCGTGTGGCAGGCGATCTTCGGCGTCTCAGACGTCATCGGCGACCCGGAGAACGACCCGTCCCGGAGCCGCTGGGCCTGGAGTTATGGGCTTCGCCCCATTGTCGTGGTCGCTGACCTGAACGGCGCACCGCCCGTCGAGGCGGCAGGCATCTTCCCGCAGAGCCTCTGGCGGCACTCGCACATCCGTCTCACCGAGAAGCAGTTCGAGTCTGCGCGGAAGCTGATCGAGGCCGCGGCGAAGTAGGATCGCGCGCCGTGGAGATTCGGAGAGTCGGAGTCGTCGGCCTTGGGACGATGGGCGCGGGCATCGCGCAGGTGAGCGTCCAGGCCGGCTTCGACACGGTCGGACGCGAGGTGAACGACGAGCTCGGCGAGCGCGGAAAGGCGACGATCGACCGCTACCTCACGCGCGGCGTCGAGAAGAGGCGGTTGACCCAGGAGGAGAAAGACGCGGCGATCGGCCGGCTGACGCTCACGACCGAGCTCGCGGACCTGGCGAACTGCGACCTCGTGATCGAGGCCGTGCTCGAGGAGCTACCGCTCAAGCGCGAGGTCTTCGCCGAGCTCGATCGGGTCACGCGGCCGGACGCCATCCTCGCCACCAACACTTCCGCACTCTCGGTCGCCGAGATCGCCGAGGCGGCCGACCGGCCGGAGCGGGTCGTCGGCATGCACTTCTTCAATCCGGCGCCCGTGCTGCCGCTGGTCGAGATCGTGCGCGCGCCCCAGAGCTCGGACGACGCGGTGCGCGCCGCCTACGACTGGGCGCAGGGTGCGGGGAAGCAGCCGGTCAACTGCAACGACACACCGGGGTTCATCGTCAACCGGATCCTGATCCCGCTGCTGAACGACTGCGTTCGTGTTCTCGACGAGGCAGGTGTCGCGCCGGAAGATCTGGACAAGGCGATGACGAACGGCGCCGGCTGGCCACTTGGGCCGTGCGGCCTCGTCGACCTCGTCGGGATCGATGTTCATATTCACGCCTCCGAGGCGCTGTACGAGAAGCTCGGCGAAGAGCGGATGGCCCCGCCCGAGCGGCTGCTCCAGCTGCAGAAGCAGGGCCGCCTCGGCCGCAAGACCGGCCACGGCTTCTTCGACTACGAATAGCTCAGCCTTCGAAACCCGCGGCGTGGCGCTTGCGCTCGGGCGTCGCGAGCCAGTCGAGCACGGCCTGGCGGGAGAAGCGCCAATTGCGCCCGAGCTTGCGGCCCGGCAACTCCCCCTTTGCCGCCAGCGAGAGCACCGTCTTCTCGTCCACCTGCAGCAGCTCGGCGAGCTGCTCGATCGTGAGCACGTCCGGCTCGCGGAGCTGGGACGCGACGCGGCCGACGGCCACGTCCTCGGCGCCCAGGTATCGGTCGACGAGATCGGCGACGAGCTCTCGTTTCGGCGTCTTGAGCTCGAACGCAGCGCGGCTCAGCTTCTCCGCCGACGCCGTGGGCAGACGAACGAACAGCGGGGAGGTGGGCTCGCTTCCCATCCGGATATCAGAATATCAAGCTGCTATCGTCGCGCCGGTGGCGCGGCGCGCATTTCTTCTCGGCGGCAGCGGCCAGACCGGACGGGCGCTGATCCCGCGGCTTCAGGAGCGCGGGTGGGACGTCGTCGTCGGCAGCCGCGGCGAGCGCGACATTCCGCCCGGCGTCGAGCACGCCAAGGTCGATCGTGCCGATACAGCCGCTCTGAAGCAAGTGCTCGGCGACGGCACCGATGTCCTGGTCGACTTCGTCGCCTTCGAGAAAGAGGACGCTGAGCAGCTGCTCGCCCTGAAGGAGCTCATCAACTCTCTCGTGGTTATCTCGACCGCCTCCGTCTACACCGACGACCAAGGGCGAACATTCGATGAGGCGAAGACGCCCGAGGAGTTCCCGCGGTTCCCGATTCCGATCAGCGAACGCGTTCAGCCGACCGTCGAGCCCGGAGAAGCGACCTACTCGACCAAGAAGGCGGCGATCGAGCAGGTTCTCCTGGGACAGGACGCCCTCCCGGCGACCTTGATTCGCGCCGGCGCCATCTACGGTCCGGGCGGGAGCGTGCGGGAGTGGTATTTCGTCAAGCGCGCGCTGGACGAACGGCGCCACGTGGTTCTGGGCGACCGTGGGCAAAGCCGGTTCCATCCGGTTTCTACCGAGAACCTCGCCGAGCTGATCTGGCTCTCGGCCGAGCATCCCGGGAGGCGCGTCTTGAACGGCGGCGACCCGGGGCCGCCCACGCTGCTCGAGATCTCGCGTGCGATCGCAGCGGTGCTCGGCCACGGTTGGACCGAGGTACTGCTGCCGACGCTGGGGGAACCCTGCGAGACCCCGTGGTCGTGCCCAAGGCCGGTCGTGCTCGACATGACCGAGGCTGCCTTCGAGGTGGGTTATCGCCCGGTCACGACCTACGAGCGATCGGTGCGCGCGACCTGCGAGTGGCTCGTCGAGGCGACCAAGGAGCGGCCGTGGGAAGAACTGATGCCGCGCATGGCCCAATACATGCAGGACTCCTTCGATTACGCAGCAGAGGACGAGCTCCTGCGCGGCCTGATCAAGGCCGGCTGAGCCGGGCCCAGACGTTGTCGAGCAGCCGCGCCACGACCGGCTCTTCGACGGACGCCGCGAAGTTGAGCGCGCCCGCCGCGAAGACCTTCGCTCCGGCGGCGGTCTCGTAATAGGTCATCTCGGCGGTCCGGCCGGGCCCCATCAGGTCGGGGATCGAGGCAAGCAGGACCGTTCCGGGCGGGGTGGCCGGCGAACGAATGTCGATCTCGTAGCCGTAGCGGCCGAAATCGTCACCGGTGGAGAGCCCCGTGCCCGCGAAGACCCAGGGGGCGCCGGTCGTGCCCGCGATGTAGGCGCCCTGGTGGCCGCCATAGTCGCTGGCCACGTACTGCACGCCGACGACGCTTGCCTCGGGGCGGCCGAGATTCCGCCACTCGCCGACCCGCCGCATCTCGTGCCCGTGAAAGACGACTTTCCAGAAGAGGTTGTTCGCGGAGAGGAACATCAGGTTTCCGCCCAGGTCGCGGTAGCGCTTGACCAGGTTGTACTCGTGCGCGGTCGTGTACTCCTCGTGACCGGGAAAGACGATCAGGTCGTAACGCCGCGCGAGGAGGTCGCCGTTCGCGACATGCTCGAGATCGAGGTCCGTGAGGAAGTCCACGTTTCCGCGGGCGCTGAGCCACCGGATGATCGCGGACTCGAAATCGCGGAACCGAAACGGAATACCGGAGCCGATGTACGGCCGGCTGATGTCGACCCTGCGGAAGGCACCGTTCACGTACCAGCTATCGCCCCAGCCGTCGCCGTCAGCGTCGGCGAAGTTGTAGGCCTGCCAGGTGTTGGTCGGGAGAACAACGGCGATCCGGCTCGTGCCGAGGTCGCGCGGCCGAACGACAAATGGGGCGTAGCCGGCCCAGCCGTCATGGGTCGCCACTCGTACGAAGTAGAGCCCGCTCGGCCAGTCGCCGATCCGGATGCGGACGGAACCCGGAGCATTCCGGTGCCCCCTCCAGACGAGCGCCACCGGCGGGGCGATCGGGCTCGCGCCGGTCTTCGGGTCCGGGACCCCTCGACCGTTGCGGAAGGAGAGGATCTCGACCTCGAGCCGGCGCGCGTCGGTCGCGACCGAAACGATCGCCGTCCGGCCGGGCCTGTACCTCGGCCCAATCGAAACCTCGATCCTCTGGATGCGGACGACCGGAGCCAAGACGCGGACGTGGCCGGCAAGCGGGATGTCGTTGTAGATTCGGCGCTGTCCCTGGGCGTCGGAAACCGTCAGTTCGAGCACGTAGGTGCCCGCCGGAACCGTTCGCTCCGGCGTCCAGACCAAACGGTGGCGGCCGGCGTGGAACGTTTCGCGCGCGGTCGAGATCGTCTGCACCGTGTTCTTTCCGTGCCTGACGTTGAGCGTCTGGAGCACATCCAGCTCGACCGTCGCGCTCACGGCGAGCCGGAAGCTGACAATGGCGCGGTCGCGAAAGCCGTCGTCGTTCGGGCTCACCGTCGTCAGCAGGCGGCGATCCCCTGCGAACGGGCTGGAGCCGTTGCTCACCCGCAGGTCAAGCAACCTGGGAGCGGGCTCGACGCGAGCCCCCGGGGCCGAGGCCGCCATGAAGGAGAGCGCGAGCAGGACGACGAGCGCGGCCCGAGTTGCCACACGGCAAAGTATCCCTGCATACGGACGCTAACGGACCCCTTACAATCCCCTCATCGAGGGCACACCTGCGGGATCGATACTTCGCGCGTCGATGAGGCGTCTCGTCTGGATCACCGTGCTTGCGATCGTCCTTGCGGCTCCGGCGGCCGGCTTCGCACTGGGCGGCGACAACGACGGCACCTTCTCGGTCAAGGCGGGCGTCGGCAAGGTTTACGTCAACTTCAACGGCTCCGCTGTCGGCCGGCTGCAGCGCGGCTTCATCCAGGTGACGGATGTGATCGCGGGCGATGGGGTCGGTTTCGAGTTCTCGAATTGCGATGTGGAGAGAGACAAGAGCGACACGACTACGAATCGGAACGACACGATCAAGATCTGCCGCGGCGCCAACGTCCGTTTTCGCGCGATCGGCAGCAAGTACCAGATCCTGATCAGGGGATCCGGCATCTACCTCTCCGCAGTCGGGCATGGCTTCGCCGTCCTCAACGGAGCCGGTGACGATCCGAGCGTCGACTCCGACGGCACGTACTCGCTGAACGACTTGCCTTACAGGTCCTTGCCCGACTTCGCGACGACGCTCACCCTCGCCGCGCCCTCAGTAGGGTAATCCGGTGGGATACTGAGGCCGTGGCTATGTCGCAGGCCCAGACTGTGCTGGTGGTCGAGGACGAGGTCTCGATTGCATCCTTCATCTCGCTTTATCTGAAGAACGCGGGCTACCGGGTCAAGGCGGTGGGCTCCGGCGGGGACGCCCTGGCGCAGCTAGAGGTGGAACAGCCCGCGCTGATCATCCTCGACCTGATGCTTCCGGACATGGACGGGATGGATGTCTGCCGTCGGATCCGGCAGCGCCGTGACATCCCGATCCTGATGCTGACAGCACGTGACGAGGACGTCGACAAGATCATCGGGCTCGAGGTCGGGGCCGACGACTACATGACCAAGCCCTTCAACCCGCGTGAGCTCGTCGCTCGGGTGAAGTCGATCCTGCGGCGGTCGACGCCGGCTCGTGCGAGATCTGAATCCGCGCAGATTCGCCACGGCGACCTCCATGTCGACTCCGGCCGCCGCGAGGTCCACGTCGGCGATGAGGAGATCCAGCTCGCGCCGAAGGAGTTCGATCTTCTCTGGGAGCTGCTCGACCACCGCGGTCTCGTGCTCACGCGCGACCAGCTGCTCGAGCGCGTCTGGGGCTACACCTTTGCCGGAGACACCCGCACGGTCGATGTCCATGTTCGGCAGTTGCGCCGCAAGCTTGGCGACGCCTCGCCGGTCGTGACGGTCTGGGGGGTCGGCTACAAGGTCGCCCCCGCGCGGGATTCGGTGAACGCCTAGCGAAGAGGCGAACGTGTTCCGCTCGCTGCGCTTCCGGCTCCCGGCGCTCTTCCTCGCCGCGATCGTGCTCGCGGGCCTCGTCTCGACCGCGGTCGCGGTCAGCGTCTCGAAGCGCTATGCCCAGACCACGCTCCGGAAGCAGGCGTTCCGTGAGCTCGGTCGGGAGGCGCGCGGAATCACCCAGATCTACACCGCGCACGCAGGTGGCAACCCACCTTCCTCGCACGAGCTCGAGAGCGCGTCCGGCGACCAGATCTTCTACATCCGTCGCGCGAAGGGCATCGACGTCTTCCCGGGTCCGACGCCCGCGTACACGCTTTTGCCGCGGTCGATTCTCGATTTCAGCCGGATCCTCGCGGGGGACACCGTTCAATTCGAATTCACTCGGCCGGGCGGCAAGAAGCGACTGCTTGGGTTCGCGATGCCGGTCAAACTCGCCGACAAGGTCTTCGGCGCGGTCATCCTGGCGCGACCGAGCACGCGTCTGAGCCAAGGCTGGCTGCCGTTCGTGTGGCGGCTGCTGCCGGCGTTCTTTGCGGGGATCCTGGTCGCCGGCGCACTCGGCTGGTATCTGTCGCGGCGAATCACGCGACCCGTGCTCGCGCTCTCCGACGCGGCCGACGAGGTCGCGACTGGCCACTACGGCGTCGCCGTTCCGGAGGTGCCGGGCCGCGATGAGATCAGCCACCTCTCGGAGCGGTTCCGCGAGATGGCGGCGGAGCTCCAGGCAGCGGACGCGCTCGAGCGAAACTTCCTGATGACTGTCTCCCACGAGCTGCGAACGCCGCTGACCGCGATCCGTGGCCACGTCGAGGCGCTGCTCGAGGGCGTGGTCGAGGACGAAGAGGCGCGCGCATACTCCCTCGAGGTGATCAGCCTCGAGGCCGAGCGCCTCGAGCGGCTCGTCGGTGACGTCCTTGACCTCGCCAAGCTCGGCACGCGCCGGTTTGCGCTGCTCCGCGAGGAGGTCGACCTGGAGCGGCTCGTCGACCGCGCCTACTCCGCGTTCGGCGAAGAGGCGCGCCGTCGTGGGATCGACTACCGGCGCTCGGTCACGGCCAAGCCCGTCCTCGAGACCGACGGGGACCGCGTGCTGCAGGTGATCTCGAATCTGCTCGCGAATGCGTTTCGCTGGACACCGGACGGCGGCCACGTCGAACTCGGCCTGCGCCAAGTCGACGGAACGATTCGCATCGCCATCGATGACAGCGGGCCCGGCATCCCCCTGGAGGAGCAGGAGCGAATCTTCCGCCCGTTCTGGTCGCGGGACGGCCATGGCACCGGCCTCGGGCTCGCAATCGCGAGCGAGTTGGCTGCCGCGCTCGGCGGCGCAATCGAACTCCGAACCCAGGCCGGGAAGGGGAGTCGCTTCGAGCTGGTGCTGCCGGCGAGTCGGGCCGTTTAAGTGCCGGAGCGGCGGTCTTCGATCCGGTAGACGATCGCGCCTTCGTCCGCCCCGAGCGCCCGTTCGAGGCGGGCGAGTCGTTCGTCGACACCCTGCCAACCCGAAACGATGAGATCGACCAGGAGCGCAAGGTCGTCCACGCGTGCGTGCCGCTCTGCGAGCAGGTCTCCGTCCAGCCGCTCGAGGCGCCGGACGACATTTGCGGATAGGCCACGTACCTCCGCGAGATGCTTCGCGACCGGCAGCACTTCCTGGCGGAGGCCGGTCTCGACGGCCTCGCCGACTCGGTCCGGAAGCGTCGCCTCGAGCTGCGCGGTCATCTCGGCGAGGGATTCGACCTGGCTCCGGGCTCGCTCGAGCGCGGCCTCTACGACCGCGGGATCCGTTCTTCCTTCGGCGGCTTGCCGCAGGCGCTCGTTCGCCCGCTCGATCGCGACTGGATTCATGCCCCGCAACGCTAGCGTTCGGATCGGATGAGGCTTTCCGAGCTCGACTATGCGCTACCCACCGAGCTGATCGCGCAGCGCCCCCTTGACCAACGCGATCACTCGCGGCTGCTCGTCTACGAGCGCGCAACAGGAGAGGTTCGCCACCGGCGCTTCTCGGAGCTGCCCGACGAGCTCGACCCGGACGAGCTCGCCGTTGTCAACGACACCCGGGTGCTTCCGGCGCGGATCCGGATCGAGCGGCCGCGCGGCGAGGTCCTGCTCCTCGAAAAAACCGGCGACGGGCTCTGGCAAGGACTCGCGCGACCGACGAAACGGCTCCGGGTGGGCAGGCACTACGGCCCGGTTGAGCTGGTCGAGCACCTCGGGGAAGGTCGCTGGCTGCTGCGCCTCGAGGGCGAGCCCGCCGGGGAGATGCCTTTGCCGCCCTACATCACCGAGGCGCTCGAAGATCCCGAGCGCTACCAGACCGTCTACGCGCAGGAGGAGGGGTCGGCCGCCGCGCCGACGGCGGGTCTTCATTTCACGCCCGAGCTGCTGGCCAGGCTGGACGTGGAGCGCGTGACGCTCCACGTGGGACTCGACACCTTCCGGCCCGTCACCGCCGATGATCTCGAGCGGCACGAGCTCCACAGCGAGCGCTACGAGGTGGGGCCGGCCGCCTGGGAGCGGATTCGCGCGGCGCCGCGCGTCCTGGCCGTCGGTACGACCACGGTCCGGGTGCTCGAATCGCTCGCGCGGGGCGCGCCGCTTCGAGGCCGCACCGATCTCTTCGTCAGGCCCGGCTTCGAGTTCGGCCGGGTCGACTCGCTCCTGACGAACTTCCACCTGCCGCGCTCGACGCTGCTCGCGTTGGTGATGGCGTTCTGCGGGGTCGAGGAGACGCGTCGGCTCTACCGGCTCGCGGTCGACGAGCGGTACCGCTTCTACTCCTTCGGCGACGCAATGCTAATCCGGTGAAAGTGCTGCGCACTTTCACCGGGGCTCTTTTGTCCCATCGCTCCGCTCGGGAGAGATGAGTTACCGGGTCACTGCATCGGACGGAACCGCTAGGGCCGGGGTGCTGTCGACCGCGCATGGGGAGGTGCCCACGCCGGCGTTCATGCCCGTCGGGACGAAGGCGACTGTGAAGAGCGTCGACCCCGACGAGCTGCTCGCGCTCGGCGCGACGGTCGTGCTCGGCAACAGCTACCACCTCCACTTTCGCCCCGGCGCCGATGTGATCGCCGAGCTCGGCGGTCTGCATCGGTTCATGGCCTGGGACGGCCCGGTCCTGACCGACTCGGGCGGCTTCCAGGTCTTTTCGCTCCGTCACACGATCCTCGGCGCCGACGACGACGGCGTCACGTTCCGCTCCGTCTACGACGGCGAAGCCGCGCGCTTCACCCCGGAGTCGGTCTCGCGGATCCAGGCCCGGCTCGGCTCCGACATCGCGATGTGCCTCGACGCAGTGCCGCCCGCCGACGCTCCGGCTCAGGCGCTGGAGGAAGCCGTACGCCTGACGACCCTCTGGGCTGCGCGCCAGCGGTCGGCGGAGCGGGCGCCCGGCCAGCTCCTGTTCGGGATCGCCCAGGGCGGGACAGACGTCGAGCTGCGCACCCGCTCCATCGACGAGATCACGGCGCTCGACTTCGACGGCTATGCGCTCGGCGGGCTCGCGATCGGCGAGGACCGCGACCTGATGTTCGAGACCGTCGGTTGGTCTGCGCCGCTGCTGCCGGCGGTTCACGCCCGCTACTTCATGGGAATCGGCGACCCTCACGGCGTGCTCGAGGTGATCGAGCGGGGAATCGACATGTTCGACTGCGTGCTGCCGACCCGGCTCGGACGGACCGGCTCCGCGCTGACCTGGGAAGGCCGGCTCAACCTCAAGAACGCACGCTATGCGCGCGACCAAGCGCCGCTGCAAGAGGACTGCGGCTGCCCGGCGTGCACACGCTTCTCGCGTGCCTACATCCGGCATCTCGTCAATCAGCAGGAGTTGCTCGGTCACCGCCTGTTGAGCTTGCACAATCTACGATTCCTGCTCGACTTGACGGCGGACGCGAGAGCGGCGATCGAACAGGGCGAGTTCGCCGCCTACAAGCGCGACGCGCTCGAGCGTCTGGGTACCGTGCCCGATGAGGAAACGTGGGTCCCGGCTACCTGATCGTGATCGTGGCACTCTTCGCACTTCTGTGGCTGTTCGTGCTGCGTCCGCAGCGTCGCCGCCAGACGGAGCAGCTGCAGATGCAGGACACCCTCCACGTCGGCGACGAGGTGATCACCGCCGGCGGCATCCGCGGCTACGTACGGCAGCTCGACGAAGAAGTGCTGAAGGTCGAGATCGCTCCCGGCGTGCAGGTTCGACTCGACCGCCGGGCCGTCGCTGCGGTGGTGACCGAGGAGGACGTCGAGCCGCAGGCGCCAACCCAGGACGAGAGTGGCGAAAGCTAAGCTTCCAGCCCTGCGCGGATGACGAACCGCCGTTCGCACCTAATCCTTGTCGGCCTGATCCTCGCCGCTCTGGCGGGAGTGGTTGCGCTCGCCGTTCCGGGGTCGCCGGTCCACAAGAAGGTGACGCTCGGTCTCGACCTTCAGGGCGGCCTTGAGGTCGTTCTCAAAGCCAATCCGGCCAAAGGACAGAAGCTGGACCCTGCGGCCCTCGACCGCTCGGTCTCGATCATGCGCCAGCGGGTCGACAAGCTCGGCGTCTCAGAGCCCGAGATCCGCAAACAGGGCTCGAACCAGATCGTGATCGAGCTCGCGGGAGTCCATGATCCCGCGAAGGCCGCGTCGATCATCGGCAAGACCGCTCAGCTCGAGCTCTACGACCTCGAGACGTCCCTGACAGGCCCCTCGGTGACCCCGACCGGGAACCCGCAGGAGACGCTCAGTCTCGACAAGCTCCTCGCGAACGTCCAGTCGGAGGCGAAGAAGGGCCAGCCTGAGGGGTACTACGCGTTCGGCAAGAACAAGCAGAAGTCGGTCGGCCTGGCGACGACGCGCGCTGCGGCGCTGAAGCAGGCGAAGCAGGCGCACCTCAAGCCGCCGTTCACGGCGCTCGCCGTCCCGCACGACACCGTGGTCATCACGTGCGACTCGACCGAAGTCGTCTGCCCCGGAAACCTCCCGCAGCAAGGGAATGCGATCCCACCGCCTCCCAAGGGCAAGAGGTACTTCTACCTCTTCACCCACAACCAGAACAAGACGGTCGTGGACGACATCAAGGGCGTCCCGCAGATGACGGGATCCGATCTCAAGCTCTCCGGGACGCGGCAGGACTTCGACCCAACCACGAACGAGCCGGTTGTGCTGATGCAGTTCACGGGCTCCGGGTCGCACAAGTTCCAGGCCGTGACCGCCGAGGAGTACAACCGCGGCCACAACCGAAACGGCATCCCGCAGCACTTCGCGATCGTCCTGGACGGCGAGATCAGGTCGTTCCCGCAGATCGACCCGACGAAGTCCGACCTCGCGGGCGGGATCAGCGGCAACGCCGAGATCTCCGGCATCGGCTCGATCGGCGAGGCGAAGGACCTCGCCCTCGTGCTGCAGACGGGTGCTCTGCCGGTCAACTTCGTCCAGATCGAGCGCACCGACGTCTCGGCGACACTCGGCAAGGACTCCCTGAACCAGGCCAAGACGGCGGCGCTGATCGGCCTGTTGCTCGTGGCGATCTTCCTGCTCGTGCTCTACCGGTTCCTCGGGCTCGTCGCCGTGATCGGACTCGGCATCTACGCGGCCTTCCTCTACGCCGCGATCCTGCTTTTCCACGTGACCATGACGCTGCCGGGCTTCGCGGGACTGATCCTGACGATCGGAGTCGCCGCCGATGCGAATGTCGTCGTCTTCGAACGGATCAAGGAAGAAGTGCGCGCCGGGAAGTCCGTGCGCGCGGCGATAGCCGCCGGCTACGCCAAGGGCTTTCACACGATCATCGACGCGAACGTCGTCACCGTGATCACGGCGCTGGTTCTGTTCGCGGTCGCGACAGCGGGCGTCAAGGGCTTCGCCCTGATGCTGATGATCGGGACGGTGATCTCGCTGACGGTGATCTCGCTGGTGACTGCGGTCGCTGCGACCCGGGCGATGCTCGGCCTTCTCTCCGGCTTCTCATGGTTCGACAACCCGCGCTTCATGGGAGCGGCCGGGCAGCAGTCGGCGAAATGGCTGCAGATCGACTTCATGCGCCGGCGCCACCTCTGGTTTGCGATCTCCGGGGTGATCATCGTCGTTGGCGCCGTCTCGCTCGGAGTCCGAGGCCTCAACCTCGGAATCGATTTCAAGGGCGGCACGCAGGTGACGTTCAAGACCCCGAAGCCGGTCTCGCTCACCGACGTTCGCACCCAAGCGAAGGACATCGGTCAGAACGACGCCGTCATCCAGGGCCGGGGGAAGACCTTCGGCAGCGACAGCTACGAGAACTTCCAGATGCGGATGAAGTCGCTGACGTCTGCGAATCAGAACAAGCTCGACCAGGATTTGCAGTCTCGCTTCCACGCCGCCAATCGTCAGATCACGAACGTGTCTTCGAGCTTCGGCCGCCAGATCGCGCGCTCGGCGATCGTCGCGGTCCTCGTCTCGCTGTTGCTGATCGTGCTCTACATCGCGGTCAGGTTCGACCTCAAGTTCGCGGGGCCGGTGATCGTCGCGCTGCTGCACGACATCGTGATCACGGTCGGCGTCTACTCCCTGACCGGGCGAGAGGTGTCGAATGCAACGGTCGCCGCGGTCTTGACGGTGCTCGGCTACTCGATCTACGACACGATCATCATCTTCGACCGTATGCGGGAGAACATCCCGCTGATGCGTCGCTCGGCGTTCGCGACGATCGCCAACGTCTCACTCTGGGAGACGATCCGCCGCTCATTGGCGACGACGTTCATCACCCTCCTGCCGATCGGGGCGCTCCTGATCTTCGGCGGCGCGACGCTGAAGGACTTCGCGTTCGCGCTGATCGTCGGCATCGCCTCGGGCGCGTACTCGTCGATCTTCATCGCCGCGCCGCTACTGACGATCCTGAAGGAACGCGAGCCTGAGTTTGCGCGGCGCAAAGGCATCGACGAGCCCGAAGGTCCCGAGCCGGATGGCGGGACTCCCGCTCGCCGCCGGCGGCAGCGACCTTGGGGCGGTGCACCGGCCACCGATCCGGGGACGGTCGTGCTCGAAGAAGCCGAGCAGGCAGCCGCGGCCGAGCCGACCCCCTCGCTGGACGAGCTCGTACCGAGTCCAGCAGCTTCGGCCGAAGCGAAGCGAGAGCGCCGTCGGCAGCGGCGTCGTGCGCGTCCGCATGGCAGAACTCGCTGACGGCGGCCGCGGCGGCGAAGCCGGCGCGGCCTCTGAGCGGCGTCATAAAGGACCGGCTTCGAAGCTCGCCGACGTGCTCCAGCGGCTCGGGCGCGAGGAGGCCAAGGGCCTTGCCGACGAGCTCCTGGCGCTCTGGCGTGGCGACTCCAGTGTCGGCGACCGCGCCGCCGCCCGGTTAGCCGGGATCTTCCGAGAGGTCGGGCTCGTGACCCGCGAGGAGCTCGACGAGGCCGGGCTCAAGATCGCTCAGCTGGAGCACCGGTTGCGGCTGCTCGAGGAGGGCCGGCCGCCGCTTTCGCCACCGGCGCCGTGAGAGCGCCGCTGACGCGGCTCGGCCTGCCGAAGCTCTGGCACGAGGACCGGAAGCGGCTCTGGCGCTTCGCCAGGCACACCGTCGTCCCGGTGACGCTCCGGCTCGCGCCGACCGCCGCCTACGGTGTCGACCGGATCCCGCGCGACCGCGGCTGCGTTCTTGCGGCCAACCATTTCTCGGGCATCGACCATCCGCTGATCGGCGCCTTCGTCCCCGGGATCACGTACTTCCTCGCGAAGTCGGAGCTGTTCGAGATTCCGGTGCTCGGGGAGGCCCTTGCTTGGATGGGCGTGATCTCGATCCGCCGGGGCGAGAGCGACCGCGACGCGCTTCGCCTGGCCCGTGAGCACGTGCGCAACGGAGACGTCGTCTGCGTGCACATCGAAGGGACGCGGCAGCGGCTCGGCTACCCGGGCCCGATCCAGAGCGGTGGATTGATGATCGCAATGCAGGAGGGCGCGCCCGTTGTTCCGCTCGGCCTCGACACGTTCGGCTGGTCGCCGAGGAACCGGCGCGCGTGTGCGCTCGTCTTCGGTGAGCCGATCGCGCTCGACCACCTGCCGCGGAATCGCCGTGGCTACGAGGAGGCCGGAGCGCTCGTCCGCCAAGAGATGGTGCGGCTCTGGCGGCTGGCCGCAGAAGCGGCCGCCGCGGGACTGCCCCCGGAACTGCCGGACGGGACGCTGCGTAACGGGCCCGTGTCAGACTGATCTCATGGCCCGTCCGGCCACGCGCAACATCGGCCGCCTCTCCGAGATCGCGCAGGTCGCGGTCAGGCACGGCTTCGGTTACTTCTTCGAGCGACACCGGCTGACCGACCTCTTTCCGTGGATCGATCGCGACGGGAGCGCCGAGTCGCCGTCGGACCGGGGGCGCCGTCTCCGGGAGATGTTGGACGAGCTCGGCCCAACATTCGTCAAGTTCGGCCAGTTGCTCTCGACCCGCCCGGACATCGTCCCGCCCGACATCGTGCTCGAGCTCCAGAAGCTGCAGGACGACGTCCGGCCAATCCCCTTCGCCGACGTCCGGCGCGTGATTCACGAGGACCTTGGGCTCACAATCGAGCAGGCCTTCCTGGAGTTCGACGAGCGTCCGACCGCGGCGGCCTCGATCGGCCAGGTCCACCACGCACTGCTCCCCAACGGCGAGCGCGTCGCAGTCAAGGTTCAGCGGCCGAATGCCCCGCGCCAAATCGAATCCGACATCGCGCTGCTCTTCCAGGCGGCACGACTCGCCAAGGAGCGCGTCCGGGCCCTTGACTTCATCGACGCTGAGCAGATCGTCGACGAATTCGCGCGCTCGATCCGCAGCGAGCTCGACTACCGCGCGGAGGCGAGGAACGCCGAGATCTTCCGGCGCAACTTCTCGGGCGAAGCGGACGTCAAGATTCCACGTGTCTACTGGACCTACACCCGCCGGCGAGTGCTCGTGCTCGAGCTGCTCGAGGGAACGCAGCTCGCGGACATCGATTTCGCCGCGCTGAGCCAGGGGGAGCGCCGCGACCTCGCCTACCGGATCGCCGAGACCTGGATGACGATGATCTTCCGGCACGGTTTCTTTCACGCCGACCCGCACCCGGCCAACGTTTTCGTCCTCGACGGCGGTGCCGCAGTCGGGCTTGTCGACTTCGGGCAGGTCGGCAAGCTCACCGACGAGGACATGTCGAAGCTGACGGGGCTCTTCATCGACGCCGCGAACGAGCGCGTCGACGCAATGCCGCGACGGCTCGCGGAGCTCGGTGTTCGCTATCCGCGCGATCGCGAGGACGAGTTCAGGGATGAGCTTCGCGACATTTACTACCGCTACTACGGCGTCGGCCTTGCCGAGATCGACCCACTGCAGGTGATCCGCGAGGCCTTCGACGTGATCTACCGGATGAACCTCCGCCTGCCGACGCGGTTCGTCCTGCTCGACAAGGCGATCGCCACGCTCGCATCCGTCGGGATCGAGCTCTACCCCGACTTCAACGTCTTCGAGGTCGCGAAGCCGTACGCCCGAAACCTGATGCTCGAACGCTTTTCGCCCGAGCGGATCCTCTCGCGGGCTCAGAAGGAGTCGGGTGAGCTCGTCCGGATCGCGGCGACGTTGCCGTACCAATTGCACGACGTGCTCGAAGAGTTCCGCGACGGGCAGATCGAGGTCGGCTTCATCCACAAGGGGCTCGACGAATTCATGCACAAGGTCGATGTCGCCTTCAACCGGCTCGTCGTCGCGCTGATCGTCGTCGGCGGCCTGATCGGCTCGAGTCTGATCGGAATCTTTGCGAAGCACGGGCCGTTCGTCTTCGGGGTCAACTTTCTCTCGTTCATCGGCTTTCTGCTCTCGGGCGCGCTCGGGGTCTGGTTGCTTTGGGGCGTCATCCGTTCCGGACGGCTTTGACCGCGAAAAGTGCCGCGCACTTTTCGCGGCGCTGGGTTGTCGCGTCGCTGCGCTCGCGAGACAGAACACGGCCGTCTCGGTCGGGTGCCCAAAACTCCGTGGATCGTTCGTTGCAATTTCGCTTCAAAGGACATCTGGCTGACGCGCGAGCTTGGCGCTACTTTCGCCGCCATGAACTCCGCCCTCCTCCTCGCCGAGCCTGAGCCGTCGACCAGGGAGTTTCTCCAGCGCCACCTCGCGGACGACGGGTTCGACGTGCTCGGCGCCGAGGCCGACCGCGAGGCGCTCGAGCTGCTGGAGCGCCTGAAGCCGTCGCTCGTGCTCTCCTCTCCCGAGCTGTGTCGCCGGCTTCGGGAGGGCGAGCCCGGTCGCTCGTGGGACCGCGAAGTACCGGTGATCGTGCTCGGCGGAACCGAGGCCGACAGCGTCGACCGGGTTCGCGCGTTCGACCGCGGCTGCGACGACTACGTGCCGCGGCCGTTCCACTACGACGAGCTGCTGGCCCGAATCCGGGCCGTCCTCCGGCGCGCTTCGCCGTCCCTGCGCGACCGGCTCGAGGCCGGGCCGATCGCCGTCGATCTCGTCACGCGTCGCGCGACCGTCCATGGGCGAACGGTGGCGCTGCCGGCGAAGGAGTACGACCTGCTCGCGAAACTCGCGACCGAGCCGGAGCGCGCCTTCACCAAGGAGCAGTTGCTGCGCGAGGTGTGGGGCTACGTCGCGCTCGGCCGAACTCGGACGCTCGACTCGCACTCGTCACGGCTGCGGCGGAAGCTGCGGCAGGCCGGTGCCGGTCCATGCGTGGTCAACATCTGGGGCGTCGGCTATCGGCTCTTGGATCCAGAAAGGCCGCCGTCGCCGGCATTGCCAACAGGGAGTGAACGGACGCCCCGGCCGAGCCGGGACGTCCTCCAGGTCGGCGTCGCAAGCGGCGAGTGACGAGCCGCTACTTGAAGATGTTCAGTAGCTCCTGAAACACGTTGACCGTGGCCGTGTTCGGTTGACGGACGATCGTCGGCGACGTGCGGGTGATGCTCTGCAGTTGGCTGCAGGCGTTGTAGTCAGTGACAGGGTTCGGCGGCGCCGTGTACCCGGCGATCCCCGAGCCTGCCAGCGCGTCGGCCGTTACGGCTGAGTTGCAGCCTCCATACAGGAGCGCCACGACCGCGACGCCCTCGGTCTGCAAGAGCGTCGTGTTGATCTTCTTGACGGTCTTCTGAAGCGTCTTCACCTGTCCTTGCAGCGTCCGGATCTGAGCCGCCATTCGGGCCGGACTCGGCGTGGCCGCCGTCGCCGGCACCGCCAGCGCCAGCGCGAGTACGAGTGCGAAAAGGGCTGGAAGTGCCCGCCTCATTGAGATTCCTCCTCCGGTCGTGGACCCCGTGTGAGGGTCGTATATCCCACGCCGGAGTGGGGGTCAAGCGAGGATCGCACCCTCCAGCCGCAGCAGCGTCTCCTTGCGCTCGAGCCCGCCCGCGTAGCCGACCAGCGAGCCGTTGGCCCCGACCACCCGGTGGCAGGGCAACACGATCGGGACGGGGTTGCGGTTCATGATCGTCCCCACCGCCCGAGCCGCCTTCGGCTTGCCGGCTTTCGCGGCGAGCGCGCCGTACGTCGTGACCTCGCCGAACGGCACGCGCCCGAGCTCCTCGAGCACCGTGCGGCCGAAGTCACGGGCGAGTCGTAGATCGACATCGAGCTCGAACCGTCTGCGCTCCCCCCCGAAGTACTCGTCGAGCTGCCGGCGAGCCGGGTCGACCGGCCGCGGCGAGCGGAGGACGCGGGAGCCGAAATTGCGCGCGAGCCTTTCGACCTCTGCGTCCGGATCCGCCTCGTAGGAGATGACGCAGAGACCACGGTCGGAGACACCGACGAAGAGGTCGCCGAGCGGAGACTCCACGAGGTCGTATGCGACGTCGAGCAGGCCCTCCTCCGCCGCGGCAGCGCGAAAGTGAGTGTCGAGCTCCAGAGGGACGTTGGTCACGATTGCTTGCTCCTTTCTCTCAAGCGGCGCACCCCCGAGGAGGCGGCCTGGCGCGCCGCGTCCTCGGAGGAGCCGAGGGCGGCGGCGATCTCGTCGTAAGGAAGGTCGAAGCCGTAGCGAAGGACGACGGCGGCGCGTTCCTTCGGCGGCAGCTCGTCGGTCATAGGTCCGAGCTCGGCATGGGGCGGGAGGCCGTCCTCGACCGCGACCTCAGGCAACTCGCCGGTCGGCCGTCGCCGCCGCGTCTCGTCGATCGCGATTCGCGTCGCGATCGTGAAGACCCAGGCGCGGAGGTGCCGGCCGTTCCGCAGCTCCGGGTAGGCGCGGAGCGCGCGCAGGAAGGTCTCCTGGAAGGCGTCCTCGGCGCCCTGTCCAAGCAAGCGCCGCAGATGAGCGAAAACAGGGTCCTTGTGGTCCTCGTAGAACGATTCGAAGGGCGGGATGCGCACGCGCTCCATCTTCTGCTGAAACGTGTCCGCGCGTCGAGGTGTGAGATGTGGCGCCAAAGGGTTGCCAAGTGGGAGTAAGTGGTTTAAAGTGGGTCGCAGTGGACCATGCTGCTAGGTGAGTACGA
This sequence comes from Actinomycetota bacterium, assembly GCA_005884005.1. Lineage (GTDB taxonomy): Bacteria > Actinomycetota > Thermoleophilia > Gaiellales > Gaiellaceae > 13-2-20CM-68-14. The sequence continues at coordinate 54,848 of VAWI01000014.1, forward strand.
GCATACGATCGATGACAAGAACCGCCTCACGCTCCCGGCCAAGTTCCGACAGGCGTTCGACGAAGGCCTGGTCCTCACCCGGGGAATCGAGCGGTGTCTCTCCGCGTACCCGCGCGACAATTGGACCGAAACCGTCGAGTCGCGCCTGCGAGAGCTCGACCCGCTCAGCAAGGAAGGCCGGGTGATGCAGCGCTACTTCTTCTCGGGAGCGGCCGAGGCCGAGCTGGACAAGCAAGGCAGAGTGATGGTGCCGTCGCCGCTCGGCGACTACGCCGGGCTCGGGAAGGAGGTCGTCGTGGTTGGGATCCGCGACCACCTCGAGATCTGGGATCGCGCCTCGTGGCGCGCACACCTGGACGAGATCGAAGGGAGTGCCGAGGATGTTGCCGAGCGTCTTGCAACCAAGCGCGACTGATCACGTTCCCGTACTGGCCGACGAGGTTCGGCAGCTGCTTGCGATCGAGCCCGGGGAGACGGTGGTGGACGCGACGTTCGGGGCAGGCGGTCACGCAGCTCTCCTTGCCGCTGACCTGCGCGGCGAGGGCCGGCTGATCGCGATTGACCGCGACCCAAGCGCGCGCGCGTACTTCGATCGCTTTCGCAAGCAGACCGGCGTCCAGGGCCGCTTCCTCCGCGGCGACTTTTCGATCGTGCTCGAGCAGCTTGCCGACAACGGCGCTCGTGCCGACGCGATCCTGTTCGATCTCGGCGTTTCGTCGATGCAGATCGACCGCCCCGAGCGGGGCTTCTCGTACGCAGCCGACGCGCCACTCGACATGCGTATGGACCCCTCGGCCGACTATTCCGCCCGCGAGCTCGTCAACGAGGGCTCCGAGCGCGAGCTGACGCGGATCTTCCGCCAGTACGGCGAGGAGCGCTACGCGAAGCAGATCGCCCGCGCGATCGCCCGGCGGCGTCGCGAGCAGCCGTTCGAACGAACCGGCGAGCTCGTCGAGACGATCAAGAATGCAATCCCGGCGCCGGCTCGCTTCGGCGACGGGCATCCTGCGAAGCGGGTCTTCCAGGCGCTTCGCATTGCCGTCAACGACGAGTTGACGGCGCTCGAGGACGCGCTGCCTGCGGCGGTTGAGCTCTTGAACCCGGGCGGCAGGCTGGCGGTGATCAGCTTCCATTCGCTCGAGGACAGGATCGTCAAGCGTTTCCTCCGCGACCAGGAGCACGGCTGCACCTGCCCGCCGGACTTCCCGGTCTGCGTCTGCGGCCAGGAGCCGGTGCTGCGTGCCACGCCGCGACGGGCGATTCGGCCGAGCTCCCGCGAGACGGCGAGCAACCCTCGGGCCGCGTCGGCGCGATTGAGGGCCGCGGTGAAGGTCTGATGGCCTCCTGGCACGCAGTCGCCGCACCGGCCCCGGCGCGCGCGCCGGCCCGAAAGCGCACTCGAGCCCGCGATCTCGATCACCGGCGACCTCGGCCCGGGTCGAAGCGAAGCGTAAAAGCAAAGGTCGGGGTCGCAGGTGGCCTAGCCTGGATCATCGTCGCCGGGGTGCTGCTTGCCGGGATTGTGGCGCTGAACGTCGCCGTGCTGCGGCTGAATATCCGGCTCGACCACATGAACACCAAGAGCCAACAGCTCCAGGCAGAGAACGCGGCGCTTGGAGCCCAGCTTTCCGGCGCTGTCTCGTCGCCGCGGATCCAGGCCCTGGCCAAAGCGCGCGGCTTCGTCCCGGCCGATCCGACGACGATCGGCTACGTCGACCTCGCACCTCGCCGGCCTTGAGCGGTCGGGTCGCGAACCGCCGGATCCGCCTGCTCCTCGCCGTCTTCGCGATCGTCTTCGGCGTCACGCTGGTCCGAGCCGTCTGGCTGCAAGGGGTGCGTGCCCAGTCGCTCGGCAGGATGGCGGCGAGCCAGCACCGCACGACGGTCGACCTCGCGGCGAACCGGGGCACGATCTACGACAGCGCGGGCGTCCAGCTGGCGCTCGGTGAGCAGGCGATCACGGTCTACGCCGATCCGCTGCAGATCCGAGACGCGACCAAGGTCGCACCGGCGGTCGCCCGCATCCTCAGGCTCGACCCGAGACAGGTGTACGAAAAGCTCTCCGACCGAAAGCACGGCTTTGTCTACGTCGAGCGCAAGGCGGATGCGGCCCGTGCCGCGCGGCTCCAGCGTCTACACATCACGGGGCTTGGGTTCTACCCCGAGGAGCGGCGCTTCTACCCCCAGCACGGCATCGCCGCGCAGGTGCTCGGCTACGCAGGGATCGACAACCACGGCCTATCCGGGCTGGAGCTCGCCCTCGACAAACCGTTGGCGGGTCGCGCGGGACGCGAGACGCTTGTGCGCGACCCGCTCGGCCACGTGCTCGACTCGATCGTCTCGAGGCCTGCCCGCAACGGGAGCGAAGTCTCGCTCACGATCAACAACGTCATTCAGGCTCAGGCGGAGCAGGTTCTGCGCCAGACGGTCCAGCGCTGGCACGCGAAAGACGGCACCGCGATCGTGCTCGATCCCCATACGGGTGCGGTGCTCGCGATGGCCGTGGCTCCCTCTTACGACGCAAACAACTTCCCCGGCGTCTCGAAAGACCTGCAACGAAATCGCGCGGTCACCGACACCTACGAGCCCGGCTCGACCTTCAAGCTCGTCACCGTAGCCGGCGCGCTTTCGACGGGGCTCGTCACGCCGCAGGAAAAGTTCAGGCTTCCCTACGAGATCCAGGTCGCCGACCGCAGGATCCACGACGCGGAGCTGCGGGGGACGGAGACGATGAGCGTGGCCACGATCCTCTCGAAGTCCTCCAACGTCGGCGCAATCACGCTCGCACAACTACTCGGGAAGGACCGGCTCGCGTCTTGGATCTCCCGCTTCGACTTCGGCCGTCCGACCGGCATCGACTTTCCGGGCGAGAGCCAGGGCATCGTGCTCCCGGCGGACAAGTGGTCGGGCTCGACGATCGGGAACGTGCCGATCGGTCAGGGAATCGCGGTGACGCCGATACAGATGGCGTCGGCCTATGCCGCCATCGCCAACGGCGGAATGTGGACTAAGCCGCATCTCGTCGAGCGGGTCGGCGACGGGCTCGCCAAGCCGGTCGCCCGGCATCGGATCGTGACTCGCTGGATCGCCCATGAGCTGACATCGATGCTCCAGAACGTCGTCCTCGACGGCACCGGGACGCTGGCTCGGATTCCCGGCTACCACGTCGCCGGTAAGACGGGCACCGCGGCGAAGCCGGACTCGCAAGGCGGCTACTCGACCTCGAAGTACGTCGCCTCGTTCGTCGGCTTCGCCCCGGCGACCCGGCCGCGGATCGTCGTGCTCGTGACGGTCGACGAGCCTCGGGGCGCTATCTGGGGCGGCGTGGTCGCCGCTCCTGCCTTCAAGGCGATCGCGCAGCAGACGCTGCAATACCTGTCGGCGCCGCCCGACGCGCCGGCACAAGTCACCGCTACTTCGACGCCTTGATCCCGAAGTACGCGGAGTAGATCTCCTTCGCAGCCGGAGCAGCGGCCTCTGCGCCGAAGCCGCCATGCTCGATCATGACGACGACCACGAGCTTCGGGTTGTAGGCCGGCGCCCAGGACGCGTACCACGAGTGGTCGCTGCCGGGAGGAGCCTCGGCAGTCCCGGTCTTGCCGGCCACCTGAATCGGGAACGTCCCGAAGACGGCCCCGGACGTCCCGGAGTGGGCCCCGGCGATCAGCCCGTCCCTGATCGCGCTGAGGCCGGTGAGCTGGAGGTGGCGCCGGGCTGGAAAGCGGAGCTCCCTGACGATCTGCCCGGTCGAGTTGAGCGCCGCCTTGCCGACGTGCGGCCGGACGACAATGCCCCCGTTCGCGAGCGTCGAGTACGCGACGGCGAGTTGAAGCGGCGTGATTGCGAGCTGGCCCTGGCCGACCGCGAGGTTGACGGAGTAGCCCTCGTACCAGATCCGCTGCCAAGCGTACTTGGCCGTCTGTTTCAACCAGGCCGGGGTCGGCACGAGGCCGTAAGACTCGCCGGGGACGTCAAAGCCGGTCGGATGTCCGACACCCAGGCGACGCGCCCAGTTCTGCATGTAGAGGTGGCCCTTGAGTTGCTCGTAGTAGAACATCGAGCCGAGACGGTAGAACCAGGTGTCGCAGGAGATCGAGAGCGCCTCGGGTAGCGTCAGGCTGGCGTTGACGCCCGACTCGACGTTGCGGAAAACGCGGCCGCCGACGGTGTAGGTGCTCGTGCAGGGCAGCGTCGAATAGGGACTGATCAGGCCCGATGCGAGACCCGCTTCGGCGACGATCGGCTTGAACGTCGAGCCGGTCGGATAGACGCCCTGCGTCGCGCGGTTGACGAGCAGATGGCGAGGATCGTTCGGATTGAGCAGCGCGCGCAGGTACTCCGGGTCGGTCGCGGCTCGCGCCTGGTTGAAGCGCGGGTAGCTCGCGAGCGCGTAGACCGAGCCGTCGCGCGGGTTCATCACCACCGCAGCCCCGGCGCGGGCGTCGGAGTGGCCGTTGGCGTGCGCGAGCGCGATCCCGTCCTGAATCGCCTTCTCGGCGACACGTTGAAGGCGCAGGTCGATCGTGAGCTGAAGGCCGCTCGCGGGGCGCGGGACGCGGACGACCCGCGCCGGCCCGATCGGGCGGCCCTGGGCGTCGACGACGACCCGTGCCTTCTCGAGCCCGCCGTTCAGCAGCCTGTCGTAGGTCGCCTCCGCACCGGATTGGCCGACGATCGCGCCACCGCGGAGACCCGGATGGGTATGGGCGGAGAGCTGGCTTGGGCTGATCTCGCCGAGCAGGCCGAGGAACTCTCCCCCGATCGAGCCGCTCGGGTAACTCCGCTCCGGCAGAGCGACGACGCGGATTCCGGGAAACTCACGCGCGTGCTCGTCCATGAAGAAACCGAGGTCGCGCGTGATTCTGGGCAGGACGACGGCCGAGGAGTAGGGCGATTTGAACTCACTGTGGCGAATACGCTTGATGAAAAGCGTCGTTCGCGCTCCGGAGAGATCGCTGAGCCGTCGTAGAAGCATGCGGCCCTGATGGGTCGGCCACCAGCGGCCGTGCTGGTCGATCAAGCCGAGGACCGAGGAGTCGACAGACACTGCGAGCCCACCACTCGTTCCGGCCAGGACGCGGCCCTTCGCATCGACGATCTGACCGCGTGGCGCGGGGAGGTCGATGAGCCGGAACGTCTGCCGTTGTGCCGCAAGCGCGAAATGCGGCCCGCGTACGACCTGGAGCGACCAGAGGCGGAGTGCCAGCAGCCCGAAGAGGCCGAGCGTGACGAGCCCGATCATCCCGACGCGGAGGAAGAAGCCGGCGCTTCCATGGAAGTCCGCCGCAGCGACCGAAACCGGGCGCACGCCGAGACGCCGCGGGATGCGGACACTGCGCCGGCCGCGCCCCGGCTGAGAGACGAAGTCGCTCAGCGCGCGCGGTCCAGGGCGAATTCGTGCACGTCGCGGCCGCGGCGGCGCACTACCTGATGATCGTTATGTCCGGTCGAGACGAGTGCCATCGCCGTTCGTAGGGCTAAGGATGCCCGCTTCATGCAGTCGTTGCCACGTGTTCGCGTCGGAGGCAGCGGGTGCTTGCGCGCCAAGACGGTCCTCCCGGCCTCCTCCCCGAGGCGAGCGTAATCGAAGGGATGTGCCGTCGCCAGTGTCCTGTGTGACGAAACGGCTGCAAATGGGGAGCTTTTCCCGCAGCGGGGTCTGCGCTGGCGGCTGAGCCCGTTGGTAGACTCGCCGCGCAGATGAACCTGGAGCGCGTCATCGCAGCGCTCGCCCCTACGGACGTCGTGCAGCGCGCTCCGGTCGAGATCTCCGACCTCGCCTACGACACGCGCGCCACGGGGCCTGGAGCGCTCTTCTTCTGTGTCCCGGGCGAGCGGCACGACGGCCATTCATTCGCCCGGGACGCCGTGCACCGCGGGGCGGTCGCGCTCGTGGTCGAGCGGGTGCTCGAGCTCGACGTCGCACAGCTGGTCGTGCCGGATGCCAGGCGGGCGATGGCTCGGGCCGCAGTCGTCTTCTTCGGGGACCCGACCACGCGCCTCGAGGTCGCCGGCGTGACCGGCACCAACGGCAAGACGACGACCACGTTCCTCCTCCATTCGATTCTCGCCGCGGCCGGACGCCAACCAGGCTTGCTCGGCACGATCGAGAGCCGCATCGGAGGCGAGCGCCGGCCGGCGATTCGCACGACACCCGAGGCGATCGATCTCCAGCGCGCCTTCCACGAGATGCTGGACGCCGACGATCGCAGCTGCGCGCTGGAGGCGACCTCGCACGGCTCCGAGCTTGGGCGGCTCGACGGTGTCCGCTTCGCCGCGCTCGCGTTCACCAACCTCGGCCAGGACCACCTCGATTTCCACGGGACCTTCGAGCGCTACTTCGCCGCGAAGCGCCGGCTCTTCGTCGAGGGTGAGCGGCCTCCGGCCGCCGTCAACGTCGGCGACGAGCACGGCCGCCGGCTCGCAGAGGAGCTGCGCGCGCTCGGGCACGAGCGGCTCCTGACCTTCGGGTTCGTCGACGAGGCCGACATCCGGCCCGAGCAGCTCGAGCTCGACGGGAGCGGCGCGCGGCTGCGGGCCGGCGGAATCGAGCTGCGGACAAGGCTGCGCGGCCGCTTCAATGTCGAAAACGTGCTCGCGGCCGTCGCTGTCGCGCGGTTGCTCGGAGTCGCGAACGACGAGATCGCAGCAGGGGTCGAGGCGCTCGAGGGGGTCCCCGGCCGGTTCGAGGCGGTCGAAGCAGGCCAGCCGTTCGCGGTCATCGTCGATTACTCGCACAAGCCGGACGCCCTCGAGAACGTCCTTCGTACCGCCCATGAGCTCGCACGCAATCGGGTTATCTGCGTCTTCGGTTGCGGCGGCGACCGGGACCGGGCCAAACGGCCGCTGATGGGAAAGATCGCGAGCGACCTCGCCGACGTCGCGATCGTCACCTCGGACAATCCTCGCAGTGAGGATCCCGACGCGATCATCGCCGAGGTGCTGGCGGGAGCGGGCACCGGTCTCGAGGTCGAATCGAACCGAGCTACGGCGATCGAGCGAGCGATAGGCATCGCACACGAGGGAGACGTCGTCGTCATCGCCGGCAAGGGCCACGAGCAGGGCCAGGAGTTCGCCGACCGGACGGTCCCGTTCGACGACCGGGAGATCGCACGTGAAGCGCTCCGCCGGCTCGGAGCTGCGTTGTGATCCCGCTCGCGCTCGACGAGCTCGCGGCGCTGGCGCCCGGCCGGCTCGACCGTGCTCCCTGGGCCTCCGAAGTGACGGGCGTCCAGGTCGATTCCCGCCGGATCGCAGAGGGGGACCTCTTCGTCGCGGTCGGTCGTGGGGCCGATTTCCGCAAGCACGCCTTCGCGCGGGGCGCGGCGGCGACGCTCGTCCCAGACGACGCGTTTTCCACGCTCGGGGCGATCGGCCGCGCCGTCCGTGACCGCGCCTCAGCACGGGTGGTCGGGATCACGGGCTCGATGGGCAAGACCTCGACCAAGGACCTGCTCGCCGCTCTTTGCGCACCTTCGGCGAGTACGATCGCCAACGAGGGGAGCTTCAACAACGAGATCGGCGTCCCGTTGACGCTGTGCCGTCTGGAGCCCGACAGCGAGGTCTGCATTCTCGAGCTCGCGATGCGGGGACTTGGCCAGATCGCCGAGCTCTGCGAGATCGCTCGGCCCGAGATCGGTGTCGTCACCAATGTCGGGCCGGTTCACCTCGAGCTCGTCGAGTCGCTCGACGGCGTCATTCGCGCGAAGAGCGAGCTCATTGCCGCGCTGCCGCCCGGCGGCGTCGCGATCGTGCCCGAGGATTTCCCGGTTGAGCGCGAAGACATCCGCGTGATCAGGCTGGGCGAGCCGGCAGCGGAGGTGAGCGACGGCCGCACTTCGGTTGGCGGTGTGAGCTTCAACTTCGTCGCCGAGCACCAGGCGGAGAACGCGGCGGCCGCGCTGGCGGCGCTGGGTGCGCTCGGTTTGCCGCGGCCGGAGCACGTCGACGTTGATTTCTCCCGCTGGCGCGGGGAGGAGCGTGAGCTTCCCGGAGGCGGCTTGCTGATCAACGACGCCTACAACGCGAATCCGGTCTCGATGCGAGCCGCGCTGGCCTACCTCGGCGCGCGCGCGGGAGATCGTCGCCGCGTCGCGATTCTGGGGGACATGGCTGAGCTCGGCCGCACGGCCCCTGCGTACCACCGGGAGGTCGGCGAGGCGGCTGCGGAGCTCGAGGTCGATGAGCTCCTTGCCGTGGGAGAGCTCGCACGCGGCTACGTCGACGGAGCCGCGGGGGTTCCCTCGCGCTGGACTCCGAACGTCCACGAGGCCTTGCGTCAGCTCGACGAGCTCGTCCGGCCCGGCGACGCCGTGCTCGTGAAAGGTTCGCGGACGATGGGGCTCGAGGCGGTAGCGGAAGCACTGGCGGCGGTGAAGGCCTAACTTGGTCCGCGTCCTGATCGCGGGTCTCGCCGCGATGCTGATCTCGATTCTCGTCGGGCCGCGCTTCATCGCCTTCCTGCGCCGCAGGGAGTACGGGCAGACGATCCGCGAGGAGGGGCCCGAGCACCATGTGACCAAGCAGGGCACGCCGATCATGGGGGGCTTGCTGATGCTGGGCGCCGCGACGGCCGCGTACCTCGCGGTCGCGCGCTACACGGTTCCGGCGCTGACCGTGTTTTTCGTGACGCTCGCCTGCGGCGCAATCGGGTTCATCGACGATTTCATCAAGCTGACCCACCGCCGTTCCCTTGGCCTGAACGCCCGCTGGAAGCTGCTCCTGTTGGGGGCGATCACGGTCGGCGTCGGCATCGCCGCGCGGCACCAGCACCTACCCACGAACGTCTACGTCCCCGGGCTGGGGCACCTCGAGCTCTCGTGGGCGTGGTACGGGCTGCTTTTCCTCGTCATCGCGGGGGCGGCGAACGGAGTCAATCTCACCGACGGCCTCGACGGGCTCGCCGCCGGGACCGGGATCATCGCGCTCTTCACCTACAGCGCGATCAACGTGATTGCGTGGATCCGCTCGGGTCCGCCCGGCCACCGCTTCGAGACGAAGCTCGACCTCGCCATCGTCGGCGCGGCCCTGATCGGAGGGCTGATCGGCTTCCTCTGGTACAACGCGTTCCCGGCGGAGGTCTTCATGGGCGATACGGGCTCGATGGCGATCGGCGGCGCGCTGGCGGCCTTCGCGATCATGACGAAGACGATCTTCCTGCTGCTCCTGGTCGGCGGCATCTTCGCGATCGAGGCGCTCTCGGTGATCCTGCAGGTCTTCTCGTTCCGCTACTGGGGGCGGCGGATCTTCCTGATGACGCCGATCCACCACCACTTCGAGATGAAAGCCTGGTCGGAGACGAAGATCATGGTCCGGTTCTGGATCGTCACCGGCCTGCTCTGCGCGGCGGCGTTCGCCTTGTACTATCGCTACTTCCGCGGGTTCCGCTGAACGTGCTGCCGGAACGCGTGCTCGTGCTCGGGCTCGCGCGCTCCGGGCTTGCGGCGGCTGCGGCCCTCGAGCGTCGGGGCGTCGAGGTCGTCCGCGCAGACCGGGAGCTCGGAAACGACGACGAGCTCGCCCTGCTCGACGGCGTCGGGCTTCTGGTCAAGAGCCCTGGCGTGCCGGGAAGCGCTTCGTTGGTCGCGGCTGCGCGCGAGCGCGGCGTTCAGGTCTGGAGCGAGATCGAGCTCGCCGCGCGGCTGCTGCCGAATCCGATTCTCGGTGTCACGGGCACGAACGGGAAGACGACGACGGCGCAATGGCTGGGGTTCATGCTCGGTGCGCCGGTGGCCGGAAACGTCGGCCTGGCGCTCTCCGAGCTCGACGGCAGTGCCGAGCCGGAGCAGCTCGTCGTCGTCGAGCTCTCCTCCTTTCAGCTCGAGGACGTCCACCGGTTCCGTCCACGCATCGCGGTGTTGCTGAATCTCGAGCCTGATCACCTCGACCGGCACGGCTCATTCGAGGCCTACCGGGCGGCGAAGCTGCGCGCGTTCGAAAACCAGACCGAGGACGACAGCGCGATCGTCCCCCGCGGGTTCGGCGAGGTTCCGGGACGAGCGGCCCGCGTCGAATTCGGCGCCGACGACGAGTTGCCGGTCGAGCCCTCGCTTCGGGGCATCCATAACCGCGAGAATGCAGCCGCGGCGACGGCCGCCGCTCGCGCGGCCGGCGCGACCGAGGAGCAGATCGAGCGCGGTCTGCGCGAGTTCAAGGGTGTCGCGCACCGGCTCGAGCTCGTCGGCGAGCGCGACCGCGTCCGCTACGTCAACGATTCGAAGGCGACGAACGTGGCCGCGACCCTGCGCGCGCTCGCGGCGTACGACGACGAGCCCGTCCGCCTGATCCTCGGCGGCTCGCGAAAGGGCGAGGATCTCGCGCCGCTCGCGGCGGCGCTCGGCCCGAACGTCCGCGCCGTCTACGTGATCGGCGAGACCGCCGACGAACTGGCGCGGGCAATCCCGGACACGATCCGGTCGGGAGATCTTGCCACCGCCGTCGACCGTGCGGCCGCCGCGGCCCAGCCCGGGGAGGTCGTGTTGCTCTCGCCGGCCTGCGCGAGCTACGACCAGTTCCGCGACTTCGAAGAGCGCGGCGAGGAGTTCAAGCGGCTGGTGGCGAACCTGCCCATGTGACGAAAGGGCAGTTCGAGGCCAGGCTGCTGCTGCTGGTCAGCTTCGGGCTGGTCGCGTTCGGCCTGGTGATGGTGTACAGCGCGACGTCAGCTTCGGCGGCGCTGGAGAACGGCGACCCGGCCTATTACGTCAAGCGGCAGGCGATCTACGCCGCGCTGGGGCTGGTGCTGATGTTCGTGTTCGCGCGCTTTCGTTTCCAGGCTCTGCGCAAGCTGGCGCCCGTGCTCGTGACGACCAGCCTCGGGCTGCTCACGGCGGTGCTGGTGCTGGGCTCGACGGTCAACGGCGCACGCCGCTGGCTCACCTTCGGCCCTGCCGCCTTTCAGCCGTCCGAGCTGGCGAAGCTCGCGCTTGCCGTCTGGGCCGCCGCCTATCTCGCCCGGCGCCGCCCCCCATCCACGCTGAAGGAATTGTGGCGACCGATCGGCGCGCTCTCCTGCGTGTTCGCCGGGTTGTTGATGCTCGAGCCGGACCTCGGGACGACGATCGCGATCTTCGTGATGCTCGCCGGGATGCTGCTCGTCGCCGGGACGCCGGTCCGCGTCCTCGGTGCGGGACTCTCGATTGCGATGGCGCTGGGGGTGGCCGCGATCTGGTTCGAGCCCTACCGGCGCGCCCGGATCTTCAGCTTCGTCAACCCGTGGCACGATGCACAGGGCGCCGGCTTTCAGATCGTCCAGGCGATGATCGGCCTCGGCTCCGGCGGCATCTTCGGCCGCGGTCTGGGCCAAAGCATCGAGAAGGCAAACTTCCTGCCCGAGGCCCACACGGACATGATCTTCGCGATCATCGGCGAGGAGCTAGGGCTCGTGGGCGCGACGGCCTTGATCGCCGCGTACGCCACGTTTGCCTACGCCGGGCTCCGGATCGCGCTGCGCTGTCGCGATCCGTTCGGCAAGGCGCTCGCGACCGGCGTGACGGTGCTCGTCTGTGGCCAGGCGGCGATCAACATCGCCGCCGTGATGGGGCTCGCGCCACTGACCGGAATTCCCCTGCCGTTTGTCTCCTACGGCGGCTCGAGCCTGATCGTCGCGCTCGCCGGGGTCGGCATCCTCCTTAACATCGCGGTCGGTCATGGCGGAGAAGCCCGAGCTCAAGTGCGTGATCGCGGCCGGGGGAACGGCGGGGCACGTGCTGCCGGCGCTCGCCGTCGCCGAGGAGCTGCAAAAGCGAGGCGTCCGAGTGAGCTTCGCCGGGTCGCCGGATCGCGTCGAGGCGCGACTCGTTCCTGAGGCCGGCTACGAGTTCGACCCCTTCCGTAGCGCGGGCCTGCCGCGGCAGGCCGGAGTCGGGCTCGCACACGCCCTGGCGACAGCGGCAGGCGCTCCGGCCGCTTGCGTGAGGATCCTTCGCCGTCGCCGGCCGAACGTCGTGCTCGGTGCAGGCGGCTACGTCTCGGGCCCGATGGTGCTTGCGGCCGCGCTTCTAAGGATGCCGCCCGCGCTACTCGAGGCGGACGCTCACTTCGGGCTCGCGAATCGGCTCGCAGCTCCATTTGCGAAGCGGGTCTTTCTCGCGGCACCGATCCCCGGTCTTGACGGCGCGAAGTACAGCGTCACCGGTCGGCCCGTCCCCCGGCGCTCGCTTGCCGTGGCGGCCGCAGAGGCCCGGCGCACGTTCGAGTTACCTGCGGAGGGACCTGTGCTGCTCGTACTCGGAGGCAGCCAGGGCGCGGTCCGGCTGAACGAGCTCGCGGTGGACCGCTGGGGAGCAGGCGGACCCGCCGTCCTCCATATCTGCGGCGAGCGGGACTATGAAGACCTTCGCGAGCGGGTCTCGCGAGCCGACTATCGTCTCCTCCCGTTCACGGACGAGATCGGTGCCGCCTACGGTGCGGCCGATCTCGTTCTCGCCCGTGCAGGCGGCTCGGTCTGGGAGCTTGCGGCGGCCGGGCTTCCGGCGGTTCTCGTGCCTTACCCGCATGCGACCGCGGATCACCAGACGAAGAACGCGCGTCATCTCGAGGCCGCAGGCGGCGCGGTCCTCGTCCCCGAGGTCGAGCTCGATCGCGCCGCGAAGGTCGTCGAGGAGCTCTTGCTCGACGCCCCCCGCAGGGACGACATGCGCCGCGCGATGCTCGCGGTCGCTCGTCCGAACGCGGCTGCCGAGATCGCAGAAGCGCTGGTGGCACTTGCCTCCGCTTGACGGCCGCCGCATCTGGTTCGTCGGCATCGGCGGCGTCGGGCTCTCCGGGTATGCGCTCCTGGCTAGGGCCTGGGGCGCGGACGTGGGTGGGTGGGACCGGGTCGAGACCCCGTACCTGGCTGCGCTCGAGGGTGCCCCTGTAGAACTCGCGCCCGACCCCGTCGTGCCCGACGGCTGGGACGAAGTGGTTGTCTCGACCGCGTATCGCGATCAGGTCGAGGGCAAACCCCGCGCCGAATTCCTCGCCGAGCTGGTCTCGTTGCAGCGTTCGATCGTGGTCGCCGGCGCGCACGGCAAGACGACGACCGCGGCCATGATCGCCTTCTGCCTCGACCGGCTCGGCGACGGGCCGGCGTTCTTGATCGGCGGCGAGATCCCGCAGCTCGGCGGGAATGCGCGCGCCGGCACCGGCTGGCTCATCGTCGAAGGCGACGAGTCGGATCGCACGATCGCCGCGCTTCGCCCGGAGATCGCGGTGGTCACGAACGTCGATCTCGACCACCACACCGAGTTCGCCTCGCGGTCAGAGGTCGAGTCGCTGTTCGGCGACTGGCTCGCCGCCGCGCCGAAAGCCGTGCGCGGTGACGAGCTCGACCCGATCGACTTTGAGCTCGCGGTTCCGGGCGACCACAACCGGCAAAACGCTGCGGTCGCGCTGGCTGCGGTGCAGCTTGCCGGCTACTCGCGCGAGCAGGCCTCAGGGGTGCTCGCTGATTTTCGCGGCGCGACCCGCCGGCTCGAACCTCGGGGTCAGTCCGGCGGGGTGCACGTCATCGACAGCTACGCGCACCATCCTCGGGAGCTCGCCGCCGACATTGCCGCGGCCCGCGACGGAGGTCGGATCCTCGTTCTCTTTCAGCCGCACCTCTTTTCGCGCACGCGGCACCTTGCCCACGAGTTCGGGGTCGCGCTGGCGGCGGCGGACGTGGTCGCGGTCACCGACATCTACCGCGCGCGCGAGCAGCCTGTCGAGGGCGTGACCGGGAAGCTGGTCGTGGACGCCCTGGCCGAGACGCGCGCGGGCATGGCTCTCGGTTGGACGCCGAGTGTCGAGGACGGCGCGCGCTTCATCGCCCGACGGGCACGCTCGGGCGACCGCGTGCTGACGCTCGGTGCGGGCGACGTCGACCGCGCGGCAGCGCTCATCCTCGAGGCGCTCGCTTGAAAATCGAGCGGGGGGTCGCTCTGGGTCGCTACACGACGCTCGGCGCGGGCGGCCAGGCTCGGGCGTTCGCGAGGCCGACGACGGTTGAGGACGTGGAGCGAGCGCTGGCCTGGGCGGTTGAGCGCAAGCTTCCAATCGTGACGATCGGGCTCGGCTCCAATCTACTCGTCGCCGACGAGGGAGTCGATGCGCTCGTTCTCAAGCTGGGCGGCGAGCTCATCTCCGCCGAGGTTCGAGCCGACCTGCTGATTGCGGGAGGGGGCGCGCCGAACGCCGTCTGCCTTCACCGGGCGCGTGCGGCCGGCTTGGGGGCGTTCGAGTTCGCCTGCGCGATCCCCGGCACGGCGGGTGGCGGCGTCCGGATGAACGCGGGTGCCTACGGCAGCGATTGGTCGGAGATTCTCCGACGGGCACTCGTCGTGGACGAGCGCGGGGCGCGTTGGCTGACTCCGACCGAGCTCGGGCTCTCGTACCGACGATCGGCGCTGGAGCCGGGGCAGGTCGTGGCCCGCGTCGAGTTCCGGCTCGAGCCCCGTGATCCCGACGAGATCAAGGCGAGGGTGGCCGAGCTTCAGGCGCTGCGCAAGGCCGCGCAGCCGACGAACAAGCGGACTTTCGGGAGCGTTTTCAAGAACCCCCAGCACGCGCTGACAGCCGGATTGATGCTGGAGGCGTGCGGCTTGAAGGGCCACCGAATCGGGGGAGCGCAGATCTCTCCGCGCCACGCGAACTTCATCGAGAATGCCGACGGGGCACGGGCCGTCGACGCGGTTGCGCTGATGGCCGAAGCACGGCGCCGGGCGCACGAAGAGTACGGGGTCGAGCTCGAGCACGAGGTGCAGTTCGTCGGCCCGCTGACGCTTCCGCCCTGTGGCCGGTAACTGGCCCGAAATCGGCGCACTTCGGCCACCGAGACGTGCGCAAATCCGAGGTAGGCTCGCCTGCAGAGGGAGGTGGGAAGGAGCCCCACCCGAATAGAGGGTGGGGGTACGCGCGCGTGTACCTGGTGACGGTCGCGTGGTCGGCGGCGCGACGCTCGCCCGGTCCTTCGGGACGACTGGCTGGGCCGGCAGTAGGAGGAGCTCTCGAGGCGGCGAAGGGACTCCCCGATGGCGGCGGTCTCGAGATCGCGCCGCGCAAGCGCGGCGGTGCTTCCCTTTCCCGACGCCGGCCGGCTTCGGAGCCTCACGCTCGCGCGAGTTCTGCCATCGGGTCGCGCGCTTCTGGTCGGGTTCGCTCTTCTCGGGGCCGGCGTCCTCGCCTACGTGGGTGCTCGAGAGACGTCTCTCTTCGCCTTGCGAACTGTCAAGATCAGCGGCGCGCCACCCCGCGTGGTCGCCCACGTCGAGCAGGCGCTCAGCCCGCTCCGAGGCTACAGCTTGCTCGCACTGAACCAGGGGGAAATCGAGCGCCGCGTCGCGGGGCTCTCTGACGTCGCCCGCGTTTCGTTCGACCGTGACTTCCCACATACCCTCCGCGTCTTCGTGACGCCCGCACACTCGATCGCAGTCCTCCGGCGCGGAGCATCGGCTTGGATCGTCTCGAGCGACGGGCGGGTCGTTCGCACCACCGGCCTGTTTGCAGCCCCCAACCTGCCGCGCATCTGGGTCGCGCGGAGCGTCGGCGTCGAGGTGGGCATGCCGCTTGCCGACGCGGACGCGGACCGCGCCGTCCACGCACTCGCGATCGTACGAGGTGCTGGGTTCGGGAGGCGGATAGCGGCCGTTCGAGCAACGGACCGGGAGCTCACCTTCGTCCTCGCAGGCGGGCCCGAGATTCGATGCGGGGATGCCACATCTCTACGGCTCAAGCTGGCGGTCGCTTCACGCATGCTTCCGCTCGTGCAATCGACGAGCGGGTACGTCGACGTGGCGGTCCCGGCTCGCCCGATCGCAGGCGGCAACCCTAAAGTCGCAGGTTGAGGTTGAACCTTTGCGACGCGGATCGCCGTTGACAGCGCTGTAGAAGCCGCGTACTCTCCTGCGTCGAATGGGGCGAAACAACGGACGCTCCACTAAAGCTTCAGGTCGAGCAACCTTGAGTGTCAAAGACCAAACGGGCAACTTCCTCGCCGTGATCAAAGTCGTCGGTGTCGGCGGCGGCGGCACGAACGCGGTCAATCGCATGGTCGATGCGGGACTGACCGGCGTTGAGTTCATCGCCGTGAACACGGACGCCCAAGCGCTGCTGATGTGCGATGCGGACGTGAAGATCCACATCGGCTCACAGGCGACCCGAGGCCTCGGCGCCGGCGCCGATCCGGCGGTTGGGAAGGCAGCAGCGCAAGAAAGCCGCGACGAGCTCAAAGAGGCGCTCAAAGGTGCCGACATGATCTTCGTCACGGCCGGCGAGGGCGGCGGAACCGGCACCGGCGGGGCACCGATCCTGGGCGAGCTCGCCGGCGAGGAGCTCGGCGCGCTCACCGTCGGCGTGGTGACCCGGCCGTTCTCATTCGAAGGCCGCAAACGCGCGCAGCAGGCCGAGCGCGGGATCGAGGATCTGCGCGACATGGTCGACACGCTGATCGTGATCGAGAATGATCGCCTGCTCCAGGTGGTCGAGAAGCGCACCTCGATCGTCGATGCGTTCAAGCTCGCCGACGACGTGCTCCGGCAGGGCGTGCAGGGGATCACCGACCTGATCACGATCCCCGGCCTCGTCAACCTCGACTTCGCCGACGTGCGCACGATCATGCGCGGCGCGGGCTCAGCCCTGATGGGCATCGGCGCGGCCTCCGGCGAGAACCGCGCGACCGAGGCAGCACAGGCAGCGGTCTCGTCGCCGCTGCTCGAAGCCTCGATCGAAGGGGCGACCGGAATCCTGCTCAACGTCACCGGCGGTCGCGAGATCGGGCTCTTCGAGGTGAACGAAGCCGCCGAGGTCGTCACCGGAGCAGCCGACCAGAATGCCAACGTCATCTTCGGCGCCGTGATCGACGAGTCGCTCGAGGACGAGGTCCGCGTCACCGTGATCGCAACCGGGTTCGGCCCGCACCGGACACGCAGGCGCCGTCCCGCCCAGGTCGCGGAGCCCGAGCAGCTCCCTGGCGAGGAACCGCAGCCCGCCCGCAGGGAGGGCTTCGACGTGCCGGACGACGTTCTCGAAGTACCGTCGTTCCTGCGCGACTCGTAGCGACACAGGTTTAGTCCCGCGGCGGTTGCGGAATCTTGCCTGTTGCCCTCTCGGGCTGCCCGCTAAGCGGGGGCCCGCGATGACCCGGTCCGGCCGCCCCGGCCCCTCCGATTGGTGGGGGGACCGGGGCGGCTTCCTTTAGCATCAGCCGCCGGATGCAGACCCTCTTGCGGACTCCGCTCTTCGACCGGCACCTTGGGTTGGGCGCACGAATGGTTCCGTTTGCCGGCTGGGAGATGCCGGTCCAGTACGAAGGCGTGATCCCGGAGCACATGGCGGTTCGGACGGACGCCGGCGTCTTCGACGTCTCGCACATGGGCGAGCTCGAGGTCGAGGGCCCGCGCGCCAACGAGCTCCTGCAGTCCTTGCTCTCGAACGACCTCGGGCGGCTCGTAGACGGCCAGGCCCAATACACGCTGATGACAAACAACTCGGGCGGGATCATCGACGACCTGATCGTCTACCGGTTGAGCCCGTTTCGCTTTCTCTTGATCGTGAATGCCTCGAACCGGGAAGGCGATTTCGAGTGGCTGAAGGAGCACGAGATCGCGGGCTCCGATGTTCGCGATGTCTCGGAGGAATACGCGTTGCTCGCTGTCCAGGGTCCTCGCTCTCTCGAGCGCCTCGGGCTGGATGAGGCACTGGCGTTCACGTTCGCCGAGGACGAGATCGACGGAGTCGCGTGCATGATCAACCGCACCGGCTACACGGGCGAGCAGGGAGTCGAACTGATGGTGCCGGCAGAGGACGGGCCCGAGCTCTGGGATCGAGTCGTCGAGCGGGGGGCCAAGCCCGCCGGGCTGGGCGCCCGTGACACGCTTCGCCTGGAGGTGTGCTATCCGCTGCATGGCAACGACATCGGACCGGAGACAGATGCGATCTCGGCGGGCCTCGGCTGGGTATGCGCGCTGGACAAGGAGTTCACCGGCGCAGAGGTACTCCGGCGGATCAGGCAGGAGGGCCCGCAAGAGCGCCTCGTGGCGTTCGTGATGGAGGAGCGCGCGATTCCCCGCCAGGGGATGCCGATCGAGGGCGGGAGGGAGGTTACGTCCGGCACCCACTCTCCGATGCTCGATCGTGGCATCGGCATGGGCTATGTCCCGGCGAACCGCGCCGAGCCGCAAACGGAATTGACCATCGACGTTCGCGGCAAGTCCCGCCGCGGGCGTGTGGTCAAGAAGCCGATCTACAAGAGGGAGGCGAGTCCGAATGGCGGCCACTGAGACCTACCCTGACGAGCTCCGATACCACCCCGAGCACGACTGGGCCCGGATCGAAGGCGACGTGGCGACGCTCGGGATCACCTGGTTCGCACAGGACTCGCTGGGCGAGCTCGTTCACTTCGAGCCTCCTGACACGAGTGCGACGATCACCAAGGACGCCTCCTACGGCGAGGTCGAGTCCGTCAAGGCCGTGTCCGACCTGATCACGCCGCTCTCCGGCGAGGTGGTCGAGATCAACCAGAAGGTCGTCGAGGCTCCGGAGACCGTGAACGAAGATCCGTACGGCGAGGGCTGGCTCGTTCGGATTCGCCTCACGAACCCGTCCGAGGCCGAGTCGCTTCTCGACGCGGCTTCGTACCGGCAACTCCTCGAAGACGGCTAGGGGTCCTGGCGATCACATGAGCTTCCTGTCATTGACCGAGCAGGACCGCGAGCAGATGCTCGAGAGGATCGGGGTGGACTCGGTCGCGGAGCTGTTCGAGCAGATCCCGGAAGGAGTTCGCCTGGGCCGTGCGCTCGATCTCGAGCCGGCTTTATCGGAGCCCGAGCTCGTCGCGCACCTGGCCGAGCTGGCCTCGCGCAATATCGACGCCGGTCGGGAGATCTCGTTCCTCGGGGCGGGGATCTACGACCACTACGTTCCCGCGGTCGTCGACGCCGTACTTGCCCGCGGAGAGTTCCTGACCGCGTATACGCCCTACCAGCCCGAGATGAGCCAGGGGGTGCTTCAGGCGATCTTCGAGTACCAGACGGCGATCTGCGAGCTCACCGGAATGGATGTCTCCAACGCCTCGGGCTACGACGGGACAACGGTCGCGGCGGACGCCTGCTACCTCGCAAGACAGGCGACCGGGCGTTCGAAGGTGGTGCTCGCCGAGGCTCTGAGCCCCCAGGTGCGCCAGGTCGTCAAGACGTACGCGCCCGGCTTCGGCCTCGACGTCGTTGAGGTTCCACATCGCGACGGGACCACGGATCCGGACGAGCTGGGACCCGCAGCTCGCGATGCAGCGTGCGTGATCTTCCAGCAGCCGAACTTCTTTGGCTGCCTCGAGCCGGCGCCGGACCTGGCCGCTGCCGCCAACGACGCGGGAGCGTTGCCCGTGGCGCACGTCGACCCGGTCTCGCTCGGCGTACTCGAGGCCCCGGGGGCATATGGATGCGCCCTCGCGATCGGAGAGGGCCAGTCGGCCGGCAACTACCAGTCGTACGGCGGCCCGCACTATGGATTTTTGGCGGCGCGGTCCGAGTTCATCCGGCGCATGCCTGGCCGGATCTCAGGCGAAACGAGGGACTCCGAGGGCAAGCGCGGCTTCGTGTTGACGCTGCAGACGCGGGAGCAGCACATCCGCAGGGAAAAGGCAACCTCCAACATCACGACGAACCAGACGTTGCTCGCGCTGGCGGGCCTCGTTCACCTCTCGTGGCTCGGACCGCAAGGGCTGCGCGAGCTGGGGGAGACCTGCCTCGCGCTCTCGCGCTACGCGAAAGAGCGCCTGAGTGAAGCCGGTCTCGAGCTCGTGTTTCCAAATCAGGCAACATTCAAGGAGTTTGCGGTACACGTCGGACGCCCTGCCAAGGACGCGACTCGCGCTGCGCGCGCCGTGGGCGTGCACCCCGGGTATGCGATCGGCCGCGACTACGCGGGCCTCGACGACGCGCTGCTCGTCGCCGTCACGGAGAAGCGGACGACCGAGGACATCGACCGCCTGGCCGAGGTGCTCGCGGCATGAAGCTTGTGTACGAAAAGTCGGAACCGGGGCGCCGGGCCTCGTCGCTGCCGCGGCCCGCGCTTCCCGCTTCGGAGGTGCCGGAAGAGCTTCGCCGTATGAGTCCGCCCAGGCTCCCGGAGATCTCCGAACCGGAGCTCGTCCGGCACTTCACCGCCCTCGCTGACCGCACCTTCGGCGTCGACACCGGGTTCTACCCGCTTGGGTCGTGCACGATGAAGCACAACCCGCGGGTCAACGAGCGGGTCGTCAACCTTCCCGGCTTCCGCGATCTGCATCCGCTCCAGGAGGAGGACGCATCACAGGGGGCGCTCGAGCTGATGTGGCGGCTGCAGGAGATCCTCGGCGAGATCGTCGCCCTGCCGGCGGTGTCGCTCCAGCCGGCGGCGGGCTCACAGGGAGAGCTCACCGGCCTGCTCCTGATGCGGGCCTATTTCGCCGACCGCGGCGAAGGTGACCGGCGGCGCGAGGTCGTGATCCCCGACACCGCGCACGGAACGAATCCGGCCAGCGTGACGATGGCGGGCTACGAGCTGGTCGGCGTCAAGACGGACCCGCGCGGCAACGTCGACCTAGACGACCTCCGCGGAAAGGTCGGCTCCCAAACCGCCGGGCTGATGTTGACCAATCCGTCCACGCTCGGTCTGTTCGACGAGGGGATCGAGGAGATCACCCGCATCTTCCACCAGGCCGGCGCCCTCATGTACTACGACGGCGCGAACCTGAACGCGATCTGCGGCATCTCGCGACCAGGCGATTTCGGCTTCGACATCGTTCACTTCAACCTGCACAAGACCTTCTCACAGCCGCACGGGGGCGGGGGGCCGGGGGGTGGGCCGATCGCCGTTCGCGAGCGCCTCGAGCCGTATCTCCCCGTGCCGGCCGTCGTCCGAGACGGTGGCACGTTCCGGCTCGACTACGAGCGGCCGAAGACGATCGGCAAGGTCCGCGGCTTCTGCGGTCCGTTCGGCGTCTTCGTTCGCTCCTATGCCTATATCCGCTCTTTCGGACCGGCGCTGCGAGAGATGTCAGAGGTCGCCGTTCTGAACGCGAACTACCTGCTCGCTCGCCTGAAGGACGGATACGAGGCTCCGTTCGACCGGCTCTGCATGCACGAATTCGTGCTCTCGGGCCGCCGTCTGAAGCGCGAGCATGGCGTCACGACGCTCGACGTCGCGAAGCGGCTGATGGACTACGGATTCCACCCGCCGACGATCTATTTCCCGCTGATCGTCCCGGAAGCGCTGATGATCGAGCCGACGGAGACCGAGGCCAAGGAGACGCTGGACGCCTTTGCCGAGGCGATGCTGGAGATCGCGCGCGAGGCTGCCGAGCAGCCCGAGTTGCTCAGGGAGGCGCCGCACGTCCGACCTGTCAAGCGGCTTGACGAAGTCCGCGCCGCGAAGCGGCCCGTTGTGCGCTACCGGTTCGAGCAGCACGACGACCCGCACGGGACCGGCGAGCCGCGTCAGCTCGAGGCGCAGAAAGGCGCCTGATCGCCGGCGAATCGCGGCTCGAACAGCGGCTTGATGAGGCGCTGTCGCCGCACGAGGGTCCGCGCTCCCTCCGCGTGTGGCTCTCGATCTGGGGACTTCTCGTTTTGTTGGGATTCCGCTATCGCCTGGCGTTTGCGACTCGCGCGGTCTTGGCGGCGGGAGCCGCGCTCGCCTTCTCGCGCGGTCGGCCGATCGTCGGCGGCATCGTCCTCATCCTCTTCCTGCTGTACTTGCTCCAGGTCCCCCTGATCGTGGAGATCGCCCTCGGTGACCGAGACGTTCGCCGCCGTCGGCGTAACTAAGAAGCCGTCGCGAGTTGGCCGCAGGCCGCGGCGATGTCCCGGCCGCGTGTCAGGCGCACCGTGGTCGGAATCCCCCTCCTCTTCAGCTCGGCCTCGAAAGCGGCGATCGCCTTCGGCGACGAGCCGGTGAAGCTACCCGTGGGGTTGTAGGGGATCAGATTCACCTTGAAGACCTGGGGATCGAGCAGCTCGGCAAGCGACCGTGCTTGCTCGACGCGGTCGTTCACACCCGCCAGCATCACGTACTCGATGAAGACCTTCCGGCTCCGCAGCTCGAAGTAGCGGCGGCACTCCGCGAGCACGTCCGCGAGCGGGTATCGATCGTTGACCGGCATCAGCTGTGACCGCAGCGCAGGCTCTGCGGCGTGCAGCGACAGCGCGAGCCGGACCGGCTCATCGACCTCGTCCACGAATTTCCGCAACCCCGGCAGCCAGCCAACGGTCGAGACGGTCGTCCGGCGATGCGTCACCCCGAGGTCCGGTAGACGCCGGGCCGCCGCGATCACCTCATCCACATTCAGCATCGGTTCGCCCATGCCCATGAACACGACGTGGTCGATCGTCTCGAGGCGTCGGAAATGGAGAGCCTGGTCGAGCATCTCGGAGGCGGTCAGGTTGCGCCCGAACCGCATTTGGCCGGTGGCGCAGAACGTGCAGGTGAGCGGGCAGCCGCTCTGTGAGGAGAGGCAGACAGTACGCCTGCCGTCGCGGAACCGCATCAGCACTGCTTCCACCGGCTGGCCGTCGCTGGTGCGGAACAGGGCTTTCACGGTGCCGTCGCGCGAGCGAGCTTCGTGCTCGAGTTCGATCGTCGAGATCGGAAGGCGCTCCGCGAGCCGTGCGCGAAGCGGCGCGGGCAAATCCGTCATCTCGTGGTAGCCGGCGGCACCGCGCGCCACCCAGGCCCAGATCTGCCGGGCCCGATAGGCCGGCTCGCCGGCGAGCTCTTCGGTAAGGAGATCGAGGTTCACCCAGTCACGGTAGCGCCCCACTCCTCCGGCTCGGTGTCGCGGGTCGGCTGTGCGAAGAACCAATGGTGTCCTTCGGGATCGGCGGCCGAGTAGCGGCGGTCTCCGTATTCCTGGTCCTCGGGCTCCGCGAGGATCTCGGCACCGGCTGCCTTCGCCCGCTCGTAATGGGCGTCGACGTCTTCGACGAGGACATAGAGGCTGAATGTCTCTTGGCCGAGCCGCTTGGGGCTCTGGTAGTGGTCGCCTGGATCGCCGAGGTAGACCGCCGCGTCGCCCAGCCGCGTCTCGGCATGGTTGACATACCCCTCGGGCCCAGTCAGACGCACATGCTCCTTGAAGCCGAAGGCCCGGTCCAGGAACTCGAGCGCGGCGTCGACCTCCTCGTAGAGCAGATACGGGGTAATCGTCTGGGTCATCAGTGCCTCCTTCGTCGCCTGATTTCCGTTTCGAGGGCATCGAGCCGATTTGCCCAGAAGCCGCGGTAGCGAGCCAGCCATGCGTCGAGCTGGGCGAGCGGTTCCGGATCCAGCGAGTAGATTCGGCGGCGCCCCTCGCCGCGCGCCTGTACCAGTCCCTGCTCCCGGAGTACGCGCAAGTGACGAGAGATCCCGGGCCTGCTCGTCGGGAAGTGGGAGGCGATCTCTCCCGCCGTCCGCTCGTCCTCGGCCAGCAATTCGACGATCCGCAGGCGGGTGGGATCGGACAGCGCCGTGAGCGCGTTCACTTGCGCTCACCCCCAATTGCCTGGGCGAACTCGTCGAGTCTGGGTTCCCAGAAGCCGAAGTAGCGCATGCAGACGTGCGCTTCCAGCCTGGCGTGTTCGAGAACGAGGACGTTTCCCGCTTCGTCGGAGATCAGCTCGACCCGGACGATCGAGTCGGCCTCGCCGGTGCGGCGCCAATCCAGCTCGAAGACCGCGCCGGGCTCGATCGTTCGCATTCCCGCGGTGACGTCCGGCGGAGCTGCAGGCCAGCGCGACCTCGAGTCGGGATCGGTGAGCGCCGCCCAGACCTCAGCGCGAGACGCGGTGTAACGCCGCGTGAACCGAAGCGTGGCTCGATCCTCCGGCACGGCCGGATTCAAATCGAGAAGTTATGTAACTGTCAAGTTACGCTTTCAAATAACGCTTCCGACGCTAGAGTCGCCGAGGTGATCGACCTCCGTTCAGACACGAAAACGCAGCCGAGCCGCAGCATGCGCGACGCGATGGCGAATGCCGAGGTCGGGGACGAACAGCGGCGCGAGGACCCGACGGTCCTCAAGCTCGAACGGCGGGTCGCTGAGCTGCTTGGTCAGGAAGAGGCCGTCTTCGTCCCGACCGCGACCATGGCGAACGAAATCGCGCTTCGGGCCCTGTCCGATCCGGGTGACGAGCTGATCGCCGAGGAGAATGCGCACCTGATGCTCTCCGAGCTCGGCGGCCCGGCGGTCTACGCGGGTGTGATGACGAGGCCGGTCCGGGGCGAGGCGGGCCGTTTTGGTCCGGACGAGGTGCGGCGGATGGTGCGTCGGACCGACGAGACTCACACCCCGCCGACCCGGGTCGTCTCGATCGAGAACACTCACAACGCCTCCGGCGGTCGCGTCTGGCCGCTCGAGGAGATCCGCGTGCTGGTGGGGACGTGCAGGGAGCTCGAGCTCGCTGTTCATCTCGACGGCGCGCGTGTCCTCAACGCGGCGATCGCGAGCAACGTTCCGGCGGCCGTGATCGCCGGACAGTTCGACACCGTCACGCTCTGCCTTTCAAAAGGGCTCGGGTGCCCGCTCGGCGCTCTGGTTACCGGTTCGAACGAGTTGATGCGCAAGGCGCGCCGTTTCAAGCACCAGTTCGGGGGAGCGATGCGGCAGGCCGGCATCGTTGCGGCGGCCGGCGTTTACGCGCTCGACCACAACGTCGCGCGGATCGCCGACGATCACGTGCGGGCGCGGCGGCTGGCCGAGGGTCTGCACGCCGTCGGCGTGCCGGTCGATCTCGGGCAAGTGGAGACGAACTTCGTCCAGGTCAACGTCGGTGCCCTCGGCCTGGACACGAGCGACGCCCTCGCGCGGCTCTCCGAGGAGGGGATCGGTCTCTCGGCGACTCCGCACCCGGGCATCCTGCGGGCGGTGACGCATCTCGACATCGGCGACGCCGACGTCGAGCAGGCAATCGAGGGCGTGCCACGAGCGCTCGGCGTTCTCGCCAGCGCCTAACGTGCCGGAGTCCGGGCTCTTCTGCGTGGGTCGGTGCGGTCGGCGCGTTGCTAAGGCGCATCCAGCCTCCTCCCCGCGGCGAGCCTATCGAGCGAGCGCGCGTGGGTGTGAGACGCGAATGTGCCGGAGGCGTGCCTCTTGCCCGCCTGGGGCGCCCCTAGCGGTCGCCGGCGAAGCCGAAGCCCACTACGAGTGCGGCGTAGAGGCCGACCAGCGCGAACCCCTGCCAGCGCCTCGAGAAACCGTCGAAGACAACCGCGGCGACCACGACCGTTGCCAGCGCCATCGCGCCGAGTTCCTCCCAGCGGAAGGCGAGCGGAAGCGCCGGAGTCACCGCCCAGGAGAGAAGCGCGACCGCGGGCGTCACGAGGAGCGCCACCTGCGCGCTCGAGGAGACTGCGATCTCGGTCGCGAGCCGCATCTTCCCGCGCCGGGCGATCACGATTGCGCCGCCGTGCTCGGCGGCGTTGCCGACGACGGCCACGATCACGACCGAGATGAAGAACTGCGAGAGCCCGGCGGCCTTCGCGAAGCCGTCGAGCGAGTGGACCAGGATCTCGCTCGTCACGGCGGTCGCGGCAGTCGCGAGCGCGAGCGCAAGCAGCGCGCGAGAAAGCGGCCAGGCGCCGGCGCGTTCCTCGTGACCGGATTCGGCGTGTCTTTGCCGGAAGCCGCGAAGCTGGATCGTCTGTGCGACGACGTAGAGCACGAGGAGGATCGCTGCGAGCGGCGCCGTCAAGACGGCCAGCGAGTGGCGCTCCGGATTGCCGTGCCAGCCCGCGACTGACGGAGCGAGGAACAAGAGGACCGCCGTCCCGACGAGCCCGAGCTGCAAGAGGAGCGAGTTTCTGTTGATCGGCCTGCCCGTCTCCCCGGTCGCCATCGCCACGCCGAGCACGAGCAGCAGGTTCGAGATGACGCTGCCGGCGAGGGAGCCGCGGACGACGTTCGGCAGCCCGTCTGCGACCGCGAATGTGGCGATGATCAGCTCCGGCGCGTTGCCGAAGCTTGCGTTCAGGAAGCCGCCGATCCCGGGGCCGGTGTGCTCGGCTGCGTGCTCGGTCGATTCGCCGATCAGCCAGGCCAGCGGGACGAGCGAAGTGGCGGCGAGCACGAACAGCGCGACGTCCCCCGGGTGAAACGCGAAATCGACGACGAACGTGATCGGGGCGAGCGCGAGAGACGCCCAGAGGAGCTTTCGCGCCACGTCGATACCCTAACGGCGTGCCGGCGGCGGTCCTGTTCGACTGGGGCGACACCCTGATCCGCTTCGCCTACGACGAGGCACTCGTGGAGGCAGGCCATCGCGCCGGACTCGCTGCGCTCCGGCGCAGCGACCTGCCCGAGGTCGAGCGGGTGGCGGAGCACTTCCGCGACCGCTACGAGCCGCTCTTCTGGGCGCCGGGCACCGTCGAGGAGCTCGAGTACCCCGGCCTAGTGCGCCAGCTGCTCGGCGATTTTGGGGTCGACGTCGACGACGACGAGCTGACGCGGTTCCTCGAGGCCGAGCACGCGGCCTGGGATCCGGCGCGGCAGCTCGCGGCCCACACG
This sequence comes from Actinomycetota bacterium, assembly GCA_005884005.1. Taxonomy (GTDB): domain Bacteria; phylum Actinomycetota; class Thermoleophilia; order Gaiellales; family Gaiellaceae; genus 13-2-20CM-68-14. Next base: position 81,327 of record VAWI01000014.1, read on the forward strand.
CCGGCGCTGCTGGAGGCGCTGCGGGCGCGCGGGCTCAAGCTCGGCCTCGTCTCCAACGCTTTCGACCCGGGCTGGCTGCTGCACCGCGATCTCGAGCAGATGGGACTCGCCGAACGGCTCGACTTCGCCGTCTTCTCCTCAGAGGTCGGCACGCGCAAGCCGCATCCGGCGATCTTCGAGCGGGCTCTGGACGCGCTCGGGGTCGCGGCGGCCGACACCGTCTTCGTCGGTGACCGTCTTTACGAGGACGTGCGCGGCTCCGCCGAGCTCGGGATGACCACCGTGCAGGCGCTCTGGTTCCGTGCGGACGAGCACCCCGAGGGCGGCGAACCGGACTTCCAGGCGTTCACGCAGATGGACGTTCTGAATGTGGTCGGGCGGCTCGACACGGCGTCCGTTTGATGCGGCCTCGCCGGGCGACCGCCCGGCGTCCTAGCCCTTGACCGCGTGCTTGTCAAGTCTTGCGGAACGGGCATCCGTTCGCCCAAAATTCCGATATGGAGACGAAGCGCGACCTCGTAACCCGGGTGGCCGATCTGCCGCTGCACCCCCAGGACGAGGTCGAGTGCCGGCGCTGCGGTGTCTACTGCGACAAGGTCGTCTATCCCGCCGCCTGTGTCGAGCGAGGCTGCGGCTTCCTGTACTCGTACGAGGAATTTGGCCATACGTATGTCGGCTGCATGCAGAAGATCTTCGACGTGGAGATCGACCTCGATCTGCTGAGCGCCGCCGAGGCGACCGGTGAGTTCGGCGCCGTCAAGGCGGCACGCAAGCCGCTGCCGATCTGCCGCGCCGAGGTCGAGAGCTGTTACGACAGCCGCACCGAGGACGTCGGCTGCCTCAACCCCGAGTTCTACGAATTGCCTGTCGGCGAACCCAGTTTTCGGGTCTTTGCTCGTCTGCGGCCCAATCCCGAGCCTGCATAGGCGCCTACGCCGGCGGAGCCGCCGTAGGCTTCTTGTCGGCATCGCAAGCGACGCCTCAGGCCGATGTTCCGCGTCTTCGCGCAGATCCGCCCGGCCGCTTCTTCATAGCCCGGGCGTGTAGCTCCTTCAGCTTGCTGATCTGATCAGCGTCGGGCCCGTGGCCATCCGTGCCGGGAACCTCGAGGTAGGCCGGCAGGCCTTGCAACTTCGGATGCGAGAGAAATACCCCGAGGTCCTCACCGAGGAGGCCCTCGCCGATGTTGTCGTGCCGGTCGCGGTTCGATGCAAGCGGAGCCTTGGAGTCGTTCACGTGCAGCGCCCTGAGTCGGTCGAGGCCGATCCGCTCGTCGACCTCGGCGAGCACTCGGTCGAGCTCCTCACGCTTCGTCACGTCGTAACCGGAGACATAGAGATGGCACGAGTCGAGGCAGAGCCCGAGGCGCTCGTGTGCTGGCAAGGCTTCGTAGAGAGCCGTGAGCTCCTCGATCGAGCGCCCGATCGTTCCCCCGGCGCCGGCCGAGTTCTCCATCAGCAGCCAGGTCGTCTCCGAGCAACGTTTGAGCGCCTTGCGCAGTGCCGGCACAGCGCGCTTCAGACCGACGTCGAAGCCGGCGCCCTGGTGCGAGCCCACGTGGAAGACGACGCCGTCGGCCTCGATCGCGCAGGCGACGTCCACCGTGTTTTGCAGCGCGGCGACCGACTTCTCGTAGATCTCGTCGTTCGGGCTCGCGAGGTTGATCAGGTAGACAGCGTGGCAGACGACGCCGCCGATTCCGGCCTCGGCGCGACGCTCCTTGAAGCGCTCGAAGTTGGCGGGGTCGTGCTTGGTGGCCCGCCAAGTGCGGGGGCTCTGCGTGAAGATCTGGACGCAGTCTCCGCCCATGGCCTCGATGCGATCGATGGCGGTATGGATGCCGCCGGAGGTCGACACATGGGCGCCGAGCTGCACGACGCTGACGCTAGCGCCTGGAGCCCTGCGGGCACGGCAGTACGCTACTGACGTGGCCGTCCGAGTCCGCTTTGCGCCGAGTCCGACCGGCTTCCTCCACATCGGCAGCGTGCACACGGCGCTTTTCAACTGGCTTTTCGCCCGCCACGAGGAAGGCGAGTTTCGACTGCGGATCGAGAACACCGACACAAGCAGAGAAGTCGCTGCAGCAACGGACCAAATCCAGGAGTCGCTGCGGTGGCTCGGCCTCGACTGGGATGCAGACGTGACCTTCCAGCTCGATCGGATCGAGAAAGCCCAGGAGGTCGCAGAGCGGCTCGTCGCCGAGGAAAAGGCCTACGAGGACGAAGGCGCGATCCGCTTCCGCATGCCCGACGAGGGGGTCACTGCCTGGGACGATCTGATTCTCGGACGGATCGAATACCCGAACGAGAAGCTCGAGGACGTCGTGGTCGTCCGCTCGGACGGCCGGCCGACCTACAACTTCGTGTCCCCGCTCGAAGACATGCTCGACGGGATCACCCATGTGATCCGAGGCCAAGACCACGTCTCGAACACGCCGAAGCAGCTGCAGATCCTGGCGGCGCTCGGCGCGAAGCTCCCGGAGTACGCGCACGTGCCGCTTCTGAACGGCCCCGACGGCAAGAAGCTCTCGAAGCGACACGGGGCGATCACGGTCGAGGAGTTTCGCGCTGCCGGATTCATCCCCGAGGCGCTCGTCAACTACCTCGCGCTGCTCGGCTGGAGCTACGACGACCACACCGAGCTGATGAGCCGCGAGGAGCTGATCGAGCGCTTCTCGCTCGAGCGAGTCGGCAAGAGCGCCGCCACGTTCGACTACGAGAAGTTGACGCATATGAACGGCGTCTACCTGAGGGCGCTGCCACCAGCCGAATATGCGGACCGCCTCGTCGCCTACCTGCGTGAGCAGGGCTACGACTGGGACGAGGACCTCGTTCGCAGAGTGGCGCCGCTCGTGCAGGAGAAGATTGCGACGCTGAGAGAGTTCCCGAAGTTCGCGCGCTTCTTCTTCGAGCGGGTGCCGCCGGAGGAGCCGCCTCAAGACGGCGCTGTTTTGCCGGCGGCGGCCGAGGTCCTCGCTCGGGTAGAGCCGTTCGAAGCGGCGACGATCGAGGCGGCGCTACGCGAGCTCGCCGAACGGCTCGGGCTCAAGCCGCGCCAGGCGTTTCAGCCCATCCGCCTCGCCCTGACCGGATCGAACATCTCGCCGGGCCTCTTCGAGAGCCTCGAGCTGCTCGGAAGGGAGGAGTCGATCGCGCGGATCAGCGCTCCGGGAAGCGGCTTGGGGGGCGCGAAGGGATCCAGCGCTCGCTGAAACGCGAGCCAGGCGCGGCGGCGAAACTGCGTTGTGGGACGAGGCAGCAGCTCATTCATCGAAAGGCCGGTCCAGAGAGCGACTTTTACGACTTCTGGACGATAAACGGCCTTCGACGGGAGGTGGTTACGGCCGCGGCGAATAAACCAGCAGGCCGCTCGCGAAGAGCGCAAGCCCCAGCGCCCAGACCGGCCAGAGCTGAAGGGTCGCGCCGGCGGCGAAGACAGTCGCGCCGCTCAGGGCGAGGAGGGTCGCGGCCAGCGCGTCACCGCGCGCGGCCGGCTCGGGCTCGATTGCCGGCTCTGTCGGAAGTGGCTTCGGCGTCGCCGCGCGCAGACGGGCCAGCCGGACCCTGAACAACGCCCCCCGCCATTCCGGCAACAGCCCCTCGGCCGCGATGCCGCCGCCGTGCTCGAGCACTTCGGCGATCTCCGCGGTCGCGTCGCGCGCTCCCGCGAGAGCCGCGGCCAGCTCGGCGTGCGCGACCTCGGCGCCGGCCGGAGGCCGCAGGCCGAGGGCGAGCTCGCTGGCGGCGTGGAGCGCATACTGAAGCGATGGGAGCCGTTCGAGCACGCTTTCCTCGTCGAACAGCTCCGCTGGATCGGCGGCGATCGACTCGAGCTCGGTGAGCGCCCAGGACAGGCGTTTCCACAGGCCCGTGAGCGCTGCTGCGTAGCCCTCACGCTGCCCGCTCGCGACGCCCGGTCTCACAGCGCGATCTTAGCGCTACAGTGGCTCCCGGCCACATGGGGGAAGTGGGACACACCGTGCTCGTCGTCGATGACGACGACAGCCTGCGAATGCTTTGCCGCGTCAATCTCGAGCTCGAGGGTTACCGGGTGCTCGAAGCGCCCACGGTCGAGCGTGCGCAGGATCTGCTCCGTGCCGAGGGCGTCGATGTCGTGTTGCTCGACGTGCATGTCGGCTCAGGCGATGGCTTCAAGGTGCTCGGCGAAATCGGAAGCGAGCGGGTCGCCCTGTTCACCGGCAGCTTCGAGGTCGACGAGCAACGGTCAGCGACGGTTGATGCCGTCCTACGCAAGCCTTTCACGCTGACCGAGCTCTCCGAGACGGTCGGCCGGCTCGCGGCCGGTGAATCCCGGTTGCGCTAGATTCCAACGCCCATGAGCGTCACCGCCGTTCGCACGCCGGCCGAGTACGAGTCGCACCTTCGCCGCTATCTCTATGAGCGCTCCGAGGAAGGGCGCGCGGTTCGGGTAGGCGAGAAGGAGGTCTCGGAACGCGCGGAGATCGTTGCGCGTTATCGCGATCTCTTCAGCCGTGAGCAGCTGGACGCGCTCCGTGGGGGCGAGGAAGAGGCTTCGGAAGGCGATGAACGTGAACGTCTGTATCGGCTGCGGAAGACCTGCGAAGCCGGAGTCGTCTCGGCCGAGATCGCGGAGCGCGAGGACGCGCTCGAGAACGCGGTTCTCGCCGCTCGGGTCGAGTTCAGGGGCGAGGAGCTCCCGCTTCGCTCGGCGCAGGCGAAGCTTGCCGTGCTCCCCGAGTACCGTGATCGCGAAGAGCTCGGCGAGACGACGGCCGATCGCTCGGCCGAGTTCAACGGCGAGCGGCTCGAGGTGCTGAGCGCGGTCGAAGAGCTCGAGGCCGAAATCTCGGGCCAGCCGGACGCTGTGGCCCGAAACGAAGAGGAGAAGGGCATTTCGCTCCGGGAGCTCGAGGCTGCGCTTGCCCAGGCGAGCGAGCGCTCGACCGCCGCCTACGTCCTCCTCCGCGACCGCTGGTTCGAGCGACTACTCGGCCCCGAGCGCGCACAAGTTCCGTCCTCGTACCACGTCGCCTACCTGCGCCGTCTCTCGCCGCTCGAATCGACATACACGAAGGATCGTGCCGTCGAGGTCTGCGTGGACACGGTCAAGCAATTCGGCTTCGACCTCGAGAACGAGCCGAACATCCGCCTCGATCTCGACGACCGGCCGCAGAAGTCGCCTCGCGCCTGCGTGATTCCGTCGGATCCGCCGACCGTCGTGCACCTGATCACGCGCGCCCAGGGCGGGCTCCACGATTACCAGGCCTTCCTGCACGAGGCCGGTCACGCGCTCCACTACGGCGGCTGCGACCCTGCCCTGCCATACACGTTCCGGAACATCTCCCGAGACCACGCGCTGACCGAGATCTACTCGTACATCTTCGAGGCGATCACGCGCGAGCCCGAATGGCACGCCCATTACTTCGGCCTCTCCGACGAAGAGTCGGCACGGAATGCGGAGGCCACGACCTTCCTCGAGGCCATTCTCTTCCGCCGCTACACGGCGAAGCTGCAGTTCGAGCTCGACTTCTGGGCTCGCTTCAACGAGAACGGCAGCGGCCCGGACGGCTACGAGAAGCGGCTCACGGAGGCAACGGGCGTCCGTTACCGCGCCGACGCCTATCTCGCCGACATGGACGCGGGCTTCTATTCGGCCGACTACCTCCGGGCGTGGATCCGCTCGGCGCAGCTCCGCGACTACCTCGTCCGCGAGATCGGCGAGGACTGGTGGCGGAACGCTGAGACGGGTGACCGGCTGCGCGCCCTCTTCGCCGAGGGGACGCGACCCTCGAGCGAGGAGATCGCGGCGCGGCTCGGTTACCAGCAGCTTGATATTGGCCCGCTGCTACACGAGCTCGGCGCCTAGCCCGAGGCCACGGTTCCGGATGTCGCCTCGGTGCCGGATGGGCCTATCGCGCCGACGCTGAAGAACTTGGCATCGGTTCTCAGCTCGACCGCAGTCTCGAACCCCGCCCGCTCGACGGTTCGGAGCGGCTTCATCTCGGCGGGGGTGGCGCCGGCGTGGACCTGCCAGCGCGAGACGCTGGTGGCGCCGTTCCAGCTCGCGTAGACCGTGACCCGCCCATCGCCGCTCTTGTGAGCGACGACGGTGGGCCGGCCGGGCGGGTGTCCGTTCCACTCGAACTTGTAGGCGCGGTAGGAATCGGCGCCCTTGATGAAGTGGCCGTCGAAGACGACTTTGCCGTCGGCCGCGAGCTCGGTAAACCACGGCTCGGCTCCCCATCCGACGAACACATGCCTGTCCGGGAGCACTTGCATGTTGCCCTGACTCGTCGAAAGGAGGTGCTTCGGGTGCGTGTACGCGTGTACGAGCGTTACCCGTCGCCGCCGGAGGTCGACGTGCAGCAGCAGTGCCCGCGACTCCTTCTCGACCTGCGGCCTGGCCCCGTCGTCGAAGAGCGAGATCGTCGTCGGGCTACGCCAACGAGCGTCGTGCTGCCACGCGAACGTCGTCCCGGGGCCCATATCGAAGGTGCTCCGCCTCCCCCCGAGCCGCCAGAGGACGGCGCCGGTCCGCCGGTCGATCTCGTAGACCGCGTGTGTGTTGCGTGCCGAGATGAGCAGATTGCCGTCACCGCCGAGCTCGACCGAGTTGATGTGGAAGTAGTCGAACGGCGCTTTCCCTCTCCGCTTCGCGTAGGACTCCGCGAGTGCGATGCGGCCGAGGGCGTGCCACTCGAACAACACCCGTCCCGTCGCGATGTCGAGCTCTTGGAAACCCGAATCGATCACGTCGCCCCGACCCTCGTAGAAGGTGATCAAGGCCGTGTTCCGCGGCGTGATCGTGAACTCGTGCTCGTCGCCCGCGAGACCGTTGCCGGCGCGGAGGAGAGCGACTCGCCGGTAGGCGCTGTCCAGGATCACGTAGTTACCGCGCCCGCGGCCGAACTTCGAATGTCCCTGCCACCAGGTCAGCACGGGCCGGCCGCGGTAACGCTGCACGCGGAAATCGGCCACTCCTAGCGGTAGCGGATGGAACCAGACGACTTGGCCGCGATCGTCGACGATCAGCGGACCCTCCTGGCGCACGGCCTTCTTCGGCGCGATGAAGACGTACCCCGGCGCTGCGCCCTCCGAAGCAACCTCGATCGTCACGGAAGGTGGCCGGAGGTCGGGCCGCGAGACCAAGTGCTGGAATTTGGGGCCCGAAGCCGTCTTGCTCGAGCTACCGCACCCGCCGGCAGCAATCGCGAAGCATGCCAGTGCGCACGCAGATCCTTTCCGCAGAGAGCTCCTCCCTTTCGGCCGGAGATTAAACGCGGACGACCGCTGCGAGCCGCCGATTCAATCCCTGGAAGAAGGATTGGAGGCTCCGATAACGTCTTCGCCTTGGCAAGGGCCCAACGGGCGCTCATCTTCGATCTCGACGGCACGCTCGTCGACACCGTCTACGCGCACGTGTTCGCCTGGCAGCGTGCGTTCGCGGAGGTAGGCCTTCCGATCGACGGCTGGCGGATCCATCGTCGCGTCGGGATGAGCGGCGGTCTGTTCGCGCGCGCCGCGTCGCGCGAGATCGGCCGGCCGCTGTCCGAGGAGGAGACGGACGCGATCCAGCACCGCCACGGTGAGCTCTACCGCGAGCTGCTGCCCGAACGGCGGCCGCTTCCCGGCGCGGTCGAGGTGCTGGCCGAGCTACGGGACGAGGGTGTCCCCTATGGGATCGCCACTTCCGGGCGCCGGCCGGAGATCGACGCCTCGCTGGAAGCGCTCGGGGTCCGCGAGGAGACGGTGGTCGTCGAGCGTGGCCACGTCGACCGCGCGAAGCCGGAGCCGGATCTTTTTCTCACCTGCGCCGAGCGGCTCGGCGTCTCGCCGGTCGATTGCTACGTCGTCGGCGACGCGGTCTGGGACCTGCTCGCTGCGCGCCGTGCCGGCATGCTTAGCGTCGGCCTGCTCAGCGGCGGCTACGGCGAGGACGAGCTCACCCGCGCAGGAGCCTTCCGCGTCTACCGCGACGCCGCCGAGTTGCGCGGCTCGCTCGACGAGCTCGGGGTTCTCAACTAGACGATGCTTCCGCGTCGCGGGAGCGACCTAAGAAAAAAGCCGCGAGAGGCGCATACGGGATTCGAACCCGTGCCGCCGCCGTGAGAGGGCGGTGTCCTAGGCCACTAGACGAATGCGCCGGCGAGGCGGAAGTGTAGCGACCTCGGCCACCGATCACGTAGGGGGCTTTGCGGTGCGGCCTGATGCCTCCGGTGATGAGCTGGATGCGGTCGTTCGAAACAGATATCGACACCAGCCCAAAAAGAAGAAAACCCCGCGCGAGCGGGGCTTTTCCCGTCAGGCTGCGGGGCTAGGATTCGAACCTAGACTACTCGGTCCAGAGCCGAGCGTCCTACCATTAGACGACCCCGCAAGGGCCTCGATTGTACCCCCTAGGTCTCCAGCCGGTAGGAGGGCAGCAGGAGCTTCTCGGCCTCGCCTTCGATGTGGGCGATCACGTCGACGTAGGGCTCGAGCCCCGAGCCGCGCAGCTTCGCGCCGAGCAACTCGTCGACCTGGTAGATCCCGGACGAGTTGTTCATCGTGATCTCGATCCCGATCGGACGCTTGACGCCGTCCGCGATCGTGACGTCGTCGATTGCGGCCGCCGACAGCGAGTGGATCGACACGCGGCCGCGCTCGAACGGGATCCGTGAGCGCCCTTTCGCCATGTCGAGTGCGTCGGCAACCCTGACGATGCCGGCCTCGAGGGTCAGGGGCTTCCCGTACTCGCGATGGCTCGTGATCGCGTGCAAAACCTCCGACGCGATCACGGTCAGCTCGGGCTCCTCGTAGAGGCCTTTCAGCAGCTCGCGCTGTTTTGGCTCCGCCAAAAAGAGACTGAAGTCCTCGTGGCCGTCGCGGTGAATCGCCATGCCGATGCAGTGCAGCAGGGCGCCGAGCGTGACCACCACCTCGGCATCGTCCCGCTCGAGGCCGTAATCGGTCACGAGCGAGGGCTCGATCCCGTGCTTCGTCAGCTGGCGCAGGAGCTTCAGCGCGATGTTGGCGACGATCTGGACGTGCACCCAGGAGTGATCGTTGATCTGCATCCGCGCGACGGCGTTCACGTTCGCCACGTGCCACCAGGCCTTCAGCTGTTTGTCCTTGTTGACCCGCTCGAGCAGCGTGCGCAGCTTCCGGTTTCCGCGGGCGGGGACCTTGAGCCGCATCCGCTCGACTGCTTGGGCCGGCGTCAGCCGGGTATCTCGCTCGGCTTCCTCCGAGACCGGCTGTTCGATGCGCTCCTCGGTCTGTTTGTCGAGGGCCATGCGCAAGAGCCTATGCGCTACGAACGGAGCTCGATCTCGCGCTCCCGCCCGGTCCCCGTCGCAGACAGGGCCGGATCGAGGTCGCCGAGATTCGAGTGCCTTCAGCGGCCCCGCCGGGGTCCATACCCCTGCCCTGGGTGGGGCTTCACCCCACCTCCCTCGCGGTCGACGCTACCGGGAAACCCGATACGCGGGTGATACCGGGTCGTGCCAAAGCTGAGACAACGAGCAGCACTGCGCTCCCCGGGTCACGTCCGCCGCCCCGAGCTCCCGACAGTGCTTCCAACGCCCGGTTCGGTTCTACGCGACATCCGCCGCCCAGTCGCCGTACAGCGATGTGTAGAGCCCTCGCCTCCGCATCAGCTCGTCGTGGCTGCCCTGCTCGACGATCCGGCCGTGCTCGAGGACGACGATCAGATCGGCATCGCGAATCGTCGAAAGGCGGTGCGCGATGATGAAGGCCGTACGTCCCGAGAGCAGAAGCCGTAGCGCGCGTTCGATCTTCCGCTCAGTGCCGATGTCGACGGACGACGTCGCTTCGTCGAGGATCAGGATCCTCGGATCGGCAAGCAGTGCGCGGGCGAGGGCGATCAGCTGCCGCTGGCCGAGGGAGAGCCGGCTGCCGCGTTCCTGCACCTCGGTCTCGTAGCCGTCCTCGAGGCGGAGGATGAACTCATGTGCGCCGACGGCCTGGGCGGCACGAACGATCTCCTCTGAGGGTGCGTCCGGTCGCCCGAACGCGATGTTCTCCGCGACGGTGCCCGCGAAGAGGAAGCCCTCCTGGGGGACGATCCCGAGCTGTCGACGTAGCGACGCCTGGGTTACGTCGCGCAGGTCGATTCCGTCGATCGTGATCCGTCCGTCACGTGGGTCGTAGAAGCGAGCGAGCAGCTTCGCGATCGTCGACTTGCCGGCGCCCGTGTGCCCGACGAGCGCCACCGTCGTCCCTGCCGGCACGCCGAGATCGAGATCGGGGAGGACGTCCGGACCGTCGCCGTACCCGAACCGGACATGCTCAAAGTGGACGTTCCCGGTAACGGTGGGGAGCTCACGCGCACCCGGCTTGTCGAGCACCTGCGGCTCCTCGTCGAGCACGTCCATGATCTTGTCGAGCGCCGCGGTTGCGGAAAGGAACGTGCTGTACAGCTGTGAGAGCTGCTGCACCGGGTCGAAGAAGTTCTGGACGTAGAGGAGGAAGGCGAAGAGCGTTCCGAGCGTCACGTCGCCCTGGAAGTACAGGTGCCCGCCGTAGCCGAGCACGACTGCGAGGGCGACGGACGAGACCAGATCGACAAACGGGAAGTAGAGGGCGTTCAGGACGACGGTCTGCATGTTCGCGTCGCGGTATCGCTCGGCTACCTCGCGGAAGTTGGCGATGTTCCTGTCCTCGCGCGTAAACGCTTGAACGATCCGCATGCCCGCGATGTCCTCGGCCAGCGTCGCCGTGACGAGCCCGAGGCGCTCCCGGACGGCCGCGTACGCGCGTGCGGAGTAGATGCGGAACAGGATCGTGCCGACGCTCATGATCGGGATCACTGCGAGGGTCGCCAGTGCCAGCCGCCAGTCGAGGACGAGCAGCAGGATCGCCGTGCCGAGAAGCGTCAGGGTGCTCTGAACGAGTGTCGTGACGCCGTCGGTGACGAGCTGGTCGAGCGCCTCGACGTCGTTCGTCAGGCGGCTGATGATCACGCCCGCCCGGTTGCGCTCGAAGAAGCCAAGCGAGAGCCGCTGGAGATGCCCGAAAAGCTTCATGCGGAGGTCGGCGAGAATCCGCTCGCCCACCCAGCCGGTCAGGTAGGTCTGCACGTAGCTCATGCCCCAGTTCGCGAGACCCGCGAGCAGGAAAGCGGCGACGATCACCCAGAGCGCGCCGAGGTTGTGGCGCCGGATCCCGTCGTCGATCGCGTACTTCGACAGGAAGGGCGGCGCGAGAGCCGTCGCCGTCGCCAGGAGCAGCGAGAAGATCGAGAGGGTGGTCCGCGTCCGATACGGCGCCGTCAGCTGCGTGAGCGTCGCGAGCCGGCGGCGCGTCCGTCGCCAGGACCAGTCCTCGACCTCGGCGCCCCGCTGGATCGTCAAGTGGCTGCCGGGCTGCCAAACCCTCATCCCGCGCGACCTCTTGTTTGTTCACGCGCGCTTCCCCTCCCGGGTGGTGGTGAGGTCCACCCGCCACCCGCGGTGAGCGTATTCCGAAAACGCGCACGTGTCTGTGCCGGCTCGGCGCCGAGGCTGTGAATCATGCGACCTCCGCCTCTTCGGCGTCCTCGACCAGGGCGCGCGCTTCGACCGCGTCCGCGAACTGGCGCTCCAGCAGGCCGTGCTCGTAGATGTCCCGGTACACCTGGCTGGTCTCGAGCAGGTCGTCATGTGCGCCGCGCGCGGCGATTCGTCCGTCGTCGACCACCACAATTTCGTCCGCTAGCGAGATCGTCGACAGGCGATGGGCGATGATCAGGGTCGTCCGGCCTTCCATCGCCTCGCGCAGGCCAAGCCGGATCCTCGCCTCGGTGCTCGCGTCAACGGAAGCAGTCGCGTCGTCGAGAATCAGGATGCGCGGATCGACGGCGATTGCGCGGGCGATCGCAAGCCGCTGGCGCTGCCCGCCGGACAGCGTGATCCCGCGCTCGCCGATCACCGTGTCGTACCCCTCCGGCAGACGCTCGATGAACTCATGGGCCTGGGCGAGCCGGGCGACGTGCTCGATCTCTTCGTCGCTCAGCCCGGGAGCCCCGAACGTGATGTTCTCGCGGACCGTGGCCGAGAAGAGAAACGTGTCCTGGGAGATCGCTCCGATCTCGCTTCGGAGCGAGTGGAGACTCACGTCCCGGACGTCGGCCCCATCGATCGTGACGCGCCCGGCGGTGACGTCGTAGAACCGGGGCACCAACGAGGTCAGCGTTGTCTTGCCCGAGCCGGTGTGTCCGATCAGCGCAATTGTCTGTCCCGGCGGAACGTCGAGATCGATGTTCTCGAGCACCGGCCGTCCAGGGATGTATTCGAATCCGACCCCTTCGAAACGGATGTGACCGCCCCCGGCCGGAAGCTCACCGGCGCCGGGCCGATCGGTCACTTCTTCGGGCTCGTCGATGACCTGGAAGATGCGCTCGCCCGAAGCCGTGGCCCGTTGCGCCTGCCCGATCCACATTCCGAGCGAGCGAAGCGGTACCACGAGCATGCCGAGATAGAGGTTGAACGCGACGAAGCCGCCGACCGAGAGCTCACCCGACGTGACCATGCGCGCGCCAATGAGCAGGACGGCGGCCTGGGCGACGAGCGGCACCCACGAGATCAGGGGGACGTAGAGCGCGCGCTGCCGGTTGGCCTTGATCGTCTGGTCGAAGACCGCCTCGGTACGAGCCTGGAACTTCTCGCGCTCTTTCGGCTCCTGTGCGAACGACTTGACCACATGGACGCCGACGATGTTCTCCTCTGCGACGGTGGCCACGTCGGCGAGCTTCTGCTGAACCTCGCGCAGCGTCGGGTGGGAAACGTGGCTGTAGCGGTACGCGAGCGCCACCAGCACAGGCGTGATCGCGAGCGCGATGAGCGCCAGCTTCCATTGGAAGAAAAGCAGCACGCCGGTAACGAAGACGACCGTGAGCATGTTCTGAAAGAAAAAGATCAGCCCGTAGCCGAGGAAGAAGCGCACGCCCTGAAGATCGACGGTCGCGCGGGACATGAGCTGACCGGTCTGGTGGCGGTCGTAGAAGCCGAACGAGAGCCGGACGAGATGCGCGTAGAGACCTTGGCGAAGGTCCATCTCGACCGCGAGCGCCTGCTTCCCGGAGATCATCCGGCGCCCGAACATCAGGACCGCACGAACGACTCCCAGCGCGACGATCGCGCCGATGTAGATCCACAGTTTGTGTGAATCGTGGGGCGAGAGCGCGTCGTCGATCACGTTCTTCGTGATCCAGACGAGCGCGATCTGACTGCCCTGGTAGCCGATCGCGAACACGGTCGAAACCGCAAGCGAGCGCTTGTATGGCCTCAGAAACCCGAGCAGCCGGAAGAAAGTCTGGCGATAGCGCGGTGCGTCGGGCATTCCTGGAATCTAGCCGCCGGCAGGAGCCTCGCCGACCTTGGCGAGCTCCGCGCGAACCGATGCGGCGGCCCGTTCGACCAGCGACCGGTTTGCAGGGGAATTGAGCCAGCCGCTCGCCCCGGAGGGGTGCGGGAGCGGGATCGCAACGGCGCCGTCGAGTTCGTAGCGCTCGCCGACGCATCCGGTGACGTTTGACAGGCCGAGCAGCCGCCGGACCGCGAGGCCGCCGACAGGGACGATGAGTCTCGGCCTGATCAGCCCGAGCTCCCACTCACGCCAGAGCGAGCAGAGCTCCTGCTCCTTCTGCGTCGGCGTGCGATCGCCTCGTCCCGAAGGCGCCTTGCCCGGGTAGCAGCGGGTGACCGAAGCGCAGTAGAAAGTGGCGTAGAACTCGTCCTCGTCGAGTTGGAGCCAGCGACGCAGTGTCCCGCCGGCGCGGCCGCGCCAGGGCCGGCGTTCTTCCCCTTCTACGACACCGGGCGCCTGCCCGAACATGTAGGCGCGCTGCCCTGTGTAGGGCTGGACGACCGGCAACGACTCGAGCGGGTAGCCCGCTTCGACGCATGCCCGGCAGACGCGGTTGTCGCGCTGAAGCGATTGCAGTGATCGATAGCTCGAGCGCCTGCGAGTCATTCCGGGCTGCTCATGCCTGCACGGCCACGAACCATCGGCCCGCGAAGAGCACTCGGCCGCCGAGCTCCTCGGCGAGGCGGTCGGGCTCGAAGAAACGCTTGTACACCTGCCACCGGGAGCCGTCGTTGAGCACTCGCTCCTGCCACTCGACCGGCTCGACCTCAGCGTGCAACGCCGAGTCGACGACGATCAGCTCGCCTGCGACTCGGCTCGCCTCGCTGAGGAACGTCACGCGGTCGTCTTCCTCGAGGTGACCGTAGAAGAAGCTTGTGAACAGGCGCTCGAACGCGTTGTCTGCGAAAGCCAGCTCCAACGCGTCCGCCTGTAAGAACCGTCCGTCAGGAACCTTCGCCCGAGCGAGCTCGAGCATCGATGCGCTTTGGTCGAGGCCGGTGATCTCACCCGGAAGATGCTGAGTCAAAAAGCCGGTTCCACAGGCCACATCGAGCGTCCGGGCGCGGGGGAGCGCCTCAAGCGTGCGGGTGAGAGCCGCAGCTTCCTCGTGCCAGCCCGGCCGGTGGCGGTTCGCGAGCAGCCCCGTCCCGAGCCACCAATCGTCGTATTCCGCCGCCCGGCGCTCGTAGTAGGCCCTCACGCGGTCCTAGACTACGCGGGTGCTTTTGCCGCTCGAGTCGGTGCCGAACTTCTCGGAAGGGCGCGATGGGGTGACGCTCGACGCGCTCGCCGGCGCCCTCTCAGCGCATGCCCGCTTGCTCGATGTGCATGCCGACGCAGACCACAACCGATCGGTCTTCACGCTAGTCGCGCACGAGGGAGACCTGCTCGAGGCACTGGTTGCAGGAATCGCCTGCGCGCGAGATCGGATCGATCTCCGCCGGCACCAGGGAGCGCATCCGCGGGTAGGTGCCGCTGATGTCGTGCCCGTGGTTCCGGTCGGGGCGGATGAGATGGAGCGAGCGAAGCGGGCCGCGCTCGAGCTGGCCGGCCGAATCGGCGACGAGCTCGCCCTGCCGGTGTTCCTCTACGGGGAGCTCGCGCCCGGCCGCGGGCCGGCGTTCTACCGCAGGGAGGGCCTCGAGGGGTTGCGCCGGCGCGTCGCGTCCGGCGAGCTCGCTCCGACCTTCGGGCCGAGCCGAATCGACGAGCGTTGGGGCGCCGTGCTGGTCGGAGCGCGCCGGCCGCTAATCGCATTCAACGTCAACTTCCGCGGCGAGCTCGTGGCGGCGCGCGAGATTGCCTCGATCGTCCGGGAGCGCGACGGCGGCTTCCCGGGTGTGCGTGCCCTCGGCCTCGAGCTCACGCGCGCCGGACTCGTGCAGGTCAGCATGAACGTCGAGGACTGGGAGGCAGCGGCGCTGCACGAGCTCGTCGCGACGATCGAGCGCGAGGCAGCCGCGCGTGGCGCAGACGTCGTCGGTTCCGAGCTCGTCGGCTTGATGCCGGGCGGCGCCGCTGCCGCAGCCGCGGGTGCGGCCCTGCGAATCGACGGGTTCGACGCTTCTCGCGTTCTTGAGCTGCGGTTGCTCGAGGCGTGCGAAGCCGACTCTCGCAGCTGACCCGAAAAGCCACGGATTCGGCCCAGACGCGTGTCCCTCCTGTGCGTGATTTCCTTCTAGGCTCGACGCGGGGAGGAGGTTGGCTGTGCCTTGACCAGGCGCTCGCCCTCGCCCCGACGACCAGGTCTTCGCCCGACTCGCCGACCCAGCGGCGCGACTTGCCTGCCGCGATTCCGGGCCCTATCCGTCAGACTCACGACGCGATGGCTGATCCCGTCTCGTGGCTGATGATCGAAACCGGTTGGAAGGTGCTCGCTGTCGACGGCAGCGAGGTCGGAGAGGTCGATGAGGTGGCGGGCGACAGCAGCGTGGACATCTTCGACGGACTGGCGATCGCGACCAGTACGTTCGGGAAGCCTCGCTACGTGCCTTCGGAGCAGATCGCGGAGATCACCGAAGGAACCGTGCGGCTGTCGTTGACGCCCGAGGAGGTCGGGCAGCTCCGCGAGTATCTCGAGCCGGCGACGAGCGCCGAGATCGAACCTGACAGCAAACGCGGCCTCGGTGGGTCGCTTTCGTCGGAAGGGCGGAAGCTCGAAGGCAAGGTGCTCGCTCCGACGCAGCGCCGACAGCACTCGATGAACATCTGGCGCCGAGTCGGGTTCTTCTTCCGGCGCCTGTTCGGGTAGCGAGGTCTCCCTTCCAGGCTGGCCGGCCGCGGTCCCGCGCAAAACTGCCGGGCTAGACTGGCCGCAAATGGCCCTCCGCACGGCCGTCCAGCTGACAGGCGACAACCTGACGATCGACGACGTTTGGGCAGTCGCGGTCGACCGAGCGCCTGCGGCACTCGGCAGTGGGGCGCGAGAGAGGATCGTGCGCGCCCGCGAGCTGGTCGAGCGCGCTGCTCACGGGACGAACGAGCACACCTACGGGATCAACACCGGCTTCGGCCGCTTCGTCTCGCGCTCCATCCCGGAGGAGCTGACAGGCGAGCTTCAGCTCCGGCTGCTCCGGAGCCATGCGTGCGGAGTGGGTGAGCCTTATCCGGACCAGGTCGTTCGGGCGGCGATGCTCCTGCGGGCGAACGCCCTTGCCAAGGGCTTCTCCGGGGCGCGCCCACAGACTGTCGAGCTCCTGATCGAATGCCTGAATCGCGGCGTCCTGCCGCACGTTCCCAGCCGGGGATCGGTTGGGGCCAGCGGGGACCTCGCCCCGCTCGCTCACCTCGCGCTGCCGCTCGTCGGCGAGGGCGAGGCGTGGGTTGGCGAGACCCGGATGGACGGCGCGGCTGCGCTTGCCGCAGTCGGACTCGCTCCGATCGTCCTCCAGGCGAAGGAGGGGCTCTCGCTCGTCAACGGAACGCAGTTCATGGCCGCGGTCGGCAGCCTGGGATTGGCGCGGGCGAAGCGGCTCGCCAAGACCGCTGACCTCGCCTGCGCCTTGTCCCTCGAGGCCTTACAGGGATCACGCGCGAGCTTCTTGCCGCAGATTCACGCAGCCCGCCCGCTGCCCGGGCAGGTCGACTCGGCCGCGAACGTCCTCGAACTGCTCGAGGAGTCGGCGATCATCGAGTCGCATCGCTGGTGCGACAAGGTGCAAGACGCGTACTCACTACGCTGCGCGCCCCAGGTCCATGGCGCCTCGCGCGACCTGCTTGCATACGTCGAGGCGACCGTGTCGGTCGAGTTGAACGCAGCGACCGACAATCCACTCGTCCTGGTCGACGACGACCTGCTCGTTTCGAACGGAAATTTCCACGGCCAGCCGCTTGCCTTTGCCCTCGATGCGCTGGCGATGGCGCTGTCCGAGTTCGCCGACATCTCGGAACGGCGCGTCGAGCGGCTCGTCAACCCGAGTCTGTCGGACGGCTTACCGCCTTTCCTGACGAACGACGGAGGCCTGAACTCGGGGTTCATGATCCCGCAGTACGTGGCCGCGGCGCTCGTCAGCGAGAACAAGGTTCTTTGTCACCCGGCGAGTGTCGACTCGATCCCGACCAGCGCCGGGCAGGAAGACCACGTGTCCATGGGCAACGCCGCGGGGCTGAAGGCGTGGCAGGTGCTGGCGAATGCCGAGCGCGTGCTCGCGATCGAGTTGCTCGCGGGTGCTCAGGCGATCGAGTTCCTCGCGCCTCTCGAGCCCGGCCTCGGCGCACGCGCGGCTCGGAACGCGGTTCGAGCCTTGTCGCCGCGCGTCTCCGACGATCGGTCCCTTGCGGGCGACATCGAAGCGGTCGCGGAGGGGATCCGCGACGGCGGTCTCGTTGCGGCGATCGAGGCCGAGGTGGGGGAGCTTCGGTGAACCGGGACGAGCCGCCTCGTTCCCGCCACCCGCTTCGAGACACCGTGATCATGTACGGGGTTCTCGCGCTCGTGATCGTCCTGGTTGCGGCATTCACCGGCGGAGGCGTGGCGAGGGCGATACTCGTCGCGGCGGCCTTCTTCATCGGGGCCACCGCGTGGAGCTGGTGGCGGTATCGCAGGCGGGTCGAGCAGGAGCGGGACTGATGACTGCCGTCGACACGGTCGCCGCGACCGTCGAGGCGCTGTGCGGTGACCTCTCGAAGATCCGGGCTCCGCGAGGAACAGACCTGAACGCCCTCTCGTGGGAAACGGAAGCGCCGCTCCGGATGCTGCTCAACAATCTCGACGCAGACGTTGCGGAGCTTCCCGAGCAGCTGATCGTCTACGGCGGCTCGGGGCGAGCGGCCCGCAGCCACGAGGCCTTGAAGGCGATCGTGGCGACACTGCTACGGCTCCGCGACGATGAGACCCTCTTGGTGCAGAGCGGCAAGCCGGTGGGGGTGTTCCGGACGCACCCCGGCGCTCCGCGTGTGCTGATCGCAAATTCCCTGCTCGTGCCGCATTGGGCGACGTGGGACGAGTTCCGCAGGCTCGAGGCACTCGGCCTGACGATGTTCGGCCAGATGACGGCGGGATCGTGGATCTACATCGGCACGCAGGGCATCCTGCAGGGCACCTACCAGACGTTTGCGGCGGCGGGCGAGCGCCATTTCGGCACGCCCGAGCTGGCCGGACGCACGATCCTGACGGCCGGGCTCGGTGGCATGGGCGGCGCGCAGCCGCTGGCCGCGACGATGGCCGGGGCCGTCATCCTGTGTGTGGAGGTCGATCCGGCGCGGATCCAACGCCGGCTCGAGACTCGCTACCTGGACGAGGCGACGGGCTCGCTCGAAGACGCGCTGGCGCGCATCCGTGCGGCTGCCGCCGAGCAGCGGCCCCTGTCGGTCGGCCTCGAGGGGAACGCGGCCGAGGTCGTACCGGAGCTCGCTCGCCGTGGCGAGCACTTCGATCTCGTCACCGATCAAACGGCCGCCCATGACCCGCTGACGGGCTATGTCCCGGCCGGGCTGTCGGTCGAGGCGGCAGCTGGCCTTCGCGCGGACGATCCGGACGAGTACCTCCGCCGTGCCCGGGACTCGATCGTCCGCCATGTCGAGGGCATCCTCGAATACGTCCGGCAGGGAAGCTATGTTTTCGATTATGGCAACAACTTACGAGGTGAGGCCTATGCGGGCGGCGTAGAGCAGGCGTTCACATACCCGGGCTTCGTCCCGGCCTATATCCGGCCGCTGTTCTGCAAGGGCGTCGGACCGTTCCGGTGGGCGGCCCTCTCCGGTGATGAGGCGGACATCGCCACGATCGATGAGACGCTCCGCGGACTCTTCCCGGATGACGCTGCGCTCCAGCGCTGGCTCGAGCTGGCTCCCGGGCGCGTCGCCTTCCAGGGCCTTCCGGCGCGCATTTGCTGGCTCGGCTACGGGGATCGCGCGCGAGCAGGTCTCGCGATCAACGAGCTTGTTCGCTCGGGCAAGGTGAGGGCGCCCGTCGTGATCGGTCGCGATCACCTGGACTCCGGCTCTGTCGCGTCCCCGTATCGCGAGACCGAGGCGATGCGGGACGGATCGGACGCGATCGCTGATTGGCCGATCCTGAATGCGCTGCTCAACGTCGCCGCGGGTGCCACGTGGGTAAGCGTCCACCATGGCGGTGGCGTCGGCATCGGTAACTCCATTCACGCCGGGATGGTCGTCGTTGCCGACGGCAGCGACGAGACGGCCGAACGGATCGAGCGCGTGCTCACGACCGATCCGGGGACGGGCGTTCTCCGCCATGTCGATGCGGGCTACCCCGAGGCGATCGCCTTCGCGGCCGATCACGGGCTCGAGCCACCGATGCGGCCGCAGCCTGGCGAGTGAGCGACCGCGCCGGCGCCGGCGGGCGGCGCCTGCTCGTCCGTGATCTCGCCCAGCTCGTGACACCGCTGGGGACTGAGGCACCGCTTCGTGGTGCCGCGCTCGCGAGCGTGGGGGTGATCGAGGACGCGTACATCCTCTGCGAGGAGGGGCGAATCGCGGCACTCGGCCCGCTGCGTGAGCTTGGTGCGGCCCCCCGGGAGGCAAACGGCGAGCTCGAGGAGTTGGACGGCCGTGGTCTCTGCGCTATACCGGGGCTCGTCGATTGCCACACGCACGCCTGCTTTGCCGGCGACCGGGTCGAGGAGTTCGAGCTGCGGGCCACCGGCGCGTCCTACGAGCAGCTCCAAGCGGCCGGCGGGGGCATTCTCGCGACCGTGCGCGCGACCCGGTCGGCGGGCGAAGCCAGCCTGAAAGATGCCGTTCGCCGGCATCGCGGGTGGATGCGGCGCACTGGGACGACGACCTTCGAAGGCAAGTCCGGCTACGGCCTCGACCTCGAGACCGAGCTCCTGTCGCTGCGCGCGATTCGGGAGTCCGGCGGCGTTGCGACCTGGCTCGGCGCCCATGCCGTGCCGCCGGAGTTCGACGATGCCGATGCCTATCTCGACTTTGCGCTCGCCGACGTCCTCCCGCAGGCTGCCGAGCTCGCAGTGGCCGCAGACGTCTTCCTGGAGGAAGGCGCGTTCAGCGTCGACCAGGCGCGCCGTTACCTGGAGGCGTGCCGTGCCGCGGGGCTCGCGCTTCGGCTGCACGGCGATCAGTTCAACGAGCAAGGCGCGATCGGGCTGGCGATCGAGCTCGGCGCTCGGTCGGTCGATCATCTCGAGGCGACAGGAGACGGCGGCGTCCGAGCGCTGGCCGCGAGCGGGGTCGTCGGCGTGCTCCTCCCGGCGAGCGCCCTTTTTCTCGACCGGCCGATGCCTCCGGCCCGCGCGCTCGTCGACGCGGGCGCGCCGATTGCACTCGCGACCGATTTCAACCCGGGCAGCTCCTTCTGCGAGAGTCTTGGTGTCGTCTCGTCGCTCGCGGTCACGCAGCTGCATCTCACCCCCGCCCAGGCGCTCTCGGCCTGCACCGTGAACGCGGCCCACGTGCTCGGTCTGGCGGGGCAGGTCGGCCGAATCGCCCCTGGGTACAAGGCAGACCTCGTCCTGCTCGACGCACCGGACTGGCGCTACCTCTCGTATCACCTCGGCGCCGACCTCGTTGCCGCGGTGATCGAGGGCGGCGAGGTCACGTGGAGCCGCGCTGCCGACTGATCCAAGCGAAACGGCCGCGCTAGGCTTGCTGCGATGGCTTCACGCAAGCAGCGGCGCCGGCGGGCGAAGGAACGGCGGCACGAGTACGAGTACGTCTACGTAGACGACGCAGGACGGGAAATCGAGCCCGCCCCGGACGACAAGCCGGAACGCGGCCGCTCGCGAGGGAAAACCAGTGCGAATGGGGGCAAGGCGGCCCGCGGCAAGCGAGCGGGGCCGGTTCGGGAGGCGAAGCCGCCCTCTTGGAACCGATCGGTTCGTCGTTCGCTTCTGTTCCTGCCGCTCTTCTTCATCGTCTTTTCGCTCGTGAACAAGCACTCGGCGATCGAAGTCCGCTTCCTCAGCTCGCTCGCCTACTCGGGGCTCTTCGTGCCGCTCACGTACTTGATGGATCGCACCGCTTACCGCACGTACCTGCGCAGGTCGGGGCAGCAACCGGCCCCGAAGCGTTAGCGCGCCTGCGACGTCGACCCGAAGGACGTGGGTGTTCCTGAACGAGCTCTACAACGGTGCGTCGCCGCGGTAATGGCCCTCCCCGGGCCACGGCGCTAGCAGCAGGAGGATCCGTGCACCGGACTCGGTGGAGACCGATCGCCGTTCGTCGGGCTCGAACATGCAGAGTGTTCCGGGGCCTGCGTCGAGCGCCTCGGCGCCGGACTCCACCCGTGCTTCGCCGGAGACGACGAAGACAAACGCATGCTCCTTGACCTGATGATCGCCGAGAGATTGGCCAGGCTCGAGCACGATGAACACCGCGCGGGCCGCCTCGTCGGAGTCGAGCACGACGGGCGAGCGGCTACCGCCTTCCACTTGGATCTCGTGAAGGTTCCAGCTCCGCACGAGCGCAGGATCCTAGCGAGGCCCTTCGCCGGGGCGCGCGGCGACGAACGGTGGGCCCAGGCTCGCCGCTGTTACGCGGCCGCACCCACCCCACGGGGGTGGGTCCACGGTAAAGCTCCGAGCCCCACGCGAGTGCGCCGCGATCGTGCCAACCTCGGAACTTGTCGCGGGCGGCTCCGAGCCTGACCGGTGCCTTTGTCGACGCCGGTCCGTCCACGGACAGTGACCCTCGACGCCTTAGACTCGACCGTCATGAGCCTCGCCGTCGAACGCTACGAGCTCGGCCCGATCGGGACGAATTGCTACGTCGTTAGGGCGTCCCAGGAGGCTTCGGAAGCGGTTGTAATCGATCCGGGCGGCGAGGCGGACAGGCTCGAGCGCGAGCTCGAGCGCCTCGGCGTCGCGTGCGTCGCAATCCTGATCACTCACGGGCATTGGGATCACCTCGGCGGGGTCGCCGAGCTCGCCGAAGCGACGGGTGCACCGGTCCACATGGCTGCCGAGGAGCGGATCGCGCTGGAGCGGATCAACGACTTCGCGCCGGCTGAGCTCTCGTTACGGGCGTACACGCCCGAGATCCTGCTCGAGGGAGACGAGACGCTCGAGCTGGCCGGAATCACGTTCGAGACGCTGCGGGTCCCAGGCCATTCGCCGGGGCACCTCGCCTACTACGCCCAAGGTTTTCTCTTCTCGGGCGACCTCATCTTCGCCGGTTCGGTCGGCCGCACCGACCTGCCGTTCGGCGACTGGGACACGCTCGTCGCCTCGATTCGCCTGCTCGCCGATCGTCTTCCGCCCGAAACGGTCATCTGTTCGGGCCACGGTCAGGAAACGACACTCGGCGGCGAGCTCGCCGCCAACCCGTTCCTCGCCGAGCTGCGCGCCTCGTGAGCCCCAAGTACGACGCGCCGCGGGGAACGCACGACGTCCTGCCGGCCGAACAGCCGCTCTGGCAGCGCGTCACGGGCGAGATCGAGCGCCTCTGCGCGCTCTCCGGTTACCGCCGCATCCAGACGCCCGTCTTCGAGGACACCGAGCTCTTCGCGCGCACGTCTGGCGCGGGCTCGGATGTCGTCCAGAAGGAGATGTACACGTTCGAAGACCGCAGCGGTCGCTCGCTGACGCTTCGGCCGGAGGGAACCGCGCCGATCGTCCGCGCCTACCTCGAGCACGGGCTCCACCGCGAGCCGCAGCCGCAAAAGCTGTTCACGATCGCGACGATGTACCGCTACGCGGCGCCGCAGAAGGGCCGTTACCGCGAGCATTACCAGGCCTCCGTCGAGGCAATTGGCTCGGATGATCCAGCCGTCGACGCCGAGCTGATTCAGCTCTACGACGAACTGCTCAGGCGTCTCGGCGTGACGAACTACCGCCTGGAGCTGAACTCGATCGGAGATCGAAACTGCCGGCCGGCGTACCTGGAGCGGCTGAACGCCTGGCTCGACGAGCATGAGGATGTTCTCGACGACGAGGCCCGGCAGAAGCGGGCGACTACGCCGCTGCGCGTCTTCGACGTGAAGAGCGAACAGGTGCAGGCCGCGCTGGCCGAAGCGCCCAAGATCGGCGAATCCCTGTGCGACGCGTGTCGGGAGCATTTCGACGCCGTTCGCGGGTACCTCGACTCGTATGGCGTTGCTTACGAGCTGACGCCGACGCTGGTGCGCGGCCTGGACTACTACACGCGCACGACCTGGCAATTCGAGGGCCCGGAGCACGGCGCACAGAGCACGATCTCGGGCGGCGGGCGCTACGACTACCTCGCCGAGGAGATCGGCGGTCCACACACTCCGGGCGTCGGCTTCGGCGCCGGGATCGAACGGCTGCTGCTCGCACTCGAGGATGCCGGCATCGAGGTTCCCGCCCAAGAGCCAATCGACGTCTTCTTTGCCTGCGATGAGGGGGCTCCCCGCGAACGAGTCCTCGCCTTGATGGCCCGCCTCCGTGCCTCCGGGCGCGCGGCCGACACCGATTACGCAGGCCG
The DNA here is from genome assembly GCA_005884005.1 of Actinomycetota bacterium. Taxonomy (GTDB): domain Bacteria; phylum Actinomycetota; class Thermoleophilia; order Gaiellales; family Gaiellaceae; genus 13-2-20CM-68-14. The sequence goes on from VAWI01000014.1 coordinate 105,017, forward strand.
CTCGCTCAAGGGCCAGCTGACGCAGGCGGGCCGCCTGGGCGCGCGCATCACCGTCGTCGTCGGCGCTTCCGCCGCGACGATTCGTGCAGCCGGAGCGCAGGACGTTGAGGTTCCGCTCGACGAGCTGGCGGAGAGGCTGTCGGCATGAGCTGGCGCGATCTTCTCTGCGGCGAGGTTCGGTCCGACCGTGTCGGAGAACGCCTGAAGCTCGCCGGGTGGGCGGCGCGAAGGCGCGACCATGGCGGCTTGATCTTCATCGATCTGCGCGATCGCAGCGGCATTTGCCAGCTCGTGGTCAACCCGGAGCGGGCCCCCGCGGCGGCCGAGGCCGCGCATCAGGTCCGCAACGAGTTCGTCGTTCAGGCCGTTGGCGAGGTTGTCCGGCGAGCGCCGGAGGCCGTCAACCCAAACCTGCCTACCGGAGAGGTCGAGCTCCAGGTTGACTCACTGGAGATCATCTCGCGCAGCGATCCGCTGCCCTTTCAGCTCGATGAAGAGAACGTCGACGAGGCCACGAGGCTGCGTTACCGCTACCTCGACCTACGCCGGGAGCACATGCAGCGCAACCTGAGGCTCTCCGCGACCGTGGTCGCGGCGATTCGCCGCTTCATGGATTCGCAAGGCTTCGTAGACGTCTGGACGCCGAACCTGACGAGGGCGACGCTGGAAGGCGCGCGCGACTTCGTGGTTCCGGTCCGCCTCCAACCGGGTCGCTTCTTCGCGCTGCCGCAGTCGCCGCAGCTGTTCAAGCAGACGCTGATGGTTGCGGGCGTCGGCCGCTACTACCAGATCGCCATCTGCTTTCGGGACGAAGACCTTCGAGCCGACAGGCAGTTCGAGTTTCGCCAGCTCGACGTCGAGCTCGAGTTCGCCGAGCGCGAAGACGTGCTCGAGGTGCTCGAGGGAGCGGTGGTCGCCTCGTTCGAGGCGCTCGATCGCGAGCCGCCTGTGCGGCCGTTCCGGCGAGCGAGCTGGCATGAGGCGATGCGCCGTTACGGCTCGGACAAGCCTGATCTCCGGTTCGGGCTCGAGCTCGAGGAGGCGACCGAGCGGACCCGCGACTCCGAGTTCAAGGTCTTCAGCGGAGCCCCCTGCGTACGTTTCCTGCGCGTTCCGCAAGAGCTCTCGCGGGCGCAGCTCGAGCGCCTCGAGGAGTTCGCCAAGGAGTGGGGGGCCAAAGGCCTGGCCTACATCGTCTACGACGAGGAAGGCCAGCCACGTTCACCGATCGCCAAGTTTCTCTCGGAGTCGGAGCTCGAGCTCTTCCGGAGCGAGCCTGCGACGACCGTCCTGTTCGCGGCTGACAAGGAGGACGTCGTCGCCCGCGTGCTCGGAAGGCTGCGCTCGCACCTCGGCTCCGAGCTCGGCTTGATCGACGAGAGCCGAGACGAGTTTCTGTGGGTGGTCGACTTTCCGCTCTTCGAGCTGGACGAGGACGCCGGGCGGTGGACCTTCAGTCATCACCCCTTTACCGGCGTTGCGCCGGGTGACGAGCATCTGATCGAGAGCGACCCAGGCAAGGCAATCAGCCAGGCCTACGATCTGGTCTGGAACGGGTGGGAGCTGGGGTCGGGCTCGATCAGGATCCACGACCGCGATCTTCAGCAAGCGATCTTCCGCGTCATGGGGTTCGACGAGGACGAGATCGAAAGACGCTTCGGCTTCTTCCTCGAGGTGCTGCGTATGGGAGCGCCACCGCACGGCGGCTTCGCTCTTGGCATCGAGCGCTTCGTCGCATTGCTCGCCGGCGAGTCGAACATCCGCGAGATCCTGGCGTTTCCCAAGACCGCGAGCGGCTCTGAGCTGATGACCGGGGCTCCAACCGAGCTCGCGGCCGAACAGCTGGCCGAACTAGGAATCGCCGTGATCGTCGAGAAGAACTAATCGGAAATGGCTCTTCCGCCGATGCAGTCGCCATACTTTCCGAATTGATGGCCAGCGAACGAGGACAACAGGCATCGTTGACGCCGCTTCCCAGCGTCGAGGAGTTGCCGACCCTTTCGGACGGCGGTTACGAGCCGGAGCGCGTCAAGGAGGCGTTCGAGTCCTTCAGGCGTCACACGACGCAGCTCCAGGTCCAGCTGCGCGTCCTTCAGGCGGCCGCTCGCAGCGGCCAGGTCGAGCCGACCGGCCACGCCGTACGGATGGACGCGCTGCACATGATCCGCGCCGCCGCCGACATGGCCGACACGATCGAGCGCGACGCGCAGACGGCATCCGCGGCCCAGGTCCGCCGCACCGAGGAAGAGGTCAGCCGACGCCAGCGCGAGCTCCAGGAGGGAGAGCACGAGGTCGAGCGGTATCGCCAGGAGAGCGAGCGCCAGCGCGCCGAGATCCTCAACGCGGCCCGCAACGAAGCTCGTGAGGCCCAGGCGGAGGCGCAGCGGCATTCGACCGCCGAGATCCGCGAGGCAGAGGCGCGCGCGAACAGGCTGCTGGAGCAGGCTCGCCACCAGGCGACCGAGCTGACCAACTCGGTCCGTGCCGAGGTCGAGCAGACGCTCGAGTGGGCGCGGGCGCAGGCCTCGGCAGTGATGGCACGCGCTCAGGAAGGCGCCGAGCAGCTGCTCGCAGCGGCCGGTCTGGGCGACGAGGCGATCGCGGCCGTCGCCGAGAAGATCGTCGAGGCCGCCCAGGCCGCAACCGAGGCGAGCCGCGGCCGCGCCGCTTCGGGCGGCGCCAAAGAAGCGTCCTCGCCCGGTGCGCCGTCCCCGCCCGCGTCGGCCGCACCGCCGCTCTCGGTGCCGGCTCCCGTCGAGCCGCCGGCTGCGCCGTCCGACGAAGAGCCGGACGGCCGGGACTCGGCGTAAGCGCGTCGCAAGCGAGCGCCTAGGCCAACTGCCGCGAGCGCTAGGCTCTCGGCGTATGCCGGGACGATTGGGGCCGCGGTTTGCGATCGAAGCGCTCTTCCTGATTGCGCTCGCAGTCGGGGCGGCTTACGCAGACCTCGCGAGCAAGTGGATCGTGCTCGTGATGGCAGGCGGCTGGCTCGTCGTCGCCCTGCTCGAGCTGAGCGCCGACCGGATCTGGGCGGCCGCGCCGCCGTGGCGGCGGCCCTACTACGTTCCCGTTTCTCCACCGCGAGCTGAGCCCGTCGCCGCGCCGCCCTCGTTGGACGGCGAGCGGGAACCCGGAGCAGAGCCAGAACCGGAGCCAGCGCCGGAACCTGAACCAGAGCCGGAGCCTGAACCCGAGCCTGCGCCCGTGTCCGGGGCCGAAGCCGTGACGGTCATTGCAACGCGGGTCGAACTCCCCGCGGCAGCGACGCCGGAGACCGACCCCGCCCCGCACGTCCCTTCGGAGCCCGAGGCGGAGCCGGAGCCCACGGCCTCAGAGGCCGGTCGCCCGACGCTCGAGCCGGTCCAGCCTGCGCGCAGGCGTCGCTGGTTTCGCCGCCACGAGCCCGACGTTGCCGCACCGGAAGCTCCGGAGATCGAAGTGCCGAAGCACGTCCGCCTGCTGCCGGCCTCGGAGCGGACCGACCGCCCCTCCGACGAGGTCACCGAGCTCCTCCATAAGCCGGAGCGTGAGGAGAACACCCGCCCGTGAAGCGCTCGATCCTTCGCAGCGGACCGCTCGGCTCTTTGTTTGCCGGCGGTCGACCAAAAAAGATCATTCCGGCGCGGGATTCCTTGTCTGAGCCTCTAGCCGACGAGCACCCGCCGACGCCGGTGCCCGAGCCCGAGCAGCCGGCGCCGGATCCCGCGCCGCCGGCCCCCGACCCCGAGCCGCCGACGCCCGAGCCCGGCGACCCTCCGCCTCAGCTTCGAGCTCTTGCGCAGCCCGAACCCGAGCTCGAGACAGAAAGCGCCTCCGCGCAGGTGCCGGATCCCGTCATCCAGTTGCCGCTACGTGGCGGAGAGCCACGAGAATGGAACGTCTGGGAGCTCGAGCGGCTTGCTCGTGAAGCCGAGAGCCGGGATCCGGCGCGCGACGAGGAGTTGGCCTTTCTACTCCTCGAGCTCCGGCAGTTCGCGAATGCCGACGGCCAGCTGCCAGTGGGCTTCGATCCGGTCGTACGGGAGTCGTTCGGCGACCTCCTCTACTCGGCGGTTTGACTCCGGCGCTCACCCAACGGGAAGTCGCTCTCGCCGGCGTGGCCCTGCTCGCGGCGGTCGTAGCGCTCGCAGTCACCTCGCCGCGCGGGTCGAACAGCGGCGGGCATCTGAAGCCGGTCTTCGTCCCGGGCGGCGGCTGGTACACGGCTTTGGCCGGGGCGCAGCCCGTTCGCTACGGCACGCGGACGAATTGCGGCGTCATGCTGAGACCGACGACACGCGGAGTCGTCGACTCGGTGCTTCCCTGCAACATCAAGCTCTTCGTCTCGTTCGGGGGCAGCCCACGCATCCTCACTCAGATCGTCGCGCGGCGTCCGGTCGTGCCCGGCCGCCGCTTCGACGTCACGCCGGGGCTTGCGGAGGATCTCGGGATCCAGGGGATCCAGCGCATCAAGTGGGTATACGCGCGCTAGGACTGGCTTCTCGTCCCTTCACCGCTAAGCTCTGATCAGTGCTCGACCCTGTGCGAGCCCTCGTCCTCAAAGTAGAACCAACACCAAGTGAAAGGGAGCCCGCGTTCGGCTAGGGCGTTGCCCGAGGCCGGCAAGGCACCCACCTGGCAGTGCCAGGTTCGCTACGGGCGCGGGACACCGGCAGGGTGGGGCACTTTTTGAGTAGCGGTGCGCTTGGCTGAGACGTGAGCTCATCGTCAACCGGATTGGCGGCTGTCCGGGCGAAGCCCGGCCAGCCTTTTTTCGGACTGGCGCTACGGGCTCGAGAGCGGTCTCATCGCCGCCCGGGATTAGCGGCTGCCCCGGCGGAGCCCGGACAGCCTTTCGGCCGCCGTTCGCAAGCGAACGGCTTTTGGGACCGGGGAATGGGGGATGCTCCTTGGGGTCGTGGACGGTGCTCCTTTTGCGTCCCAGGCAGCTAGCCTGCCCTAGTGATGGAGGTCGTTGGAGACTCGTCGCGCGACGGTGACGTGGCTCTCGTGCGGTTGGCCATCGAGGGCGACCGGATCGTCGACGCCGACGCGGAGGGACTCGAGCGGCCGGTCGCCGGGCTGAGGCTGCTCGAGGCGGCGGCCGTACCCGGCGAGACGCTGGCGGCAGACGCGCTGGCGAATGCGCTCGGTCAGGTCTTCCAGGCGGAGCCCGATCCGGCCCGCGTCGCGGTTGCGATGAGCGGCGGCGTTGACAGCGCCGTCGCGTCGCTACACGCGGGGCCGCACGCGATCGGCGTCACGCTGCGGCTCTGGATCGACCCGGTCGCTCCCGATTCCGAGCGCGCGTGCTGCTCCCCGGAGGCCGTGATCGCCGCGCGCGAGACCTGCCACGCCCGCGGCCTTCCGCATGTGACACTCGACCTCCGCGATGAGTTTCGCCGGGCGGTCGTGGCTCCGTTCATCCGCGGTTATGCGCGGGGCGAGACCCCGAACCCGTGCATTCGCTGCAACGGCAGCTTTCGCTTCGCCGAGTTGCTCGCGTTCGCCAAGCGCGCCGGGGCATCGCGCCTTGCGACCGGCCACTACGCGCGGATCGTCGAGCACCGCGGCCGCCCCCTCCTGGCGCGCGCCCGCGATCTCGAGAAGGACCAGACATACATGCTCGCCCGACTCGACCCGCGGCTGCTCGACCGGATCTGGTTCCCGCTCGGCGAGCAGACCAAGGACGAAACTCGAGCCGAAGCGGCGGCGGCCGGCATTTCCGCGGCGAGCCGCAGGGAGAGCCAGGAGGCCTGCTTCCTCGGCGGGGGGAACTATCGCGACTTCGTGAGCCGTCACGGCTTGGAGAAGCAAGAGGGCGAGATCGTGGACGAGCGGGGAAATCACCTCGGCACTCACGGAGGCTTCTGGCGCTTCACGCCCGGCCAGCGGCGCGGGCTGGGCGTCTCTGCACGGGAGCCGCTCTACGTCGTGAGCACCGATCCAGGTGCGAACACCGTCGTCGTCGGGCCACGCGAGTCGCTCGGGGTCGAAACGATTTCCGCCCGCGGGAGGTTGTATGTCCGGGTGAATCGCGCCGAGGTCAAATGGCGGTACCGGTCTCCAGCGGTCCCGGCCGCGGTCGAGGAGACCGAGCACGGGTTCCGGCTTGCGCTGGATACGCCGGCCTACGGGGTCGCAGCCGGCCAGGCCGCGGTTCTCTACGACGCCGGCATGGTCGTGGGAGCGGGCGTCCTGTGACGGCGGACCGGATCGTGCTGACGATCCCTCGAGCTCAGGGCTTCGAGGACGTCGCCCAGCTCGTGCTCGCGGGGGTCGCGGCTCGGCTCAACTTCACCTACGAGGTCGTCGACGATCTGGGCACCGCCCTCGCGACGCTGCTCGAGCGACGCGGGGATGACGGCGACCTGACCGTCGAGCTCGACGTCGCCGAGGACACCGTCACGGCCGTCCTCGGACCGTTCCGCGGCGGGGGTCTGCGGGCGGAGCTCGAGCGTCCCGACGGCGGCGTCGGCCTGCGGCGCGTGCTCGAGACTGTCGTCGACAGCTTCGCCGCGGTCGAACGCGAAGGGGGCGAGTGGATCGAGCTCGAGAAGCGCGTGCAGACCGTCGAGAGCTCCAAGTGACGCAGAAGACCGACAAGGCTCTTCTCCGGCGGTATCACGAAGAAGGCGACCTCGCGGCCCGCGAGCAGCTGATCGAGCAATACATGTCGCTCGTCCGCTCGCTCGCACGCCGCTACTCCTACCGCGGCGAGCAGTTCGAGGATCTCGTCCAGATCGGCGCGATCGGCCTGATCAAGGCGATCGACCGCTTCGATCTCGACCGCGGCGTTGAGCTGACCACGTACGCGACCCCGAACATCATCGGCGAGATCAAGCGTCATTTTCGCGACCGCGGCTGGTCGGTGCGCGTCCCGCGGGGTTTGCAAGAGCTCAACATCCAGCTCTCGCGCCTGCTCGAGGAGCTGACCGTGCAGCTCGGCCGCTCCCCGACCATCTCCGAGCTCGCCAAGGCCGCGGAGGTCTCCGAAGAGGAGGTGCTCGAGGCATTGGAGAGCGGCCGAGCGTACAGCTCGCTGTCGCTCTCGGCGGGGCCTGGTCAGGACGACGACGGCGACCTCGACCCGCTCGAGTCGCTCGGCACGGAGGAGCACGAATACGAGGTCTCGGAAGACCGCGCCATCCTCGCCCCGGGTTTTCGCGTCCTCGACGAGCGCGAGCGCACAATCCTGCACCTGCGCTTCTTCAAGGGGCTGACGCAATCTCAGATCGCGCAGCAGGTCGGGATCTCGCAGATGCACGTCTCGCGGCTGATCCGCCGCTCGCTCGAGAAGATCCGCGAGGAGATCGCGGAGGACGAAGAGGCGGGACGGCCCCTGCCGTCTCGAGAGTAACTCTCGGGACGCAAGCCGAGGACTATCCCGTAGCGGGGTTAGAACCGCCGCGGAGTCACCGCGTTTCAAGTGACGCGGAGGCGCGGAGGGCGCCACCTAGAATCAATCGCGATGCGCACCACGGCTGAGCTGCGCGAGGGGTTTCTCTCCTTCTTCGAGGAGAAGGATCACGCGCGCCGGCCCTCGGCCTCGGTGATCCCGCCTGCCGACGACCCGACCACGCTCTTCATCGTTGCCGGAATGCAGCCGATGAAGCGCTGGTTTCTCGGGCTCGAGCAGCCGGCCGCACCGCGCGTGACGACGGTGCAGAAGGTCGTCCGGGCCGGCGGAAAGCAGAACGACCTCGACGACGTCGGCCTGACGAACCGGCACCTCTGCTTCTACGAGATGCTCGGCAACTTCTCGTTCGGCGATTACTTCAAGGAGGGCGCCGTCGAATACGCCTGGGAGTTCGTCACCGAGCGCATGGGGCTCGAGCCGGAGCGCCTGTGGGCCACGATCTTCGCCGGCGATCCCGAGCTCGGTCTGGGCGAGGACGAGGTCGCCGCGAAAGCCTGGGAGAAGTTCCTCCCCCGCGAGCGGATTCTCGGCCTGCCGCGCTCGGAGAACTTCTGGCAGGCGGCCGACACCGGTCCTTGCGGGCCGTGCTCAGAGCTCTTCTACGACCGCGGCGAGAAGTACGGCTGCGGCCGGCCCGACTGCGCGCCCGGCTGCGAGTGCGAGCGCTACCTCGAGTTCTGGAACCTCGTCTTCATGGAATTCGACCTCTCCGACGACGGGACGCTGACGCCGCTGCCGCAGCAGAACATCGACACCGGCATGGGCTTCGAGCGCGCGGCGATGCTTCTGCAGGACGCCGACTCGTTCGCGGAGATCGACATCCTCCAACCCCTGCTCGACTGGATCGGCGAGCGTGCAAACGCCGCCTACGGCTCCTCCGACGAGGCGACGAAGGCCTACCGCGTCGTGGTTGAACATGCGCGGACGGCCGCGTTTCTGGTCGCCGAAGGCGTCGCGCCCTCGAACGAGGGCCGTGGCTACGTGCTTCGCCGGGTGATCCGCCGCGCGGTCCAGTTCGGCCGACGCCTCGGGCTCGAGCCGCCGTTTCTCTACGAGCTGGGCGAGGTCGTTCGCGGGCAGATGGGCTCGGTCTACCCCGAGCTCGACGAGCGCCGGAGCGAGGTTGCCGAGCTGATCCGGGCAGAGGAGGAGCGCTTCCGCGAGACCCTCGCGCGCGGCGAGAAGCTGTTCGAGGAGATGGTCGCTAAGGGCAAGATCACGCCTGAGGACGCTTTCCGGCTTCACGACACATACGGCTTCCCGTGGGAGCTGACGAAGGAGCTCGCGGCCGAGCGCGGTCTCGAGGTCAACGAGGAGGAGTTCACGCGCCTGATGGAGGAGCAGCGCGAGCGCTCCCGGCAAGGCTCGGGCTTCGACGTCGAGGTGCGCGTCACCGGCCCGCGCAGCGAATTCGTCGGTTACGAGCGGACGGAAGTGCTGACGGCGATCCTCGCGTACGCAGAGCTCGACGATGGCACGTTTCAGGCCAAGCTCGAGCAATCGCCGTTTTACCCGGAAGGCGGCGGTCAGGTGTCCGACGCCGGCTACATCGAGCACGAGGAGACGGGCGCTCGAGCCGACCTGATCAAGGCGACGCGGCTGGAGGACGACCAGGTGCTGACCTTCAGCGGGAGGGGATTCGGCGAAGGTATGCGCGTCCGCGCGGTTGTGCCGTGGTCGGTCCGCTTCCCGACGATGACGAACCACACGGCGACACACCTGTTGCACAAGGCCCTCCGCGATCTCCTCGGCGAGCACGTCAAGCAGGCCGGCTCAGCTGTGCGCCCGGAGAAGCTTCGCTTCGACTTCACGCACCCCCAGGCGCTCACACCGGAGGAACGGGAACGGATCGAACACACCGTCAACGAGATCGTTTTCCAGAACCGGCCGGTTCGAACGTTCGTGACGCCGATCGACGAGGCGCGCAACCTCGGCGCAATGATGCTCTTCGGGGAGAAATACGGCGACGAGGTGCGGGTGGTCGAGATCGACGGCTACTCACGAGAGCTCTGCGGCGGGACGCACGTGCGCTCGACCGCCGAGATCGGACCGTTCGTGATCCTCTCGGAGGGCTCCGTGGGCTCGGGCGCGCGGCGGATCGAGGCCGTGACCTCGGGCGAGGCCTTCGCCCTTCTGCACGAGCGTAGCCGCGAGGCAGAGCAGCTTCGCGCGGAGCTTGCGGAGACACGGAAGCAGACGAAGCGGCAGGCGGCGAAAGCGGAGCGCGCCGAGGTCGCCGCCCGGAGGGAGGAGGAGATCGGCGGCGTCAACGTCTACGTCGGCCGGATGAGCGACGTGACGATGGACGTCCTCCTGGCGGAGTCAGACCGGATCAAGCAGGAGCGTCGGCCGGCCGCGGTCGTGCTCGGCGGCAGCGAGGACGGGCGGGTGCATCTCGTCGCGAACTTTGACCGCTCGCTCGAGGGGAAGGTCGACGCGGTCGCCGTGATCAAGGCCGCTGCAGCTGAGGTGGGCGGTGGCGGCGGCGGCCGGGCGACGATGGCCCGGGCCGGCGGCAGGGATCCCGCCAAGCTCGACGCGGCGCTGGAGCGGGCCGAAGAGGCGTTGCGGGCCGCGCTCGCGTGAGGGTCGTCGCGGTCGACTACGGCTCGGCGCGGACGGGCGTCGCGGTCTCGGACCCGACCGGGACTCTTGCCCGTCCGGTCGGCGTGATCGAGCGCGCCGGCACCGAGGCCGGCCTCGAGCGGCTCGTCGAGCTGATCGCGAACGAGGGCGCGGAGCGCGTCGTCGTCGGCATGCCGCTGACGCTTCGCGGCGAGCGCGGCGAGCAGGCGCGCGAGACCGAGCGCTTCGTGGCCGCGCTCAGACGCGTGCTCGACGTACCGGTAGAGGGCTTCGACGAGCGGTTCACGACCGACCTCGCCGAGCAGGATCCAGGAAACCGTAACCTGCCGCCCGATGCCCGAGCCGCGGCGCACCTGTTGACGAGCTATCTCTCGTGGTCGAGCAGAGGCGCGGAGTAATCGCCCCCCAGCCGCGCCGCCCCGAGCGGCGCCGGCCGCCGCGCACCGTCGTCCTGCGGCGCCGGCTGCTCGCGCTTGGGGTTCTCCTCGCGGCGTTGATCGGGCTCGGCTTCGCGGTCGCGAGCGTCAGGGAGCGCGGCCACAAGGCGAGCACGCCCACCGTCGCCGCGGCACCGAAGCCGTTTCGGATTGTCTTTCCGGAAGGGTTCACCCGCCTCCAGATGGCCGCACGCGTCAAGAGCGTCGCCGAGATCGCAGCCCACGAGCGCGGCCGCACGCCGCGGCTGAACAAGCGCGCCTATCTCGCGGCCTCGGGCCGCAAACGTCTCATCCCGGGGTTCGGACGACGTTCGCTGGAGGGCTTCCTCTTCCCGGCGACGTATCAGTTCACCGTGCATTCGGACTCGGCTGAGCTCGTGAGCGCGCAGCTTCGGGCCTTTCGCAGGAGCTGGAGCACGATCAACCTCGCGTACGCGCGCTCGAAGAACCTGACTCCCTACGACGTGCTGATGATCGCCTCGATGGTCGAGAAGGAGGCAGTCGCGCCGGAGGAGCGCCCGAAGATCGCGCGCGTGATCTACAACCGCCTTCATCACCGGATGCCGCTCGGGATCGACGCGACCGTCCGCTACGGGTTCCATGTCCCCGGCACCAAGTCGCTGCTGGAGTCGCAGCTGAACTCGGACAATCCGTACAACACCCGCAAGCTGCCCGGTCTGCCTCCGACGCCGATCGCGAATCCAGGAATGGCCTCCATCCAGGCGGCTGCGCACCCAGTCGCCGGTGACTGGCTCTACTTCGTTCGTAAGCCGGACAAGGTGCACCACTTCTTCACCGCCAGCGAGCGGGCGTTCGTCAACTACAAGAACGCGCACGGATTTGGGTGACCCGACCGGCGAGATCTGCCGGCTTCTCGGCGGCTGCAAAGGCTTCGCCATCCGTCGTCCTCAGTCGCCCGGATGCTCCGAGCATCCGGGCTCCCTGCGTCCTGGTCTGACTCGCTTTTCGCGCGCGAGAGACTCAGCAATCTCACCGGCCGGATCACCTTGATCTCCGGCTCGACGCGACTGGTCGCGCTGCTTGGGCAGCCGGTCGCCGGGTCGCTGTCGCCGCGAATGCAGAACGCGGCTTTCGCGGCGCGCGGCCTCGACTGGGCCTACGTCGCCTGCGAGGTGGCGCCGGAGCGATTGGAGGCGGCGATTCGCGGCCTCCCTGCGCTCGGCTTCGCGGGAGCGAACATCACCGCTCCTCACAAGCAGGCGGCCGCGGAGCTTTGCGACGAGGCGGACGGATCGTCCGTAAACACGCTCCTTTTCCGTGACCGGTGCGTGTCGGGGTTCAACACCGACAGGGCGATCGTCGCGGGCATCGAGGCAGACCGGGTCTGCGTGATCGGTGCGGGTGGCGCGGCGCAGGCGCTGCTGCCGGCGCTGCTCGGGGAGGTTCGCGTGTTCTCGCGGGGAGGGTCGTGGCCCCCCGATGCTTCAAACGCAGACTTGATCGTGAACGCAACGCCAGTCCGCGACGAACTGCTCGTCGACCCGCGCGCCGGGCAGATCGTTGTCGATCTCGCGTATCGGGCCGATGGGCGACCGACAGCCTTCGTCGAGGCGGCGCGCGCCGCAGGCTGCGAGGTCATCGACGGCCTCGAAGCGCTCGTCCGCCAGGGTGCTGCCTCGTTCGAGCTCTGGACGGGTGTGACGCCGCCGGTGGACGCGATGCGGGCCGCAGTACGCTCCGCCTGATGCTGACGTTGACAACCGCGGGCGAGTCGCACGGTCCAGTCCTGGTGGCGATTCTTACCGGTCTGCCTGCCGGTCTTGTCCTCGACCGCGCTGCGATCGACGCCGACCTCCGCCGCCGCCAGCAGGGCTACGGCCGCAGTCCCCGCCAGCAGCTGGAGCAGGACGAGGTCGAAGTGCTCGCCGGTCTCCGCCACGGCCGAACCCTCGGAACGCCCCTCGCGCTCGTCGTCCGCAACCGGGATCACAAGAATTGGGCGTGGGGGATGAGTCCCTGGCCGCCCGAGGGCGAGCCGGAGGGCAAGGGGACGAAGGCGGTGACGCTGCCGCGGCCCGGCCACGCCGACCTCCCCGGGGCGCAGAAGTTCGGGCTCGAGGACGTCCGCGATGCGCTCGAACGCGCGAGCGCACGCCAGACGGCGGTTTCTGTCGCGGCGGGCGCGGTTGCGAAAGCACTCCTCTCGGAGATCGGCATCGCCGTGCGCGGAGAGGCGCGGGCGGAGGCGGGCGCCGACAAAACCGAAGTCGACGAGGCACGCGCGGAGCGAGACACGCTCGGCGGCGTCGTCGAGGTGAGGGCGCGAGGCGTCCCGCCGGGTCTCGGCTCCTATGCGACGAAGGAGGACCGGCTCGACGCGCGGCTGGCCGCCGCGTTCATGGGTATCCAGGCCGTCAAGGGCGTCGAGATCGGCGAGGGGTTCGAGCTCGCCGACCTGCGCGGGTCGGAGGCTCACGACGAGATCGTCCGCGACGAGCGCGGGTTGCACCGGACGACCAATCGCGCGGGCGGGATCGAGGGCGGGGTCTCGAACGGCGAGGAGATCGTCGTCCGCGCCGCGATGAAGCCGCTGCCGACGCTGATGCAGCCGCTCGCCTCGGTCGATCTCGAAACCGGCGAGCCCGGCGAGGCGCTCGTCGAACGGAGCGACGTCTCGGCCGTCGAGGCGCTCGCGGTCGTGGGCGAGGCGGCCGTCGCGTGGGAACTGGCGCGGACGGCCCGAGAGAAGTTCGGGGGCGACGCCCTGGGCGACTTCGTCGCGGCGCACAAGTCGTACCTGGAGCGGATCGACTGGCAACCGCGCTAGGGAGACATATCGCCCTAGTCGGCTTCATGGGCGCCGGCAAGTCGACACTCGGCGAGGAGGTTGCGGAGCGGCTGCACCGGGCGTTTCTCGATGTGGACGCGCGGATCGAGCAGCGAGAAGGATCGATTCCGGAGCTGTTCGAGCAAGGCGTCTTCCGCGAGGTCGAGGAGCGGGTCGCGCTCGAAGCGCTGGCGATGCCTCCGAGCGTGATCGCTCTCGGCGGCGGCGCTGTCGAGACGCCACCGATTCGCGAGGCGCTGCGCGCACGCGCGACGACGATCCTGGTCGAGGTCGACGTCGAGACGGCGTGGCAGCGCGTGAGCGGCAGCGACCGGCCGCTCGCGCAGGACGAGCAGGAGTTCCGGGAGCTCTACGCCCGCCGGCAGCCGCTTTACGGCGAAGTCGCCGACGCCCGGGCGCGCGATGCGGACGGCGTCGTGCTGGCCGCAGGCGGCGTGACCGTCTCGAGCGTGCCTGCGGACCTCGTCGTCGCGCATGGCCCGGCCGAGCTGATCGCGGACGAACGCGTGCTCGAGCTCCACCCGGCGCCGGTCGCGGCGACCGTACTGGCCGTGCCGGGCGGTGAAGAGGCGAAGACGGTCGCGACCGCCCAGCGTCTCTGGCGCCACCTCCGCCTCGACCGCAGTGGGACGCTTGTCGCCTTCGGCGGGGGATGCACGACCGACGTCGCCGGCTTCGTTGCGGCGACCTACCTCCGCGGGATCGACTGGGTCGCGGTGCCGACGACGCTCGTCGGCCAGGTAGATGCGGCGATCGGCGGCAAGACCGCGATCAACTTGCCCGAGGGAAAGAACCTGATCGGCGCCTTCCATTGGCCCGTGCGGACGGTGATCGACACTGCGTTGCTGGAGACCCTGCCCGAAGAGCAGCGCCGCGAAGGGCTCGCCGAGGTCGTCAAGACGGGGCTGCTCGCGGGTGAGCCGCTCTGGGAGCTTCCCGACGACGAGCTCGTGCGCCGCTGCGCCGCCTTCAAGACGGCGCTGTGCCTGCGCGACCCGTACGACCGCGGCCCGAGGCAGGTTCTCAACCTCGGCCACACATTCGCACACGCGCTGGAAGGCGGGGCCGGCTACGAGGCGGTCACCCACGGCCGGGCGGTCGCGCTCGGGCTGCTGGCAGCGCTGAGGCTCTCGAGCCGACCGACGGATGCGGTCGAAGAGGTGCTTGCCCCCGAGCCGGTCCGGGTCGAGCGCGAGCGCGCCTGGGAGGCGCTCAAGCGCGACAAGAAGTCGACCGGCGGCGAGTTGACGCTCGTCCTGCTCGGCGACGAGGGGGGCTTCGCGACGAACGTGCCCGAGGCCGATGTACGCCGCGCGCTCGACGAGCTGATCGCCGACTGAGAGGCTCGCTTAAGGTCCCCCCGGTGCGCGTAGTCGTGCTCAACGGAGTCAACCTCGACGTCATCGGCCGGAGGGACCCCGAGGTCTATGGCGGCCTCAACATCCGCCAGCTCGAATCCCGCATTTTCGAATGGGCTATGGAGCTGGAGATGAACGTCAAATGCCGCCAGACGAACAGCGAGGGCGAGTACGTGGATTGGTGTCACGAGGCGCTCGATTGGGCCGACGGGGTGATCGTCAACCCGGGGGCTTGGACGCACTACAGCTATGCGATCCGCGACGCAGTCGAGCTCTTCGACGTGCCGGTCGTCGAAGTTCACCTCTCGAACATCGATCGACGAGAGGAGTGGCGGCGAAAGTCGCTCATCTCAGATCTCGCCGCAAAACGGGTGATCGGAAGGGGACCGGACGGCTATCGCGAGGCGCTCGCATATCTTGCGGGGAGCCAATGAACGCCCGCGCCGAGAAACTGGTCGAGAAGCTCGAAGAGCCGCTCATCGTCACCACCCCGGCGAACGTGCGCTACCTGACGGGCTTCGTCAGCTCGAACGTCTCGGCCGTGGTCGAACCGGAGCGAGTCCGGCTGTTCACGGATTTCCGCTACGCCGGAGCGGCACGCGCCGTCCCGGACGTCGAGTTCGTCGAGACCAGGCGAGAGACGATCGCCCACCTGGCCGAGTCCCTGTCGGGCAAGTTCGGCTTCGAGAGTACGCATCTCACCTACCGGGCCTATGAAGAGCTTCGCGACGGCGGTCTCGAGCTCGTCCCGCGGGCGGGCCTGGTCGAGAGCCTCCGGGCGGTCAAGGACGAGGACGAGCTGGAAAAGATCCGCCGCGCCGCCGCAATCACCGACCGGGCGTACGAGCGCATAGCGGAGGAGCGGTTCGTGGGCCGGACGGAGCGGGAGCTTGCTTGGCGGATGACGGAGCTCTTCCACGAGCTCGGAGCTGACGAGGAGGCGTTCGACACGATCGTCGCTGCCGGCGCCAACGGCGCCCGGCCGCACGCCGACCCCGGCGATCGCGTGATCGAGCGCGGAACGACGATCGTGGTCGATGCCGGAGCGGTACTGGACGGATACTGCTCGGACTGCACGCGCACGTTCGCGACCGGCGAGCTCCCGGACGAGCTCCGGCGCGCCTACGACGTCTGCCTCGAGGCGCAGCTCAAAGGACTCGAGGCGGCCCGGTCCGGGGCTGAGGCGAAGCAGACTGACGCAGCGGCTCGAGAGGTGATCGAGGAGGCCGGCTTCGGCCAGAACTTCGGGCACGGACTCGGCCACGGAGTAGGAATCGATGTGCACGAGGCGCCGCATGTGGCGTCGACGTCGACCGATTCGCTCGTCGCCAACAACGTAGTCACGATCGAGCCCGGGATCTACCTCGAAGGTACGGGTGGGATCCGGATCGAGGATCTCGTCATCATCACCAACGGCGAGCCCGAGGTGGTCTCGAGCTTCGCGAAAGAGCTCATGACGGTGAGCTGATGGCGGAGATCGTCGGCACCAACCAGTTCCGCAACGGCATGCACATCGAGCTGGACGGCGGCGTCTGGCGAATCGTGGAGTTCCAGCACGTCAAGCCCGGCAAGGGCGGCGCGTTCGTGCGGACGCGCGTGAAGAACCTCGACACGGGCGCGGTCGTCGACCGCACCTTCCGCGCGGGCGAGAAGT
Organism: Actinomycetota bacterium; assembly: GCA_005884005.1. Classification (GTDB taxonomy): domain Bacteria; phylum Actinomycetota; class Thermoleophilia; order Gaiellales; family Gaiellaceae; genus 13-2-20CM-68-14. Next base: position 121,260 of record VAWI01000014.1, read on the forward strand.
TCCCGCGCGTCCACACCGAGGTCAAGAACATGCAGTACCTCTACGAGTCCGGCGACGAGGTCGTCTTCATGGACCAGGAGACCTACGAGCAGACCGCCTTGCCGCGCGAGTCCGTCTCCGACGCGATCGAGTTCATGGAGCCGTCGTCGTCGGTGCAGATGCTGGCCGTCGACGGTCAGCCGGCCGGCATCCAGCTGCCGGCCTCGGTCGAGCTGACCGTCTCCGAGACCGAGCCCGGAGTCCGCGGCGACACGGTCTCGAACGTGACGAAGCCGGCGACGCTCGAGACCGGCGCCACCGTGCAGGTGCCGCTGTTCGTGAACAAGGGCGACCGGATCAAGGTCGACCCCCGCGAGCGGCGCTACATCTCTCGCGCCTGAATCCGGGCCGAATCCGGCGGGGGTCCTGAGCTTTCGAGCCCTGGCTTTTCCTCGTAACAGTCTGTTACTTGGCCGGCTCGAGTCCGGCGAACGCAGCTCTCTGAGACGCGGAAACGGCTGGTTCGTGCCGCGCTAGGCTCCGGGGTCCAGATGCCTGCGCTTGTCGATACGACGATCCGGCTGCTGTCCCAGGAGCCGCTGGCGGGCAGGATGCCGACGGCGGACCTGCTCCGGCTCGCCGAGGCATTGGACGGGGCCGGCTTCGCCTACCTCGAGGTCTCGGGCGGCGGTGTCTTCGACAGCGCCGTCCGCCGCGGGGTCGAGAGCCCCTGGGAGCGCATCCGGGCGCTCAAGTCACGTACGAAGACTCCGCTCGCGATGGCGTTACGAGGGCGGTTTCTCGTCGGCTCGCGACCGGTCGGCGCGGATTTCGCGCGCCGGTTCGTCGCTTCTGCGGCCGAGAGCGGGATCGACGTCTTCCGGCTGCACGACCCGCTCAACGATGTCTCCAACCTGCGGGAGGCGGGGGAGGCGATCACCAGAGCGGAGCGGGAGTTCGACGCCGGGCTCGTCTACGGGTCGGGTCATACCGGCGAGACGGAGGACCTCGTCGAGCAGGCGAAGAAGCTGCCCGAGCTTGGGGCCGTGCGCATCCTCCTCCACGACCCGTCGAGCTCGCTCGAGCCCCATCGCGCTCACGAGCTGGTGGGCGCGCTGCGGGAGGCAAGCGGCCTGCCGGTCGGCCTCTACTGCCAGGGTGCGGCCGGCAACGCGCTCGCGGCCGCGCTCGAAGCCGTCCGCGCAGGCGCCGATCTCGTCTCCTGTGCGCTGTATCCGATCGCGCTGACCCTGCATCGGGTTTCGGGCGAGGTGCTTGCGACATCCCTGGCCGGGCTCGGACAGGACGCCGGAGTCGACGCGGACGCCCTGTGGCGCGCGTCGGAGCTCGTCGACGAGCACCTCGGCGACGAGCCGGTCACGCCCGTTGCGCCGCGCATAGCTGTCCGCGCCGCCGAGCACCGGGTGCCCCCGGGCCTGGTCGCCGCGCTCGACACTCACCTGCGCGCTCAAGCCGCCGGCGACCGGCTCGACGAGGTGCTCGAGGAGCTCCTTCGTGTCCGCGAGGAGGTGGGGTGGCCGCCGCTCGCCGCGCCGATCGGACAGATCCTCGGCTCGCAGGCGCTTCTGAACGTGCTCGCAGGGACGCGGTACCAGACGATGATCGACGAGCTGCGCGCGCTCGTCGCCGGCCGCTACGGCTCGCCGCCAGGCTCGATCGATCCGACCGTCCGCCGCGCCGCGGAACTGCTCGCGGACGGCGTTCCTGACGCGGAGCCGGTCGACCTGGAGCGGCTGAGCGACGAGGCCGAGGGGCTGGCCGCGAGCGACGAGGAGCTGTTGCTGCTGGCACTCTTCGGCGACGAGGCGCGGCCGCTTCTCGAGGCGATTCGCGGTCGGCACAGCGGCGCCGACTCGCTTGGGGCGAGCGGCGTCGACCAGGCGCGTGCCGAGCGGATTCGGGAGGTCGTTCGCATCGTCCAGGAGTCGGGCGTAGGCGAGATCACGATCGACGAGGGCGGGATGCGTGTCTCCGTGCGGCGAACGCCGGACCCGATCGAGCCGGTGCTCGCTTCCGCGGCCGGCGAGAGCGCGGCCCGACGGCATCGTCCGCGTCGAGGCGCCGATGGTCGGCACCTTCTACCGGGCGCCGCAACCCGGCGCGCCGCCGTTCGTCGAGGAGGGGGACGCGGTCGGCCCCGGCCAGACGCTCTGCATCCTGGAGGCGATGAAGCTGATGAACGAGGTCAAGGCGGATGTCGAGGCGGTCGTCCGCGCAATCCACGTCGGCAA
>VAWI01000014.1:123740-129459 GCA_005884005.1 Actinomycetota bacterium
TAAGCGGCCGTCCGCTGGGTCTCTGATGTTCTCCCGCGTCCTCGTAGCGAACCGCGGCGAGATCGCTGTGCGCGTGATCCGAGCCTTGCACGAGCTCGAGATCGAAGCCGTCGCGATCTACTCGTCCGCCGACAAGGAGTCGATGCACGTTCGGCTCGCGGACCGCGCGGTCGCGGTCGGGCCGCCGTCGGCGTCGCAGAGCTATTTGAACATCCCGTCCGTGATCGCCGCTGCGACGACAACCGGGTGCGAGGCGATCCACCCCGGCTACGGTTTCCTGGCCGAGAATCCCGCGTTCGTTGCGGCCTGCGAGGACAACGAGCTCGTTTTCGTGGGACCGACCGCCGAGGTGATGGCCCGCATGGGCGACAAGGTGCAGGCCAAGGCGGAGATGAAGCGCGCCGACGTCCCGGTCGTGCCCGGAAGCGACGAGGCCGTGGCTCCTGCTGAGGCCCGCTTGCTGGCCGCTGAGCTCGGGTATCCGGTGCTGCTCAAGGCCGCGGCCGGCGGCGGCGGGAAGGGAATGCGGATCGTCGACGCTGAGGACGAGCTCGAGGGCGCGTTTCAGACAGCCGCCGCTGAGGCGGATGCGGCGTTCGGCGACCCCAGCCTCTACGTCGAGAAGCTCGTCCGGCCCGCACGACATGTGGAGATCCAGGTGCTCGCCGACGCGCGAGGCGGCGTAATGACGCTCGGCGAGCGTGAATGTTCCATTCAGCGCCGTCATCAAAAGCTGATCGAGGAATCGCCCTCGCCCGGTGTCTCGCCGGAGACGCGGGAAGCCATGGAGGCGGCCGCCGAGCGCGCGGCCAAGGCGATCGGCTACCGGAACGCGGGTACCTTCGAGTTCCTGCTCGGGCCGGATCAGAGCTTCTATTTCATCGAGCTCAATGCGCGCCTACAGGTCGAGCACCCCGTCTCCGAGCTGGTCACCGGGATCGACCTCGTCCGTGAGCAACTGCGGATCGCCGCGGGCGAGTCGCTCAGCGCAACCGGCCGAGCGCCTCGCCGGGGCCACGCGATCGAGATTCGGATCAACGCTGAGGATCCCACCCGCGACTTCGCCCCCGCGCCCGGCCTCGTCGGCGGGTTTCGAGCACCGCTCGGCCCCGGGGTCCGGCTCGACACCTTCGTCGAAGCGGGCTACACGGTGCTGCCGTTCTACGACTCTTTGCTCGGCAAGCTCGCCGTCTGGGACGAGGACCGCCCAGCGGCGATCTCTCGCGCCCTCCGGGCCCTCGGGGAGCTTTCCGTGACCGGGATTCCGACGACGCGGGAGCTGGGCATCCAGATCCTGCGCAGCGAGCAGTTCGCGAGCGGCCGCTACTCGACATCGTTCCTCGAGGAATCCGGCCAACGGCTCGTCGCGGTGGCGGCGGAGTGAGCGACCAACTCGTGATCAGCGAGCCCGAGGGGACCGTGTGCGTGCCCGCTGCGACGCTGGCCCGCATTGTCGTCCGGGCGGCTGAGGGCGCGGACGGTGCGCGGGTACGGCGCCCGCGACGCGGCGTCGACGTCGAGGTGGCCGGCGGCAGCGCGGCGGTGACGCTTCGGTTGTCCGCGCGGTACGGGAGCGTTCTTCCTCAGCTGGCCGAGGAGGTCCAGCGGCAGGTCGCGAACGCGCTCGAGCAGATGTGCGGGGTAGACGTCAGGAGCGTGGACGTCGCGATCGAGGAGCTCGTATGACGCTCAGCCGCCGAGCCTCGCGCCGCACCGCTTTCTTCCTCCTCTACCAGTGGGACGTGACCGGCCAGCCCTTGGCCTCGCTGTACGAAGGCGAGGTGGACGAGTTCGCCCGCCACACGGCCGAGGCGGTCGCGGCCAGAGTGGAGGAGCTCGATCGCCGGATCACCGCGGCCTCCGAAGACTGGACCGCGGACCGGCTCGGCGCCGTCGAGCGGAACATCCTCCGCCTCGCGACCTACGAGCTCGACGAGGGCAGCGTCCCGCTCGAGGTTGCGATCGACGAAGCTGTCACGCTCGCGAAGCGGTACGCGACCGAGGAGGCAGGGAGGCTGGTGAACGGGATTCTGGGGCGGATCGCGCGAGAGCGGGAGGTCGCTTGAGGATGACCGCGTGACCGCGGAAGATTCTCTGCAGCGCGCGGAACGGTTGCTCGAGCGGCTCGAGCGGACACGCCAGGAGCTCGAGTCGACGCAGGATCCCGATCGCGCGATCGAGATCCTCTCCGAGCTCGCGGAGATCGCGAAGGAGGTTGAGACCGAGCTGGCGCGAGCTAAGAAGGAGGCGGAGGCGCGATGACAGGGCCACAGGACCTCGCCGCTCTGGTCGAGGGCTACCTCGACGAGCTGGCGCTGACCCCTGAGCTCGGCGAGCTCACCGGGCCGATTCGTTACGCGCTCGCCGGCGGGGGCAAGCGCATCAGGCCGGTGCTCTGCCTCGCGACCGGCGAGGCGCTGGGCCGCGAGCCCGAGGAGCTGCTCCCGGCCGGGGCCGCGGTCGAGCTGATCCACAACTTCTCGCTCGTCCATGACGACCTGCCCGCGCTGGACGACGACGAGCTTCGGCGGGGACGTCCGAGCACATGGGCCCAGTTCGACGAGGCGACCGCCATCCTCGCAGGCGACGCGCTCCTCGCCGAGGCGCTCCGGCTGGCGCTCTCCTATCAGACTCCGTTCGTAGCGCGCGAGTTCGTCCAGGCGACGCTCGGGATGATCGGCGGCCAGCACGCCGACACGAAGGAGCTCGGCTACGACCTCGAGCAGATCCACCGCCTGAAGACCGGCCGCCTGTTCTATGCCTCGATCACGTCCGCGCTCTGGGTCGCCGAGCTCCCGCAGCACGCCCAGAAGCCATGGCGCGAGTTCGCGGACGAGCTGGGCATGCTCTTCCAAGTCGTCGACGACATCCTCGACGGCGACGGCTACGTCCTCACCCAGGGCGAGGAGGGAGCGCGCAGGCTCGCCGACGAGGCGGCCGAGCGCGCGCAGGCCCGGCTCGCGGCGATCGACGCTGACACCTCGGTGCTCGAGGAGATCGTGGCGGGGCTGGCAACGCGGACTGCCTAGAGGGACAGTCCCACCAGGGGACTGTCCCTCAAACGGTCGCGAAGCTAAATCTCATCCGCCAGCAGGTCGAGCAGCAGCCCGTCCTGCCAGACGCCGTCGGGGTCGCGCCAGTAGCGGCGGAGAACGCCGACCCGCTTGAATCCGACTGCCTCGTAGGCGCGAATCGCCGGCTCGTTCGCGAGCGCGGGATCGATCGTCAGCCGATGATGGCCGCGCTCGTCGATCAGCCAGCGGGCGAGCGTCTGCACCGCATCGCGGCCGAGCCCGCGGCCGTGCAGCGACGAGGTCAGGAAGAGGTCGATGTTGGCGTGCTTGAACTCGTTCTCGCCCGGCTCGGAGAACTGCGCCAGCCCGACGACTTCGCCTTCGTGCTCGATCGCGAACCCGGTTGCTTCGTCCCGGCCTTCGGCCTTCTCGAGGAGGTGCTCGCGCGTGATCTCACCCCACCAGCGTGCGACCCCGGGCTCGGCGCCGATCTCCGTCAACCGCCCGACGTCGTGCGGCCCGAGTGGCCGCAAGCGCACCCTTTCACCCTGCAGCTCAGCCATGACCGCGATCATAGGAGCGTGAAGAAACGGGTTGACGTCCTGCTGGTCGAGCGCGGGCTCGCGGAGAGCCGCACCCAGGCGCAGGCGCTCCTGCTCGCGGGCCGGGTGCCTGGTCACGAGAAACCCGGCGAGCAGCTGGACGAGTCCGCGTACCTCGCGGTGACGGAGGGAGAGCCCTACGTCTCGCGGGGCGGGATCAAGCTTGCGAACGCGCTCGACGCGTTTGGCGTTGATCCAGCCGGGCGTGACTGCCTCGACGTCGGCGCTTCCACAGGCGGCTTCACCGATGTCCTGCTCCAGCGCGGCGCTGCGTGCGTGATCGCACTCGACGTCGGCTACGGCCAGCTGCACCCGCGCATTCGCGAGGACCCGCGGGTCGTCGTCCTCGAACGGACGAATGCGCGAAACGTCGGCGAGCTGCCGTTTCCGCCCGGCCTCGTCGTCTGCGACGTCTCGTTCATCAGCGTGCGAAAGGCACTGCCGCCCCTGCTCGAGCTCGCTTCGCCCGGCTGGGAGGCGGTCGTACTCGTGAAGCCCCAGTTCGAAGCCGGCCGCCAAGAGGTGCGCGGCGGCGTCGTACGCGATCCCGAGACCCGGCGGCGTGTCGCCCGCGATGTGGCGGACGCCGCGCTCGCGTGGGGGGCGGAGACGGCCGGGATCGTAGACTCGGGTCTGCCGGGACCGAAAGGCAACCGTGAGCTCTTCCTTCACCTCGTCCAGCGAGCCAGCCCCCGACTCCCCGCCGAGCTCGGCACGTGGATCAGCGATGCTGTCGAGTAAGCCGGTCAAGCGCGTCGCTGTCGTCGCGCACAGCCACGAGGCGACCGTCGCCGAGGCCGTCTCGAAGGTCGAGCGCATCGTGGAGTCGATGGGCATCGAGCTGACCAGCGAAAGCGACGGGCCCGATCTTGCCGTCACGCTTGGCGGTGACGGCTCGATGCTGCGAGCCTTCCACCGCTTCCTCGGTGCGAGGGTGCCAGTGATAGGCGTCAACTTCGGGCGCGTCGGCTTCCTGACGTCGATCGAGGCAGACGAGCTCGAGCAAGGCCTCGAGCGGGCGTTTCGCGGGGAGTTCGTCGTCGTCGAGCTGCCGACGCTCGACGTGAAGATCGGCGGCGACAGCTGGCCCGCGGTGAACGATGTCTTCGCGACCAGCTCGAGGCTCGGACGGATGGTCGAGCTCGGCTACGCCGTCGGTGGTGAGGATCTCGGCGTGCTGCCCTGCGACGGGGTGATCTGCTCGACGCCGTCGGGCTCGACCGCGTACAACCTCTCGAACGGCGGGCCGGTGCTCGTCTGGGGGCTGGACGCCATGGCGATCACGTTCGTAGCGCCGCACTCCCTCCACGTGCGGCCGCTCGTCGTTCCGCACGAACGCCCGCTCGCCGTCACGAACCGCACCCAGGACGGCTCGGTGACGGTGATCGTCGACGGGATGGAGGTCGGCAAGCTCGAGCCCGGGGAGCAGGTCGACGTGCGTCTGGGCGAGCAGCGATCTCTGCTGGCCACGCTGCCGGAGCGGACCTTCCTCAGCCGGTATCGCGAGACGTTCGCATCGTGAAGTTGCGAACGCTTTCCGACTGGGGATTAGACGGACGCCCGGGCTAAGCCCGGACGTCCGTCAGTCGGCATCGCAAGCTACGCCTCAGAGGCAGACCTTTGCCTCGTAGACCGCCGTCCTGAAGAGACCGTAGTCGTGGGCCGACGCCATGCGTACCATCGACCCGGTGCTGCGCCGTCTGCGCATCGAGAACCTGGTCCTGATCCGCGACGCCGAGCTCGAGCTCGCGCCCGGGTTGAACGCGATCACCGGCGAGACCGGGGCGGGCAAGACGATCCTCGCCCAGGCGATCGGGCTACTGCTCGGATCGCGCGGCGACGCGGCGTTGGTCGGGCCGGAGGGGGAGGAGGCTTACGTGGAGGCAGAGCTCGACGTGCCAGATGGGCTGCTGGAAGAGGAGGGTCTCGAAGCCCTGGCCGAGCTACGACCCGAAGACGAGGAGGGGCTTGTGCTCGCGAGGCGCGTGTTCGCCGACGGTCGGACGCGGGCGTACGCATGGGGCCGAGCGGCGGCGCGTACCGACGTTGCGGCCGCGGGCGAACGCCTGATCGCGATGTCGGGGCAGTTCGAGCAGCGGCGCC
>VAWI01000068.1 GCA_005884005.1 Actinomycetota bacterium
AGGCGTTCGCCGACGACCAGCTCGAGCGCGCCCTCCAAAAGGTCGAGGGCCGGACCGGCTACTCGGTTGCCGGCCACGACGTGGTTCTTCGCGGCGCCTGCGGCGACTGCGCCCCGCGCTGATGCCCTAGCCGGCCGTTTCAGAGCCCTAGACGGTTCCGCTCAAATGGCCACTTAAGATCGCAACATCGTGGCGAGCCGCTCGTCCAGCCAAGGATCGGCCTGGCCGCCGTTCGGGTGGATGACGCGGGGCCTTCGGGCGGCGATCCTGCAGCTTCGCCTTTCAGATCCCGGACTTGCGGCATTGCGAAGTGCTGCCCGTGCCGCAGTTGTCATGCCTGCCGTCTTCGCGTTCGCCGACAAGGTGATCGGGAATCCCCAGACGGCGACCTTCGCCGCCTTCGGCTCGGTCGCGATGCTCGTGCTCGTCGACTTCACCGGCCCGATGCGCAGCCGGTTCATCGCCTATCTGGGCCTGTCCGGCGCCGGTGTCAGGGGCAGAATCAGGAGGCCCGAGGTAGTCGGACTGTGGCCCTTGACGTCCTGGAGGTAGAGCGGCAGGTAGGTGACGGCGCCGAACAGCGCGAGGCCGACAATGAAGCCGACGGCGCTCGTGACGCTGAAGACGCGGTTGTGAAAGAGCTCGAGCGGCAAGATCGGTTCCGCCGCCCGGCCTTCCGCGAAGACGAAGGCCACCAGCAGGACGACGCCGCCGACGATCAGCGCCAGCATCCACGGCGACGTCCAGGAGTAGGTGGTGCCGCCGAGGCTCGTGTAGAGCACGATCGCCGAGAGACCGCCTGCGAGGAGGGCCGCCCCGAGGTAGTCGATCGTGTGCTTGACGTGATCCGTGCGAGGCTGGAAGGCGGTGGCGATCACGGCGAGCGCGATCAACCCGATCGGCACGTTGACGTAGAAGATCCAGCGCCAGGAGAGGTTGTCGACGAAGAAGCCGCCGAGGAGCGGCCCTGCCACGGTAGAGACACCGAAGACGCCGCCGAAGTAGCCCTGGTAGCGACCGCGCTCGCGCGGCGGGAAGATGTCGCCGACCACGGCGATCGTGATCACGATCAGGCCTCCGGCGCCGAGCCCCTGGATCCCTCGGAAGACGATCAGCTCGGTCATGTTCTGGCTGATTCCGGCGAGCGCCGAGCCGACGAGGAAGATGACGATCGCCGACTGTAGGATGACCTTGCGCCCGAACTGGTCGCCGAGCTTTCCGTACACCGGCCCGACGACCGTCGACGAGAGCAGATAGGCGGTGACCACCCACGAGAGGTCGGAGACACCGCCCAGGTCGCCGACGATCGTCGGCAACGCAGTCGCGACGATCGTCTGATCGAGCGAGGCGAGCAGCAGCACCAGGAGCAGCGCACCGAAGATCAGACGCACACGCTGGTTTTGGCCGGCCTGCGCTGAGATCGTGGCGTTTGAGCTCATCGACCTCGATCCTTGCAGAGCCGCGCCGCAGGCAACCCTCCCGGTTGGCCATGTCCCCGTGCCAGGCACCCGGACCGGTCCGCACGCGCTAGGTCGATCGTCTCTTCGAGGCGTGCCCCGGTGCCAGACCCGAGGACCGGTCCGCATTGGCGGGTCGTTGACTCCTTCAGGGCGATCGAGCTGTCCGTGTGGCGGCTTCCACTTGGCCGCTTCGGGCGTGGCCCGGTGCCAGGCATGAGGACACGCCCCGAGGGGAAGGTGCGCGCGGTGACTTTAGGCGGTTCCTGCGCTCGTCTCGGCGAAGCGGGAGAGCGCGTTCATGAGCGACCGCAGTTGGCGGCCGCGCCGCGTCAGGCGGTATTCGACGTAGGGCGGGCGGGCGTCGATCACCGCTCGCTCGAGCACGCCGGCCTCTTCGAGGTCGGCGAGCCGCTGCGCCAGCGTGGCGGGCGGAATCGAGCCGAGCGCCTGCTGGAACTCGTTGAAGCGGACGGCGCCCTCGTGCGAGACGTAGAGGATCGAGACCGTCCAACGCCGCTCGAGGAGGTCCGCCGCCCGGCGGACCTCCTTGGGGAGCGGCGCGCAGCTACGACAGCGCATGCGCCGAGTGTGGCTCGAGCGACAGCTCGAGCACCTCGTCCAGGCTCATCACCGGATGGAAGCTCATCTCGTTGCGAACGTCCTCGGGGATGTCGTCGAGATCGGCCCGGTTTCGCTCTGGGATGATCACGTCGGTCAGACCGGCTGCGTGGGCCGCGAGGGCCTTCTGCTTCAGACCGCCGATTGGTAGGACGCGACCCTGCAGCGTGACCTCGCCGGTCATGCCGACAGTGTGCTTCACCGGCCGGCCCGTGAGCAGTGACGCGAGCGCAGTCGTCATCGTGATTCCGGCACTGGGGCCGTCCTTCGGGATCGCTCCAGCCGGCACGTGCACGTGGAAGCTGGCGTCGTCGAAGTCCTGCTCGTCGAGACCGAGCTTGTCAGCGTGCGAACGCACGTAGGAGAGCGCGATCCGCGCCGACTCCTTCATCACGTCGCCGAGCTGGCCGGTCAGAACGAGCCCGTCCTTGCCCTGCATCTTGGTCGCCTCGACGAACAGCACGTCGCCGCCCGTCCCGGTGACCGCGAGGCCGGTCGCCACGCCGGGGACCGCCGTTCGCTCGGCCGACTCCTGATAGAAGCGCTGCCGCCCGAGGGCGTCGCGAACTCCCGCCTCGTTGATCGAGATCGGCGGTTGCGCGGTGCCGGACGCCACGGTGGTCGCCGTCTTGCGCAGCAGCTTGCCGAGCTCACGCTCGAGCTGGCGAACGCCCGCCTCGCGCGTGTACTGGCTGACGATCAGCTCGAGGGTGATGTCGTCGATCGACACCTCGTCCTCGCGCAGTCCCGCCCGCTCGAGCTGGCGCGGCCAGAGGTAGCCGCGTGCGATCGCGACCTTCTCGTCGACCGTGTAGCCGTCGAAGCGGATCACCTCCATGCGGTCGAGCAGCGGGCCGGGGATCGTCTCGGCCACGTTCGCCGTGGCGATGAACACGACCTCCGAGAGGTCGAGCTCGACATCGAGATAGTGGTCGCGGAACGAGTGGTTCTGGGCCGGGTCGAGCACCTCGAGCAACGCGGCAGAGGGATCGCCGCGCCAGTCGGCGCCGACCTTGTCGACCTCGTCCAGCAGGATGACCGGGTTCATCGTTCCGGCGTCGCGCAGCGCGCGCACCAGCCGGCCCGGCAGGGCGCCGATGTAGGTGCGGCGGTGACCGCGGATCTCGGCCTCGTCTCGCACGCCGCCCAGCGACATGCGAACGAACTCGCGGTTGAGCGCGCGGGCGATCGACTCGCCCACCGAGGTCTTACCCGTTCCGGGCGGCCCGATCAGCGTCAGGATCGCGCCGGAGCGCTTGTCCTCCGCGATTCCCCGCTCCTGGCGCAGCTTGCGCACGGCCAGGTACTCGACGATCCGCTCCTTGACGTCCTCGAGTCCGGCGTGGTCGCTGTCCAGGACCTCGCGCGCGTTGACGGGATCAAGGCGCTCCTCCGAGCGCTTCCCCCACGGCACGGCGAGAAGCCAGTCCAGGTACGTGCGGATCATCGAGGACTCGCCGCTCTGGTCGCCCATCCGCTCCAGCCGACCGGCCTCGCGCTCGGCCTGTTCGCGGACCTCGTCGGGGAGATCCGCTTCGGCGATCTTGCTGCGGTAGTCCTCCGAGACCGAGCCCTCGTCCTCGCCCAGTTCCTTGCGAATCGACTCGAGCTGGCGGCGTAGGATGTACTCGCGCTGTTGTTTCTGGGCGCCCTCTTCGACGTCCTCGCGGATGCGATGGCGGATCTGCAGCTCGGCCAGGCGCTCGCGCTGAAGCCGTAGAGCGAGCTCGAGCCGCTCGACTACGTCGACGGCCTCGAGTAGCTCGATCCGTTGCTCAAAGGAAGCCTCAGGGGCATAGGCGGCGGTGTCTGCGAGCGTTCCCGCCTCGCCGATCGAGCGAACGAAGGACGACACGCGCCCATCGTCGCCCCGGAGCTCCAGGATCTCCTCGACAACGGCGCGGTACTCGCGCTCGAGGTCGCGGGTCTTCACCCCGGGCGGCTCGACGTCCGGCTGCTCCTGCACCTCGACCCGGAGGCGGCCCTGGGCGTCGGTGTGAGCGGCGCCGGCGATTCCGCGGTGCAGACCGACGAGACTGACGGCTGCAACGCCGCCGGGGAGGCGCACCCGTTCGGAGACCTCGGCGACCGTGCCGACCTTTGCGTATTCGCCGTTGTGCCTTGGCACGAGCAACACGCGTTCCTCGTCACCCACGTCGGCGGAGATCGTTACGTTCATGTTCGGGAAGACGACGATGTCGTCAAGCGGAACTAACAGCAACGTGCTCAAAGTCTTCATCACCTTTCGTTTGTCGTAGCTACATGGTGAATAGTAGCTTCAACAAGTGAAGCGGCAGAGGGGGCGCGCACCCCGATTAAGCCGAGCAGGGGCCAGGTCGAGCTGGGCCAGGCGCGCGGGTTCTGCGAGCAGCTCGATTGCGATGATCTTCCTCGCGCTCACGTTCCCTCGTCGCGTTGTGTCATAGATGTGACCAACGAGACCCGGCCGATGTGACATACGACCCTGAGGAGCCCTCATGACGTCAGGTATGAGCACAGTCGTCTATCCCGTCAAGGACCTAGCTCGAGCAAAGACGCTGTACGGCAAGCTGCTGGGCGTCGAGCCGTACGCGGACGAGCCGTACTACGTGGGGTTCAGGGTCGGAGCCCAGGAACTAGGCCTGGATCCCAACGGCCACAGCCAAGGCGTGACAGGGCCTCTCTGCTACTGGGAGGTCGACGACATCGAGAAGACGCTTGCGTCGCTTCTCGGTGCCGGCGCAGAAGAGCAGCAGGCGATCAGAGACGTCGGCGGTGGCAAGCTGATCGCGTCCGTGAAAGACGCAGACGGCAACGTCACCGGACTCGCTCAGTCGCCCTGATCTCAGCGCGGCGCGGCGAGGCTCTCGATCTCGAAGAACTGCGGCTCCGAGCCGGGAGGCGGCGGCTGATCGCCGAAGACCTGGCCGACCGCCGCCTGAAGCTGATCGTCCACGAACCGCTGGAATGCCTCGCGCGACTCCCAGACGTCGTAGATGTACCAGCCGTTGTCCGTGGGGCCGGCGGTGTGGATGATCAGCCCTTCCGGGACCTGATCCGCGGACGGCGGCGACTGCCCGAACATCGCTTCGTTCACCTGGTCGTATTGCTGCTTCGTGACTCCCTGCATCATCTGCAGCATCCCAACGGCCATCGTGCCACCTCCTGAGTTCGCGGGTCGCGCGATTCTACGCAAGGCGTCCGGGACCGATCCGGCCGGTTGAGGCCTACGATCGACCCGGCGTGATCCGCTCCGTCAACAAGGCGCGTGCACCCCAGGAGTGCGGATGACTGATGAGGCGAGCCCGGGCCGGCGGGCCGCGGGCGTCGCAGCGGCGTCGGCCGGGCGGCTCGGCCGCGCCGGCTCGCGTGCTCTGACCACTGCCCTCGGCGGCAGGGAACGGACCCGCGTGATCCTGTTGCTTGCCTCGGTTTTGGCACTCGCCAGCGCCGACACCGCCACGGTCGGCGCCTCGGCGATCCAGCTCAGGCATGACCTCGGGATCAACAACACGGACGTCGGTCTGCTGGTCACGATCACCTCGCTCGTCGCGGCGGCGGCGAGCCTCCCCTTCGGCGTCCTCGCCGACCGCGTGACGCGGACGCGTTTGCTCGGCGGCGCGATCGTGCTCTGGGGCGCCGCGATGATCTGGAGTGCCACCGCGCCGAGCTTCGGTCGCCTGGTGCTCGCACGTGTCTTCCTCGGGGGAGTCACGGCAGCGGCAGGTCCGATAGTTGCCTCGCTCGTCGGCGATTGGTTCGCCCCCTCGGAGCGCGGGCGCATCTATGGCTACGTCATCTCGGGAGAGCTCGTCGGCGCGGCAATCGGCTTCAGCGTGACGGGGGGAATCGCAACGCTGTCCTGGCGCGCCGCGTTTGTGATCCTCGCCCTGCCGGCGTTTGTGCTCGCCTGGCTCGTCTTCCAACTGCCCGAGCCCGCGCGCGGCGGCACGAGTCCGCTCTTGTCCGGAACCTCGCCTCCCCCGACGGCCGACGCGGGCGACGCAAGCGGAGATCAGACCACCGACGCCCAGCTCCTCGCGCGTGAGCACGGCCTCGAGCCGGACCCCGAGCTCGTCCTGACGCAGGATCCGCGCCACATGGGGCTGCTGGCGGCGACGCGCTACGTGCTTTCGATCAAGACGAACGTGGCGATCATCCTGGCGAGCGCCGGTGGCTACTACTTCCTCTCCGGAGTCCAGACCTTCGGCGTTGAGTTCGTGACGAAGCAGTACGGCATCGCTCAAGCGCTGAGCACCCTCGTGCTTCTCGTCGTCGGCGCGGCGGGTGTTGTCGGCGTTCTGGCCGGGGGCGCGCTCGGCGACTTCTTGTTGCACCGTGGCTACCTCAACGGCCGGATCCTCGTCAGCGCAATCGCCGCCGCCGTGGCTGTGGTCCTCTTCGTGCCGGCGATCTTCACGCGCAGCCCCCTCGCGGCGCTGCCGTACATCTCGGTCGCCGCGCTCGCCCTCTCGGCGCAGAATCCGCCGATCGACGCAGCACGGCTCGACATCGTTCACCCGCTTCTCTGGGGCCGCGCCGAGGCGATCCGTACGTTCTTGCGCACGCTTGCCCAGGCGTTCGCGCCGCTGCTGTTCGGTGCCGTGTCCGACTACGTGTTCGGCGGCGGCCGCTCCGGCCTGCAGTGGACCTTCGCGCTCATGCTCCTCCCGCTGGCCGCGAGCGCTTACTTCCTCTTCAAGGCTCTGCGTACCTACCCGCGCGACGTTGCTACCGCATCGGCGTCTGCGTCCGCTGGGTTTGCGACATGAGTGCGGCTGGTCGACGGAAGGCGATATGCCTGAGTATTTGAGCCCCGGCGTCTACGTCGAGGAGGTCAGCTACCGAGCGAAGGCGATCGAGGGAGTTTCCACCTTCGTTCTCGGCGTCGTCATCGGTGTAGCCGCAGCGGTCGCCGTGGACAGGCTGCGCCGCCGATGGTCCGACACCTAGATTCGGCCCAGCCCAGCCAGGCTCGAAAGGGCCTAATGCGCGATCGCGGCCTGCCTTGTTGCCGCGTTCGCGTCGTTGCTGCGCGGCGGCAAATACCACTACGCGGAGGCGACCTCCCCTCCAGGAGCGCCGACCGGACTCGAGCCGGTCGAGCCCCCGCCGGAGACTCCGCGGCGTCCGAGGAGGCATCCATTCGCATCCGCTGGTACGGCCAGTCCGCGTTCTTGATCAACGGGGAGAGGGCGGTCTTCATCGACCCGTTCGGAGCCCTGGAAGGACTCACGGAGCGAGGCTTGCAGTTCGACTACCCGGCGATCGAGGGAGTGGAGGCCGACCTGCTGCTCGTCACGCACGAGCACAGCGACCACAATGGGGTCGAGGTCGTCGGCGGGTCGCCGCAGATCCTGCGCTCGGCCGCCGGCACGTTTGATTCTCCGATCGGCGAGGTGGTCGCCGTCGCCTCCGAGCACGACGACGCCGCAGGCACCAAGCGCGGTCCGAACACGATCTTCTGCTTCAGCCTCGACGGACTGCGTCTCTGTCACTTCGGGGACTTCGGACAGGCTGAGTTGCGCGGCGAGCAAGAGAAGGCGATCGGCGAGGTCGACGTGCTCATCCTCCCGGTCGGCGGCGGTCCGACCGTCGGCGGCGAGCCCGCCGCTGCGATTGTGCGCGCTCTCCGGCCGAGGCTCGTCGTACCCATGCACTACCGGACCGACGCCGTCAATTTCCTCGACCCGCCGGACGAGTTCCTCGATGCGCTCGGCGCCCGGGTCGAACGCGTTGGCGAGAATGAGCTCGAAGCCGAGCAGTTCCTTGGCACGGCCGACGATCCGATCGTCGCGTTGCTCGCGCCCCCGCTACCGGAGTAGTCGTCTCTGCCCCGCCGAGTCGGCGACGAGCTCAGCAATCCACGCTCGCACTGCCGCGGCCACGGCATCGAGATCCGCCTTGAGGCCGTGATCGCCCGGCACCTCCACCACCTTGCGGGACCGACTTGGGGGAGGGATTCCGAACGGATCGCGCTCGCCCTGAACGATCAGTGTGGGCAGCGCCACCGCGTCGAGTTCGGGCAGGCGACTCTGCGCCGGCTTGCCGGCGCGCCTCGGCGGCTCGAGCGGGAACGCAAGACAGAGCACCGCGATGGCGCCGGTCGCCTTCGAGGTTCGGCAGGCGACGCGTGCGCCGAGCGAACGACCGCCGACGATCAACGGCAGTCCGCTGAGCTCGTCCGTGCGTAGGGCTTCGACGACCGCAGTCCAGGCGGCGTCGAGCTGCGGGGCGCGCGCCGGGGATCGGCGGCCCGCGACGCGGTAGGGCTGCTCGACCAGCGCGGCGATGATCCCCTCCGAGCGGGCGGCCTCTCGGGCTGCAACGAGATCCGGTGCCTCCACTCCTCCACCCGCACCGTGGCCCAGGATGAGCGCGGCGCAGGGGTCGTCGGGGGCGTGCACGTACGCGCGGGCCAGTCCGTGCGGCGTCTCGATCTCTAGGACACTCACCCGCGTGAGGCTAGAGCACGACGAGCTTCACCAGCTTGCGCTTCGTATCCAGCCGCGCCCGAGGTAGGTTTGACACGGCGATGACCAACACGACCGCCGACGCTCGCGCCGCGCCCCTGCCACCCGGTACCAAGGCGCCCGAGTTCCGGCTGCCCTCGACGCCGGATCAAACCGTGTCGCTCGCCGAGTTTCGGGGGCAACCCGTGATCCTGGCCTTCTACCCTGAGGACTGGAGTCCGGTCTGCTCCGATCAGATGGCCCTCTACCAGGAGCTGCTCCCCGAGTTCCGGAAGTTCAACGCGGAGCTCCTGGGCATCTCGGTGGACGGGATCTGGTCCCACCTTGCCTTTGCGAGGGATCGCAACCTGCATTTCCCCCTGCTCGCGGACTTCGAGCCCAAGGGCGAGGTGGCTCGGTCGTATCAGGCCTATCGGTCCGCAGAGGGCACGACCGAACGGGCCCTGTTCGTGATCGACGCCGACGGAATCGTGCGGTGGAGCTACATCTCTCCAGTGGGTGTGAACCCGGGGGCCGACGGGATCCTTCGCGCTCTCGAGAACCTGGAGGAGGAGGGCGGCTCATGAGTACGACGCAATGGGACGCTGCCCTCGCCATCCCGGTCGACGAAGACCGCGACCACATCCAAGGACGGGCCGACGCGCCGGTGACGCTGGTCGAGTACGGCGACTACGAGTGTCCGTATTGCGGTGCCGCGTACCCGATCGTCAAGGAGGTGCAAGCCCGGTTGGGTGACACGCTCCGATTCGTGTTTCGGAACTTCCCGATCACGACCTCGCATCCTCATGCCGAGCAAGCTGCGGAGGCGGCCGAGGCCGCCGCGGCGCAGCGGAAGTTCTGGGAGATGCACGACCTGCTCTACGAGAACCAGAGGCGCCTGGGCGACCAGGATCTCCGTGGATATGCCGACCAACTGGGACTCGACGTCGAACTATTCGACAAGGAATTGGTGGAGCATGTCCACGCCCCGCGGGTCCGCGAGGACTTCATGAGCGGCGTGCGGAGCGGCGTCAACGGGACGCCCTCCTTCTATATCAACGGGACGCGCCACGACGACTCGTACGATCTCGAGACCTTGCTCGCCGCCTTGGAGCAAGCTGCGTCAGCGCCGCAATAGCGGGCTAGGGCTCGACTTCACCGAGGTGCTCGTTCGCCCAAAGAGCGATTTGGTCGAGCGCGAGAGGGCCAGGTCGCTAAACAAGAATCCCGCCGACTCCAACCGTGCAAAGGAGTTGAATCGTGAGCCTGACGCAGTACTACACGGCCACTACCCTCGACGGCTTCATCGCCGACCCCGACAACTCGCTGGAGTGGCTGTTCACGCGCAAGCGCGAGGAGGACGGGCCGTTGAACTACGGTGAGTTCATCGCCGGGGTCGGTGCGCTGGCGATGGGGTCGACGACTTACGAATGGATCCTCGACCACGAGTTCGCGGGCAAGGACCTGGCGGAGTGGAGGTGGCCATACGACATTCCCTGCTGGGTTTTCACGCACCGCCAGCTGTCGGTAGTTCCCGATGCGCGAATCGAGTTCACCAGCGCGGACGTCGCCGCCGTGCACGAGGAGATGGTCTCCGCGGCCGGTGACCGGAACGTCTGGATCGTCGGCGGGGGAGACCTGGCGGGCCAGTTCGCCGACGTGGGGCTCCTGGACGAGGTGATCGTGTCGATCGCGCCCGTCACGCTCGGTAGCGGTGCGCCCGTGCTGCCGCGGCGGATCGAGCTCCGTCTGGAAGAGCTGGGACGGAACGGGGACTTCGCCTGCGCCAGGTTCTCCGTCGTGCCGCGCTAACCACGGCGCCGCGGCGCCTAGCCTCACCTCGCACCGCTAACGTCACGGCAGCGTGAGCGAGACGAGAATCAGCCCGAACCGGGACAACCTCACGAAGGAGTACGCGACCGACGACATCGTCGTCGAGTGGGAGCCCCGCCTCTGCTACCACTCGCAGAACTGCGTCCGGTCGTTGCCGCAGGTGTTCGATGACAGCCGCCGGCCGTGGATCAAGGTCGACGCGGCCGGCGCCGACGAGGTCGAGGCGGCGGTCGCGCGCTGTCCCTCCGGAGCCCTACGGACGCGGCGCCTCGTTGCGCCGGCGGCGAAGCACCAACAGCCGCTCGAGGTACGGGCGTCCGCTGACGGACCGCTGCTCGTCTCCGGCCGTGTCCGGATCCTCGACCCTGAAGGCGCCGTGCTCTTCGAGGGCGAGCGGGCGGCGCTCTGTCGCTGTGGGGGTTCCGCGAACAAGCCCTTCTGTGACGGCACCCACAAGAAAAACGGCTTCCGTGGCTGACGCCGTTCTGACGCTCTACCAGGCGGAGTGGTGCCCCTTCTCGTCGGCCGTGCGGGAAGTGTTGACGGAACTGGGAGCGGACTTCGTCGCGCGTCAAGTCGAGCCCTGGCCGGAGGATCGCAACGAGCTGCGGGCGCTTGCCGGTACCGACGAAACCCCCGTGCTCCGGACGGAGGACGGCCGCCTCTATCGCGGCACGCGGGAGATCTTTGCGCACCTTCGCGAACAAGATCCCTGGCAGTTCGCTGCAGCTCACCGCCGCCGCTTCGCCGATCACCGCGACGCGCGTGAGTCGGACGCCGCAGGCCAGTTGGTCGAGTACTTCCGTGGGACTGACCAGCTCGAGGCCGGGGCCGGATCACCCTCGGAGGCGGAGGTCGCCGACGTGCCGGAGGCGAGCCGCTACGAGCTTCGGCTCGGCGGGCGCCTCATCGGCCTCGCCGCGTACAGGCGCAGAGACGGCCGTATCGCGTTCACTCACACCGAGGTGGAGGAATCGTGCGAGGGCCGTGGGTTCGGCAGCCGTCTTGCAGCGGCCGCTCTGGAGAACGCCGAGCGAGAAGGCCTCGAGGTCGTTCCACTTTGCCCATTCATCGCGCACTACATCGACCGGCACCCCGAGTACGAGTCGCTCGTGGCCTCCGGTTACCGCGACCGCTGAAAGTCGCGTAGCCGTAGAGCGGTGCCGGCAACCGGGAGCCCATAGGCTCGGCGACCTCGACGCGACGGAGCTCTCGTGCTCGGAGACGCGTCAGCCGGAAGCTAAGGTCGCCGGAGCGAGAGTGGACGGCGTATCTGCAGGATGAGCAGTAATGGCGATCCGGACGGTCGGCCGTCGTCGTTCTCGGGACGAACGGCGTGGGCACGAAGCCTGGAGACGCCGCTGCGGGAGTTCCTGCGCACCGAAACCGGCAGTGCGGCGGTTTTGCTCGCCGCGGCCGTGGCGGCACTTGTCTGGGTGAACATCGACGCCTCGTCGTACGACTCGCTTTGGAGGACGAAGCTGTCGATCGACCTGGGCGGTGCAGAGATCGCGCTGGATCTTCGCCAGTGGGTGAACAGCGGGTTGATGACCTTCTTCTTTTTCGTCGCTGGGCTCGAGGCGCGCCGGGAGTTCGACCTGGGCGAGCTACGGGAGCGGCGGCGGTTCGCGTTGCCGCTGTTGGCGGCGATCGGCGGCATGGCGGTGGCCGTTGCGATCTACCTCTCCTTCAACGCCGGTCGTTCCTCGGCGCACGGCTGGGGGATCGCCATGTCCACCGACACCGCCTTTGCGCTCGGGCTGCTCGCCCTCGTCGGCCCGCGTTTTCCCGACCGTCTGCGAGCGTTCATGCTCACAGTCGTCGTCGTGGACGACATCGTCGCGCTCGTCGTCATCGCGACCGTCTACACCGACACGCTTCGGGTTGTGCCGCTTCTCGCGGCCGTCGGCTTCTTCGGAGCCGTCCTCGTCCTGCGCAGCGTCCGCGTGCGCGTGGGGCTCCTCTACTTCGTCCTTGGGGCCGGCGCCTGGGTGGGCCTGCTGAAGTCAGGAGTGGAGCCAATTGTCGTCGGCCTCGTCATGGGTCTCCTGGTCTTCGCCTACCCGGCTCCGCGGTCCAATCTCGAGCGCGCGACCGAGCGATTCCGCGAGTTCCGCGAGCAACCCACGGCGGACTTGGCACGCGTGGCCGGAGTGGAGCTCAGGTCGGCGACCTCGCCCAACGAACGGTTGCAGCAGCTATTCCACCCCTGGACGAGCTACTTGGTTGTGCCGCTGTTCGCGCTGGCGAATGCGGGTATCGCGCTCGACGGCGGCTTCCTTACGCGAGCCTTCAGCTCGCCGATCACGCTCGGGATCCTGGTCGGCTACGTCGTCGGGAAGCCGGTAGGCATTCTCGGTTTCTCGTGGCTTGCGACGCGGCTGAGCCGCGGACGACTGCAGCCGCCTGTGGGCTGGGCCGCGGTCGCCGGGGGTGGCACGATCGCCGGGATCGGCTTCACCGTCTCGCTGCTGGTCGCGACACTCGCCTTCGACGGGCGGCAGCTCGAGGAGGCGAAGGTGGGCATCCTCAGCGCCGCCCTCGGAGCGGCAATCGTGACCTGGCTGGTCTTCCGCGCTACGGCGCTGCTACCTCGTCGGCTGCGGATCCGCGCCCTGCTCGGCACCGCGGAGCCCCTCGTCGACCTCTACTTCGAGGTCGACCCGGACCGAGACCACATTCGAGGGCCGCTCGCAGCGCCGGTGACGCTTGTCGAGTACGGCGACTTCGAATGCCCCTACTGCGGGCAGGCGGAACCGGTCGTCCGCGAGCTGCTTCGCGATTTCGGCGACGTCCGCTACGTCTGGCGCCATCTGCCGCTGAGCGACGTCCACCCGAACGCCCAGCTTGCCGCGGAAGCCGCTGAGGCCGCAGCCGACCAGGGAGCCTTCTGGGAGCTGCACGACCTCCTGTTCGATCACCAGGACCGCCTTACTCCGAACGACCTCATCGGCTATGCAGAGCAGCTTGGGCTCGACGTCGAACGGTTCACCAAGCAACTACAGAACCAAGCCGGCGCTCCCCGCATCGCCGAAGACGTCGACAGCGCCGATCTGAGCGGCGTCTCCGGCACGCCCACCTTCTTCATCAACGGCCGCCGCCACTACGGCGCTTACGACATCGACACACTCACGAAGGCGGTGCGCACCGCCCGTGCCCGCGCCGCAGTCGCGGTTTAATGATGTACGGAGAGGGGCGAGCTTTCGCCCGCCCCTCTCGCCCTTCGGGTGCTAGTGCAGCTGGCCGCGAATCGCACCGCCCGGGAACGCCGTCGTGTGGTAGTTGACGTAGTAGGCGCTCGGGTCAGCACAGAGGTCGGCGCCGGTGGTGCCCGCGTTCGGCGTTGCCACGCCGCTCTGCTTGATGTGGCGCGCGCTCGTCGATGCCGACGGGGATCCGAACAGCGGTACGACGATCGGACCGGGGAGGCCGACAGCCGCCTTGTGGATATGGCCGGCGGTGAACGTCTCGTGGCCCTTGTTCAGGATGTGGGTCTTGAACTCGATCGTGCCGTCGGTGCGAACCTTGATCAAGGTGTGACCCTTGGCGGTGGAGGTCGTAGCGGGAGTCTCGTTCTTGGCCGCTAGCTTGGCGTGGAGAACGCACATAACGCCGTTGCCGTTCTTCGCGGGCGCCGCGCTCGCGGCGAGCGCGGCGACTATGCAGGCGGCGACGAGACAGAAAAGCAGACGTCGCATCTACCTCACTTCCCTTCGCGGTAGTGTGGCTCGTCGAAAACCCTCCCCGGAGCAGCCATTTTCTTAACTGGCAGCGTTCGAGTTTCGTAAAATTCAGGGGCCGGGCTTCCCCAACCTGAGTTGCCTCGGACTGTTGAGCGACCGCATCCTGCGTCGTACGCGGATTTGCGTAACCGGTCCGGCCAAGGCACGGGACACGTCACGAGCGTGTAGCGCAGGTTCCGCCGAAGACCGGCAGCCGTCCACGGTACTGCTCGGGATCGTGATGGTCTTCGAGTTGCCGGTGATCGTGCTCGGCCTGGTGAGCATCGGCGTGCTCTCGTCGGCAACTCTGCGCAAGAACCGCCGGCTCGGCTACTTCGTCGTCGCCGTCGTCGCACTCGGGCTGCCCGGGCCGGATCCGGTAACCACCGGACTCGAGCTTCTGCCGATGTGGGCCCTCTTCGAGGGCTCGATCTGGCTCGCCTTCTTCGTCGAACGAGCCCGATCGGATGCCTCGATCGAGATTGTTTCGACGCCGTAGTGCCAGATCAGGTTTTCGGCGGAGAGGACGCGCTACGCTCGTGCGACTTGCAACGGGCCTGAGAGCCGGAATCGAAAGGTCGGAACCAGTTGAGAACTGATGAGGTCCGTGAAGTGGACGCGAGTGGCAGCGCTGGTAGTGCGCCGCGTCTGGCCGTGGCGGCGGCGGAGCGGGCTTTTCCGCGGTGGTCGGCGATGGCGCCCAGCGAGCGGGGGCGTCTGCTGCAGCGCGCGTCTGAGCTGCTGATGGAGCGCCAGGCTGCGATCGCAGCCCTGGTCACCGAGGAGACGAACGGCACCGTGGGCTGGGGCATGTTCAACGTTCAGCTCGGCGCCGGGATGCTCGCGTACTACGCGAATCACTCCGACGCGACCGCGGAGGAGCAGGAGATCCCCTCGCACATTCCGGGCAAGCGGGCAAAGGCGGTACGCCAGCCGGTCGGCGTCGTGGTGGGAATCGCACCATGGAACGCGCCGGTGGTGCTCGGCGTGCGCGCGGTGGCCGCGCCGCTGGCGTACGGGAACACCGTTGTGCTGAAGGCGTCGGAACAGTGCCCGCGCACCCACGCCGCGATCGTGGACGCGCTAAGCGATGCGGGCGTCCCCGAAGGGGCGGTCAACCTTGTCACCAACGATCCGGACGACGCCGCGGAGGTTGTCGAGGAGCTGATCGCGCATCCGGCGGTCCGGCGGATCAACTTCACAGGCTCGACGCGGGTTGGGCGGATCGTGGCTGAGACGGCTGGGCGGCACCTAAAACGGGTGCTGCTCGAACTGGGCGGCAAATCGCCGCTGATCGCTTTGGCCGACGCCGATCTCGAGCGGGCGGTGGCGGCGGCGAGCTTTGGCTCGTTCATGCATCAGGGGCAGATTTGTATGTCGACCGAGCGGATCGTGATCGACCGCACGGTTGCCGACGAGTTCGCGCACAAGCTTGCCGAGCGGGCGAGCTCGCTAAAGGTGGGCGACCCGCACGAGCAGGACACGGAGATCGGCCCGCTGGTCAACGAGGACGCAGTCGAGCGAGTGACCGAACACGTCGAGGACGCGGTTGCCAGGGGCGCGAAGGTGATCACGGGCGGGAAGGCACACGGTCTGTACTTCGAGCCGACCGTCCTGACCAATGTCTCGCCGGAGATGCGCGTCTATTCGGAGGAATCGTTTGGTCCGATCGTTGCGATCGTGCCCGTTGACAGTGTCGACGAAGCGGTTCGCGTAGCGAACGACACGGAATACGGACTCTCGTCTGCCGTATTCAGCCGTGATGTCGACGCCGCCCTGTCTGTCGCCGCGCGACTACACACAGGCATGTGCCACATCAACGACGCGACTGTCAACGATGAACCACCGATGCCATTCGGCGGCGTCAAGAACAGCGGCTGGGGCCGCTTCGGCGGCGAGGCGGCACTCGAGGAGTTCACTGAGCTCCGCTGGATCAGCATCCAAGATAGCCCGCGCGAATACGCGATCTAGTTTCGCCTCTCTCCTCTGCGCCTTCTTCGTAACGTGAACGGGACGGCAGGAGAGGAGACGCTCAACGAGCCGAGCGCTCGTCGTGATTGCCTAGCGGTCGCGCGTCACTGTCGAAAGCCCCGTTTCGACGTGCAGCTCGACGGGGAGGCCGGCGCGGCCGAGTTCTTCCACCAATGAATCGAGGCCGTCGAGGCCCGGCTGGGGCAGAAACTCGACCTCCTCCCCGTTAGTGTCCCGGGATCTTGCACCAACCGTGGAGCATGCCGGCAACCCTCCTCGACGGCCTCTTCGGGCAGGCCTATCCGTCGCGGCGGTTTCAAAGCACGTGGATGGGGCTCGTCACGCACACGCTTCCGAGCTTCGTGATCATCGGCCTCGTCCTCAGTCTCGTGCTCAAGTAGCGCGGGTCGAGGTCACCGAATCGCTTCGAACTCGAGTCCTGCGGACTTCCCGGTTCGCAGGACTCACCGTCGTCTTTCGGGTCGCGGCTATCGCAAGGTTAGGTCCGGCGGGCCGCGGCGAGAGCTGGGCGGACTCGTTCGCCGAGCCGCGCCAGCCTCTCAACCGGCTCGTTGCTGAAGACGAAGCGGACGTGGCGATCGGCGATCTCGCCGCCCCAACCGCGCATCGGTGTAGCGGCGACCTTCTGCTCGAGCAGAAGGTCGGACACCTCGACGCAATCGTGGCCGAGGGCGGCGACGTCGAGCAGCAGCGACCACGTGCCTGCGGGACGCACCGCTGGTAGGCCGTCTAGCTGGTGGAGCGTCTCGTCGCGTCGCCGCTGGCACTCCGCGTTCGCGGCGTGCAGGTGGTCGTCGTCCAAGCCGAGGGCAACGCGCGTCCCGATCTGAGCGAACCCGCTCGGCACCAGACCGTTGTAGATCTGGACGCGCGCGACGTCGTTGACGACCTCACCGGGGGCGACAACCCAACCGATCCGCCAGGCGATCATCCGCTGCTCGAGCGACGCGCCACTCACGGTGACGGTTCGATCGCGCATGTCCGCGAGCGAGGCGGGATGCCGGACCGGGTGGCCATCGAAGAGGATGCCTTCGAACCACGCCAGGTACAGGAGCCACAGGTCGCGCTCGCGACAGATCGAGGCAACGGCCTCCCATTCCTCGTCGTTCGCGACCCACCCGGTTGGCAACGATGGGCTGCTGATGAACAGCACGCGCGTGCGCTCGTTCACGGCGGCCTGCAGTGCGTCGAGGTTGAGCCGCCACTCGCCGTCGGCGACCTGGAGCGGGACGAGGCGCGGAACGGCGCCGACGAGCCGCACCCGATTGAGCATGCCCGCGTAAGTCGGGTCTGTGAGGACGACCTCGTCGCCGGGATCGGTGAGGCAGAAGAGCGCGTCGAGCATCCCGTCGCCCTCGCCGCTCGTAATCACGATCTCGCGGCGCCCGTCATAGCGCGGCCCGCCGCGGCGCTCGACGTAGGCAGCCACGGCCTCCTTTAAGTCGTCGCGGCCGGTAAACGGCAGCCAACTGTTCGCCTCGTCCTCGCCGATTGCCGCCCGGGTCGCCTCCATGGCCTCTGCGGGCGGTGGGATGTCTGTGTCGAGGTTTTCCATGCGCAGAACGTCGGGGTCGTCGCCCGCTGCGGCAGCCACCCGATCGATGTTGAAGCCCGGAATCTGCTCCAGACGCGCGACTTTCAACGGTCCTCCTCTCACTCGGGTGGTGCCTAATCTCGGCGGTTGGCGATACTCGTCCGGCCATGACAAAGCCTTTCCTACTTGTCCAGCTGAGCGATCCCCACATCGGGGCGACTTGGGCTGATGCCGATTCTGTGGCGGGACTGAGGGCCGCCGTCGAGTCGGTCCGCCGCTTGCCAGATGCTCCAGACGCGGTATTGATGTCGGGTGATCTGGCGGACAACGCGGCCCACGGGGAATACGAGCTTGTGCGTCAGTTGCTCGAGCAACTCGGCGTGCCGGTCTATGTGCTGCCCGGAAACCATGACCACCGTGACAAGCTCCGACGGCATTTTGACTTGCCCGGAGCGATCGGAACGCCGGTGCAGTACGCGGCGGATCTCGGGCCGCTGCGGCTCGTCGCCCTGGACAGCACGCGACCGGGCGAGGATCGGGGCGAACTGGATGCCGACCGGCTGAGTTGGCTCGACGCTGAGCTGGCAGGCGCGCCGGATCGACCGACCCTCCTTGCGCTCCACCATCCGCCGGTCTCGACCGGGATCGCGGCCTGGGATGAGATCGGCCTGCCAGTTGCAGATCGACGCGCCCTCGGTGACGTTCTGGAGCGTCATCGGCAGGTGCGGCGAGTTGTTGCCGGCCATGTCCATCGCACGATGACGGCGGAGCTGGCCGGGCGGGCGGTCCTTGCGGTCCCCAGCACATACGTGCAGACGCGCCTTAGCTTCAACTCTGACGAGATCGAGACTGCGGCCGAGCCGCCCGGCTTCGCGGTCCACGCGCTGGTGGCCGGAGAGCTCGCCTCGCACGTCCAACCCGTGACCTAAACGGCATCCGAGAATTGGTCCGTTAGGACTGAACATCGAGAGGACTGGGAAGTCCATGGCGACGAACGAGATCATCGACGTCGCGCCGGGTCTGTGGGTCTGGCGCGTGGAGCATCCGGACTGGGACCCGGACGCCGGCTGGGAACCGCCGGTCACCTCGACCGTCGTCGAGTCCAGGGGCGAGGTGGCCGTACTCGACGCGATCGCTCCACCGGCGGACGCGAGCGAGATCTGGGAGCGACTCGACGCGACGCCGCCGACCATGGCCGTTGTCCTGAAGCCCGACCACGTCCGGGATGTCGACCTCTTCGTCCGGCGCTACGGCGTCAAGGCCTACGGGCCGTCGCTCTTCTGGCGAGACGACATCCCTGAGACGGAGCTCGAGTCGATCGATGCGGGCACGAAGCTGCCCGGCGGCCTTGTCGCCCTCTACGACGGACGCGGTCGCGCCGAGACCCCGCTCTGGTTGCCGGACCAGCGCTCCCTCGTGTTCGCCGATGCCTTGACCGAGCGCGACGGAGTCCTGCGCGTGTGGGGAACTCCCTGGCATGAAATGAGCGTGTTACCGGCACTCCGCGCGATGCTCGACCTGCCCTTCGAGCACGTGATCGTTTCGCACGGGCATCCGGTTCATGACCGCACCGCCTTCGAGCGCGCGCTCGAACTACCGCCGTTCGACGAGGCGGTCACCGAGTGACAGCACGACGGCGAGACCGCAGTCAGCGGTCTCGCCGAGGGTCTTGAAAACGAGCTTCGCCAGAAGCCGCGTCGGATGTCTTTGCGTCCTACATCGGACTCACCTCCATTCGCCTTGTCGATTCAGCAAACCAGGTGCGTCTAAGCAGGGCATGAGCGGCCGCTGAAGTTCGCCTAAACCTTGCGCCGGCTCAGGCGGGAGGCAGCTTGGGGGCCGCCTCGAGCCTGCTCAGATGCGTCGGCCCGACGGCCGGCGCGCGCTGCGATCTCGGCGACGAGCACCGACACGAGGATGAAGATCCCGAGCACGAACACGGCAACTGCGTCGAGCTCGCGAAGGGGCGGGCTTACGAGAGCTGCCAGTGCGAACGCGCCGACGCCCACCGCGAAAGCCAGGACGACTTGCACTCCCGGCCGCCCGTGATACCGGCGCCACAACCCTGCCACCCCACGAGAGTACTCCCTGCCTTGCCACACCGCTGACAAATACTCGGCGTGATCCGGATCGGACTCCTAAGGCGCTGCGGCCAGGATCTCCGACAGCTCGAGCCCGAGGGTTTCAACGAAGACCTCCGGGTCGGTGTAGCGCAGGCTTGGCCTGGTTCGGCGGCCCGTCCGGAGGACCGGGTGAGTCCGCTTAGCGTCCGCAACGACGTCCTCCGTCAACTCGTTGGCGTCGTACGGGCAGACGACCGACACGGGCGTGGATGCCCAGGCGACGTTGATGGCAGACTCGTAGCGCTTCCATTCGGCGACTGCGCGTACCGATGTCCTCGGCCACACGGGCTCGCCGATCACTCGCATGCGGTCGGCACCCTCCTCGAGACGCTCGCACACATAGCGGGCATATGCGTCGAGGGTCTGCTGCGGATTGCGATACCAGGCCGCCGAGTCGACGAGTTCCACCTTGCGGGCATCCGTATCCAGGGCCTCCCGAAGGGCGCTGAGATTCGCCTCCTTCGTCACGACCAGGAGCGGTTCTTCGCCTTCCAGTCCCTCGCGTATGAACGGGACCGTTGCCGCGAGGAACTCCTCCATCGTCGTGTAGACGAGAGCTTCGTGCTCGCATTTGCCGTTGTCGAGGAGGTTCCGGATCGCGTGCGCCGAGAGGAATGCTTTGGACAGGTACCCCAGCGCCGGGGATCTCGCGATCAGCTCCGCCAGGTCATCCTCGGAACGTGTCGAGATGAGAATGACCGGAGGCGGCTCAGGCGCCTCGGCGATCCGCCGAGCGAGCTCGAACCCGCTCTCAGCTCCTAGATCGACGTCGACGAGCGCGACGTCCGGCCGGAGCTCCTGAACTTGCTCCATGGCCTCGGAGCTGGTCGACGCGACGCCAACGACCGTGATTCCCTCTCTCTTCAGGAACTCGGAGGCAGCCTCGAGAAAGCGCGCACTATCGTCGACGATCAGGCACCGCAACGCCATGCCGTGAGGATGCCAGAAGAAATCTTGGATCGCATGGCGGCTAGCAGGAAAATGCTTATCAAGCTGCTTGGCTGTGGATTTCCGGCTAGCTCCACTGCAGGACTGTGGCCAGCGCTGATGCCGCCCGGCGGCGGCCCTGCGATCCTGCCTGAACCGGTTCCGACCAAGCCCAGACAGAGGGAGCCAAGTGATCAAGGTGAAAGGGCGTGCCTGGCTCCTTCTCGCGAGCGAGCAGCTCCGAGCGGGCAGCTTCCCACTCCTCGCGACTCACAACCTCGTGATCGGTCATCTTGCTCTCCTTTCCCGTGCAAGTCATCTTGGCGGCTGAGCGGTGCGTCGCGGGTCGCGACTACCGGGAGGCGTTCGTGGCAGTCCGAAGTGGGGAAGAGGCGCGCTTCCCCCATGGTCGCGACACCGACACCGACACCGACACCGTCGGCGACCGGCGACAGGGCGGCGCCGATGGTCTCTTCGCCCAACCTCAGTGTCGGCGCGTCCGTCGCCGGACAGGGTTACGCAGCCTGGTTCGACCTCGTGCCGTCTTCCGTCTCGTCGCGCTCGGAATCCCGGTAGGCGAGCGCCAGGCAGGCGGCGCTGCCGCACACGGGGTTCGCGCGCGGGAGCAGGTGGACGACGGACACGAGCTCGCGCTTGCAGTATCCACACCTAGTGATGGCGAGAACATCCCAAATTGGATCCTTGATGTCTTCACGGCTGACGCCCAACCGTGGTGGCGGCCTGTAGGACTTCCGCGTTGGCGGTTATCCCGAACGGTCTCTTTCGCCTTCGGCGGCCGGCAGCTCCACTCCGGGAGACGTGCCACCGTCATTGGATCCGCAGGACGACCTTGCCACGCTTGCCACGCGCCATGCTGCGCTCGAATGCGGCCTGCGCCTCTTCCAGCGGAAAGACGGAGTCGATCTCCGGGTGCAACTCGCCGGCGTCGGCGAGCCGCGCGAGCTCGTCGAGCTGCGTGCGATTCGCCTCGACGAGGTAATACGTCCCCTCGGCCGGCTCTTCCGCGACCGACACGAGTCTGCCGCCGGGCCGCAGTGCCTCCGTCGCGCGCGCCAGCGTCTCGCCGCCTGCTGTGTCGAAGACGAGATCGACGCCGTCGCTTGCGACCTCGGCACCACGCACTCGAGCGAGCTGGAGGGCGAGGTGGCCGACCCCGCCGGATGCGCCAGTGATCAGCAGGCGTTCGCCGGCCTGCAGCCCGCCGTGGTCGAACAGCCCCTGCCATGCGCTCAGCGCCGGCAGCGGGATGGCCGCGCTTTGCACGTGGTCGAGCGTTCGCGGCTTCGGCGCAAGCACGCTCGCGGGCACGCGGGCGAACTCTGCGGCGACTCCGTCGCGGTCGAAGGGCGTCATCCCATACACCTCGTCGCCGACTGAGGGCTGATCGACGTCCGGCGCCACCGCGGCGACGACTCCGGAGAGCTCGTATGACGGGATCGCGGGGAGGCGGTCGGTCGGCCAGTCGAGCTCGTCGCGCGTGATCGCGGCCGCGTGCACGCGCACGAGCGCTTCGCCCGCGCCGACCGCAGGAACGTCGATCTCCTCGAGCAGCAGGTCTTTCGGGCCAGCGGGGCCGTGCAACCGGATCGCGCGCATTGCAGTTCCTCGTCTTGCCTTGCTAGTAAGATTCTTTCCAGCAAGCATACTGATATGGCGAAGCGAGATGCAGATCACGTCGACCGCATCGTCACCCAGTGGCGGCGCGAGCGTCCCGACCTCGACGTCGCGCCGCTCGGGGTGCTCGGCCGCCTCTTCCGCGTCGCGCAGCTCGCGGACGATGCGCTTGCCAAAGGCGTCGAGCCCTTCGGTCTGCAGCGCGGCTGGTTTGACCTGCTCGCGGCGCTGCGTCGCGCGGGGGCGCCGTACGAGCTCAACCCGACGGAACTGATGAAGGCGACTCTGCTCTCGTCGGGTGGGATGACGAAGCGGCTCGACCGCCTCGTCGAGGCCGGTCTCGTCGAGCGCCGGCCAGATCCGGACGACCGGCGAGGCACACTCGTCCGGCTGACCCGCCAAGGCAAGTCGACGATCGACAAGGCACTCGAAGCGCACGTGGCGAACGAGAAGCGCCTCGTCCATTCCCTGACCGCGGCCGATCGGCGAGCGCTTAACTCGCTTCTGCGAACGCTCCTCGTCCAGGTCGAGTCGAACTGAGACGGTGCCGGGCGAGCAATCGCCGACACGATGAACCCCGGACGATCAGACTCGACGGGCGGCGCACCTAACCTGCGGGCTCTGCGCAGGCGTTCTCAGTACTCGTCGTGGCGGCGCCACCACTGGTAGGGCTTGGTCTGCGGGTACCCGGCAGGTGAGTCCTCCCAGTCCTCTTGACGGCCGAGCGGAGTCATGTCGAGAAAGCTCCACACGCTGCCGAGCGCCTCGACGCCGCGGGCCGTCGTGAAGTAGGTGCGAAAGACGCTGTCGCCGTCGCGAAGGAAGACGCTCAGCCCGAACGTCTCGCCGTCCTGGTAGACGTCTGCTTGCGGGGTCTCGGGAGAGACGCCGAAGTCGACATTGAAGTCGCTCTCGAACGACGAGTGCCAGGGAATTGTCCAGCCCATACGCTTCTTGTAGGCGGTGATCTTCGCAAGCGGCGCGCGAGACACAAGCGCAAAGGACGTGTCGCGGGCGTACAGGTGAGCGAGGTGGCCGATCTGGTCGACGAACATCGAGCAACCGTCGCAGCCCGCGTCCTGGTTCGGTCCGAACATGAAGTGGTAGAGGAGAAGCTGCCTGCGCCCCTCGAACAGGTCGAGCAGCGTGGCCTTGCCGTCCGGGCCGTCGAAGGTGTAGTCCTTCTCGATCCGGACCATCGGCAGTCTGCGACGCTCGGCGGCGAGAGCGTCGCGTGCACGGGTGGCTTCCTTTTCTTTGGCAAGGAGCGCGTCGCGCGCTGCTTGCCACTCTGTCGCGGTGACGACCGCGGGAAGGTTCATGGCGCTCCTTTCAGTCATTCGTATTCGTCGTGTCGGCGCGGCCAACCGTCGGGATTGTCGCCGCGCCCTTTCGGAGTGCGGTCGAGCAGTTGCCAGGTCGCGCTCAGGACATCCGTGCCGCGGTCGTAGCACGAGTAGGTGTGATAGACGATGCCGTCCTCGAGCGCGAACGCGCTCAGGCCGTGAAGCTCGTCGCGCCTGAGGTCGATCTCCGAGGCGTGCTTCGGCGTCCCGAAGTTGAAGCCCGCGCCGGTTCCTCGCTCCTCCTCCGTGAACACGGCGAAGTCGAGATTGAAGTCGCTTCCGGCCGCCGAAGCCCAAGGGAAAACCCAGCCCATCCGGTGCCTGTAAGCCTGCAGGTTCACGAGCGGCGCACGGGATACCGCGACGAAGGTCACGCCCCGCGGCGGGAGATGGACGACGGCACCGTCGAGGCTGTCCGCCGTGTACGAGCATCCTGGACAGCCCGCCTCGGGCCAGCCCTCGACCGTCGGACCGAACATGAAGTGGTAGACGAGCAACTGCGAGCGCCCGTCGAAAATGTCGGCCAAGGTCTTCTTCCCGTCCTCGGTCTCGAAGCAGTAATCCTTCTCGATCGGGACCCACGGCAGCGCTTGCCGTTTCAGGGCGAGCTCGTCGCTCCGGCGGGTGAACTCCTTCTCCTCTGCCAGGAGCGCTGTCCGGGCGGCCAGCCACTCCTCGCGAGTCCCGACCTTGTGCTCCCTCATCCTGGCCTCCTTCCCCCGCTTACTACCTGTAGACCGTCCGGCAGGCGAAAACTCATCGCGGTAAACGGTGACGAGCACGGCCGGTGACTCGCCCGGTTCTCCCAAGTCCAGAGCGTTTCCAGCTACTGCCCAGGCGTGAGCGCGAACTGCGGTTCGAGAGAGTTGCGATGAGTTTCGGGGTCGCCGGGAGTCTCATTTCGTGATCCCGGTAGCGTCCGATCCGACGATGGTTCGGCTCGGACGGGAGCGCTCGAGTCCCACGAGAGGAGATGAGATGCCTGAACAGATGATTGGAACCCGCGAGGAATGGCAGGAGGCGCGGGACGAGCTCGCCAAGCTCGAGGCGGAGCAGGCGGAGCGAAACGAGGAAATCAAGAAAAAGCGTCGCGATCTCCCCTGGGTCCCGGTCGAGAAGGAGTATGAGTTCGACACCGAGGACGGCAAGAAGACCCTCGCCGAGCTCTTCGACGGGCGCTCGCAGCTACTCGCCTACAACATCATGTTCGGCCCCGACTACACGCTCGGCGCCTGCCCCGGCTGCACCAACCTGGGCGACGGGCTCGACGGCTCGCTCGTCCACCTCAACCACCGCGACGTGACGCTGCTCTGCTTCTCGCGGGCGCCGATCGAGCGGCTGACCGCCTACAAGCGCCGGATGGGCTGGCAGTTCCCCTACGTCTCCACCTACAACACCGACTTCGCCTTCGACTTCGGCCTTGCGTTGACCGAGGAGCAAGCGCAGCAGACTCCCGAAGTCAAGGGGATGATCGACAACCCGCCCGACTGGCTCCAGGAGTGGTCAGGCCAGATCGGGGCCGAGCTCAAGGACGGGCTGCGCGAGGGCCCGAGCTGGATCGCCTTCGCACGCGAGAACGGGACCGTCTACCACACGTACACGGTGATGGCGCCCGACCCGTTCGTCGCGCCGTACTACAACTTCCTGCTCGAGCGAACGCCGAAGGCCCAACCCGCCGAGTTCCGTACCTGGCGGAAGGACGAGTACCCGGACTGACGCCGATCTTTACACGAGAATCCCGCCGACGACGCCGACGACGCCGACGACGCCGGCGAGGCCGCCGCACCTACTCGGCGCCGATGACCTTGAAATCCGTATTGACGAAAACGTGATGCGGCCAGTTGACTCCGATTAGGTGGACGTTGTAATCGCCGTTGCTCAGCAAAACAACACGGTTGACGGTGCCTCCCGCGTACGCGGCGACCGCGGCGGCTTCGGCCTTGTTCGCGGCCGTCCCTGTGACGATCGTGCCTGACCCGGGGCTCCAGCCCTGCGGGACCTGCCCGACGACCTTGGACGCGCTCGGTTGACCACGGTGAAAAGGGATCACCTTCGCCGTTGCCGCGCTTGCGGTGCCTGAGCCGCTGCTGGAGGTTGCGGCGAAGATCCCGTAGGCACCGCCCCCAACCGCGATCGCGGTGGCGACGACAGCGATGGGCCTGGTGAGTTTTCGGGAGAACATGGGAGATCCTTTCGTCGTCCCTGAATCGTGGGTCGCCACGATGGTTCCAGGATGCCGGGACGGGCTAAGAACTTTGTGTAAGCGGCCTAAGAGGTCTTTATGAGTGTGCGCCTGTCACGTCGCCTGACTTGACAGGATCAGTCACACGACGCCCCGGCCGTGGCGGCAGGGGGCATGAGACGAACGGCCGCCCGAGGATGGCCGAGCCGAGCTTGTAAGCCTCACAACCCGTGCAGAAACCGGTGGCAGCTGCGAGGAGCGCGAGCCCCGCGACGAGCCCGCCAAGGATTATCCCGAGGAGCTCGGACCCGGCCGCGTACGCCGCCGACGCGGCCGCGAGGAAGACGGCTCCGACGAGATTCGCGAAGCGCGGTGGGCGGGCGTCCTCGAGCCGGCCTTCGCCGAAGCGCGGCTGCACGAGCTCGAAGTAGGCGAGACACGGCAGGCAGAACCGACGGCCGAGCGTCAGGCCGATCAGCAGCTGACCAGCCAGGATCGCGAGCAGCCACCACCAGTCCGTGGCGACAGCGACCGCGGCCAGCGCGCCGATCGTCGCCTGGTTGAAGCGGGGCGCCCGCGAGTCGATGATGTCGAGGTCGCGGTAGGGGTCGGCGAGGCGCTTCACTTCGGAAAGTATTAGCGGATCGCACGCGGTTTGGCGCGTGGCGGATGTGGAGGGCTCATGGCTACTCGCTCCACCCCCGACGCGAGGACGCCGGGGTCATCCAAGATAAAACGCATGCGACTGGACGAAAACAACGGCGCACGGCCGGCAGGTCCGGCGCCAGGATCATCCTGCTGATTACGGCGACGACCCCGCTCAACCGGGGAGTTCCACCTCGAAGCCGAGAGGCAGCCAACGAGTGCGTCGGCGTATGTCTTCTGGCGCACGCGCGAACTCCATCTCGATCGCCTCTCGACCCTGCTGGAAGTGCTTCCAGCCCTCGTAATGGATGGCGGTGCGTGGGTTGAGTCCTTGGCGGTCATCGTGTAGCGGACGGGACCGGTGACCGGAAAGCGGACACCCCCGAGGTGCAGGAGGGCGGTGTCGGTCCGGAGACGCTCGGCCACCCTACGCACTACGTCGTAGAGGACCGTATCGCTGGAGATCCAAAGCACGCCATTCTCCGGGCCGTCCCAGCGCAGAGCGAAGGCGATCACGTCGCCGGCGAGCGGGCGGCTCAGCGGCGGGCCAAGGCGACACGGCGTGGCGGTGATGTCGATCGATGGCCGCCCGTGC
Source organism: Actinomycetota bacterium (assembly GCA_005884005.1). GTDB lineage: Bacteria > Actinomycetota > Thermoleophilia > Gaiellales > Gaiellaceae > 13-2-20CM-68-14. The sequence goes on from VAWI01000068.1 coordinate 27,044, forward strand.
GCCTCGAGCACTGTCGTGGCCCAGGGCTCAAGCCCACGCGTATCTCCCGAGTCGATTCGAGCCAGAGACGGTCGTGACGACGGCGTCTGCTGATGGGAGCAATGCGCGTCCGGCAGGGTCGAGGTTGTCGTCGTGGTGATCGTGCGTGAGGAGCACGGCGTCGATTGGCCCTAGTTCGGAAGCCGCGACTGCCGGACCCGCCAGCTTCACGGAGCCTGTGCCCAGCCGAAGTTGTACTTCTGCCCCGGCGGATCGAATGTCGGATCCGTCAGCAGGCGCCAGCCGCCGAACTGGATCAGCACTGTTGGCCCGCCGATGTGGTGATCCGCAGGTCGGTCAAGCAGGGCTCGAAACCTGGCTCTTCGAGTGCTCCGTCGTCCACGAAAGAGCGAAGTCGGCGACTTCCTCCCAGCCGTCCTGTCCTGGGAAGTGACAGCGACCGCGGAACTCGCGGTGCTCGGTGGCGGACGGCGCCTGGCGCTGCTTCTTGAAGTTCGCCTTGTTGACCGACTGGTGCTGCGCTTCTGTTGTCCATCCTGGCGACGCGCGCGGTGTGATCGAGTGCCCCGTCGGCCCCGTGGTACACGGCGTCGCTCTCGTCGTTCACGCCGTCGTCGGGCGCAACGAATCGGACGCGTTTCGGGTCGTCATGCCGCGGCGGCCCGTGCCTGGTCGAGGTCGAGGAGCTGACCGTTCAGGCCGCCGTTCTGGTGGAGGTCGCCGCCGGGAACCTCGATTCGTCGCGCGTCGGCCACGCCGCCCACCTTGAGCGGGTCGAAGCCGGCGGCGCTGATCAGCCGTTCGATCGCCGCCGCCGCAGCGTCGTCATCGGTGGCGAAGAACAGCACTGCCCGCCGAGGCTCGCGGTTCGCGGCGCTTGCGAGCGAATCGGCCGCGAGCGTGCCGAAAGCCTTCACGTAGTGCGCGCCAGTGGGGAGCATCGCGGCGACCACGGAGCCCGCGGACTGGTCGTCGGGCAGCGTCCGCGTCATCTGGCCGTTCTCGTCGACTCCGATCGGATTCGAGGGATCGACGACCACCTTGCCCTCCAGGAGGTCCGTGTCCTTCGAGGTCAGCTCCTTGATCGTGTCGAGCCAGACGGCGAAGACGACGGCGTCGGCCTCCGCGATCGCCTCTTCGACCGAGGCTGCGCGCGCGAGGCCCCCCAGCTCTTGCGCGAGCGCTGCTGCATTCGCTTCGTCCTTTGCCGCGAGGACGACGGGCTCGCCGCCCCGGACCAGATGCCGCGCCAGCGGCCCACCGATGTTGCCGATTCCGATGATTGCGGTCGCCATGGCGACTCCTCCCTTTTTACTTGACTTCGCAACTAACGAGCCGTACCCGCCATTATTCCCTCAGCCAAACGTGCACTCGACGGTGACCTTGTCCAGGGCGTTCTTGAGGACGGCGAGCTCCTGCTCGTCGAGTTTGGCGACGAACAGTTCCGAGACGCCGCGGAGGTGGGCCGGGGCGGTCTCGGTGAGGCGCGCCACGCCGGCGTCGGTCAGCGCGACGACGACACCGCGTCCGTCCGCATCGGCGTTGGCTCGCCGGACGAGGCCTTCCTCGACCAGTCGGGCTACACGCCGGGTCATGCCTGACCGGGAAACGAGCGCTCGGGTCGCGAGGTCGGTCATGCGTAATTCACCCCCGGCGCGCGCCAGCTGAGCGAGCACGTCGAAGTCCGCCAACGCTAATCCGGTCGCCTGCGCGAGATCAACCTCGAGGCAGCGCATGAGCGTGGCGTGTGCCCGCAGAAACGAGTCCCAGGCCTCCAGCGTGCTGCCGCTCGGCAGCTCGCGAGCCACGAGTCGCTGGAGAAGACCGGCGACTTCGAATTTTGAAGGTACTTGCATACGCAACAACCAATCGGTAGAGTGCTTGCAGTTGCAAGTATAACCAAGCGCTTCGGAAAGGAGCAGCAAAGCCGATGAGCACGCCGATTCTGACCGTTGCCCCGACGGGTACCTGGAACCTCGACCCCATTCATTCGCGGGTCGACTTCGAGGTTTCCTACCTCGCCGGGACGTTCAAAGGCGAGTTCCACGAGATCGGGGCGGAACTAACCGTCGACGCCGAGCGCGCGTCGCTCGAGGGCACCGCGAAGGTCGCGAGCGTGGACGTAAGGGACGAGAACCTCTCCGCCCATCTCCAGTCGCCCGACTTCTTCGACGCCGAGCGGCACCCGGAGCTCCGCTTCAGCGCCGAGGAGATCCGCCTCGACGGCGACCGGAAGGTCTCTGTTGCGGGCGAGCTGACGATCAAGGGCGTGACCAGGCCGGTCACAGTCACTGGGACGGTGACCGCGCCGCTCGTCGATCCCTACGGAAACGAGCGCATCGGCCTCAATCTGAGCACGAAGATCGATCGCACCGACTTCGGCGTCAACTGGAACAACCCGCTCCCGAGCGGTGAGCCGTCGCTCGCGAACGACGTCACGATCCTCGCCGAGCTGCAGTTCGTGAAGCCGGGAGAAGAGACCAACTAGTGACGCGGATCCTGGGCATCTCCGGCAGCCTCCGCCGCGACTCGCACAACACCAGCCTGTTGCGCGCCGCGGCCGAGGCCGCCGGCCCGGACGTCGAGCTCGAGCTCTACGACGGCCTCAAGGAGATTCCGCCCTACGACGAGGACGACGATGTGCACCCCCGCCCAGCGAGCGTCGCGCGCTTGAACCAAGCGATCGCGACCGCGGACGCGGTGCTCTT
>VAWI01000069.1 GCA_005884005.1 Actinomycetota bacterium
GCGTTCGAACGGCCTCCAGCTCGACGATCTCGAGCGGCTCCGGTGAGGGGACGACGCGCCGCCAGCCCCGGCCGGCGTCGTGGGCGACCGTCCAGCCGCGCTCGGACTCGAGCGCGCGTGCCTGCTCCTCGGCGTAGAAAGGCCCGACCGGCTTTGTCGGCCGCTCGAAAGCCGGATCGTCCTCGTCAACGCTCACATGTGTGAGCACGCAGACGACCGGGCGATCGGCTACGGCTGCGAGCTCGGATTCGATCAGCGCTCCGATCTCCGCCTGTGTCTGTGCTACCGCAAGATAGAGAGGCAGCGGCGGTACCTCGTCGGCGGCCCGCTCCTGACGGACGAGCTCGTTTCCCACCTGCGGCCCGTTCCCGTGGGTGACGACGAGCTCGCCGTCGGCGAGCAGCGGCCGCAGGGCCGCACAAGTCGCCCGCAGGTTGGCGCGCTGCTCGGCCGCCGTTCCGCGCTCGCCGGGCCGGATCAGCGCGTTGCCGCCCAGCGCTATGACGCTGGTCACACCAGCGCGGTTTCGATGATGCCGCGCTCTTCGAGGATCTCGGCCAGCCCGGGCTTGTCCAGCTCCTGCAGGCGGTAGCTGACCCTCAGGGCCGGCTTGTCGAGCTCGATCAGGCGCCGGAGGTCGATCGGCGTTCCGATCAGGACGAGCTCGGCGTCGGAGCGCGCGATCGTTTCACGCAGGTCTTCCATCTGCTGGCGCCCGTAGCCCATCGCCGGCAGCAGGGTGCCGACGTTCGGATAATCCTCGAACGTCTGCGCGATCGAGCCGACGGCAAACGGCCTTGGGTCGACGAGCGAAGCGGCGCCGTGCTCCTGCGCGGCGAGAACCGCCGCGCCGTAGGTCATCTCGCCGTGGGTCAGCGTCGGTCCGTCCTCGATCGCGAGGACCCGCTTCCCGGCGATCTCGTTCCCGTTCTCCTCGACCGTGAACGGCGAGGCTGCGCGAACAACGCGCGCCAGCGGGTTCGCCTTGCGGATCGAGGCGAGCACCGCCTCGACACCTGCCTGCGGCGCCGAGTCGACCTTGTTGACGATGCAGACGTCGGCCATGCGCAGGTTCGTCTCGCCCGGGTGGTAGCGCAGCTCGTGACCGGGGCGGTGCGGATCGAGGACGACGATGTGCAGGGTCGGCTTGATGAACGGCGTGTCGTTGTTGCCGCCGTCCCAGAGGATCACGTCGGCCTCCTGCTCCGCGGCCTCCAGGATCGCCGCGTAGTCGATCCCCGCGAAGACGAGATTGCCCTCTTTCAGGTGCGGCTCGTACTCCTCGCGCTCCTCGATCGTGCAGTCGGCCGCGTCGAGATCCGCGTAGCTGGCGAACCGCTGGACGGCCTGCTTCTCGAGGTCGCCGTACGGCATCGGGTGCCGAAGGACAGCCACGCGCTTGCCCGCTGCCCGCAGCAGCCCGGCGACGTGCCGCGTCGTCTGGCTCTTGCCGGCTCCCGTGCGCACGGCGCAGACGGCGACGACCGGCTTCGACGAGGTCAGCATCGTCTCGCGCGGCGACAGCAGACGGTACGAGGCGCCGGCCGCGAGCGCGCGGGAACCGACGTGCATGACGTGCTCGTGCGTGACATCCGAGTACGAGAAGACGACCTCTTCGGCCCCGTAGCGGGCGATCACGGACTCGAGGTCTTCCTCGGCGACGATCCGGATCCCGTTCGGATAGAGCTCGCCGGCGAGCGCACGCGGATAGAGCCGCCCTTCGATGTTCGGAATCTGCGTGGCGGTGAAGGCGACGACCTCGAAGTCGTCGCGGCCGCGGTAGACGAGGTTGAAATTGTGGAAGTCGCGGCCCGCGGCGCCTGCGATCACGACCCGTGTCCTCGACATGCGTAAAGCATATGCATGTATGCAGGACGGAACGCCGATCGGCGACTCATCCGTACCTGAGTCATGCGGAAGCTCGCGCCGGCTCTTTGTCTGGTGGTTGCGCTCGTCTGCGCGGCCGGTGCATCCCCCGCGACCGGCACCCACGTCGTCGGGCTAAACGGGATCCGGGCAGTCGCACCGCCGAGCTGGCATCTCACCAACGAGGTGCTCTCCATCTGTACGAGCCCGTCTCAGACGATGGCGATTACGAACGCTCGCGGCCTCATCCCCGCTGACGCAAAGTTGTCCGGGAAGGTGGGGCTCGTGCTGCTGATGGAAGCCAAGGGCGGCGGCGGGGAGGGCTTCACGCCTCGTCGGATGTTCGGCCGGCTGCCGAGCTCGAGCGCAATCGGCGGCTGCTGCGACATGCCTGAGGGCCGTGGCGTCGAATTCGTCTTTCGCGACCATGGCCGCGACTTCTACGCCTTTCTCTACGCGGCGGATCCCTCGATCGCAAGCGAGGGTCTAGCGATCCTCAACTCGCTCCAGGTGCGGAAGCTCTAGCGCAGGTCTTCGCCGACGCGCTCGGCGACCGCGGCCATCTCGAGCTCGGCGCCGGTGACGTCTTTGAGCAGCTCGTCGGCGTTGATCCGCTGGCCTTCCGACCAGAGCTCGCGCAGGAGCGAGCCTGCCTCGCGCTTGGTGAACCACGTGTTGCCGAAGCGCTCGCGCAGGTGGGCGCGAAGCTGCGCCTCGAACGCCCAGGAGCGCAGGTATTCGGTGACGTAGAAGCCCGAGTCGATGTCCGCGAGGTAGTCCGCCTCGCTCGGCTCGATCTTCAACGCCGAGCCGAGCAGCTCGACGTAGCGCGAGCGCAAAGGGGTCACGTCGTCGGCGGCGTGGAACTCGAGCTCGTAGAGGAGCTTGGCGCAGTAGCGGCGCACGAAGTACAGGAGCCCGGTCGCGCCCTCGCGCGCAAGCTCCTCGGGCCGGCCGACATCCAAGCGCCTGGTCAGCCAGGCTGGCTCGTCCGTCAGATGCTGAATCAGCATTGCCCAGCCTTCGGTGACCGCGTTGTCGCCGAGCCGGCGTTCCTCCATAGCCAGATCCGCCGACGTGTGCGCGAAGTGCTCGGTGTGCCCGGCCTCGTGGAAGAGGGCGCGCCAGTCGTCCGCGCCGCCGATCGGCTGGATCACGAGCATGACCTTGTCCGGGACCTCGATCGGGGCGCAGAAGGCGCGAGGGGACTTCGACGGCCGCTGCTCGATGTCGAGATGGACGTTCTCCTGGGCGCGCAGATCGATCCCGAAGTCGGCCAGCGTCGCCTCCAGCGCCGGCAGCATCTTGTCCGCCGGGAAGAACTCGTCCCAGACCTGTGCGCGGAAGACGCGGGAAACGTCCCAGCGCTTGGCCTCGTCTAGGCCGAGACCGATCCGGTCGCGGAACAGCTTGTCAGTCGCTTCCTCGTACATCTGCTCGGTCGAATCGAGCACGGCTCGGCATTGCTCGGCGAGGCTGTCGAGCCGATAGCCGAAGCGGCGGTACAAATCGACGTAGGTCGGCGACCCGAGCTTGGGCACCTCTTGCTGGCTGATCGAGACCGCGTCGAGATGGATGGGATTGAGGTGCTCCTCGGTCAGCTGCGTACGGGCCTGGTCGAGCCGCTCGCGCTTGCCGCGATCTTCGGTGTTCGCGATCGTCGGGCGGAGCATCCGGAAGCCGACCTTCTCGCCGTCGACGTCCGCCTCGAGCTCGGTCTCGAGGGCCGCGAGCTTCTCGCTGTGCTCTTTTGTCAGGTTGCCGAGGTACCCATCGCAGGCGAAGCGCCAGAGCTCGCCGACGCGGCGGTCCCCGTCGACAGCCTCCTGGAGAGCCTGTGCCCACTCCAGCTTCGTCAGGTCCTGGTGGCGCTCGTAGATCGGCTCGAGCTCGAGCTTGTCCTTCAGGCCGGCGAAGTGGAGGTAGTACTCCTCGTCGAGCTCGGCGATGAAACGATCGGCGTCTTCGCGGTAGCTGTCGAGATTCTTCGGAGTGGGCGAGGGGCTCGGCACAGGCCGTAGGATAACGGCGTGCGCGAGATCAGCCTCAGGACCGAGCGCAAGACGCAGCTGCTCGACATCACGGAGGAGGTGCAGTCGACGCTCGCGGCGGCCAACGGCGCTTCGGCCGCGCTCGTCTATGTCCCGCACACGACCGCCGGCGTGACGATCAACGAGGATGCCGATCCAGCGCTCGCCGAGGACATCGAGTCGGCGATGGAGCGCATCGTGGACGACAACGGCGGCTGGCGTCACTCGGACGCGGACGGGCCGAACGCGCCTTCGCACATCCGTGCCGCGCTGATCAGTCCGCAGGTGCTCGTCCCGCTCGACGACGGGCGACTCGCCCTCGGCCGCTGGCAAGGGATCTTCTTTTGCGAGTTCGACGGCCCGCGGGAGCGGAAGGTGTACGTCACTCCGCTGACCTAGTGATCTAGCCGGTGTTGCCCGCTTCCGGCCAAGCTCGCCGGTCAGGCCACTAAGCTCGTAACGTCCGCTGAACGGATCCTTCATTCCAGCCCAACAGAGACCGACTTACTTTTCTACTGTGCGGCGCCACCTCCTGATCGCGACTGCGCTCTGCCTCGTCGCGGTCGCAGCCGGCGCAGCGTTGATGCGCGGTGCCTCCTCACACGAAGCGGTGCGCCCTCCAACAGTGCCGCTCGAGGGGATCCACAAGATCAAGCATGTCGTGATGATCATGCAGGAGAACCGCTCCTTCGACTCCTACTTCGGCACGTTTCCGGGCGCCGATGGGATCCCGATGGATCGTGGCGAGCCGCTGGTCTGCGCCTTCGACCCGAAGACCCGGAGGTGTATCGAGCCGTTCCACGATCCACGCGACCGGAACATCGGCGGTCCACACGACCACCTGAACGCCATCCACGACATCAACCACCGCCTGATGGACGGGTTCGTCTGGCAGGAGCGGAAGGTGCTCCATCGCGCCTGCCTGGTCAGGAACGATCCCGCGTGTTCGGTGAGCGCGGACCGGATCGACGTGATGGGTTACCACGACGCGCGCGAGATTCCCAACTACTGGGCCTACGCGCGGAACTTCGTCCTCCAGGACCACATGTTCCAGCCGGACACCTCCTGGAGCCTGCCGGCCCACCTGTTCGCCGTTTCGGAGTGGTCTGCGAAGTGCTCGCGGCGGGGCGACCCGATGAGCTGCGTCAACGCTATCCAGTCTCCTCCGTCGCCGCCAGGGGAGCCTCAGTCGAACGGAACGCGTCCCGACTATGCGTGGACCGATCTCACCTACCTGTTGCACAAGCACCATGTCTCCTGGCGCTATTACGTCTTCAAAGGCGGCGAGCCCGACTGCCAAGACGACGGCGCAATGTTTTGTGGCCCGAAGAAGCAGAACGCCAAGACCCCTGGGATCTGGAATCCGCTGCCGTGGTTCACGACCGTCCGCCAGGATCACCAGGTCCGGAACATCACGTCGGTCAGCCACTTCTACTGGGCGGCCAAGCACGGCAAGCTCCCGGCCGTCTCGTGGGTCATCCCCAATAACAAAGTGAGCGAGCACCCCCCGGCACTCGTCAGTCGCGGCCAAGCCTGGGTGACCGGCCTGGTCAACGCGATCATGCATGGCCCGAACTGGAAGTCGACCGCGATCTTTCTGACGTGGGACGACTGGGGTGGCTTCTACGACCACGTTGCGCCACCGATCGTCGACTGGAACGGCTACGGGCTGCGCGTGCCCGGGATCGTGATCTCGCCCTACGCCCGGCGCGGATTCATCGATCACCAGGACCTGAGCTTCGACGCATACGTGAAGTTCATCGAGGACGACTTCCTGCACGGCGAGCGGCTCGATCCGGCTACGGACGGGCGCCCCGACCCGCGCCCGAGCGTCCGCGAGACCTCGCCTCTCCTCGGCACTCTCGTCCGCGAGTTCGATTTCCGACAGAAGCCGCGGCCACCGCTCATCCTGCCGACGCATCCCGGATTCAAGGAGCGCCAGGCCAAGAACCGGGGTTAGGCAGCGCCCCGGTAGCCTGGGCGGCGTGGCCGCTCCCGTCGCCAGGGATCAGGAACTCGAGCTTCACATTGACTCGCTCGCCTACGGCGGCAATGGCGTCGCGCGCCTGAACGGGTTCGTCGTCTTCGTCCGCCGCGGTCTGCCGGGCGACACCGTTCGCGCGCGAGTCACGAAGGTCAAGCGCAGCCACGCGGAAGCCACCGCTGTCGAGGTCGTCGAGCCGAGCGCCAAGCGCGTCGAGGCGCCATGCGCCCACTACCCGGCCTGCGGCGGCTGCCGGTTCCAGGACCTCGCCTACGAGGCTCAGCTCGACGCGAAGCAGGAGCAAGTGCGCGAGGCGCTGCGAAGGATCGGCGGGATCGCCGAGCCGCCGGTCGAGTCGATCGTGCCCGCCGAGGCGCAGTTCTTCTACCGCAACAAGCTCGAGTACTCGTTCACAGCTACACCCGCGGGGCCCGCACTCGGCTTCCACAAGGCCGGCCGTTGGGACGAGGTGCTGGAGATCGAGAAATGCTGGCTGACGAGCGACCTCGGCAACGCGATCCGAGGCGCCGTCCGCGACTGGGCCCGCGAGGAGCGGCTCGAGGCGTACGACCAGCGCGAGCAGACCGGCTACCTTCGGCACCTCGTTGTCCGCGAGGGCAGGAACACCGGGCAGGTGCTCGTCCAGCTCGTCACGGCCGCAGGCGAGCGCTTCGATCGCGACCAACTCGTCGAGACGCTGCGGCGCTTTCCCGAGGTGCGCTCGATCCACTGGGCCGTCAACGAGACTCCGGCCGAGGTTACGAACCTGCCGACCACGCTGCTCTGGGGAGAGGACGCGATCGAGGAGCAGCTCTGCGGCCTGCGGTTCCGGGTCCGGCCGAACGCGTTCCTTCAGACCAACACGGCGATGGCGGAGCGCCTCTACGGAATCGCGGGCGAGTTCGCGGCGCTGACCGGTGGGGAGACCGTGTACGACCTCTACTGCGGGATCGGCACGATCGGCCTCTCCATTGCCTCGCACGCGCTGACCGTCTGGGGCGTCGAGGTCTCCGAGGAGTCGGTCGCGTGTGCGCTCGAGAACGCAGACCTGAACGGGATCTCCAACGCGGCCTTCTTCGCGGGCGAGACCGCGGACGCGCTGGCGGAGCTCCGAGATCGCGCAGGAGATCCCGACGTGATCGTCGTAGATCCGCCGCGCGCCGGGCTCTCGAACAAGGCCGTGCGGCGGCTCGGACGCCTCGAGGCGCCGCGAATCGTCTACGTCTCATGCAACCCGACGACGCTGGCCGGCAACGTGAAAGAGCTCGCAGCGAGCTGGGGCTACACGCTCGAGCGGGTCCGCCCGGTAGACATGTTCCCGCACACGCCGCACGTCGAGTCGGTGTCGCTACTCGTGAAGCGATGAAGTCCGGCTAGCGCTGCGCCCGAGCCATGACGACTTAATGGCTAGGACGTTCGCTCGAAGCGCGCTTGTCGCGCCGGGCAAAGCCCGCCGCTCCGCGAAACCCCAAACCGAGTGCCGGGACGTGCGACGCCTCGCGGCGCGCTCAGGAATTGCCGCGTCGGGATGATCTTTAGATCACTCGTTTCGGCGTCGGTGTGCGCAGTCGGGTCCAGAGCAGATCCGCATTCGCCAGCACGAAGCCGACCGAGAGCAGCGGCAGCGCCGGCAGGCCCGGCTTGTTCCAGGCGACGGCGATCGCGATCGTGGCGCCGAAGGACGCGACGAGAAGGATCCAGGTCAGATAGACGCGCAGACCGAAGCGCGCGGCCGCCGCGAGGAAGAGGCTGAAGAAGAGCAGGTCGGGCAGCCCGAGGTTCGCCGCGCTGTCCTCGCCTGGCACCGGAAAGGCGAACGAGAGCGTCGAGAAAACGTGGTGGTGCTTGTGGACGATGTGGTTCGTCGGCCCGCGCCAGACCGAGTAGGCGTCGACCCAGGGGACGATGCACGCGACGAGAACGACCCACGAGAGCGCCTCGAAGAAGTTGAGGAACCAGAAGGCCGCGAAGGCCATCGCGCCGAGCTTCGCGAAGTCGGCGAGCGTGTTCAGTTCGGCCTGGTGGAGGATCACGGCCAGGATCGCGAAGGCGATCGCGACGAGGATCAGCTGCAGCTCGCGTGCAGCGCGCAGCGGCAGCGCGAGGTAGACCAGTCCGAGCACCGCCGGCATGAGAACGAAGGACAGGAAGGCGACATCGCCCCACGTGGACGTGTTCGGCAGCGACGCGTGGAAGCCGTAATAGAGACCGAGCGCGACGGCGAGCACACCGAACGCGAGGGCTCTCGGCGCTAGTAAGGCGGAAGCTCGGCCCACCAGGGGCCGAGTTGCTTGAACGCGTTCCAAAAGCGTGTCTTGGCGGGTTGTTCGTCGAGCGAAGCGTCGATGTCGGGAACGAGCAGTGCCTCGATCGTTGGCGTGAAGCGCTGCAGCTCGCCGACCTTCGGCTCCAGCGTATCCGCGAGCGGGAACTCGAGCTCGTTCAGGAACCTCAGCGCGTCTTCGCCCATGACGACGATCAGCTTCGGCTGGACGATGTGGAGCTCCCGCTCGAGCCACGGCCGCGCCTCGTCTTCCTCCTGAACGGCGAACTTGAGGCAATTCGTCCCGTAGACCGCGAGTGGGTCGACGTGGAGCCGCTGCAGCGACTTGAGTAGGGCCTGGCCTGCACGCCCGTAGAAGGCGACCCCCTCCTGCACCTCCGCGGCTTGCGGCCTGTGCTTGAGCAGGAAGACGTCGGCAAGCGGATGGCCGGATCCGAGCACAGGAACCCGCTCCCCGGCCGCCTTCGAGATCTCGTCGCCGAGCTCGTTGATCTCGGTGATGGCCTTTTGCAGGTACTTCTCATAGATCTCGTCAGTGGGCGTGGGGGACAAGGGCACGGGTCGAGTTCTCCGCTAGCGGACCCGTTCCTTGGCCTGCGCCGCCCACTTGAGCGACTGCAGGTAGAGCAGCGACTTCGGGCGACGCAGTACCTGGGCCGAGCGGAGGCTGGCGAGGAACTCGTCGCGGTCGTGGAACTCGCGCATCCGGAGGGCGCCGGTGCCGACACCCTGGAGCACGTGCGCGTCCGAGCCGGCGCCCATCGTCAGGTTGTACTTGCCCGCGAAGCGCAGCGATTCCTCGTTGTAGCCCTCGAAGAGCAGTCTCGCATTGTAGACCTCGAAGACGTCGATCTCGTCGAGGTGGCGTCGAAGGGTCGCCGCGTCCGGAATCGAGTGCATGCGGTCGAACGGGTGGGGGAGATAGACAACGCCCCCCTGCTCGTGGATCGCTGCCAGCGTGTCGGCGAAGGGCAGTCCGCGGGGGATCTCCTCGGTCAGGAACAGGCCGATCACCTCGCCCTGGTCGCCCGTCTTGATCTCCTCTCCCGGGACCACGGTCAGGCTCGTCGTTGCGGCGAGCGCCTCGAGCGCGCCGCCGAAGACGTTGTGATCGGTGATCGCGATCGCGCCGAGCCCTTCGGTCTCGGCGTGCGTGAGCAGGTCCAGAACCTCGATCGCGCAGTCGTGCGACCACGACGTGTGCATGTGCAGGTCGCAGACGATCCATTCTCGCCCCGAGAGAGGATCGTCTTTGCTGGCGGCGCGCCGCCGTTTCGCGAGCTTGCGGTAAAGCGCATCGTGCTCGCTCGCGAGCCGGGCGAAGGTCTCGCCTTCGGCCCGCTGTCGGTTCTCCCGGCCTTCGCGCTGGCGCAATGCGTCGTCCTCGGCAAGCCTCGCCGTTGCAGCGCCGGCCAGCTCGGGCTGCGCCCGCAGACCGGGCGGCGCAGCGATCGCCGCGCCGGCGGCGGCCGCTTCGAGCGCGACCCGATCGAGGCCGTCGAGCGCGGGGACGAAGATCGCCGACTCGTTGAGCAAGGCTGCGCGTGCCGGGCCACTGCGAGCGGTGCGTACGCTGACTCGGCCGACGAGCGCGCGCGGGATCGTCGGCCGGCCGCTGAGAGGCTTCGTCCGCAGCAGGACGAGCTCCCACTCAGGCAGTTCTCTCAGCTCTCGCAGCACCGAGCGCGCGAGTTGCCGCTCCGTGGGCCGCCATTCGAGCACGATTCGCTTGTGCTCTTCGGCCGGCCGGAATAGCTCGGCGTCAACGCCTGTGAAGATGATCCGGTAGTCGCCGGGCAGGCGCTCTGCGGCAGCAGCCGCGGCCTCGGGGGAGGTCGCGAGCAGCGCGTCGACTCGGGAGAGCAGGCGCTCGCGCTGAGGCTTCCCGGGCGGGTAACCGAGCCGCTCCGCGGAGAGGAAGGTGGCGACGCCGAGCGCGTGCGAGTCGCGCAGCGCCAGGTACGACAGGCTTGGCAGGCCGGGCTCGAACCCGTGAACGATGTCGAAGCGGCCGCGCTGCAGCGCGAGTGCCAGGTTTGCCCGGACGCCAACCGGAACCCCGATCCGGCTTCGTCGCGAGACCGGCAGCGCCGGGCCGAGCGCGATCACCTCCGCGCTCCGTGGTGCAGATCGGCGGCGGGTGGCCCCCGACAAGCCGGTTTTGGCGGAGCCGCGGGCAAAGCCCGCAACTCCTTTTTGGTCGGCGCCGACAAGCGGCGCCTCAGCACCAACGCCGTCAAGCAATGCTCGTCTGCCGGCGACGAGGTCGGACGCGCGAGTCGAGGGGGCGAGCACCGTGACCTCGTGCCCGAGCGCTCGGAGCTCGCGGGCGAGGCCGTCGACGTGTTCGTTGACGTCGTGCGGCCGCGACCAGGCGAAAGGAGTGACCAGACAGACGCGGAGACCCACGACCCTCCGAGTCTAGTAGTGCCCGGGCGAAGGGCGGCCGGCAGGGGCCGGCCCGCCCTTCGGTGTCCGTCTAAGGCGTGGTCTCGACGTGCTCTGCCGCGGGCGTCTTCGCCGCCCCGCGCGCGTTCTGCGCGATGAAGTCCTCGACGAGCTCGCGGGCCGCGTCGTCCGTGTACTGAACGGGCGGTGACTTCATCAAGTACGCCGAGGGCCCCTCGAGCGTCCCCGTGATGCCGTTGTTCAGAGCCAGCTTCGCGAGCCTGACCGCGTCGATGACGACCCCGGCCGAGTTTGGCGAGTCCCAGACCTCGATCTTGAGCTCTGCATTCAGCGGCACATCGCCGAAGGCCGTGCCCTCGAGACGGATGTACGCCCACTTTCGGTCCTCGAGCCACGGCACGTGGTCGGACGGGCCGACGTGGATGTTCTTGTCCTCGATCTCGTAGGGGACCGTCGACTTAATCGAGTAGGTCTTCGAGATCTTCTTCGACTCGAGCCGCTCGCGCTCCAGCATGTTCAGGAAGTCCGAGTTGCCTCCGAAGTTGAGCTGGAACGTGCGGTCAACCTTGACGCCGCGGTCGCGGAAGATGCCCATCAGCACGCGATGCGTGATCGTGGCGCCGACCTGAGACTTGATGTCGTCGCCGATGATCGGCACGCCGACCTTCTTGAAGCGGTCGTTCCAATACTTCTCGCGCCCGATGAAGACCGGCATGCAGTTCACCATCGCACAGCCGGCGTTGAGGATCTGCTCCGTGTACCACTTCGTGGCCTCCTCGGAGCCGACCGGCAAGTAGTTGACGACGACGTCGGTCCCCGTCTGCTTGAGGATCTCGGTCACGTCGGCGGTTGAGCCCTTCGCTTTCGTGACCTTCTCGCCGAGGTACTTGCCAAGCCCGTCGTGGGTCATCCCCCGCGAGACCTTGACGCCGGTCTTCGGCACGTCCGAGAACTTGATCGTGTTGTTCGGATAGGCCCAGATCGCCTCGTCGAGGTCCTTGCCGACCTTGCCCTCGACGACGTCGAAGGCGGCTGTGAACTCGACGTCGTGGACGTGGTAGCCGCCGAGATCGACATGCATCAGGCCCGGGACGAACTCGTCCGGCTTGGCGTCCTTGTAGTACTCGATCCCCTGCACGAGCGAGCTCGCGCAGTTACCGACGCCGATGATCGCGACGCGCACCTTGTCTTCGGAGCGCGCCGCCTTACCGTTGGTCGAAGCCATGTGCTTCCTTTCGCAGAAGTTGTTTTCGAACGGACAGGATTCTCTGGAGCACGGTCAGGAACGCGGCCGCCGCCAGCAGGTAGATGAACCACTGCAACGGGACGCCGAGCGGCGCCAGGATCAGGCCGCTCGAGATCACGATCACGCGCTCGGCGCGGCTGCCGATGCCGACGTCTCCCTTGAGGCCGATCAGCTCGGCCTTCGCGCGCGCGTAGGAAACGAGGAAGGAGCCGGCGACCGCTGCGACGCAGAAGATGACGGCGATGTCGTCACCGGAGCGCGCGAATACGAAGGCGATTGCCGCGAGCACGAACCCTTCGCTGACTCGGTCGGAAAGCGAGTCGAGGAACTCGCCGAACGGCGTCGCCTTGTCGCTCTGCCGGGCGAGGGCGCCGTCGAGGATGTCGAGGATCGAGCCGACGATGAAGAGGGCCGCGGCGAGCCAGTAGAAGAGGAACTTGTTGCGGTCCTCGAAGGGGATCACGACGGCGGCTGCGGTACAGAGCAGCACGCCCCCGGCCGTCAAGGCATTCGGGCTAACGCGGGTGCGCGCGAGACGACCGACGTAGCGGGAGGCGAGGCGCCGGGTTCCGTCCGTATACCCCTGCTTGACGGAGCCGATCGCTGCGCTTCGGTTCACGTTCCGGACCGTAGCACCCGTCTCGCGGGGCAGCCTTCGCACAATCGGCGGGCGGTCGATCCGCGCCGCTAAGCGGCGCTCGGCTTTAGCCGGATGCGTCTCAGCGGCCGCCCGTAGACGATCCCGAGCGCCAGAAGAGCGACGAAGACGCCGGCGAGAACGTCGAGCCAGAAGTGGTTTCCCGTGGCCATCACCGAGAACCAGACCCAGCCGGGCCAAAGGACCCAGACGGCCTTCGCAAACCAGTTGCGGCAGACGGCGAAGAGGACGAGCCCGACGATCAACGCGTCCGCCGCGTGCAGACTCGGCATCGCTGCATAGGGATTGGCGAAGAAGTTGACCAGCCCGCTGCCGTGGTTGAGGCTCGCGAACTGCGAGAGCGTGTCGTCGAAGCCGAAGTCGGGAAACATGCGCGGCGGGGCCGTCGGCAGCAACACGTAGCCGACGAGGCCGATCACGTTGGCGAGCAGGATCGTGTTCCTGAAGCGTGTGAAGGCCTCGTGGCGGCGGAGATAGACCCACAGCAGCGCGAGCGCGACGACCGTGAACTCGGAGTTCCAGTACGTCCAGGACGCCAGGTTCATCAAAAACCGCGAGGAGTCGACGAAGCGCTGGAACGACAGCTCGACCAGCCCGTGCATGTGCCGCTCGAAGCCGATCACCTTCAGGCCGTTGTCGAACGCCTTGGGCGGATTCCTGTCGGCGATACCGCGTGCGGCCTGGTACGCGAACAGGAACCCGAACCAAATGGCGAGCTGTTTGGCCAAGTCGCCCCACCCGCGGGGCAGAACTCGGCGTCCGACTGCTGCAAGCGTCGTCATCGCGAGACCGGTCGATTCTAAAGGGCCGACCGGCCCTTACGAAATTCCCTGGAATTCCCTGGAGCTAACCGCCGATTTGGCTCATAGATCTCGATGCCCGAACAAAGCCAGGATCGTTGATCTTGTGCTTGAGCTCTTTGTGGGCGACCGCGAAACGGATCAGCTCTTCGAGCTGATCGTCCGACGAGCCGTCGCGAAGCGGCGTCTTCAGATCCCACTCGCGGCGAGAGAAGAGGCAGGTCCGCAGCTGCCCGTCGGCGGTCAGCCGGATCCGGTCGCACGTCGTGCAGAACGGCTCCGAAACCGGGTTGACGAAGCCGATCTCGCCGGCGCCGTCGGCGAAGCGGAAGCGCCGCGCCGTCGACGACGACTTCGCCGGGAGCTCCTCGAGCGGCCAGCGCTTCTCGATCAGCGCCCGGATCTCGCCGCCGGTCAGGACGTCGTCGCCCCGCCAAGCTTGGTCGGCGTCAAGGGGCATGAACTCGATGAAGCGCACGACGTAGGGCTTGCGGCGAGCGAGCTCGGCGAGCGCCGGAACCTCCTCTTCGGTGAACCCGCGGATCGCGACGCAGTTGACCTTGATCGGACGAAGCTCAGGGTGGCGCTCGGCCTCCGCGAGCCCGGCGAGGACGCGGTCGAGCGCGTCCCGGCGCGTGATCTCTGCGAAGCGAACGTGCGAGAGAGAGTCGAGCGAGACGTTGAGGCGCCGCAGGCCGGCCTCGACCAGCGGCTCGGCGAAGCGGTCGAGGAGGACACCGTTCGTCGTCAGCGAGAGGTCGCGGACGCCCGGCGTGCCGGCGAGCATTCCGACCAGCACCGGTAGGTCGCGGCGGACGAGCGGCTCGCCGCCGGTCAGCCGCACCTCGTCGACGCCCATCGCCGCGAGCACGCGCACGAGTCGCGCCATCTCCTCGAAGCTCAGCACCTCGTCGCGGCCCAGCCATTCGAGCCCCTCCGCCGGCATGCAGTAGCGGCAGCGGAAGTTGCACTTGTCGGTGACCGAGACCCGCAGTGATTTGATCTCCCGTCCCCAGGAATCGCGCAGCGGCTTCATGCCAAGAGACTAGTGGTCTGGCCGGTGGCGTTGCCACCGGCCGCGTTTCAGGGGGTGCCGGGCGCGGAAAGCGGCGTCCTACATCCACGAAGGAGGCAACAAAAATGTCCGAATGGGAACAGGAAGGCGGTCAGGGCGGTACCGAGGAGGGTGCCGGCGGCTCCGAAGAGGGCGGTGGTATCGGTGACGGCTCTGACGGTGAGTCGGGCGACGGCACGGGCGGCGGCACCGAAGAAGGCGGCGGCATGGGAGGCGGCGAGCGGCGAGTGGACGAGGAAGGCCAGCCCGCCGACGTCGAGACCGAGCCGAGCCCGCACGAAGGCGAAGAGGGGCAAGAGCCGGTCTGATCCTTAGGTTTGCGCGGTGACGCGGCTTGCACTCGTCCTCGTCACCGCGGCCAAGGCACCGCTTGCGGTGCCGACATGGAGGACATGCGGGCTTTGCCCGCGTGTCCGTCCTAGCGTTTGGCTGTGAGGTTCGCGGCGCTGATAGCAGTCAGTGCCGTTTGGGGGGTGACCTTCGTACAGGTGAAGGACGCGGTCGCGGTCTATCCGCTGTTCGCGTTTCTGGCCGTCCGCTACGCGATCGCGACGGGCGTGCTCGGGCTCGTGGCTGTCCGCCGAGTGCCTACGCTGGGGCGCTCCGGGCTGGGAGCAGGAGCGCTGCTCGGCGCACTGCTCGGCCTCGGGATCGGCTTGCAGACGGCAGGGCTCGAACGCACCACGGTCTCGAGCACCGGCTTTATCACGGGGCTGTACGTCGTCCTGACGCCGTTGTTCGGGCTCGTTCTGTTTCGTACGCGCGTCGGCGCCGAGGTCTGGCTCGGCGTCGTGCTCTCGGTCGTCGGCCTCGGTTTGCTCTCGGGCGTCCACGCAGGCTCGTTCGGAGGCGACGCGCTCGTGCTCGCCTCGACCTCGGCGCAGGCGCTGCAGATCGTGCTGGTCGAGCGCTACGCGACCCGCTACGACGCGATCGCGCTGACGTTCGTCGAGATGGCGACCTGCTTTGCCGGTTTCCTCGCGATCGCGCTGGCGCTCGGCGATCTAAGCGTCCCGCGCGGGTGGACGGTCTGGGGGGCGCTGCTCGTGACTGCTGTCTTCGCGAGCGCACTGGCCTACCTGATCCAGATCTGGGCCCAACGGCGGATGAGCGCCGCTCGGATCGCACTCGTCTTCGCACTCGAAACTGTCTTCGCAGGGCTGTTCGGCTACGTGCTCAAAGACGATCGCCTGGGCTGGCTCGGCTGGGGCGGCTGCGCCTTGATCCTCGCGGCGATCGTCCTTGCGGAGCCCGCCGCAGCGGACTTGCTCAGAGCAGCCAGCGCCCGTTCTCCTGGACGACTTCGCCGTCGCACAGGAGCTGCCCGCCCGGGCGCAGGTCCTTGACCATGTCCCAGTGGACCACGCTCTCGTTCTTGCCGCCGAGCGCTGGGAAGCCGGCGCCGATCGCGAGATGCACGGTGCCGTCGATCTTCTCGTCGAACAGGGTGTTCTTCATGTAGCGCTGGATTCCGGGGTTGCAGCCGATCCCGAGCTCGCCGAGCACGCGGGCGCCCTGGTCCCGGTCGAGCGTCTCGAAGAGGACATCCTCTCCGCGCACCGCGGAGGCCTCGACGACGCGTCCGCCCTCGTAAACCATGCGAACGCCCTCGAGCTCGTCCGGCTCCTGGAAGGCCGGGAACTCGGAAAAGTGAACGACGCCCTGGGTCTCGTCCTCGACCGGGCTGTAGTAGACCTCGCCGCCCGGCATGTTCGAGTGGCCGGCGTCGATCTCGCCTTCGCGACCATCGAGGCCGAGGGTGAGGTCGGTGCCGGCGCCGACGATCCTCACCTCTGAGGCGCGGTCGAACCGCTCTTTGATCTTCGCCATCCGCTGGGCCTCGGCATCCCAGTCGCGCAGGCACGCCCCGTAGAGGAAATCCTCGAATTCGGCGAGGGACATGCGCGAGTCCTGCGCGAGCGCCGGCGTCGGAAACCGGCAGGCGACCCAGGGGATCTCGTCGGAAAGGCGGCGCATCCGCATCGCGTGTCGCGCCTTCGCCATCAGCGCGCGGCGCTCGGGTGAGAGCTCAAGGCCCGCAGCGGTGTTCTCGGGCGCGCCGATGTTCATCCAGGCGTCCATCGTCTCCCACGCATGGCGATCGGCGGGCGCGACTTCCACGAGCGCTTCTTCCGGAGCCTCGAGCGCCCACAGCGTTTCGAACGGCACATCTTCCATCGCAGCCCCTCCGAGCCGAACCAGCGGATAGGCACCTCGCCGCGCGATCAGGCGAACGACCTCTTCGACGAGCGGCCGCGCGAGGGGGGAGGAATTGATCCAGACCTGCCAGCCCGGCTGAACGTTCAGCGAGCGCTCGATCAGCAGCTTCGCGTAGGCCTCGATTCGCGGGTCCACCGCGGCCATCCTACGTTTGCTTGCGGCCCCGAGCATTGATACACTCACACTTAGATTTTCTCAGCCAGAGAAGCAAGCAACCAAAGGAGAAACGAAGCATGGCGAAGACAATCGGTATCGACCTCGGCACGACCAACTCTGCGATGGCGGTGATCGAGGGTGGCGAGCCGACCGTGATCCCGAACGCCGAGGGCGGGCGCACGACCCCGTCCGTCGTCGCATTCACGAATGACGGCCAGCGCCTCGTCGGCGCGCCGGCAAAGCGTCAGCAGGTGACGAATCCGCAGAACACGATCTTCTCGATCAAGCGCTTCATGGGTCGCAAGTTCGGCGAGGTCTCGGAGGAGATGAAGATCGTCCCCTACGAGGTCGTGGAAGGGCCGAACGGGGACGTGCGCGTGAAGGCGTCGGGGAAGGACTACGCCCCGCCGGAGATCAGCGCGATGATCCTTCAGAAGCTGAAGGCGGACGCCGAGGCCTACCTCGGCGAGTCGGTCGACGACGCGGTGATCACCGTGCCCGCCTACTTCAACAACGCCCAGCGCGAGGCGACCAAGGATGCCGGCAAGATCGCCGGCCTCAACGTTCTCCGGATCATCAACGAGCCGACGGCGGCCTCGCTCGCGTACGGGCTCGACAAGGAGGGCGAGGACCAGACGATTCTCGTCTTCGACCTCGGCGGCGGGACGTTCGACGTTTCGGTGCTCGAGCTCGGCGAGGGCGTTTTCGAGGTCAAGTCGACGAACGGGGACAACCACCTCGGCGGCGACAACTTCGACAAGGCGGTCGTCGACTGGATGGTCGCCGAGTTCAAGCGCGAGCAGGGCATCGACCTCTCGCAGGACAAGATGGCGCTCCAGCGCCTCTACGAGGCCGGCGAGAAGGCGAAGATCGAGCTCTCGTCCACGATGGCTACGCAGATCAACCTGCCCTTCATCACCGCCACGCAGGAAGGGCCGAAGCACCTCGACCTGCAGCTCACGCGCGCGAAGCTGAACGAGCTGACCGCCGATCTGCTCGATCGCACGGTCGGGCCGACCAAGCAGGCGCTCGCGGATGCGGGAATCGATGCTTCGGGGATCGACCACGTCGTCCTCGTCGGGGGCATGACTCGCATGCCGGCAGTGGTCGACAAGGTTCGCGACCTGATCGGCAAGGACCCCCACAAGGGCGTCAACCCGGATGAGGTCGTCGCCGTCGGCGCCGCGATCCAGGCCGGCGTGCTGCGCGGCGAGGTCAAGGACGTGCTCCTGCTCGACGTGACGCCGCTGTCGCTCGGAATCGAGACCAAGGGCGGCGTCTTCACGCGCCTGATCGAGCGCAATACGACCATCCCGACCAAGAAGTCCGAGGTCTTCACGACCGCGGAGGACAACCAGCCCTCGGTCGAGGTGCACGTCCTCCAGGGCGAGTCGGAGATGTCGCTCTACAACAAGACGCTCGGGAAGTTCCAGCTCGTCGGCATCCCGCCGGCGCCGCGCGGAATGCCGCAGATCGAGGTCACCTTCGACATCGACGCCGACGGGATCATCCACGTGTCGGCGAAGGATCTCGGCACCGGCAACGAGCAGAAGATCCGGATCGAGGGCGGCTCCGGTCTGAAGCAGGAGGAGGTCGAGCGGATGATCCGCGAGGCCGAGTCCCACTCGGATGAGGCGCACCGACTGCGCGAGCTCGCAGACGCGCGTAACGCGGCGGAGAGCCTCGCGTACCAGACCGAGCGCACGCTCAAGGAGCACCGCGACAAGCTCGACGAGGCCGACGCCTCGACGATCGAGGGTCGCGTGATGGAGCTTCGCGGCGTGCTCGAGAGCTCGGACGTGAACGAGATCCGGCAGAAGACGGAGGCGCTCCAGGAGGCCTCGCAGAAGCTCGCTGAGGCGGTCTACGCGCAGGCGAGCGCGCAGCAGCAGCAGGCTTCCGCTGGCGGAGACGGCGACGGCGCCGCTGCCTCGGACGACGAGGTGATCGAGGACGCCGAGATCGTCGACGAGGAGGCGAAGACCTCCTAATGACGGATCCGGCCAAGGAACAGCTGGACGAGGTGGTGGAGGAGCCGGTCGGGGACGACCGGCTCGCCGCCGCCGAGGCGAAGGCGCAGGAGCACTTGGACGACCTGAAGCGCCTTGCTGCTGAGTTCGAGAACTACAAGAAGCGCACCGCGCGCGAGCAGGCGGCCCTGTCTACCCGAGCGACCGAGCGGCTCGTCAAGGAGCTGCTGCCGATCGTGGACGACCTCGAGCGGGCGCTGGAAGCGGCCGAGGAGCACGAGGAGGCAAAGCTCGAAGAGGGCGTGAGGTTGGTGCACCGCCAGCTCGCATCCGCGCTCGAGCACGAAGGCCTCGCCGTGATCGAGACCGACGGCAAGTTCGACCCCCACGTCCACGAGGCGCTGCTCTCGCAGCCGTCCGAGGCGGACGAGGGCAGCGTGATCGAGGTGCTGCAGAAGGGCTACCGGCTTGGCGACCGCGTCCTGCGCCCGGCGCGGGTCGTGGTTGCGGCCGCCCCGAAGGAAGCGAATGGCGACGACGACTCCTAGATCCCCGTACGAGATTCTCGGCGTCCCGAAGGGAGCCTCGGCCGAAGAGATCAAGAAGGCCTACCGCAAGCTCGCGCGCGAATACCATCCGGACCGAAATCCTGGCGACGCCTCGGCCGAGGAGCGGTTCAAGGAGGTTCAGGGCGCCTACGACCTGCTCTCGGATCCCGAGAAGCGCAAGCAGTACGACGCCTTCGGCTCGGCGAACGGGCGCGGCGGCTTCCAGGGCGGCAACGTCAACTTCGGCGACTTCAACGTCGGCGATCTCGGCGATCTGGGTGATCTCTTCGGAGGACTGTTCGGAGGTCGCGGCGGCCGGGCCGGCGGCGCGCGGACGTCCCGCGGGCAGCGCGGCAGCGACGTCGAGGTCGAGATCAATCTCTCCTTCGAGGACTCGCTCAAGGGAGTCCAGACCAAGATTCCGGTCACGCTGGAGACGGCGTGCTCGGAGTGCCACGGCTCGGGCGCGAAGCCCGGAACGGCGCCCAAGATCTGCCCAGAGTGCAACGGGCGCGGCGTGGTCGCGGAAAGCCAAGGCTTCTTCGCGTTGTCGCAGCCGTGTCCGCGCTGTCACGGCAACGGGACCGTGATCGAGGACCCTTGCCCGCGCTGCGGCGGCTCGGGTCGCGAGCGCCGGACGAAGCGCTACACGGTCAAGATCCCCGCGGGCGTCAAGGACGGGACCCGCATCCGCCTGAAGGGCAAGGGCGAGGCCGGCTTCGCCGGAGGCGAAGCGGGCGACCTCTACGTCGTCACGCGCGTGCAGCCTTCGAAGCTGTACGAGCGCCGCGGCGACGACTTGGTCGTCGACGTTCCCGTGACCTTCTCGGAGGCCGCGCTGGGCGCGACCGTCGAGGTGCCGACTCCGGACGGCCCGGTCTCGGTAAAGGTCAAGCCCGGCACCCAGGACGGGACGCTGCTTCGCGTCAAGGGCAAAGGCGCGCCGAAGCTGAAGGGCTCCGGCCGCGGCGACCTTCTCGCGCGCGTCAAGGTCGAAGTACCGAAGAAGCTGAACAAGCGCGAGCGCGAGCTGCTCGAGGAGCTCGGGCGAGGATCCCGCGACCCGCGTGAGGCGCTGTTCTCGTGAGGCGAGCCCTGACGCACCTGCTCGTCTGGTCGCTTTCCCCGGTCGGCACGCTGCTGAACACGGGGATGCTTTACGTCGTCCTCGTCGCGGCAGGCGCCAAGTGGGATCGGCCGCTTTTGTGGCTGATCGTCGTGATCTTCGTCGCCGCCTGCGCGTACTTCGACGTGCGTGCGTACGTGGCGCGGAAGCGCCTCGGACTGACCGCGTACGAGGCCGGCGAGGCAGTCGTGGACCGCATTTGGGGGCTAGACCGCACAGAGGAGAAGCGCTGATGGACGACCGTCCGCGCTACATGATCTCGATCGCGGCTGAGCTCGTCGGCATGCACCCGCAGACGCTCCGAATCTACGAGAACAAGGGCCTCGTCAGTCCGAAGCGGACGCGCGGGAATACGCGTCTCTACTCGGAGGCGGACCTCGATCGGCTGCGCCTGATCCAGCGGCTGACCACCGAGCTCGGCCTCAACCTTGCCGGCGTCGAGGTCGTGCTGCGGCTCGAGGACGAGCTGCGCAGGGCCCACGAGCGCCTCGAGCGGCTCGATCGCCAGATGCGCGAAGAGATTCAGAACGTTCACAAGCAGTACCGGCGCGATCTCGTGCTGTACCAGGCACCGCGGCCGGTCCCAACCCGACAGCACTAAGGAGAACGATTGGACTTCAACAAACTGACTTTGAAATCACAGGAGGCCGTCGCGGCCGCGCAGGAGCTTGCGCGCCGCATGGGCAATCCTGAACTCTACCCCCAGCATCTCGTGCTCGCGTTGCTCGATCAAGAGCTGCCGCGCGAGCTAGTGCCGGACCCCGACTCGCTGCGGGCAGAAGCCGAAGCGGCGCTGCGGGCGAAGCCCTCGACGCAAGGCGCGGCGCAGCAGCCGCAGGTCGGCGCAGCCTTCTCGCGCGTCCTGGACCAGGCATTCGAAGAGGCGCGCAAGCTCGAGGACGACTACGTTTCGACGGAGCACCTGCTGCTCGCGCTCGACGTCGTCCCGCGCGACCAGTTGGAGGCGAAGATCAAGGCCGTCCGCGGCGGCCAGCGCGTCACCTCGCAGGATCCCGAGGGCACCTACCAGGCGCTCGAGAAGTTCGGGCGCGACCTGACCGAGCTCGCCGAGCAGGGCAAGCTCGATCCGGTCATCGGCCGCGACGAGGAGATCAGGCGGATTATTCAAGTGCTCTCGCGTCGGACGAAGAACAACCCGGTGCTGATCGGCGATCCTGGCGTCGGCAAGACGGCGATCGTCGAGGGGCTCGCCCAGCGGATCGTCGACGGCGACGTGCCGGAAGGTCTGAAGGGCAAGCGCGTCTGGGCGCTCGACATCGGCGCAATGCTCGCGGGCTCGAAGTACCGCGGCGAGTTCGAGGAGCGACTGAAGGCCGTCTTGACCGAGATCAAGAACGCCGAGGGCGAGCTGATCCTCTTCATCGACGAGCTCCACACGATCGTCGGCGCCGGCGCAGCCGAAGGCGCGGTCGACGCCGCAAACATGCTCAAGCCAATGCTCGCCCGCGGCGAGCTGCGCTGCATCGGTGCAACGACGCTCGACGAGTACCGCAAGCACATCGAGAAGGACGCCGCGCTCGAGCGCCGGTTCCAGCCGGTCTTCGTCGGCGAGCCGACCGTCGCCGACACGATTGCGATCCTGCGCGGCCTCAAGGAGCGCTACGAGGCGCACCACGGCGTCCGCATCCGGGATGCGGCGCTGGTCGCTGCCGCGGTCCTCTCCGATCGGTATATCGCCGACCGCCAGCTGCCCGACAAAGCGATCGACCTGGTCGACGAGGCCGCCTCCCGCCTGAGGATGGAGATCGACTCTTCACCGCTCGAGCTCGACGAGGCCGAGCGGCGGGTTCGTCAGCTCGAGATCGAGCTCGCAGCGATGGGCAAGGAGTCGAAGGAAACCCGCGAGCCGGTCGAGCGCGAGCTCGCCGAGGCAAAGGAGCGCCGCGACGGGCTCGCCGCGCGCTGGTCGAAGGAGAAGGAGGCGCTCGAGCGCGTCAAGGAGATCATGTCGCGCATCGACGAGCTCAAGTGGGAGGCCGAGCGGGCCGAGCGCGCCGGCGACCTCCAGCGGGTCGCCGAGATCCGTTACGGCGAGCTGCCCGAGCTCGAGCACGAACTCTCCGAGCGCGACGGGGCCATCCCCGACGGTGAGCCGATGGTCAAGGAGGAAGTCGACGAGGACGACGTCGCCGAGGTCGTCGCGCGCTGGACGGGCATCCCAGTCTCACGGCTGCTCGAAGGCGAGACCGAGAAGCTGATTCACATGGAGGAACGACTGCACGAGCGCGTCGTCGGCCAGGACGAGGCGGTCGAAGCCGTCGCCAACGCGCTGCGCCGCGCCCGCACCGGCCTGCAGGATCCGAACCGGCCGATTGGCTCGTTCATCTTCCTCGGCCCGACGGGCGTGGGGAAGACGGAGCTGGCGCGGGCGCTCGCCGAGTTCATGTTCGACGACGAGCGCGCGATGGTCAGGCTCGACATGTCCGAGTACCAGGAGCGGCACACCGTCGCCCGGCTCGTCGGCGCCCCGCCGGGTTACGTCGGCTACGAAGAGGGCGGCCAGCTGACCGAGGCGGTCCGGCGGCGGCCCTACTGCGTCGTCCTGCTGGACGAGATCGAGAAAGCGCATAACGAGGTCTTCGACGTGCTCCTGCAGATCCTCGACGACGGACGACTAACCGACGGCCAAGGGCGTACCGTCGACTTCCGGAACACGGTGATCATCATGACCTCCAACGTCCGTTCAGCGGCGGCGCTATCCGACCACTTCCGACCGGAGTTCCTGAACCGGATCGACGAGATCGTCGAGTTCAAGCCGCTCTCACGCGAGCAGCTGGGCGAGATCGTCGAGCTGCAGCTGGCGCGGCTGCGCGAGCGGCTGGCCGAGCGGGGACTAGCGCTCGAGCTCACGGAAGAGGCAAAGGAGGCGGTGGCCGAAGCCGGTTGGGATCCGAGCTACGGCGCCCGGCCGCTCAAGCGGGCGCTGCAACGCCTGATCGAGAACCCGCTCGCTCTGCGGCTACTCGAGGGCGAGTTCACCGAGGGTGACACCGTCCGCGTCGACGCGCGAGACGGAGAGCTCGTGTTCGAGAAGGCCGCCGCGCGAGCGGCGGCTGCTGCTTAGTCCACGTCCGGGAAATAGTCGGCGCCGCCCCTCCTCGGGCGGCGCGCGTCCGAGATCGCGACGAGCTCGGCCGCTGGCGTCACCCCGGTCGACGAACTCGAGCTCGTCGGGGCGGAAGATGCTGTAGGAACCGGCGGGTTCTACCGCTCGAGCGGCGCCATCGTCAGGCCGAGCTCCTTGAGGCGCTCCCGGTAGAGCTCCGCGGGCTCGCGGTGGCCCGACCAGACGACGGCTTGGCCGGTGTTGTGGATCCGGTTCGCAAACGTCATACCCTGATCGAAGCCGACGCCGGGGAGGACGTCCGCCAGAGCCGCCGCGACGCCCTCGAAGGTGTTGTGATTGTCGTTCAGGACGATCACGCGCCAGGCATCGCCGGTGCGGCCGCCGGTGTCCCGCGTCGGACGTTCCTTCGTCGGTGTAGCGGGCGCGACGGTCACTGGGAGGCTCCGGGCCTGGTTGCGCTCATGCTCGGACGCTAGCGCTTGTTCCGCTTTTGTGGCAGACGCGTTTCACACCCGTCACAACTTCGGAATTAGCCTGTCCGTGGGCGGGAGTGGTGGCGACCCGAGTCTCGCGTGTACCTGTAACGGGTAGGTTCGTGGCCGATGGCACGCCGAAAAAGGCGCCGCGGTCCACAGCCCACACCCCCGCCGCTCCCGCCGGCGACGCGCACGGTCGGACAGCTCGTGGCCGAGACGATTCGGCTCTACGGGCGCAGTTTCTGGCGCTCGCTTGCTCTAGGTATCGCACCCGCCGCCGCAGGCCTCGCTCTCGCGGAGTCGCCGGGAGCCGTCCGGTTGGCGCTTGCGTTCACGATCGCGGCGGCCGCAGCGAGCCTTTCCTTCGCGCTTGCGACCGGAGTCGTCTCCGGAGAGCGACTGCCGCGGAGGCGACTTGCCGAGGCCACGGTGTTCGGAACGATCACGCTTGCTCCCGCGATCGTTCTGCTCGGCTTCCTCGGCATTCTCGGACTCCTGCCGGCTGTGATCTGCCTCGGCTTAGCCGGCCTGGTCGTCCCGGTGATCACTCTCGAGCGGCGACGCTCGTACAGCCGCGCCTTCGAGCTGGCGCGTGCCGACTTTGCGCACGCGGTCGGCTCGCTGGCCACGCTCGCGCTCGTCGGGTTGCTGACGGCATATGTTCTCTTCTTCACGCTCCGCTCTGCGGGTACGGCGGCGCTGCGCGCGTCGGCGTTCGTCTCCGTGCTCGTCATCTCGCCCCTGCTCTTCCTCGGCGGCGCGATCCTTTATTACGACCAGGTTGCGCGTGTAGGCTCGGCGCCCCGACGGAGGAGGCGCAATGCCGACGTACATCCTGCTGTCCAGTCTGACCCCCCAGGGCGTTCAGACGCTCAAGTCGAACCCGGCCCGGCTGCGAGAAGTCAATAAGGACGTCGAGGAGCTCGGCGCCCGGGTGCTGCACCAGTGGGCGACGCTCGGACCGTTCGACTTCGTCAACGTCGTCGAGGCTCCGGATGCAGCGACGATCGCAAGGGTCTCGGTCGCGCTGGGCGCACGGGGTAGCGCGAAGCTGCAGACGCTGACCGCGCTGACGATCGACGAGTTCTTGAGCGCGCTCGACTAGCGGGCCGCGTAGGCGACCGCGACCTCCGCCGCAAGCGCGGCGTTGTCCGCGATCAGCCGCTTGTTGATCCGGACGCTCTCGCCGGCCGTGTCGCGGTGGATCCGGCTGAGCACGAACGGTGTCACGTCCTGTCCCGTCACTCGCTCCGAGCTCGCCTGGGCGAGCGCCGTCTCGATCAGCGCTTCGACGTCGAGGCTCTCGGCAGGCGGGTGCGCAAGCAGCAACCCGGTGCGGCCGAGTGACCAGTGTGCGCGGGCGATCGCGGCGGCCTCGCTCGCAGTCGCCACCGTCGCCGGTACCAGCGGGCCGCCCTCGGCCGAGTAGAAGAGCGGCAGTGTCTCGGCTTGCCAGCCGAGTACCGGCACCCCGAGGGCTTCAAGTGCCTCGAGCGTCGCCGGCACGTCGAGCAGCGACTTGACACCCGACGAGACGACGAGCACGCGTGCCCGGGCGAGCTCGCCGAGGTCGGCGGAGACGTCCGGCCGTTCCGCAAAGCCGCGGTGGACGCCGCCGATCCCGCCCGTTCCCAGGAAGCGAATCCCGGCCGCGGAGCACGCAGCCAGGGTTCCGCCGACAGTGGTCGCGCCGAGCACCCCTTTGGCGACGCAGACGGCCAGGTCGCGAGGACCAGCCTTGCGCGCCGATTCGCCCGCCGCCGCGAAGCGCTCGAGCTCGCCGGCGGCGAGTCCGAGCTGCACCCGGCCGTCGAGCACGCCCACCGTCGCCGGCACGGCGCCCGCGTCGCGGACCCGCCGCTCGGCCTCGAGCGCCACGTCGAGCCCTTCGCCGGCGGGAAACCCATGGGACACGAGTGTCGTCTCGAGGGCGACGACGGCCCGCCCGGAGTCGAGCGCCTCGCGTACGTCCGGCGCGACCTGGATCACGGCTGGGCCCCCAGGCGCGACACGCATCGCGCGGCGGTCTCGAGCGCGAGCTCGACGCCGCCGACGAAATATCCGGCCGCGAACGCGTCGCCCGCACCGGTCGTGTCGACCACCTTCGTGGGCACTGCCGGAAATTCCGACCGCTCGTCGCCGCGGACGATGGCACAGCCGGAGGCACCTCGCTTCAAGATCCACGTTGCCTCTTCTGCGACAGCCGGCCCGACCTCGTCGTACTCCTCCTCGTTGGCGAAGACGAGCTCCGGACGGAGCTCCTGGAGCACCTCGCGCAGGCGCTGCGGGCCGAAATCCCTGATCACCCGGCTCGAGGCCGGGTCGACGCTGACGACCCCGCCGCCGGCGCGCGCCAGCCTGGCCGCGCGCGCCGCCGCGCCGTCGATCGGGGACGACATCAGGCTGTAACCGGAGAGGTGAAGGTGTGTGCAGCCTTCGAACCAGGCCGGCTCGAGCTCGTCGGCCGAAAGCGTCGGTGCCACGCCTCGGTCGCTCGCCATCGCGCGCTCGCCTCTCTCGCCGACGACCGAGACGACGACACCGTTTCGACCGAGCGCGACGGGGCCGAAGACGGCGACGCCGAGCCGCGCGAGCTCACCTGCGGCAAGCGATCCTGCCGGATCGTCGCCGCGCTTCCCGATAAACCGGGCCTCTCCGCCGAGCGCCGCCGCCCAGGCCGCGACGTTGGCCGCCTGCCCGCCGGCGCCCGTCCGAGTCTGCGCCGTGGCGTCGGTGCCCGGCTCCAACGGCTGCTCGAGGCGGACGATCACATCGAGCAGCAGGTCGCCGAGCGTGCAGAGGACGAGGCGCGGCATCGCCGTACAATCGTCCCATGGACGGGGAACGGCGGAGAGATCGCCTGCGGACGTTCGTGCTCGGTGGGCTCCTGGGAGCTTCCGCCGTGCTCGCTGCGGCCCGGCGCCGCCGCGCTGCCGCCAAGCGTCCGCCACGGGCCGGGTTGGCCGCTTTCGAGGACGCACCCTGCTACCGCGAGCTGGTCGAGCTCGAGCGCACGGAAGGGCGAGCGAGCACGGATTAGCGACCGCGTCTCGGCCGGTGTCGAAAGGACCCGCTGCTACTGTCAGAACGTGCCCATATACGAGTACCGTTGTCCGAACGGACACGTTTTCGAGCTCTTTCAGCGGATCGGCGACGCGCCGCCGCCGAAGTGCGAGATCTGCGATGAGGGACCTCTCGAGCGCGTTCTCTACCCGGTGGCGGTGCACTTCAAGGGCTCGGGGTTCTACTCCACAGACTATGGGCGAGGCTCGCAGAAGAAGGAACCGTCCACGGACGGCGCCGGCGGCGATTCGGACTCAGGGTCCAAAAAAACCTCGGAGAAGAAACCCGAGACCAAGACCGCCGAGGGCTAGCCGAGAGAGCTAGCCGAGAGAGCTAGCCGCCGGGCGGCAATCGGTTGACGTAGCAGCCGGGCGGGTAGGTGTCGCCATTCGGCGGCGGCGGTTGCGGTGCCGACTCGCCCTTGACCATCGCGATCACCGCGGCATTGTCCTCGCTCGGATCGATGTAGCCGCCGTCGGCCGTGCCCCCGAGCCGGCAATGCAGCGTCGTCCCGGCGCGGAACTTCAGCCAGCCGATCTGAACCAGCTCGGTCGGCGACAGATCGGTCGCGAGCGGCTTCATCAGGTCTCCGCCGATGAACGGGAGCTTGAAGAAGGTGCCGGCGCTCGAGAGCTTCGACATCAGCGCCTGCAGGACGGCCTGCTGCCTCGCGCCTCGGGTGATGTCGGTGTCGGCGGGGTTGAGCTTGTTCACGCGGACGCGCGAGTAAATCAGGGCGCGATAGCCATTCATGTGCTGCACGCCTTTCCGGAACCGCCAGCCCTTCCACCGCGCGCAGCGCTCGTTCGTCGCGTACGGGCAGTCGAACTTGTCCGAGAGGATCGGCTTGGGCACGTTGATATCGATTCCGCCCAGCTTGTCGATCAGCTTGCTGAAGCTGTGGAAGTTGACGACGACGACGTGGTTGATCGGCAGGCCGGTGTACAGGTGCACGGTGCGCTCGGCCAGACGAGCTCCCCCGATCTGGAAGGCGGCGTTGATCTTGTCCGGCCCGTGCCCCGGAATGTCGGGGACGCGGAGGTCGCGCGGGATCGAGAGGTAGTAGAGCTTGTGGTGCTTCGGATCGGTGCGCAGGATCTGCATCGAGTCCGAGTGCTGGTCGGACGCGCGAGAGGCATTCAGCGAATGGTCGGTGCCGAGCAGAAGGATGTTGCTCGAGTGCGAGAGCATCATCCCGTTGTCGGGCACGAGCGCGAGCCGAGCTGACTCAGGCAGGCGCTTGTTTGCGTCCTTGACGCCGCTGCGGAAAGACAGGTAGCCCGCGACGACCCAGAAGACCAAGACCAGGAACAGGACGAGCACCGAGAGGCCGGTCCAACGCTTCCAGCGCCAGGCGCGCCACCCGGTGGCCGGTGGCTTTGCGCCGGGCCCACGGTAGTCGCGGCGCCCGTCTCCGTCGCCGCGCTCGCGCGTGGGTCGCGGGATCGTCGGGACCTTTCCCTTGACGCGACCGCCGCGATAGACGCGATATGGCTTCTCTCCGCGAGGAGCCGACATTCCGGCGGGCTATGGTAGCCACGCGACGCGTCGGAGTTACGTACCTTCCGCGAAACGTGACTGACAGGCGAGTCGTAGGGGTGGATGTCGGGGGGACGAAGATCCTCGCTGGCATCGTCGATCCGGCCGGCAGAGTCGAGCATCGCCGTGAAAGGCCAACCGAGCTCGACTCTCAGGATCGTTTGCTCGACGAGCTCGGCGCGGCGGCTGAGGAGTTGCTGGACGACTCGATCGCAGCGGTGGGGTTCGGCCTGCCTTCCCGAATCGACCAGCAGGCGGGCCGGGTCGACGGCTCCGTGAACGTCCCGCTTCAGGACGTGCCGCTGCGAGAGTTGATGACGAAACGGCTCGGCCGTCCGGTCGCGCTCGAGAACGACGGCAACGCCGCCGCGCTGGCCGAGCACCGCGCCGGAGCCGGCCGCGGGGCCCCCACGATGGTCATGCTCACGCTCGGGACGGGCGTCGGCGGAGGCGTCGTCGTCGACGGCAACCTGCTCCGCGATGGCGGCGAGCTTGGCCATACGGTGCTCGTCTACGACGGGATCCCGTGCCAGGGAACGTGCACGGGGCGTGGGCACCTCGAGGCATACGTCAGCGGAACGGCCGCGGCGAAGCTCGCGCAGGAGGCGTTCGGCCCGGCGGTCGACGCGCACCGGCTCGTCCGGCTCGCCGCCGAGGGCGATTCGACCGCGGTCGAGATTCTCGACGAAATCGGCCGGAAGCTCGGTGCCGCCATCGGGAGCTTCGTGAACATCTTCAGGCCCCAGCTCGTCGTCATCGGCGGCGGCTTCGCCTCGGCGGGCGACTTCCTGCTCGAGCCGGCGCGCGAGACGATGCGCCGGGAAGCGCTGCCGCCTGCGCGGGGCCGCGTCCAGATCGTGCGCGCCGAACTCGGCACCGCGGCGGGCGTGATCGGCGCGGCACTCGTCGCCTACGACGAGCTCGGCTCAGCGGGCTGATGCTTACGGTTTGCGCGACCCCGATCGGCAACCTCGAGGACGTCACGCTGCGGGTGCTGCGCGAGCTCGCCGAGACCGACCTCGTCCTCTGCGAGGACACGCGGCACACGCGGGGGCTGCTCGAACGGCACGGGATCCGCGCGCGATTGCGCTCCTACCACGAGCACAACGAGGCCTCGCGAACCGCGGAGATGCTGCCACGTCTTCAGGCCGGTGAGCGCATAGCGCTCGTGTCCGACGCAGGCCTGCCGGGCATCTCCGACCCCGGCGCTCGGCTCGTCGCCGCCACGCTCGAGGCTGGTGTGGCCGTGACGGTTCTGCCGGGTCCTTCCGCTGTCGATACCGCCCTCGTCGCGAGCGGTTTCGCCGCCGAGCGCTATCAGTTCCTCGGTTTCTTGCCACGGGGCGAGCAGGCGCTGGGTCGGGTCTGGGAGGAACTGGCTCGGTGGCCCTGGCCTGCGATCGTGTTCGAGTCGCCGCGCAGGCTGCCGACGACGCTTCGCTCGCTCGCAGCTGTGGACCCCGACCGTGAGCTGGCCGTCTGCCGTGAGCTGACGAAACGACATGAGCAGATCGTCCGCGGTCGCGCAGGCGAGCTTTCGGAGCAATTCGCCGAGCCGCCGAAGGGTGAGGTCACGCTCGTGCTCGGGCCGGGCAGTGAACGTGGGCCAGCGTATGTGGCCGCAGCCACGGAGGCAGTCGCGGAGCTCGTCGCCGCAGGTCTCCCGCGCCGCCAGGCAGCTGCGGTTGTCGCCCGCCTGACGGGGCTTCCGCGCAAGCGCCTTTACGATACCTCTCTGTAGTCCGTATTGACAACAGCCGCCGCCCCAGGTATCGTGACGGTTGTTGGCAATCGAGACAACAAGGAGAAGCGAGATGCGTCGAACCCTGATCGTCGTGTTCTTGGCGGCATTCGTGTTCGTGCCGTCAGCGGGAGCGTGGAGCTGGCCCGTCGACGGTCCCGTGCTCCAGAAGTTCGTGTTCGGCGACGATCCCTACGCCGCGGGTCAGCACCGGGGAATCGACATCGGCGCTCCGAGCGGAGAAGGCGTCATCTCACCTGCGTCCGGGACTGTTTCGTTTGCCGGAACGGTGCCGGTAAGTGGCAAGAGCGTGACGATTCAAACCGCCGACGGCTTCTCGGTCACGCTGACTCATCTCGGCTCGATCAGCGTTCGGCGCGGCGACACGGTTCGTGAAGGCGCCGCAGTCGGGACGATCGGTCCGAGCGGCGAGCTGGAGCACGACGTCCCGTATGTCCACCTCGGCATCCGGCGCTCCGAGGATCAGAATGGCTACGTCGATCCGCTCCTGTTCTTGCCGGCGCAGCCTGCGCTGCCCCCGGCTCCGACCGCCGCTCCTCCGGCCACACCACCGCCGTCAGCTCCCGCGGCGCCGGCCCCCGCCGCTCCGGCCACGACCGCTCCCTCAGAAGTGGCGCCTGCGCCTGCCGCCTCTGCCGCGCCTGTGGCCACGATTGCAGTCGGCCCACCCCGGACTGCGCAGAAGGGTCAACCAAGTGGTCGGGCCGCCTCCCAGCTCGGCGTGCACGGCGCCGATGCCGTCAGGCCGGTTCAACTCGCCGTTTCCCCCACAGTCACTGTCTCGCGTACGCGTCGCCGCATCGAGGCGCGTGACCGGCTCGCACCGAAGGCTGGAGCCGGTGCAGCTACCAAGACTGCGAAGCGCCCTCGGCCCGCAAACGAACGAGAGCAGCGACCGACGCCTGGATCGGAGCCCGCCTTTGCATCGCCAGGCGAGGGCAAGGCCAGCGGCAACGGCAACGGCTCGAATCCCTCAGCGGCGACGGCCCGAGTGGACAAGCGCGGATCGCGCGCGGTCTGGCTCTGGCTGGCTGCGTTGTTGCCGGTCGGCGGTGTGCTGGCGCTCGCCGGGCGCCGGCGGCGCGCCTCGGGCTCGCCAGAGCCGGCGCCTATCATTGCCTCAAATGTCGCGCTACTACCTGACAACGCCGATCTACTACGTGAACTCGACCCCGCACATCGGGCACGCGTACACGACGATCGCCGCCGACATCCTCGTGCGGCATCAGCGCCAGCGCGGCGACGAAACCTTCTTCTTGACGGGAACGGACGAGAACGCCTCGAAGAACGTGCGTGCGGCAGAGGAGGCCGGGGTCGACCCGAAGACGTTCGTCGACGACCTCGTCGAAGACCACTGGCGGCCGTTGCCCGCTCGAGTGGGCGCGTCTCCGGACTTCTTCATACGCACGACCGATGAGGGCCATCATCGCTTCGTCCAGGAGTTCGTCCAGCAGATCTACGACAACGGGCACATCTACGAGGACATCTACGCCGGCTTGTACTGCGTCAGCTGTGAGGAGTTCAAGACCGAAGATCAACTCACCCCCGACGGGCTGTGCCTCGAGCACGGGACCAAGCCCGAATGGATCGAGGAGCGCAACTGGTTCTTCCGGCTCTCGGCATTCCAGGAGCAGCTGCTTCGCCTCTACGACGAGCGGCCCGACTTCGTGCTCCCAGACTTCCGCTACAACGAGGCCCGCAGCTTCATCGCGGGCGGCCTCCGAGATTTCAGCCTCAGCCGCGCGGGCCAGCCCTGGGGCGTGCCGGTGCCGTGGGACCCCGAGCAAGTGGTCTACGTCTGGGTCGACGCGCTGGTCAACTACCTGAGCGCGCTCACGTACGCACGGCCGGGCGAAGACCTACGCGAGGAGTTCTGGCCTGTGGCGCACCACCTGATCGGCAAGGACATCCTCCGCTTTCATTGCGTCTTCTGGCCTGCGCTCCTGCTGGCCGCGGGCTACGAGGTGCCCAGGCAGATCTTCGTCCACGGCTGGCTGCTCTTCGGTGATCGGAAGATCTCGAAATCGAGTGGCAACGTGATCGAGCCCCTCGAGCTGACCGAGATTTACGGCATCGACGCCCTCCGCTTTTACGCCGCGCGGGTCGCCCGCTTCGGCCAGGATGGAAACGCGTCCGCCGACGACCTGCACGAGCGCTACGAACGGGAGCTCGGCAACGATCTCGGCAATCTCGTCTCGCGGACGACGGCGATGATTGTTCGCTACCGCGAGGGCCGAATCGAGCCCGCGGCGTGGGACTCTCCTTTCCGGGCCGAGCTGGAGCAGCTCGCCCGCCTGGTCCCTGCGCGGCTCGACGAGTACGACCTGTCAGGCGCGCTGGAGGCGATCTGGGTCGTCATCCGTTCGCTCAATCGCTACGTCGAGGAACGGGCTCCGTGGCAGCTCGCAAAAGACGCAACCAAGTCCGAGGAGCTCGACCGGACGCTCTACGACCTCGCCGACGGCCTCCGGGCGGTCGCGATCGCCCTTGCCGCCTACCTGCCGGAGACCGCTTCGCGCATCCTCGTCGCGCTCGGCCAGTCGGACGACCTTGCCTGGGAAGGCGTCGCCTACGGTCGAACCGCGGCAGCTGAGGGAATCGCGGCCGCGGAGCCTCTGTTCCCGCGAGTCGAGCTCGAGACCGCCGTCGCGTGATCGACACCCACGCGCACCTCGACGGCTGCGAGTCGGGGCCGGAGGAGTTGCTCGCCCGCGCCCGTGAAGCCGGCGTCGACCGCGTGATCGCGGTCGGCTCGGGAATCGATTCGTGCCGAGCGTCGCTTGCGATCGCGGAGAGCGAGCGCGGTGTCTTCGCCGCGCTCGGGATCCATCCGCACCAAGCGGGTGGCGAGGAGGCTGAACGTCTCACCGAATTGGCGGAGCTCCTCCGTCACGAGCGCGCGGTCGCTGTCGGCGAGACCGGCCTCGACTTCTATCGCGACTGGGCGCCGCACGAGCGGCAGCGGCAACTGTTCGCGGCTCAGCTCGAGCTCGCGTCCCGGGTCGGCAAGCCGGTCGTCATCCACAACAGGGAAGCCGACTCGGAGACGGCGGATGCCCTCGCCGGCTTCGGAGGAGCCGTCATCCTCCACTGCTTTTCTTCACCGGGGCTCCTCGACGTCGCGCTCGAGCGCGACTACTACGTCTCGTTCGCCGGCAACGTCACCTACCCCAGCGCAGAGGAGCTGCGCGAGGCCGCGAAACGCATCCCCGCGGAACGCATCCTGGCTGAGACTGACAGCCCGTACCTGGCGCCCGTGCCGCGCCGGGGCCGGCCGAATGAGCCTGCCAACGTCGTCGACACGGTCGGGGCGCTCGCGCAGGCCCGCGGTGAGCACCCAGACGACCTCGCCTCGCAGATCGAGGCCAACGCGACTGCCGCGTTCTCGTTGCCCGTCGGGTCGCCGGCCCCGTGAGCACGCGGGCGAAGAAGGAGCTCGGACAGCACTTCCTTGCAGACGAGAACATCCTCCGCGTAATCGGCCGGCTCGCGGAGCTCGACGACGCCGATGTCGTCCTCGAGATCGGCCCCGGTCGTGGCCTCCTGACCGCCTACCTCGCCGAGCGGGTTTCGGAGGTGCACGCGATCGAGCTCGACCGCTCTCTCGAGCCGGCGCTCGGCGAAGCGCTTGCCGGGCACGAGAACGTCGACCTGCAATTCGGCGACGCCCTGGCCTTCGATCTGGGCGCGCTCGTGCCGGCGCCGACGAAGCTCGTCGCCAACCTGCCGTACAACATCGCGACGCCCCTCGTTGCCGAGAGCCTGGACGGACTGCCGGGCGTCGCCCTGTGGTGCGTGATGGTGCAGCGCGAGGTCGCCGACCGCTTCTTCGCCGAGCCCGAGACGAAGGCGTACGGGGCGGTCTCCGTGCTCGTTCAGCTGGCGGCCGAGCGGACGGGCTTTCACCCTGTATCGCGGAACGTGTTTCGGCCGCGTCCGAACGTCGACTCCGCCCTGGTCGCCTTTCGCCGGCGCGGAGCGCTGCCCGCCGACTACCCGCGTCTCAAAGCCGTCGTCGGAGCCGCCTTCGCGCATCGCCGCAAGCAGATGCCAAACTCGATCGAGCTGGTGGGGCTCGCGTCGCGCGAGCAAGCGGCCGAGGCACTCGCGCGGATCGGCCGCGACCCCTCGACGCGCGCCGAGGCGCTCGCTCCCGAAGAGTTCCTCGCGCTGACAAATGCGCTCGAATGAGAATGGGCTATGCGCGAGCTGAAGGTCGAGACCAAGCGTAAGACGCAACTGCTCGACGTGACGGACGAGGCGCGGGCGCTTGTCGCGGGGTCCGAGGGATCGCTCGCGACGCTGTTCGTCCCGCACACCACTGCGGGCATCGTGCTGCAGGCAGCGGGTGAGGGTGCGACAGCGGTCGCCGGCGACATCGAGGGAGCCCTCGAGCGACTGATCGACGAAGGCTGGAGTTGGGGACACCTCCATGAGGGAGACGCGAACCCTTGGGCCCACGTCCGTGCGACGCTGACAGCCTCGTCCGTCTCGATCCCGCTGATCGCCGGAGAGCTCGCGCTCGGCGACCACCAAGCGGTCTTCCTCGCGGAGTTCGACGGTCCGCGGGAGCGCACGATCTGGATCACCGTCTCGTGAGGGCCCCCGCGACGGCGAAGCTGAACCTCGCACTCGTTGTTGGCCGCCCGCGCGACGGCAAGCATGAGCTGACGACGGTGTATCAACGTCTCGACCTCGCAGACCGGGTCGCGCTCGCGCCCGCGACGCGGCTCCGCATCACAGGTTTTCGGGAGGACACACTCGTTCGGCGCGCGCTCGAAGAGCTGGCGGCCGCGGCCGGCGCCAGGCCGGACTGGGAGGCGCGGCTGACGAAGCAAATCCCGGTAGCGGCAGGCCTTGGAGGCGGTAGCTCCGATGCGGCGACGGCGCTGCGCCTTGCGAACGAGACCCTCGACGAGCCGCTGTCGGCGGCCGAGCTGCACGCGCTTGCCGCGAAGCTCGGCGCCGACGTGCCGTTCTTCCTCACCCAGGGCCCGCAGCTGGGCGAGGGCTACGGCACTGAGCTGACGCCCCTCAACCTTCCTCAGGACTACTGGGTCGTTCTCGTGCTTCCCCGTGACGCGAACAAGCACTCGAGCGGCGCGGTCTACGCAGATTTCGACGAGCGAGAAGGCCCCAAGGGCTATCGCAACCGGCGCGCAGCGCTCAAGCGCGCGCTCCGGGAGACGAGGCGGGCATCCGATCTCGCTCGACTGCCCCCGAACGACCTTGCCAGCTCGCCGCTTGCCGGTGAGCTTTCGGCGCAGGGAGCCTTCAGAGCCGATGTCACGGGGGCGGGCCCGGTCGTCTACGGCCTCTTTCGGCACCTCGAGGCCGCCCGTGCCGCCCGCGCCGCGCTCAGAGGCCGCGGCCGAACCTGGCTGACCGCACCCGCTTGGTACGGTTGACCGCGATGGAGTACGGCGGGCCACTTGTTGAGCACGGGTCGAGCCGAATGGCGCGTTGGCTCCGCGCTCGCCGGGTCAGGATCGCTTTCTGGATCGCGGTCGGCGAGGGGATCCTGGTCGTCTTCCACGCGAT
This sequence comes from Actinomycetota bacterium, assembly GCA_005884005.1. Lineage (GTDB taxonomy): Bacteria > Actinomycetota > Thermoleophilia > Gaiellales > Gaiellaceae > 13-2-20CM-68-14. The sequence goes on from VAWI01000069.1 coordinate 35,842, forward strand.
CTCATGGTGGGCGGCCGTCGCGATCGCCGTGCTCGTGGTCGTCGGCTGGTTCGGCTTCGCCCACCGTCTCCGATCCGAAACCGCGCGCCAGGCGGGCTGGATCGCCGCCGTCTCGCAGGCGCTTGTCGCCCTCGTGCCGGTCCTGGTACTCATCGTGGGCACGCTGGCGCTGATCCTCGTCGCCGTGCTTGCCGTCGTCGCACTCGTGTTGCTTTTCAGCTCTCGGGATTAGACTTTGCAGGTGGGCGCGAGGCTCTCCGGCGACGCGGTGGGGCGTAGCCAAGTGGTAAGGCAGCGGGTTTTGGTCCCGCGATCCCAGGTTCGAATCCTGGCGCCCCAGCTCCATTTGAATCAGTGACCGATCGAAAGCTCGCAGCTGTCGTCATGGCCGCCGGCCTCGGGACGCGAATGCGCTCCGAGACGCCGAAGCACCTTCACCCACTGCTCGGGCGTCGGCTGATCGATTGGGTGATCGACGCAGTTCGCGCCCTCAACCCGGAGCCGCTCGTCGTCGTCGCCTCGCCGGAGACGGAGGCGGCGGTCGAGGCTCTCGGCGTCACCGTGGCCGTCCAGCCGGAAGCGCGGGGCACCGGCGATGCAGTGGCCGCGGCGCGCGCCGCTCTCGCCGGCTTCGACGGCGATGTTCTGGTGCTGTCCGGGGACTCCCCGCTGCTGACGCCCGAGTTGCTCGAAGGCCTCATCGCCGAGCACCGCAGGAGTTCTGCCGCGGCGACGGTGCTCACATTCGAGCCGGTTCGGCCGCTGCCGTACGGCCGCATCGTCCGCGATGCCGGCGGCAAGGTCCGTGCGATCATCGAAGAGGGAGACGCGACCGAGCAGGAGCTGGCGATCCGCGAGCTCAACTCCTCGACTTACGTCTTCGACGCCGCCGAGCTCTGGACCGCGCTCGATGAGCTGAAGCCGGACAACGCTCAGGGCGAGCTCTACCTGACGGACACGGTGCGATCGCTCGTCGATGCGGGCAAGCCCGTCGCGACCTACAAGTCAGACGACCCCGAGGCGCCGGTCGGCATCAATACCCGCGTCGAGCTCGCCGCGGCGGCTGCCGTGATCCGCGATCGCATCAACGAGCGGCACATGCTCGCCGGCGCGACGATCGTCGATCCCCAGGCGACCTGGATCGACTCCGAGGTCGAGCTCGAGCCCGACGCCGTCGTCCACCCGTTTACCGTCTTGCGGGGCGCCACTCGGGTGCTCCGCGGCGCCCATGTCGGCCCGCACGTCGTAGCGATCGATGCCGAGATCGGAGAACACGCGCTCGTGGGGCCGTTCTGTTACCTTCGGCCCGGAACCGTGCTGGAAGCCGGGTCAAAGGCGGGCACGTTCGTCGAGCTGAAGAACTCCCGGATCGGAGAAGGGACAAAGGTGCCGCACCTGTCCTACATTGGCGACGCCGAGATCGGCGCGGAGACGAACATCGGCGCCGGCGCGATCACCGTCAACTATCCCCACGAGCCGGGCAAGCCCAAGGGACGGACACAAATCGGCCGCAACGTCAGGACCGGCGTCCAGAATGCCTTCGTTGCACCAATCGAGATCGGCGACGACGCATGGATCGCGGTCGGTACGGTCGTCACAGACGACGTCCCGCCCGGCTCGCTTGCAGGCTTCGCGCCACCCCAGGTGACGAAGGAAGGCTACGTCTACGACAAGCATGGAAGGCCAGCCGATGACTGAGACCGCCACGCTGCCTGGGCTCGAGACCGTCGACCCGCCCACGCCCGAGGGCGAGCGCAAGCGCTGGATCGAACGCGGCCCGCAAAAGCGGCTGATGCTGTTCTCGGGCAGCTCGAACCGCGAGCTCGCCGAGCGCATCGCGGAGACGCTGGGCGTCGAGCTCGGCGAGGTCCGGCTCAAGACCTTCGCGAACGGGGAGACGTACTGCCGCTACGAGGACTCGATCCGCGGCGCCGACGTCTTCATCGTCCAATCGGGCAATGCGCCCGTGAACGACCACCTGGTCGAGCTCCTGATCATGATCCAGGCCGCGAAGCTCGCTTCCGCGAAGCGGATCACGGCGGTCGTCCCGTGGTTCCCGTACTCGCGACAGGACAAGAAATCAGCGCCCCGTGAGCCGATCACCGCCAAGCTCGTCGCCGACGCGCTCGAGGTCGCCGGGGTCGACCGCGTCGTGGCGATGGACCTGCATGCCGGCCAGATCCAGGGTTTCTTCAACGTCCCAGTCGACCACATGACCGCGCTGCAGCTCTTCGCGCAGTACTACCGCGACAAGGGCCTGCAAGGCGAAGGAATCGTCGCGGTCTCGCCGGACCCCGGCCGCGCGAAGATGGCGCGCCGCTTCGGACAGATGCTCGACGGGGACCTCGCGATCCTGAACAAGACCCGGCCCGAGCACGACAAGGCCGCTGTCACCGAGGTGATCGGCGACGTCCGCGGCAAGGTCGCGATCATGAGCGACGACATGATCGTGACGGGCGGCACGTTGATCGCCGGTGCCGAGGCGCTGCTGGGCGCAGGCGCGCTGGAGGTCTATGCGTGCGCGACCCACGGGCTCTTCCCGGGCGACGCGTTCGAGAAGCTCGCTACGAGCAAGATCACGCAGGTCACGGTGACGAACACCGTTCCAGTCGACCCGATCAAGCGCCCGGAGAAGATCGACGTCCTGCCGGTCACGACGCTCCTGGCCGAGACGATCATGAACGTCTTCGCCGACGACTCGGTGTCGGCGATCTTCGCCGGCGAGAACCAGCTCTTCTGAGCTAAACCGCTCAACAAAGCGGTTCCGGCCGCGTTTCTACCGAAGCTCTCTACCGCGGGCGGTGGCGCCTAGACGAGCGCTCGTGCTCCGAGGACGCGCGCCACGATCAGCGGGGATCTGCCAATCCCTCAGTGCGTTCAAGATTAGATCAGACGCACTTGCTGCCGTCATGGGCACGTCACCAACTCTCTGCGAAAACGGGGGCGCCGACTCGCCTCACGGACCGCAGGCGATTCCCTCACCCTTCCCCCTTTCCGGGGGTGGGGTGCGTCCAATCTGGCTCAAACTCCCGCAGTAGCGAGAGGACAAGCCTTGATTCTGTCTTGCAACCTGCCAACAATGAGCTAAAGCCGGGGCAGCGGCCTTGCCTCTCCCCACCGCCGGCGTTTGGCTGCCGCAGGGCCAAACGCCTGCCCCGGCTTTTGCAGATCATCCGCGGCCACTGGTCTCGGGCGCTTCCCCCATAGGTCTGGGTTGCCCGAACGTTTTGGGGGGTCGCGCTGGCGCCTAACCGCCCGGAAGGATGTTCGCAATGCCGCTGATGGCGCCGCGGATGCTGGTCGAGAGCGCTGTGATCGCGACGACGACCGTAAGCACGATCACGGCGAGCACGACTCCGTACTCGGCCATCGTCTGGCCCTCTTCACGCCGAAGACCGATTAGCGCCTCGGACGCGGAAACCTGCCACGCAGTGACGAGCCTGAGCACTCGAGTCACCTTTCTGTCTGGGCGTGGCCGCGCCGCCGATTGCGATCGGTTGTCGAGCCACGTCATCGGCGCGGACGCCCTTTCACGGTATCCCTCGGCCGAGCTTCGGGCGTCGGTCGCTACACTTCGCCGCCGTGGCCGGCGAGCGAGTCAAGCTGTCCGTACGCGAGCGCGAGGGCCGGGGAACCGGCGATTCTCGGCGCCTGCGCCGCGAAGGAATGATCCCGGGTGTCCTCTACGGGCGCGGGAAGCAGCCGCATGCTATTTGCGTCGAGGAGCGGGAGCTGCGGCGGGTATTGACAGGCGATCACGGCCTTCATGCGATTCTCGACGTGAGCCTCGACAAGCAAAAGACGACGCACGCCTCGATTCTCAAGGACTACCAGGTGCATCCGGTCCGCGGCTACGTGACCCACATCGACTTGCAAGAGGTGAGGCTCGACCAGCCGATCCAGGCGCAGGTCGTCGTAGAGCTCGTCGGCGATCCTGAGGGCGTCAAGGAAGGCGGCGTCCTCTCGCAGGTACAGCGCGAGATCAACGTCGAGGCGCTGCCGCTCGAGATCCCCGAGCGATTGGAGCTCGACGTCAGCGGGATGGCGATCGGCGACACGATGAGGCTCGCCGACCTGCCCGCGCACGAGGGTGTGACCTACCTCGACGATCCCGAGGAGACGGTGCTCGCCACGGTGGGGGCACCGACGCAGATCGTCGAACCGGAGCCCGAGGAAGAGGAGCTCGCAGAGGGCGAGGAGCTGCCCGAGGGCGAGGTGCCGGAGGGCGAGGAGGCACCGGAGGGCGCCGCCGAGGCGCCGGCCGAGCCGGAGGCGGACGCCGCCGGCGAGCAGGGCACAACCGAATAATCGAGGAAAATGCGTTCGCATTTTCCGCGGGCGCTAGTTTCTCGCATCGCTTCGCTCGCGAACACGAAGAAAGGCGTCTCCTCCCTCGACCTGCTCGTCGTCGGGCTGGGAAACCCCGGGCGCGAGCACGAGCGCGAACGCCACAACGTCGGTTGGATGGCGGTTGACGAGCTCGCGCGTCGCACGGACGGCCGCTGGCGCGCCAAGTTCTCCGGTCAGCTCGCCGAGGTTCGCCTCAACGGGTTGCGGCTTGCCTTGCTCAAGCCCGAGACGTTCATGAACGACTCCGGCCGCTCAGTTGCGGCAGCGACTCGCTTCTTCAAGGTCGACCCGGAGTCGCTGCTCGTCGTCCACGACGACGTCGATCTCGACTCCGGGCGGCTCCAGGCCCGCGCCGGCGGGGGCCTCGCCGGTCACAACGGCCTGCGCTCGCTCGCGCAGGCGCTCGGGACGCAGGACTTCCTGCGGCTGAGGATCGGCGTCGGTCGGCCCGGCCGAGGCGATCCGCGATCGGTTGCCGACTACGTGCTGTCTCCGTTCGAGCTCGAAGAGGACGTTGGGGCGCTTGTTTCCCGCTCCGCCGACGCGGTCGAAACGCTCGCGCGCGAAGGCGTCGAGGCAGCGCAGCAGCGCTTCAATTAGGCGGGTCGGCACGGCTACGATTCGAGCGCGGAACCGCGGGTTCCGTCTTTTGTGATGGACCGACCCGTCTTGCACGCATTCGTCGACGAGCTCGTCGAGGACGAGAGGCTTGGCGCCTTCGCGGAGGCGCTGCCGACGCGTGCCCGCGTCTCTGAGCCGGCACTGCCGCTGCTGCTCGCGGCGCTCCACGACCGCCTCGGTCGCGGCCTCGTCTGCGCATTGCCGGAAGACGCCGACGCACGGGACGCGGCCGAGGCTGCTGCCTGGTTCCTCGGCGAGGAGCAGGTGGCTCTGCTGCCGAGCCGCGGAGTCCACTGGGCATCAGGCCTCGAGCCGCCGCCGCACCTCGTCGGCGAGCGGGCTCGGGCGCTCGACGTGCTCGCGCGCGGTGGCCTCGTCTGCACCTCGGCGACCGCGCTCGTCGAGGGCATGCCGCCGCCGAGCGAGCGGCCCGAGCCGATCGAGGTAGCGCAAGGGCAGGAGCCGGGGATTGACCTGCTGGCCGAGGCTTTTGCGCTCGCCGGGTACGAACGCGTCGAACGGGTCGAGGAGCGCGGCCAGTTCGCTGTCCGCGGCGGGCTAGTCGACGTCTTCCCGACCACCGGCAGGGAGCCATTGCGGATCGAGCTCTTCGGGGACGAGATCGAGTCGATTCGCGCCTTCTCGCCGTTCACGCAGCGGGCCCTGCATCCCGTCGAGAGCGCGGTCGTCTACCCGGCGGCCGAGCGCCGTCCCGACCTGAGCGAGCCGACCCTGCCCGATGACGACGAGTCCCCGCCGGGCGTGCCCACGGACCTGGTCCCGCCGTTCGCCGGCGCGCCGGATCTCGTCTGGGAGCCGGACGAGGTGCGCGCGGTCGCCCTCGAGGAGCTGAGCGTCGAGCTCGATCTCGACGGGTCGACCGAGCTCGACCCTCTGCCCGCGAACCAGCCATTCTCGTTCGAGGCGCAGCGGCCTGCGCTGGCGGCGCGCGGGCTCGCCGAGGCCGAGAACGAGCTCGGCGCGTTCGTACGGGCCGGCCAGCGGGTCGTCGTTGCCTTCCCGCACCGGGGTGAGGCTCTGCGGACGCAGAACCTGCTTCGGCGGATCGAGGCGCGACTGCTCGAGCCCGGCGAGCCGCTGCCGGACAAAGCGGAGCTTCTGTTCGCGGTCGCTCCGGCTCGGCGAGGATTCGTCTGGCGCGAGCTCGGACTCGTGCTCCTGGCCGACACGCAGGTCTTCCGCAAGCGTCCTCCCAGGGCGGACGCCAGGCTTGGGCGCGCTCTCCAGAGCTTCGCCGACCTTCGCACCGGCGACTACGTCGTCCACGAGGACCACGGCGTCGGCCGCCTGCAGGCCTTCGAGACGAAGGAGGTCGCGGGCGTCACCCGCGACTACCTGTTGCTCGCCTTCCGCGGGGAAGACCGCCTGTACGTCCCACACGAGCAGATCGGCAAGGTCTCGCGCTACGTCGGCGCGGATTCCCGGTCGCCAGCGCTCTCCAAGCTCGGGGGGAAGGCCTGGCAGAACCTGAAGAGCCGCGCCCGCGCCAGCCTGCGCGAGCTGGCGGGAGAGTTGCTCGCGCTCTATGCCCGGCGCCAGCACGCCGAGGGCCAGCCCTTCGACCTGCGGAACGAGTGGCTCGAGCGGCTGGAGACCGAGTTCCCTTACCGGGAGACCGAGGACCAGCAGCGGGCGATCGAGGCGGTCAAGGAGGATCTCGAGGCGCCGCGCCCGATGGACCGGCTCGTCTGCGGGGACGTCGGCTTCGGCAAGACGGAGGTTGCCGTCCGCGCCGCCTTTGCAGTCGCCGTCAACGGCAAGCAGACGCTGATGCTCGTGCCGACGACGGTCCTCGCTCAGCAGCACTGGAACACGTTCCGCGAGCGCTACCGCGACTTCCCCGTCCGCGTCGAGATGGTCTCCCGCTTCCGGTCGCCGACCGAGGTGAAGCGCGTGCTCGCGGAGTACGCCGAGGGCAAGGTCGATGTCCTGATCGGGACCCACCGCGTGCTTTCGCGCGACGTGATCCCGAAGGAGCTCGGCCTGATCGTCGTCGACGAGGAGCAGCGCTTCGGCGTCGCGCAAAAGGAGCTGCTGCGGCAGCTCAGGCTCGAGGTCGACGTTCTCAGCCTGACGGCGACGCCGATCCCGCGCACGCTGCACATGTCGCTCTCCGGCCTACGCGACATCTCGGTGATCGAGACACCGCCGCAGGGCCGCCGCCCGATCCGCACCTTCGTCGGCGAATACGACGAGGAGCTCGTCCAGACCGCGCTCCGGCGGGAGAAGGAGCGCGCGGGACAGGCCTTCTACCTGCACAACCGGGTCGAGACGATCGATGAGGCCGCCGAACGCCTACGCCAGCTTTGCCCGGAGCTGCGCTTCATCGTCGCCCACGGCCAGATGCGCGAGAAGGAGCTCGAGGACCACATGCTCTCTTTCCTCGCGGGCGACCGGGACGTGCTCGTCTCGACGACCATCATCGAGTCCGGCCTCGACATCCCACAGGCGAACACGCTCGTCGTTGAGCGCGCCGACGCGCTCGGGCTCGCCCAGCTCTACCAGATCCGGGGCCGCGTCGGTCGCTCCGACCTGACCGCTCACGCTTACCTCTTTTACCCGGACTCGCAGGAGCTGACGCCCGAGGCGCGGGCGCGGCTGGCGACGCTGGCCGACCACACCGAGCTCGGCGCCGGCTTCGCGATCGCGATGCGGGATCTCGAGATCCGTGGCGCCGGTGACCTTCTCGGCGCCGAGCAGTCCGGCCACGTCGCCGCTCTCGGCTTCGAGCTCTACGTCGAGCTGCTGGGCGAGGCCGTCGCCGAGCTTTCCGGACAGCGGCGACCGGTCGCGCGCCCGGTGCGCGTGGACGCCCGGGTCGACGCCTACGTGCCGGCGAGCTACATCGGCTCCGAAGCGCTGAAGATCGACCTCCACAGGCGGCTCGCTCTGACCGAGTCGGAGGACGAGCTGCGGGAGCTCGAGGCTGCGACGGAAGATCGCTACGGCCCGCTGCCCGAGCCGGTCGAGAACCTGTTCGCGATCCAGGAGGCCAAGCTCAAGCTCGCTCGGTTGGGAGCGGACTACCTCGTCTTCCGTGGTGGGCGGGCCACCGTCGGCCCGGTCGAGCTGGGATCGGGCGAGCTCCGGGCGCTGCGAGGCCGGGTCGAGACGGCCGTCTACACGACCGCGCGCAGGGAAGTTTCGTTAAGAGACGAAGAATTCGACGGAGCAATCCGCCTTGTCGATGCTATGCTCGAAACACGCCAAGCAGCCTGACGTTTGGGCCTTGCTTGGCTCTTCCTACGTTATGAAGCTCCTTCGTCTCGTTCCAATCCTCGCCCTGGTGGCGGCATTTGCGGCGGCCTGCGGCGGTGGTAGCGGCGCGCCAAAATCAGTGCCCAGCGACGCGGTCGCGGTCGTCGGCGGCGACACGATCACGAAGAACGAGTTCAACTCGACGCTCGACCAGGCCAAGCGCAGCTACACGGCCCAGGGGAAGGCGTTCCCGAAGGCCGGCACGCAGACCTACGGCGCGGTGCGCGCCCAGATCATCCAGTACCTCGTCGAGCGCTCCGAGTACGCGCAGAAGGCCAAGGACCTCGGCGTCAAGGTCAGCGACAAGGACGTTGAGACGCGGCTGGACCAGATCAAGCAGCAGTACTTCGGCTCCGGGACGACGCCGGGACAGAAGCCGAAATCGAAGGCCCAGGTCGAGAAGCTCTACAAGCAGCAGCTGAAGGCGCAGGGCCTGACCGACAAAGACGTCAAAGACGGTATTCGCGCGCAGCTCGTGCAGCAGAAGATTTCGGAGAAGGTGACGAAGGACGTGTCGGTCTCAGACAGCGACGCCAAGAAGTACTACGACGATCACAAGTCGCAATACGAGCAACCGGCCCAGCCCGCGAGCCGCGACGTCCGGCACATCCTCGTGAAGACGCAGGCGCTCGCGCTGACCGTCTACCACAAGCTGAAGGCCGGCGGGGACTTCTCGAAGCTCGCGCTCAAGTACTCGACGGACTCGAGCAAGACCTCCGGCGGCCGCCTGACCGTGTGCAAGCAGAAAACGGTTAGCTGTCCCTTGAAGACGGTCGCGCCCTTCGAGAACGTCGCGTTCTCCCTGAAGACGAACGAGATCTCCAAGCCGGTGCACACTCAGTTCGGCTGGCACGTCATCCAGGCGGTCGGTCCAGTGAATCCGCCGCGGAAGGCGACCACGATCCCGTTCGACCAGGTCAAGGCTGCGATCAAGCAGCAGCAGCTGCAGCAGAAGAAACAGGACGCCTACAACAAGTGGTGGAACGACACCAAGAGCGAGTTCGCGAAGAAGACGAAGTATCAGGTCGGCTACGAACCGCCGGCCTCGGCGACGCAGACCACCACCACCGGCTAGCCCGCCTTGTCTCAGGCGGGTTAAGGCGGGCCTGGCGGAACGTAGCTTGTGCCCTCGGGCCGCGCTGCTCGCCCCCGACGCGGCGTCCTCAGTCCTGGCAATAGCATTGACTATTGCCACTCCCTGCGTCCTTGCCTCGGAACGACCATCGCGACCCGAAGACGAACGACGTCCCACCAGGCCCGCCTGAGTGACGCGCTGCTCGAGCTCCAGGAGCTCACCGAGCGGCTGCGGCGGGATTGCCCCTGGGATCGCGAGCAGACGGCCCGCACGATCGTGCCGCACACGGTCGAGGAGGCTTACGAGGTGGCCGACGCGGCCGAGCAGAGCGACGACGCCAAGCTGCTCGACGAGCTCGGCGACCTCCTCTTCCAGGTCTATTTCCTCTCGCTGCTCCTGGCCGAACGCGGGGAGGGTGACCTCGAGCGCGTCGCTCGCGGGATCCACTCGAAGCTGGTCGCCCGCCATCCTCATGTCTTCGGCGAGGTCGAGGCCAGGACGGCCGGCCGCGTGCGCGAGAACTGGGACCGCCTCAAGCGCGAGCAGGAGGGACGCGAAGGGATCTTCCATGACGTGCCCGGCAATCTCCCGGCGCTTATCTACGCGCGGAAGATCCAGCGCCGGGCCGCTGCGGCCGGCTTCGAATACCCGGACACGGCCGGGGCTTTCGGCGACCTCGAGGAAGAGCTCGGCGAGCTGAAGGAGGCGCTGGCGCGCGGGGGCGAACGGTCCGCCGAGACCGAGCCGGACCCCTCGGTCGCTGCCGAGGTGGGCGACGTTCTCTTCTCCGCGGTCAACGTCGCCCGGCATCTCAACGTCGATCCAGAGGTCGCGTTGAGAACCGTCAGCGACCGGTTTGTCGCTCGGGTCGAGGAAGCGGAGCGGCTGGCCGCGGGTGAGGGCAGGCACTTCGAGCAGCTGTCGCTCGCCGAGCAGGACGACTACTTCGACCGGGCCAAGGAGACGCTCAGGTGAGCGCGATCGAGAGCGTTCACGCGCGCCAGATCCTCGACTCGCGCGGCAATCCGACGGTCGAGGTCGACGTCCGGCTCGATTCCGGGACGCTCGGGCGCGCCGCCGTTCCGTCGGGGGCGTCGACCGGAGTGCACGAAGCGGTCGAGCTCCGCGACGGCGGCGAGGCCTACGGGGGCAAGGGCGTGACGAAAGCTGTGGCGAATGTCGACGGCGCGATCGCCGAGGCCGTCCGCGGCCGGGATCCTTTCGACCAGGCGGGGCTCGACCGTGTGTTGATCGAGCTCGACGGCACGCCGACCAAGGGCGTGCTCGGCGCGAACGCGATCCTGGGCGTTTCGCTCGCAACCGCGAAGGCCGCGGCGGCGGAGGCCGGCGTTTCGCTCTTCCGCTATCTCGGGGGCGAGGAAGCGGACACGCTGCCGGTGCCGATGCTGAACGTGATCAACGGCGGCGCGCACGCCCAGAACTCGATCGACCTGCAGGAGTTCATGCTCGTCCCCGCCGGCGCTGGAAGCTTCGCCGAGGCGGTGCAGATCGGCTCCGAGGTCTTCCAAGCGCTCCGTGAGCTCCTGCACGAGCGGGGCTTCGCGACGGGGGTGGGCGACGAGGGCGGCTTCGCGCCCGATCTCGAGTCCAGCGAGCGGGCGATCGAGGTCGTGCTCGAGGCCGCTGAGCGGGCGGGGCGGCGGGAAAGCGTTGCAATCGCGCTCGATCCCGCGGCGACCGAGGTATGGCGCGACGGTGCCTACCGGTTCGAGGGCCGCACACTTGCTCCGGACGAGATGATCGAGTTCCTGGGCGGGCTCGTCGACGCCTATCCGATCGTCTCGCTCGAGGATCCCCTGGCCGAGGACGAGTGGGGCTCCTGGGCCGAGCTGACCGCGAAGCTCGGCGACCGCGTGCAGCTTGTCGGAGACGACATCTTCGTCACCAATCCGCGGCGGCTGCAGCGGGGCATCGAGGAGGGCGTCGGCAACGCGATCCTCCTGAAGGTGAACCAGATCGGGACGCTGACCGAAACGCTGGAGGCAATCCAGCTTGCGCACGCGAATGCCTACGCAGCCGTCATCTCCCACCGCTCCGGCGAGACCGAGGACACGACCATCGCCGACCTCGCCGTCGCGACCGGAGCAGGTCAGATCAAGACCGGTGCCCCGTCCCGGAGCGAGCGGGTCGCGAAGTACAACCAGCTGCTGCGGATCGAGGAGGAGCTCGGGGAAGCCGTCCGCTACCCGGGCTGGGCGGCGTTCCCGCGCTTTCGGGCCTAACGCGACCGAAGAGGTCGAGAGGGCAAGCGTGTCGAAGACCCGGAGGCAGTGGCCCGATCGGCAATATTCGCCGGCTCCCTGGCCCGCGATCACGCTGCGCCAGAGTCCACGCTCGCCCTTGTCAAGGCTGCAAGCCTTGCCTGCGGACGATCGCGGCCTCTGACTTGATGCTCGCGACCCAGGAAGCGGGCAACATTGCCGACCGGACCACTAGGCTAAGACCCATGATCGCGACCCCGCCGCGGAGAACCAAGATCGTCGCCACGATCGGCCCCGCCACCGGGACGGCCGAGGGTGTCCACGCCCTGGTCGAGGCCGGGATGGATGCCGCCCGACTCAACCTGTCGCACGGCAGCCGCGAGGAGCACGCGGAGCGGGCGCGACTCGTCCGCGGGGTACAGGAGGCGATCGGGCGCCCGCTCGCGCTGATCGCCGACCTGCAGGGACCGAAGCTTCGGATCGGCCACCTGCCGGCTCCGGTGACGCTCACGCGCGGCGACGAGATTGCCGTCGTCGGCGAGGAGAGCTCCCGCGACAGCGAGCTCCCCGTTCTGCCGGCTGTGATCGGCGAGGTGCTGCAGCCCGGACACGAGGTCCTGATCGACGACGGCCTCGTGCGCCTCCGCGTCGAGCGCGTCACGAGCGGCCGTGCCGAGTGCTCCGTGCTCGCCGGCGGCGTCGTCAGCTCGCACAAGGGCGTCAACGTTCCGGGCGTCCCGGTGCCGATCCCCTCGCTGACGCGCAAGGACCTGGACGACCTCGAGTTCGCGCTCGCCCTCGACGTCGACTTCGTCGCCCTCTCGTTCGTCCGCTCCGCAGCCGACGTCCGTGACCTCAAGGATCTGATCCAGCAGGCCGGCGCGACGGCGAACGTGATCGCAAAGATCGAGAAAGCGGAGGCCGTCGACGCGCTCGACGCGATCCTGGAGGATGCCGACGCGGTCATGGTCGCACGCGGCGACCTTGGAGTCGAGATCGGCCCGGAGCTCGTGCCGCTCCTCCAGAAGCGGATCATCATCGGCGCCCTCGATCACGGCAAGACGGTGATCACGGCGACGCAGATGCTCGAGTCGATGATCCACCAGCCGGAGCCGACACGGGCCGAGGCGAGCGACGTCGCCAACGCGATCCTCGACGGTACCTCGGCGGTGATGCTCTCCGGTGAGACGGCCGTGGGCGAGTTCCCGATCGAGGCGGTGACGACGATGACTCGGATTGCCCGCGCCGTGGAGCCGAGTCTCGGCTACCGGCACCAGCTGCCCGAGGCGGGGGAGGAGCCGACCGTCGGGCAAGCGATGTCGAACGGCGCGTGCGATCTCGCGGAGACGCTTCGGGCAGCCGCGATCCTCGTCCCAACGTTCAGCGGGCGCACCGCCTCTGCGGTGGCGCGCCTGCGGCCGCGGCGGCCGGTACTCGGTCTGACGCACCACGAGTATGCGTGGCGGCAGATGGCGATCGAGTGGGGAGTGATTCCGCTGCGAATTCCCGAGTGCGCCGACGTCGAGGAGCTCTGGGAACGTTCGGTCGATGCCGCCCGTGAGTCCGGCGTCGTCGATCCCGGCGACCGCGTCGTGATCACGGCGGGCACCGCGGTCAATGTCGCCGGCTCTACGAACGTGATCAAGGTCGAAACCGTCTAGTACTTACAAGGCAGGAGCCGGCGCCTTCCACGCGAAGATCGACGCCCCGTGGCCGGTGGAGCGAAGAAACGCAGGCGCCGACCGCGGCGCGGAGTCCTCGTCCGACGCTGGCTCGGCGTCGGGGCGCTCTGCCTTGTCGGGCTTCTCTACTACCGGCCGCTGCACACGTACGTCGACACGCGGCACACGCTCGTCGAGCGCACCGACCAGGTCGAGAGCCTTCAGACGGAGAGACGGCAACTTGAGCGGAAGCTCGCGGATTCAACAAGCGACTCGGCGCTCGTCAAGGAGGCCCGTAGTCTCGGACTCGTCAAGCCCGGCGAGCGTCTCTTCATTGTCAAAGGGATCGAAGCGTGGAAGCACGTGCAGCATACGATCAGGCGGCATGGAGGATGAGGCCGTCGTTGCGAGACAGCTCGGTCGTCCGCCTCGCGCCTTCCGGCGCGTAGCCGTCCGCTGTCCTTACGGCCGGCCGGCCGTGACAGAACAGTGGCCGCGCGACGCTGCCGGCGCGCCGTTCCCGACCACCTACTACCTGACGTGCCCGCACCTCGTCGCGGCGATCTCCCGACTGGAGGCAGGCGGCGGCGTCGAGCGCTGGACGCGCGCCGTCCAAGATGATCCCGCGCTGCGCGCAAGCCTCGAACGCGCGAACGAGGATCAGCATGAGCTGCGACCCGAGCTCCCTGGTGGGATCGCGGGGTCGACGCGCACCGGCAGTCTGAAGTGCCTCCACGCGCACGCGGCATTCGCGCTTGCACGCCCGGGGTACGAGCTCGGCGAGCAGATCTTGGCCGAGCTGGACCGGCTCTGGCCCGATTCAGGCTGTTGCAGCGCGGATTAGTGGCCTGACCGGCAACGTTCGCCGGCTCCCTGGCCCGCGATCACGCGGCGCCAGAATCCACGCTCGCCCTTGTCAAGGCTGCGAGCCTTGCCTGTGGGCGATCGCGGCCTCTGGCTTGGTGCTCGCGACCCAGGAAGCGGGCAACGTCACCGGCCAGACCACTAGGTTTCGGGCACGCGCATGCCGATCGCCCTCGAACAGACTCGCCGCGAGTGGGAGCTCGGTCATCGCCGGCTCCAACGGGAGGTGCGGGAGACGCCATGGGGGGAGGCCTGGCTTTCCGAGCTCGAAGCGGTTACGGCCGAGCTTCGCCGCAGCGTCGGCCAGAGCTTCACGCTCGCCGAGCTTGCGGACGCCTACGCGTCGGCCGAGGTCTGGAGCCGGGAGGCAGTCGAAGAGACCGAACCGGCAAGCGGATGGCCGCGACGGCTCTCCACGGTCACGGACGCAGCCTTCCATCTCTACTCGCGCGGCGCGGTTGACTACGAGCCGTGACCTCGCCTGCGATACCGCCCCGTAGCACCCGTAACAGCACCAACCGGCGCCGGCCTAAGGACCGTTCGTACCGGAGCAAGATCTTGCTCGGCCTCGCGCTCGTCGTCGCCTTCGCCGTCGGTGTCGCGCTGGGGCAGGCGCTCCACGACAATCCGCGTCCCGGCGGCGCGCAGACATCCGTCAGGACGCTGCCGCCGCTAACGGCGACGCGGGCAGGTTAAGAAGCGGAAGCTTTGGGTAGCTTTTCAGGTATGGCCCGCCGCGAGTTTCCCGGGAGACGTGCTCCCACGAGCGATCCGGACTGGCTGACGCTCGGCCAGGCGGCGAAGTACCTCGGTGTTGCCCAGAGTACGATTCGCAAGTGGTCCGACCAGGGGCGCGTCCCGGCGTTCTACACGCCCGGCGGGCACCGTCGTTATCGCCGCCCTGACCTCGACAACTTCCTCAGCCGCTCCGGCCCAGGCGGCACCGCGCAGCAGGGGCCGCTCGTCTTGATCGTCGACGACGACGAGCGTGTTCGCGAGTACGTTCGTGTGAATCTCGAGATGGAGGGTTACGCGGTGCGCGAGGCCGGCAGCGCGGACGAGGGGCTGGCGGTGCTCGAGGAAGTCTCGCCCGACTTGATCCTCCTCGACGTGATGATGCCCGAGGTCGACGGGTGGGAAATGCTCCGGCGAGTCCAGGAACGGCACGGAGTCGGCGCGATCCCGGTGGTGATGTTCAGCGGGAAGGTCGACGAGCAAAACGCCGCAGAGGCGACCGCCCGGGGTGCGCAGGGGTTCCTTGGCAAGCCTTTTGATCCGCAGCAGCTGATCGAGCACGCGAAGCAGCTGCTTCCCGCCTGAGTTACGACCGGCAGCTCGAGCGCTGGACCGTCCACCACCGGGTCGGTTGGCTCAACCCGTTCTTCGAGGGGCTGTCGTGGATCGGCGGCCAGGGCTTGGTCTGGCTCGCGATCGCGCTCGTCCTCGCCCTCTGGTGGCGACGGCCATGGCTCTTCCTGCAGATCGCGCTCGCCGATTTCGCCGGGCAGATGGTCTCGTACGGGCTCAAGCAGGCGCTCGGCAGGGAGCGGCCGAGCGAGGTCTACACGACCCCTAAGCCCCTCGTGCGCGCTCCGACCGACGGCTCGTTCCCGTCCGGCCACGCAACGGTCAGCTTCGCCTGCGCGACGATCCTGGCCTTCTACGCTCCGCGCGCGGCACCGGCCTTCTTCCTACTGGCGGCTGCGATCGCCTGGTCGCGCGTCTACGTCGGCGTCCACTACCCGCTCGACGTGCTCGGCGGCGCTGTCCTCGGGGTCGCGATCGCCTTGGCCCTCAGGGTCCTGGTGCGACGCGAGGCGCGCCGGCCAGGAGCCTGAGAGCTATAGCTCCTCGCTGGCTGTCAGGAGCCCCGCGCCGATCACGGCGAGCGAGGCCAGCAGGCTGATCCAGATTCCAATCCCGCGTCCGCTAGCCGGAAGGAACTCGTCGGGGATCGAGATCAGGCGGATCAGGACGAAGATCGTCGAAAGCGAGCCGAGCGCGATCACGATCAGGCTCTCCGGGACCGCCGGCGGCAGCTCGATCCCGGCCTCGTGGAGCGACACCAGCGCAACGACTGCCAACCCGATGAAGAAGACAAGCTTGCCGAGCGTGCCGGTATGCCAGCCGATCACCCCGATCGTCGGACCGACGGAGCCGGAACCGGCATACCAATCGGTGAAGGCCGAGACGCTGAGCACCAGGCCGGCGATCCAGGTGGCCCGCTCGCCGAGTGCGGTCATGCCGCCGCCCGGCATCGCCTGAGCGCCGCCGACAGGCCTGCGGCTCACGCCGCCGGGAGAGAGCGGTTCCTCTGTCGCCATGGTGGAAGTATGTGCATCTTCGTGGTTAGATTCACACGTTGCCGATCTAGGGGGTCGGGATGACCGCATCCCGGAAGAGTCCGACCGCAGCCGCCGACGGCGACGTAATCCCGCTTTCTGCCGCCGGCGATCATGTGAAAGGGGAGTTCCGCTGCGCTGAGTGCGGATATGCGATCACGGTCTGCCGGAAACTGCCTCCGTGCGCGATGTGCGGCTGCGAGTCGTGGCAGGCGGGCCTGTGGCGGCCGTTCAGACGGGCGCTGGAAACGTCCACGTTTTAGGAGGGCTTGGCGAAACGCAGTCTGTGCCGTCGGGCCGCGCTGCTCGCTACCGGCTCCGCCTTGGTATCGCAGTCGCGCCCGTAGCATTTAGCTACGAACACCTCCCTGCTTTCTTGCCTCGGAACGACCATCGCGCCCCGACGACGAGCGGCGTTCCACCAAGCCCTCCTAGAGGCCAAACAGCCTCTGCACCTGGTGCCACATGGCGATGCTCAGGTAGATGCTGAGCACGAGCAGGGCCAGCACGATCAGCCAGAAGCGAACGTTCGCCGCGCGCCGCTCGCGGGTACGCCGGAGGCGGGCCTCGCGTTTCGCCCGTTGGCGCCGGTATTCGCGACGGACGACGCCCGGGTCATATACGGGCACGTCCGGCGGCATCTTCCGTGCGGGCTCCGCCATCCGCGCAAGTTTAGTGGTCTGATCGGCGACGTTCGCCGGCGACCACCAGTGACCGGCAGAACTCCGGCGCGCTCTGCCGCCATACTTTGCGGCGGGGGACGATGAGCATCGAACCGGGCCGAACGACGGGGACAGCGCAGGACGCGACGGCGCTCAAGTCGCTGACGGCCGCGTTGCGGCGGCTGGCGGAGGGAAGCTCTCTGGAGGAGGCGCTGGGGGCGATCGCCGACGCTGCTGCTGCTGCCACGGCGGCCGAAGTCGCAGTCGTGCGCGTGCTCGACGAGACGGGCCGTTCGCTCGAGGCTCGCGCGGTCTCGGCCTCGTCGACGTCCGTCGCCGCTGAGCTCCAGGGCTCGCGGATGGCGACTTCCGCCGACGGTGACGCCCTGCGCTCGACTGGGCACCGGCTCGGGCTCGGCGTTGCCCTCGGGCTGCCGATCGCCCTCCGGGATCGGGAGCTCGGCCGGCTTGAGCTTTTCAGACGCGCAGAGCCCTTCACGGCGGCGGAGGAAAGCCTCGGGCGGCTGGCGGCCGAGCACGCCGCAGTGGCGCTCGCGAGCTTGGGTGGAAACGGAAAGAGCGCCCCGCCCCTTCCCGCCCGCGACCTGCTACGTCTCGGCGGCGACGCGCTCGCGACCGGCCTTGACGAGCAGCGCACGGCGGAGGAGATCGCGCGGCTGGCGGCGCAGGCAAGCGGCGCCGTGGGCGCCGTTGTCTGGCGGTTCGCCGACGACCTGCAGCCGTACGTCGCCGGTTCTTTCGGCGCTGAGGGGCAGGACGGGCGCGACGTCGTCGAAGCAATCGCGGCGCGCGCGGCCTTTACCGTCACCTCAGGCTCGTGGGTCCTGCTGCTCGGACAGCCCCCGTCGGGCGCCCTCCAGCTCCGCTTCGAGCAGCCGCTCGTCCCCTCCGACGAGGTGCTCGACGCACTGACGACGTTCGCGGCGCGCGCGGCGCACGCTCTGCGCTCGAGCGAGCGGGCGCAGCGGCAGTCTGTGGAGCTGGAGCGCAGCCGCGCGCTCGTGGCCGTCGTCGGCCAGGCGATCGCGCAGCTCTCCCTGGCCCACACGCTCGAGACCGCGATCGAGCGGATCGCGGAGCTGCTGGGCGCCGAGCGGCTCGCCGTCTATCTGCTCGAGCCAGACGAAGGGCGTCTGCTCGAGGCCGCTGGCCGCGGACTCGCGGGGCCGCATACCCGTGTCGCCGAGCGTCTGATCGACCTCGCTCGCGGACCACGCGGACACGAGGCGATGCTGATCGACGACGCGAGGTCAGATTTCCGCCTGGCCTCAGTTCGCGAGCAGCTCACAGAAACCGGGATCGAGGCCGCCGTCGGGTTGCCCCTTCGCGTCCGCGAGGACTTGATCGGCCTGCTCGCCGTCTATCCGCCCAGCGGGCGCACCCTGACGCCGGACGAGCTCGCGCTGGTGACTGCGCTCGCCGCGCAGCTCGCTGTCGCCGTCCAGAACGCGCGCCTCCACGAGCAGGTGAAACGGCGCGAGGCCGAGCGACGCGAGGCGCTCGAGGCGGAGCAGCAGGCGTCCCGGACGCTGCGCTCCCTCTACGAGATCTCGCGGACATTTGCCCAGAGCCTCTCGTTGGAGACGACACTCGAGGCGCTCGTGCGGACGTTCGCAGAGCTGCTCGTGCTCGACGCAGTCGGGATCCGGATGCCCGACGAGCGCGGCGAGGCACTCGTCACGCAGGCCCTGCACGTTCGTGACGAGCGGATGACCGAGGCGGTCAAGACGATCCTCTTGCGGCCCCAGCCGTTGTCGCCGCGGCTTCGCAGCCTCTTCGCCGGTGGGCGACCGTTCATGCTCGATCCCGGAATCGCCCACGAGCTTGGGGGCGCGTATGGGCTGCTGGTCCCCTTCCTCGAGCGCGGCTCGACGACGGCGATCGTTCCGGTCTCGACGCCGGCGGAGGTGCTGGGCACTCTCACGCTGCTCTCGCTCGATCCCGGCAGACCGCTCGGCCAAGCCGACCTCGAGCTGGCGCTCTCGGTGGCGGGCCAGGCGGCGCTCGCGCTCGAGAATGCACGGCTCTATCAGCAGCAGAAGCGCTTCTCGGACACGATGCAGAGGTCGCTGCTCCCCCGGGTGTATCCGAAGATCGAGGGCCTCGAGCTCGGCGATGTCTACGAATCCTCGGCGCGTCTAGATGTCGGCGGAGATGTCTACGACTTCCTCAGGCTCGATGACGGGCGGCTCGCGGTCACGCTCGGAGACGTAACGGGACACGGAATCGACGCAGCGGCAGACATGGCGATGGCGAAGTTCGTCTTTCGCTCGCTGGCGCGCGAGCACCCCGAGCCGGGCGACTTTCTCGCGGCCGCGAACGAGGTCGTCGTCGGCGAGGTCGCGCTGAGCAAGTTCATCACGATGCTCTACCTCACCGTCGATCCTGCAACCGGCGCAGTTGCCTGCGGCTGCGCGGGGCACCCCTGGCCGCGTCTCGTGACCCCGGCCGGCGACGTCACCGCCCTCGAGGCAGGTGGGCTCGCGCTCGGAGTCGACGCCGGACAGAGCTACAACGAGTTGCGTGAGCAGCTTCCCGTGGGAGGTGCGCTCGTCCTCTACACGGATGGTGTGATCGAGGCTCGGCGAAGCGGCGAGCCCTACGGCGACGAGCGGCTCGACGCCCTGATCGCAGCGCACGCCGGACTGCCTGCGGCAGAGCTGGCGCGGGCCCTAGTCGACGACTGCCGCGCTTTCACGGGCGGCGATCTCACGGACGACTGCGCAGTCGTAGTCATTCGCAGGACTTGACGCACCTTCGACGCGGCGCCCGCGTGCTGCGAATCGGCCATCGTGGCGCCGCGGCCCTTGAGCGCGAGAACACGCTGGCGGCATTCCAGCGGGCGAACGAGGTCGGCGTGGACTTCGTCGAGTTCGACGTCCTCGACCTCGCGGACGGCACACTCGTGCTCGCCCATTCGGATGATCTCCTAGAAGTCAGCCACGGCCTAGTCGCCGGCCGGGTCCGGCCGCTGCGGCTCGAGGAGCTTCGGGAGGTCGCCCCTGAGCTGCCGACCTTAGACGAGGCGCTCGAGTTTCTCTCCACGGTCGGAGTCGGGCTCCAGGCCGACGTCAAATCCCGTCGGCACGGGCGCGAGATTGCCGCCGCGTTACGTCGGCACGGCCTGGTCGAGCGTGCGGTGGCAAGCTCATTCTGGAGGACCGCGCTCCGCGACCTGCGGGCGGAGGAGCCACGACTGGCCCTCGGGATCACCTACCCGGAGGATCGACGCAGACTTGCACGCCGGCGACTCCTGGCGCCGCTCGTCCCGCCAGCAGTCGGCCTGCTCGGACGAGCGCTGCCGCGTCGACTCCCTCGCTGGCTCGACTCGGCGGGCGCGACCGTCGCGATGCTTCACTACGCCGTCCTTTCGCAAGCGGCAGTCGCGCGATGTCATGAGAGGGGCGCCGCCGTTTGGGTCTGGACCATCAACGAGCCCGAGCTGCTGGAGCAGGTCGTCGCGCTCGGCGCCGACGGCGTGATCAGCGACGATCCGCGGCTCTTCCTACAATGACTCGCGTGAGACGCGGTGCGCTCGCAGGGATTTTCGCGCTTGCGCTTGCTGTTGCAGGTCTTCTCGCGGCTGCGGTCGCCTCGGGCGCGCGACCGCTCTCGGTTCTGACGACGACGGGAACCACCGGCGCCACGACCACGACGCCGGCGCCCTCGATCGCGGCCGGCGTCACGATCGGAGGAGTCCCGGTCGGAGGGCTGACCGCGGCTGACGCTTACGATGCGGTCAACGAGTCGTTCTCGCAGCCGCTCGTCATCATCGTTGCGGCCCACCGACTCGCACCTCAACCCGCAAACCTCGGCGCCGTGGCCCGGATCGGCGAAGCGGTCGCCAGAGCGGGAAGCGCTCTGCCGGGAGCGCAAGTCCCGCTCGCAGTCTCGGTCAACCGAGCCCGGGTTCGTGCGTATGTCGGTGTGCTCGCGAAGCGGTTCGATGCGCAACCGGTCGACGCGCGGCTCTTCCTCCGGAACCTCCGCCCCTGGATCGCGAAGCCGGTCGTCGGCCTCGCGATCTACCGCGCCCGGGCGGAGGTGGCAATCGTCAGCGCGTTACTCGGCAATAAGCGTGGCCCCCTGCGGCTCCGCCAGAAGGTGGTTCCGCCGACAACAACGCGGGTTAATTTCGGCCCCGTGATCGTGATCCGGCGAGGTTCCAACCGGCTCTATCTGTATCGGGGAATGCGGCTCTGGCGGATGTTCCCGGTGGCGACCGGCCAGGCGAGCTACCCGACCCCGCTCGGTCGGTTCCAGATTGTCGTCAAGTGGAGGAACCCGTGGTGGTACCCACCGAGTTCCCCCTGGGCTCAGGGACTCAAGCCGGTTCCTCCGGGGCCGGGCAACCCGCTCGGGACGCGGTGGATGGGCCTGAGCGCGCCCGGCGTGGGTATTCACGGAACGCCCGATGCCGCCTCGATCGGCTACTCCGCCTCGCACGGCTGCATTCGGATGCGGATTTCCGAGGCCGAGTGGCTGTTTCGGCAGGTTCGCATCGGCACCACGGTTTTCATCGTTTCGGCATGAGCCTTCCAAACCCGGCTTGTGGAATCGGCGTGGTTGCGGAACAAACTGGGGGTCGTATGAGCGGTTGCTTGCGATGCCGACCTGGAGGCCGTAGCGGCTTTGCCGCTGCGGCCGTCCAAACCCGGCTGAGGGAACAGCCTCCCCCAGGGAGGGCCGACGCGGTATGAGCATGCGCCCGGTTCGTCTCGCTTTGCAGGCGCTCGCGCTGGCGGGAGTTGCGGGACTCCTTGCCCTGCTCATATGGAAGCTGACGCACGATCCCGGCGGCGGCGTCGCGGCTCAGCTCTCCCAGGGCAAGCGACCGACCGCGCCCAACTTCACGCTCCCACGGCTTGACGGGGACGGAACGGTTGACCTCGCCGCGATCAAAAAGCCACGCGTGCTCGACTTCTTCGCCTCCTGGTGCTACGCGTGCCCTCGCGAGTCGCAGCGGCTCGAGCGCTATTCGCACAAATACGGCAACGAAATCGCCTTCGTCGGCGTCAACACCGACGACTTCAGCGCTGACGCGAAGCGGTACGTGCGCCGCTACGGCCTCACCTACACGATCGTTCGCGAGCAGGGCCGCAAGGTGCTGAACGCCTGGGGCGGCCTGCCGATCCCCCGCATCTTCTTCATCGACCGCAACGGCAAGGTGGTCGGACAGATGCAGGCCGAAGAGGATCTGCCACGGTTTCTGAAGCAGCTCACGGCCAAGGCATGATGCGGCTTGCTCTTCTTGGCGCGGTGGCGCTCCTGCTCGCGCCGGCCGCGCTCGCGAGCGAGCGCCATCCGACGCTGAACGAGCTCGAGAACGAGGTCATGTGCCCCGTGTGCAATACGACGCTCGCGCAGTCGAACTCGGATGCTGCCAAGGCGATCGAGCGCGAGATCCAAGACAAGATCGCCGCGGGGTGGACAAAGACCCAGATCAAGGACTTTCTTATCCAGCAGTACGGCGAGTCGATCCTCGCCGCGCCGCCGAAGCACGGCTTCAACCTGCTGGCCTGGTTGCTTCCGCTCGTCGGCATCGGCCTCGCGGCTGCGGTGCTCGGCTTGGCCGCTTGGGGGTGGACCCGGGGGAGAGCTGATCCCATGCCCGACGGCGTGCAGTCGTCCAACGGCCAAGGGCCCACCGATCCGTACTTCGAGCGGCGGGTGGACGAAGAGCTCTCCCGGTTCGAGTAATGGCGGGGCAGATCCCGGTGGCCTTCCTCGCGGGGCTGGTGTCGTTCATCGCTCCGTGCGTGCTGCCGCTTGTTCCGGGTTACCTGTCAGCGGTTTCTGCGGTCGAGGCAGGACGGCTCGGGGAGGCCGGAACGACCAGGCGAGTCTTCCTCGCCAGCCTCCCGTTCGTGGCCGGCTTCACAGTCCTTTTCGTCGCGCTCGGCGCGGGGGCGGGTCTCGTCGGCAACGCCGTCTCGCTGAACTCGACGCGGGTGCAGGCTGTGGCAGGCTTCGTCGTGGTCGTCTTCGGGCTCGCGTTCGCCGGCCTTCTGCCGTTTCCCGAGCGTCTCGTTGCGCCCGGACTCGTCGGCGGCGCGAGGCGTCGCGGGTCGGGAGCGCTACTCGGAGCCGCGTTCGCGGTCTGCGCTGCGCCCTGCATGGGCCCCGTTCTCGGGACAATTCTCGTCCTTGCCGGCTCGACGACCACGGTTGCGCGCGGCTCCGTCTTGTTGCTTGCCTACTCGCTTGGCCTCGCGCTGCCCTTCGTCTTGACCGGAATCGCGTTCTCGCACGTGATGGGACCCTTCCGGTGGCTTCGCGATCACTACGTCGCGATCCGAACAGTCAGCGGCACTCTGCTGGTCGGGATCGGCCTGCTGCTCTTCTTCGACCGAATCTGGTGGCTGAGCGTCGGCTTCAACCGAGCGCTCGATGCGGCCGGGCTGCACTAGGCCTGTGGAGTCCGGGCGGGAGCGGCCTATGGGTTGCGAAGTTTCACATTTGTTCCAAACATGGCACCCACAGGCGCGCAACTCGACGCTAGGCTCGCTTGCAGAGGGAGGTGGGAAGGAGCCCCACCCAAATAAAGCGTGGGGGTGCGCGCGTGCACGCGCATGAACTAGACCACTGGTTGCGGGAGCTCGAGCGAGCCTGTTTCGACGGTCTCGGCGGCCGCCTCGAGCTGTCGCAGCAGCGCAGCGACGTCGACCCCACGGTGCGACGGGGCGTAGGGCGCGAGTCGCCGACGCGCTTTCTCCAACTGCCGTTCGCAGCCGACTCGGTTGCCGCGACCCGCCTGGTACCAGGCGACGGCGACGTGTACGAGACCCTGGAGGAAGTCACGCTCGGCCGGATCGGCGGCCCGCCACGCGTCTTCCAGCTCCTCGTGGGCGGCGAAGAATTCGCCGTCCCGAATCAGCTCCAGCCCGCGCTCGAGGGGATCCCGTCCCATCCCGGCGCGCGAAGGCTCTGTCGGGGAGTCTTTCCGAGACGATTTTCTAGACGGCGACCTTGACCTCGCCGCCTTCGACCTTCACCTCGAAGGTTTGCAGCCTGATCGCGTGGTCGAACTCGTTCTTCCCGGTTCGCACGTCGTATTGCCAGCCGTGCCAGGGACAGCTCAACACCGCACCTTCGAGCCGCCCTTGCGAAAGCGGCCCGTGCAGGTGCAGGCAAGCATGTTGAGTTGCGAAGAATTCGCCGCCGACGTTTGCGATCGCAATCGTCTGCTCGTCGACCTCCACGGCCGTGATCGTCCCCGGTGGGATGTCCTCCACACGCGCGACGTTCCGGAACTCGGCCCCCGCCACGCAGGCGAGCGTAGCACCCTCCAAAAACGCTATGGAGTGGTGACCCGGAGTGTTACCCTCGTCACGTGGCGACGATCCTGCTGGCGGGAGTCGACCTCTACTTTCGCGGCAAGCTCGAAGGACTTCTTTCGGGTTATCACCTCGTCACGATCGACAGCGTCGACCCGCCTGATCTCGTGATTGCGGATATCGCTCGGGTCGACCCTGACGAGGTCGCGGACACCTATCCGGATGTCCCGATTCTCGGTTTCACCAATCACACCGACACCTCGGGATTGCGACGCGCTCACGAAGCCGGCTTCGACCAGGTAGTCGTGAAATCCGCCCTCACAGAGCGCGCCAAGGACCTCGTCGAGGAGCTCACGGCCTGAGTACACTGACCGACTCCGATGACCTACATCATCGCCGAGCCCTGCATCGACATCAAAGACCTCTCGTGCGTCGACGTCTGCCCTGTCGATTGCATCCACGAGTTCGAGCGGATCCTGATCATCGACCCGGAGGAGTGCATAGACTGCTTCGCGCCGTCTGAGCAGCTCCTCACGACTCAGGGCGTCCGGACCTTCGAGGAGCTCGAGGGCCAGGCGTGCGGGGTGCTGACCGACGATGGTTTCAAACCGGCGGCGGTGAAACGTTTCAACCGCAAGCCGCTGGTCAAGCTCGAGTTGGCTCCTGCGTTCGAGGAACGAACGCGGTACGGGGGCACCCGTCTCACCACTCGCAACATCTCGCGGTTCAGGCGAACGATCTGGGCGACCCCCACACATGCCTGGCTCCTCGCCGACGGCGAACGAACCGACTCATTGGCGGCGGGTCAGTTCGTTCCGTCGGCCAGCGTGCACCCTCGCCGCGACTCCGAGACGTACCGGCTCGGTGTGTTGCACGGCCTCGTTTTCGGAGACGGCAGCTGGAACAAGCAGGAGATTCGTTCTGGCCAACATCTCCATTACGTCCAGCTCTATGGCGAGAGGGTCGCGAGGTTCAAGGATTTCTTCGATCAGGTCATTTTTTCGCCGTGCCTCGACGTTCATCCCGGCTATGTCGGGACCGGCGTTGTCCGCGCTTCGGCGAATCTGAAGCGTTCTCTTCCGGAAACCGCGGATGTCGAGTACATCGCCGGCTTCGTCGACGGTTGGCTCGCTGCCGACGGGGATCCCGTGAAGGCAGAGTCGTGGCGCCTCCGCTCGACCGACCACGAGGCGCTCGCATGGCTCGAGGTTGCAGCGCCGTACGCTGGGTTCGTGGCGGTCGGTTCCGGCGAGGAGTCGAGCGTGGAGACGAACTTCGGCGTTCGCAGCCGTGCGATCAAGTGGCTCTATCTCGCCACCCGCGAGGTTTACTGGCGCGTGATGAGCGTCGAGAACCAGGAGGCCGAAGCGGCCGAAACATTCTGCGCTGTCGTGCCGGGCAAGCACGCGTTCACGCTGGCCGGCGGGGTCTACACCGGCAACTGCGGGGCCTGCGAACCGGAGTGCCCGGTCGAAGCGATCTTTCCGGAGGACGCGCTGCCGGAGAAGTGGAACGACTTCGTGAAGATCAACTACGCCTACGGCGAGGGCGCCGACGTCATCAACCAGCTCACGAACGAGTACGCGACCGAGCACAACGTGCAGAACCCACCCCTCGAGGGGTAGCGGCGTTACATCCGGCGCTCGCTGGGCACAACCGAGGCGTCCAGCGAGAAAGGGGTTTCGATGCCACAGCAGGCCTGGAGCGCGAAGCGCGAACGTCAGTACGAGCACATCAAGGAAGCCGAGAAGAAGCAGGGGCGCTCGACCAAGCGAGCGAAGGAGATCGCGGCCGCGACCGTCAACAAGGAACGCGCGCGCAAAGGCGAGGCGAAGTCCGCGTCCCGGAGCTCGATCCGTGACATCTCGTCGGGCCGGCGCGGCGGGCTGCGTTCCGGAAGCGGTTCAGGGGGCCGCACGAAGGAACAGCTCTATAACGAGGCCAAGCGGCGCGGGATCAAGGGGCGTTCGCGAATGAACAAGGCCCAGCTTCAGCGCGCCGTCGCGGCGAAGAGCCGGTAGGTCGGGAAGCTCTCGGTCAGCTACCTGCTCATGGTTATCCTGCCGCGGTGAGGCCGCGGACACTCGACCACGTCGCGCTTTGGGTCGCGGAGCGCGATCCAATCGCGGATTTCGTGACCGCTCACGTCGGCATGCACGTGATCGAGCGGACTGACAAGTTCACGCTCGTCGGTTCGGACGCTCGCCGCGGCAAGCTCACGCTCTTCGAGGCGGAGGGGCCGCGTGAGCGCGGGGCGCTGAAGCACATCGCCCTCCGCGTGTCCGACCTCCGGGCGGCGATCGCAGAGCTGCCTGAAAACCTCGAGGTCGAGCAGCCTCGCGAGGGCGAGGCCTATTTCGACCTCTACGAGGGCCTGCGGCTAGGGCTCGTCGAGGGGCGAACCGACGTCGACTACGACCTCGACCACACGGCGTTGTTCTCGCGCGACCCGACCGCAACCGCGCGGGCCTACGAGCGCCTCGGCTTCCGTTACGCCCCGCCCGGGGCCTCGGAGCAGCCGCGTGTCGAGGTCGGCGGCGCCTTTGTCGAGCTGCATGAAGGCGACCCGGGCGAACCCGAGCGACCGCTGCTGAACCATCTCGCTGTGCTCGTCGACTCGACCGAGGAACACATCTCCGAGGCTGAGGAGCTCGGCGTCGAGATCGACGACGTCGTCGACGCTCCGAACACGTACGCGGTCTTCCTCTGGGGACCCGAGCGCGTGCGGATCGAATACGTCGAGCACAAAGCAAGCTTTTCCTTGACGTAGGTGACCTAGGTGGTCGTCGCAGGCGCCGGCATGGCCGGGTTATGCGCGGCCGCGCGCGCCCGCGAGCTTGGCGTCACGCCGACCGTCGTCGAGAAGGGCGACCGGCCGGGCGGCTCGATGCTGCTGTCGAGCGGAGTCGTCTGGCGCTACCGCTCGTTGGACGATTTTCGCCGCGAGTGCCCCAACGGCCACCCGCGGCTTCAAAGGCTGATCGTCGAACGGCTCGACGACGCGCTCGAATGGTTGGAATCGCTCGGCGCTCCGGTCGTCGAGGCCGAGACCGGCAATCCGCGCACGATCGGGCGGCGGTTCGACCCGCGGGGACTGACCGAGGCGCTTGTCGGGGCGGCCGGTGACGTCCGGACCGGACGTGCCATGGGGTCAGACCCCAAGCCACGTCCGGAGGAGCCGCTTGTGCTCGCGACCGGCGGCTTCCCCGTGCGGCTCGCCCGAGAGCTCGGGCTGGCCATTCGCTCGAACGCGTGGAGTGAGGGTGACGGCCTCGCTTTCGGACTTGCGTGCGGCGCCGATACAACGGCGGGGATGCACGAGTTCTACGGCCGGGCGATGCCGGCGCCGCCGGCGAGGTGGGGGGAGGACGAGTTCGTCGACCACGCCCAGCTCTATGGACGTCTTGCGCGCGTCTTCGACGAGAGCGGCGACGAGATCGCCGTCGAAGGCGACGACTGGTCGGAGAACGGGCTCGTCCAGGAGATCGGCCGGCGCGGCGGGCGAGCCTGGTTCGTCGTTGATCGGGACAACCTCGCCCAGGAGACGCCGTATGGAACGGTCGCCGACCTCGTCGAGCGTGCCCGAGCCGCGGGCGCGACCGTTGAGGAGCGGGACGGCAGCCTTGCGGTTCACGTTGTGGCGGCGGTCACACACACGATCGGCGGTCTTGCGATCGACGAGCGCGCCCGCGTGCTCGGCGCAAACGGAGCTCCGATCGCAGGTCTCTATGCGGCCGGAGTCGACGCAGGCGGCTGGTCCACCGGCGGGTACGCGAGCGGGCTCGCTGCTGCGCTCGTCTTCGGGCTGGCGGCGGCCGAGGAGATCGCGAGCTAGCGGGCCAAAAACACGCGCAGCGGCAGCCTTCACGTCGGCACCGCGACGGCGCCTTAGCTAACAGGCTGCAGGTACGCGCAACGGCGCCGGTCACCCGGCAACGGTGAGGGCCCGATCTTCGAGACCTGCAGCCGCGTCCCGTCCTCCTGGAGCTCCTCGCCGACCCCCGGCAAGTCGCCCTGGCGCTCGCGAAGCTCGTAGCCCGTCGGCTTCGAGATGAAGAGCAAGTAGCCGTTCACGCTCATTCGGGCCGCGATCTTAATTGCGGAGCGAGCCTGGCAGCGCACATGCCCGCTACCCCAACAGCCGGTTCGAAACGGCCGCACGGGCAAAGCCCGATGTCCGCAGCGCGGCCTACTCGGAGCGTTCGCTTTCCGCCGCATACTGCGGCAGGACGACGCGCACGGCCGTGCCCCCGTTGGCACCGGCCCCGACGGTCATTCGGCCGTTCAGCGTCCGGGCTCGCTCATCGATCGCCTCGAAGCTGCGCCGCCGGCGCTCCCCCGTGCCGTCGTCGGAGATCTCCGTCGCGATTTCACCGTCGAGCTGCTCGACCCGGATCGAGATCCGAGTCGGCGGCCCGCGGCGGATTGCCTGGCTGACCGCCTCGCGGATGATCTGGTAGAGGCCGACTTGCGCCTTCTCGGCCAGGTGCCCGGCCGCTTCAAGGTCGAGATCGATCTGGATCTGGTTGGACAGACCGATCTGATCGGCGTATGCGCGCACTGCGGCGGCGAAGCCCTGGTCGCGCAGGACGACAGGCTCGATGTTGAAGGAGAGGTCGCGCAGCGAGCGGATCGTCTCGCGGTGGCGGTCGAGCGCCGATGCGAGCACACGCCGGGCATCGTCGAGTCGCTGTGACTCGATCGAGCCGATCGCGGCGTCGAGCATCAGCCCGATCCCGGACATGGACTGAACTGGGCCGTCGTGCAGGAAGAGCGCGAGCCGGCGCCGCTCGTCTTGTTCGGCGGTGATCAACTGCTCGGAGAGACGCGCCCGGTCGGCCTCGCGAACCTTCGCTTCGTCGAGCAGGCGCGCGTTCTCCGCCGCGCGCGCCGCGAAGTCTGCGAGCACAGTGGCCCGAACGACGTCCCCGCGGTCGAACGGGCGGTTGCGCGTGAGACGGAGCGATGCGATCTCCTCTCCGTGAACGCGTAGCGGAAAAAGCACCGAGCGCACGGCCGGCGCCGCCCGGGGCTTTTCCCCCGGCGGGAGTATCTGCGCCCGCGCTCGGAAGATGCGCTCGGCTTCGCGACGCGTCTGTTCGAGAATCTCAGCAGCCTCGCGCGTCTGGGCGATCGTTCCCATCGACTCGACGAGCGAGTCGAGAAAGGTGGCCTGAGCGACGAGCTCGCCCTCCGCGACCCGGTGCCGGCGCCGCTCGGCGAACAGCAGCCAGAAGGCAGCCGCAGCACCGGCGGCCGCAACGGCGCCTGCGAGCCCGATCCAGGCCAGCCAGGCTTTTCCGATCGCGAGCCCGACGATCGCCACGGCTGCGAAGAGAACCCCCGCCGCGACGGCCAGGGCGACTCTAATCGATAATCGCGTCGCGAAGCGCAATCGCAACCGCGTGCGTCCGCGTGTCCGCCTCGAGCTTCGTGAGGATGTGCCGCACGTGGCTCTTGACGGTCTCCTGGCTGATGAAGAGCCGCGCGGCGACGTCCGCGTTGGACATCCCGTCGGCGAGCAGCTGCAGGATCTCCCGCTCGCGGCCGGTAAGCATCTCGTCGCGCGCGTCGCCGAGGAAAGCCGGCATCAGCGCCGGATCGACGAACCCGTCGCCGGCGACCACCTTGTCGATCGCCTTCAGCAGCGTCTGGTGCGGCGCCTCCTTGAGAATGTAGCCCTTCGCGCCCGACTCCAGCCCCCGCCCGAGCAGGCTGCGTTCGCTGTAGGCGGTGAAGATGAGCACAGCTGTCTCCGGGACCTTCTCGGTCAGGATCTTGGTCGCCTCGAGCCCGTCCATCCCGGGCATGCGAACGTCCATGATCACAACGTCGGGTTTGCGCCGTTCTGTGAGCGCGACCGCGGTGGCCCCATCAGAGGCCTCGCCCACAACACGAATGTGCGGCGCGCGTGAGAGCGACAGGCGCAGGCCTTCGCGGACGACCTCGTGGTCGTCCACGATCAAACAGGTGATCTCCTTGCGTCCCTGCCCGTTTTCGACCACGGCCTGCCAGATTGTATGCGGGAAATCGGCGGTCGGTTAGATCGCGAGCGCTAGCTGCTCGGCGATCACCGGCGGTTCGGGCTCCAATCGGATGTGGCGCCGGTCCCGCACGCCGTGCTCTTTCGCAAGCGCGCCAACCCGTTCGCGGAGTGGCTTCGTCTGCTCCTTGCCGAGGTAGGCACGCCGCCGGTACAGCCGCTCGTAACGCTCGAGCTCCTCGGGCCAGTCTCGCGCGAGCTGCTCGAGGAAGTGCTCGCGCGTGCCCGGCCGTAAGAAGAGCAGGTTCGCCCAGATCCCGCAGGCGCCGGCCTCGCGGGCGGCCCGAACGACCTCCGCGAGCTGCTCGGGACGGTCCGAGATGCCCGGGAGGATCGGAGCCATCCCGACCGAGGCACGGACGCCGGCGTCGACCAACGTCTTGAGTGCCCGCAGCCGCTGACGCGGATGCGCTGTCGACGGTTCCGTCTTCCGCCAGACGTCCTCGTCCAGGGTGGGGATAGAGAACGTGACCGAAACGTTCGCCCGCCTCGCCGCCTCGGCGAGGACGTCGACGTCGCGGATGATCAGCGGCCCGCGGGTGATGATGCTGAAAGCGTTGTGCGCGCCGGCGAGCGCTTCGAGGCAGCCGCGTGTCAACCGGTAGTGCCCCTCTGCAGGCTGGTACGGGTCGGTGGCCGCGCCGATCGCGACGGTCTCGTGCTTCCAGGAGGCGCGCGCGAGCTCGCGGCGCAAGACCTCGACGACATTGACCTTGACTCGGATGGAGTGTCCGTAGCGGTCGTCAGACGGCCGGTCGGCTCGGCGCTCGAACGCCCTGACGTAACAGAACGTGCAGCGGTGCACGCAGCCCATGTAGGGGTTGAGCGACCAGTCGAACATCATCCCCTTGACGCGGTTGAGGGCGCTCTTGCATGGCTCTTCCCGGTACTCGGCGCGCACGGTCGAAAGTATACGAACACGTGTTCGGTTATGCCAGCAGAACCCATCGCTACACTCCGGCGAAGACCTTGGACGACGACCCCCTAAGTCCCACGCCGGCGGCGGCCGGAACGTGACCCTTTTCCTAGAGCTCCTTGGCGTTGCGGCGCTGATCCTGCTGAACGCGTTCTTCGTTGCGGGCGAATACGCGCTCGTGACCGCGCGGCGGACGAAGATCCAGGAGTTGGCCGAGGAGGGCAACAGGCGTGCCCGCGCCGTCCAGAAAATCGTCGCTGACCCACCGCGGTTCATCGCCGCGATGCAGCTCGGAGTCACGCTCACGAGCCTCGGTATCGGTGCTCTCGGCGAACAGGCGCTCGCGCGTGCACTCGACCCGGTGCTGGCGACCGTGCTCGCCGTCGTGATCGCGTTCCTGATCATCACCTATCTCCACGTGGTCATCGGGGAGCTCGTGCCCAAGGCCGTTGCGCTGCGCTACTCGGAGCGGATTGCGCTCGGGGTCTCGGCGGCGGTGCGCGGGTTCTTTGTGCTCGCTTACCCGCTGATCTGGATTCTCCAGAGCTCGTCCGAGCTGATCCTGCGCGCGCTCGGGCTCGAGTCGCCTGGCGAAGAGCGCGAGGCACTCTCGGAAGCCGAGCTCCGGATGCTGCTTGGGCGCGCGACCGAGTACGGCGAGATCGAGCGGGAGGAGCAGGAGATGCTCTACAAGGTTTTCGACTTCGCCGACAAGGAGGTCGCGGACGTGATGGTCCCGCGCCCGGAGGTTGTGGCGCTCTCGATCGACCTGCCGCCCGAGGAATGCCTCGCCGCGGTGATCGAATCCCCCTACACGCGCTACCCGGTCTATCGCCAGACGCTCGACGACATCGTCGGTATCATCCATGTTCGCGACCTCTTCTCCGCGCTCAACGACCAGGGTTTCGCGAACGTGCGGATCGAGGAGCTGCTGCGGGATGCCTACATCGTCCCCGAGACCAAGGACCTCGCTGCCTTGCTCGCGGACTTTCGCCGCACCAACTTCCATATGGCCGTCGTTGTGGACGAGTACGGGACAATGGCCGGAATCGTGACGCTCGAGGACCTGCTCGAGGAGATCGTCGGCGAGATCGAGGACGAGTTCGACCTTCCCGACGAATCGGTTGAGCATGTGGATGACAAGACGATCCGCATCGACGGCACATACCCCATCGACGACTTCAACGAGAAATTCCAGGTCGAGTTGCCGATCG
Organism: Actinomycetota bacterium; assembly: GCA_005884005.1. GTDB lineage: Bacteria > Actinomycetota > Thermoleophilia > Gaiellales > Gaiellaceae > 13-2-20CM-68-14. The sequence continues at coordinate 68,389 of VAWI01000069.1, forward strand.
AGGACTACCACACGGTCGCGGGCTTCGTCTTCGGCCTGCTCGGGCGCGCCGCCGCTGCAGGCGATGAGGTCGAATACAACGGCCTCCGTTTCAAGGTGATCGAGGTGGAGGGCTCGCGAATCGAGAAGCTCGAGGTGCAGTTCGTCGAGCCGCCTCCACGTGAGCAGGACGAGCCGCACGAAGAGCGCGCCGCGGCTGAAGGCTGACGCGATTAAGCCGTCGTTAAGCGGCTATCAAGAGCGCGACGCAGACGCGTATGCTCGCGACGGAAACCGTCCCGCCTCCTCACCTGCAAGGAGCCACATGCTGAGATTGAAGCTTTCGACCGGAATCGTGCTCGCGGCTCTCATCGCCGTGCTGGGAGTGACCTCGATTGCCCTGGCGCGCACGCAAACAGCCGCGGCGAAGATCGTGACCGTCAAGGCGACCGAGTTCCATTTCGCGCTCTCGACGCGCACCGCGCGCCACGGGCTCTTCATCTTCAAGGTCACGAACAGAGGCCATGTCAAGCACGACTTCAAGATCGCCGGCAAGAAGACGCCGCTGATCGCGCCCGGCAAGTCGGCGACGCTCAGGGTCACCCTGACAAAGGGCCCCCACAAGTACATCTGCACGGTTATCGGCCATGCCGCCGCCGGCATGAAGGGGACGTTCAGGGCAACGTAAGCAGCTCGAGCTCCGAGATGCGGCCGCCTTCGATCGTGAAGGCGGCCAACTCTCCGGTTCCGAGCGAGAGGATCAGATACGGCTGGCCTTCCCAGAGGCCGATGTTCTCGACATCGGTGCGGGAGGGCCTCGCCGGGGCCGAGACATGGGAGTGGAAGACGGCCAGCTCGAAGCCGTCGTCTTCGAGGAACCAGATCTGCGGATCGACCTCGAGCTCGAAGCGGTAGGGCGACGCCGTCCGGTTTCGGCCCGCTTCGTAGCGCTCGGCCTCGCCGTCACGGAGGACGACGACACCACAGGCCTCGTTCGGCGCTTCGGCTCGCGCGTGCTCCTCGAGCGCCACGCGCACCTCGGCGCCGATCACCACCAGAGATCGGCCTCCATCTCGGCCTCGACGTCGTCCGCGTCCCAGAAGGAAGCCGAGAGATACTTCCACCCGGCGTCGGCGAGGATCGCGACGACGACGCCTTCGTCGAGCTCGCCGGCGAGCGTCCGGGCGACGTGCACGACCGCACCGGCGGAGACGCCCGCGAAGACGCCCTCCTCGTCGAGCAGGGCGCGCACGTTTGCGACGGCCTCGGCGTTCGAGACCAGCAGCTTTCGGTCGAGCTTCGAGACGTCGAGAATCGGCGGCACGTAGCCGTCCTCCAACGAGCGTAGGCCCATGACAGGGTCTCCCGGCAGCGGCTCGGCAGCCGCGACAACGACCTCGGGGAAGCGCTCGCGCAGCCGCTCGCCAGCGCCCATCAGCGTTCCGCCGGTGCCGAGCCCGGCGACAAGCACGTCAACGTGGTCGAGCGCCTCGGCGATCTCGGTGCCGGTGCCCTGGTAGTGGGCCCGAGGGTTGGCCGGATTGCCGTACTGGAACGGCATGAAGTAGCGCGGCTCCTTCGCCGCCAGTTCTTGCGCGAGGCGGACGGCGCCGTTCGAGCCTTCGGAACCCGGCGACTCGACGATCTTGGCGCCGTAGAGCCCGAGCAGCCGACGGCGCTCCTCGGTCACGTTCTCGGGCATCACGCAGGTGAGCGTGTAGCCCTTGAGCTTTGCGACGAGGGCGAGCGCGATCCCCGTGTTGCCGCTCGTCGGCTCGAGCAGCTCGCGACCGGGCTCGAGCTCGCCCAGCGCCTCTGCGTCCTCGACCATCGCAAGTGCGACCCGATCCTTGATCGAGCCGGTCGGATTCTGGCCCTCCAGCTTCGCATAGAGCTTGACCCGGGGCTTAAGTGAAAGTCTTGGGAGCTCGACGAGCGGGGTGCCTCCGATCAGGTCGAGCAGGCTTCGGGCTGTTTTCAGGGACAGTCCCTCAAACACCGAGGGACTGTCCCCCGGCCATTGCCGGTAACAGGATGACCGTGTCGCTCTCGGCAACCGTAGTCTCGTAACCGTCACGTGTCCGGATGTCTTCGCCCCCGACGTAGACGTTCGCGTACTCGAGCTGGCCTTGCAGGCCGGGAAAGCGGGCGGTCAGGTCGTCGAGCAGGTCTCGCACCGTTTCGCCTTCGACGATGACCTCGCGCTCCCCGGCGGTCTCGCTGCGCAAAGTAGGCGGAATCCGCACCACGCTCATGCGCGTACCGGGCTGCAGAACTCGACGTAGTCGATGTACTCGGTGATCGTCGGGTTCTCCCCGCAGACGGGGCAGTCGGGGTCTCGGCGGAGCGCAACCTCGGTGAAGGTCGTCGTCAGCGCGTCAAAGAGGAGCAGCCGGCCAATCAGTGGCTCCCCGATCCCGAGCGCGAGCTTGATCGCCTCGCTCGCCTGCAGGGAGCCGATCACGCCCGGCAGCACGCCGAGCACGCCGCCCTCCGCGCAGCTCGGCGCCAGCTCTGGCGGCGGGGGCTGCGGGAACAGGCAGCGATAGCAAGGACCTTCATGTGGTTTGAACACGGTCGCCTGGCCCTCGAAACGGAAGATCGACCCGTGCACGAGCGGAAGGTCGTGCCAGACCGCTGCGTCGTTGACGAGGTAGCGGGTCGGGAAGTTGTCGGCGCCGTCGACGATCACGTCCCAGCCGTCGGCGAGGATCCGCTCGATGTTCTCCGAGGTCAGTTGCTCCTTGTAGCCTCTGACCTCGACGTCGGGGTTGAGCTCCCGAATCGTGCGCGCAGCCGACTCGACCTTCGGCTCGCCGAGCGAGGCGGTCGAATGCAGGATCTGCCGCTGGAGATTTGTCTCGTCGACGACATCGGCGTCGATGATCCCCAGCGTCCCGACACCCGCCGCGGCGAGGTAGAGCGCGGCGGGGGAACCGAGGCCGCCCGCGCCGATCAAGAGGACCCGGGACTGGAGCAGCTTCACCTGGCCCTCTTCGCCGACCTCAGGGATCAGCAGATGCCGGCTGTAGCGGGTGCGCTGCTCGGGGCCGAGTGCGCCGGTCGGGACCTCGAGCGGGTAGCCGTGGCGCTTCCAGTCGTTGATTCCCCCGGCGAGCGAGACAACGTTCTCGTAGCCGAGCTCCTCGAGCGTCCGCGCGGCGAAGGTCGAGCGGTTGCCGGACGCGCAATAGGCGACGATCGCCTTGGTGCGGTCGGGAACGGTCTGCTCGATCCGGGACTCGAGCCAGCCGCGGGGAACGTGGACGGCGGCGGGGATATGGCCCTCGTCCCACTCCTCGCGCTCTCGGACGTCGAGGAAGACCGGCGGATCGGTCTCGCCGTGAAGCTTGTGACCACGTTCGACGTCGATCTCGTCGATCTGCTCTCTGGTCCCCTGGAGAAATTCGCGGTACGAGCTCATTGCTTTCCAATTTATAGCGAGCGGCGTGGGGCTATCGTCGGAGTGTGAGCCCCCGCGCCCGGACCTATCTGGTTGTCGCGCTGGCCGCTGTCGGCGCTGCGGCGCTCGTCGTCGGCACGGTCGCGTTCACGCGCACGAGCACCGGCGGGGCGTCGGCACAGGCGAAAACCACTGCGACCGGTCGCGGTCGGGCGCCGGCGCTCGTGCTCGACCTCGGCGTCCGAACCGACCCTGAAGCGGTCGCGCTGCGGCGTGCCAACCGGCTTTACGTCGCCGGCAAGCGAGCCGCGGCCGCTCGGATCTTCGTGCACTACCGCTCGCTTCCGGCGCACGTCGGCGCGGCGGTCGCGGCCTGGCCTACAGGCACGGTCACTCGGCTGGAACGGCTCGCAAACCGCCACCCGGCGAGCGCCCTCGTCCTCCTCCATCTCGGTCTGGCGCGCATCGCCGACGGCAAGACATCGGCCGCTCGAGCCGCCTGGCGGCAGGCGCTGGCGCGCGATCCGAATAGCCAGCCGGCCGTGCAGGCCGAGAGCTTGCTCTACCCGGCCTTCGCACCGGGACGGCCGCCGTTCGTGCCCAGCTTCGCCGTGCCGGCCTCGGTCGCGCGCCGTTCGCCGCCGCGGCAGCTGGCTGCGCTGGCACGCGGGGCCGGAGGGGGGGTCAGGGGGAAGCTTCTCTACGGGTCCGCCCTCCAGCGTCTCGGGCGGTCGGTCTCCGCCGAGCGGGAGTTCGCCGCAGCGGCGAGGGTTGCTCCCGACAACGCCGAAGCCCAGACCGCAGCAGCCGTCGGCCTTTTCTCGAAGGCAAATCCGGCCCTTGCCTTCTCGCGGCTCGGCCCCCTGGCGCCTCGCTTTCCGCGCTCGCAAAGCGTTCGCTTCCATCTCGGCGAGCTTCTACTCTGGATCGGGCAGTTGAAAAGGGCCCGCCAGGAGCTCCAACTCGCGTCTGCGGTAAGCCACAAAACCGTCTTGGGCAGTACCGCCCGCCAGTTCCTCACGCAGCTGTCGTCCAAGTAGCTACCACTGCGACACTCAGCCACCGGATTGGGTCACGGTCGGGACGGTTACTCGGGCGATAACCCGCTCTCCCAGTTCCCCTCCCCCACAAGGCGCTCGCTTGCGACGCCGACCTAGAGGCCGTAGCGGCTTTGCCGCTGCGGCCGTCTAATCCCGAGCCAAGGCCAAGCCCGATATCGTAATAGGACCAACAAGTCGTAAAAGGGCCGTAGCGGCTTCGCCGCTGTGGCCGCTAAACCCGAGGTATGGTGAAGATGCACTTCGTAATAGGACCCACAAGTCGCAATTAGGGCCGTTCGGCCTATGGCGTCCGTCCGAAACGCGTGCAAGAGTGCCGCAGCTTCGAGAACGGCATTGACCGCAAGACAGAGCCAATAGCGTGAGCTAGGCATTTTCCGGGGAGGGGGAGCCTTGAGCGCACAAGCAGAAAAGGCACGTCCGGCGACAATTGCCGAGCTGCTCGAGACAGACGAGGCGAAGGGTCTACTGGAGGCCGCACGGCCGTCCGGGTCGCTGAATACAACGGAGATCGCCTTGGCGCTGGACGAGCTCGAGCTCGACGCGGCGCAGATGGACGACTTCTACCACGCTCTCGACGAGCTTCAGATCGAAGTGCTCGAAAACGGTCCAGCGCCCGTGGAGGCTCCGACCGAGCCTGAGCCGGAGGTGCGCGAGATCTCGACGGACTCGCTGCAACTCTTTCTCAAGGACGTCGGCAAGGTCGACCTTTTGACGGCGGCGCAAGAGGTTGAGCTCGCCAAGCGGATTGAGCGGGGCGACCATCGCGCGAAGCAAGAGATGGTCGAGGCGAACCTACGCCTCGTCGTCTCGATTGCGAAGAAGTATCGGAATCAGGGTCTGCCCTTCCTCGATCTGATCCAGGAGGGAACGATCGGCCTCGTCCGCGCGGCCGAGAAGTTCGATCACCGCAAGGGGTTCAAGTTCTCGACCTACGCGACCTGGTGGATCCGCCAGGCGGTCGCCCGGGCACTCGCCGACAAGGCAAGGACGATTCGAATGCCCGTCCACATCGTCGAGAAGCTCAACAAGATCGCGCGGACCGAGCGAAAGCTGCGCGCCGAGTTGGGTCGGGAGCCCTTCTCCTGGGAGATCGGCGATGAACTCGAGCTCGACGCGACCGAGGTCGAGTCGATCCGGCGCAGCTCGCAACCGCCGGTCTCGCTCGAGAAGCCGGTCGGCGATGACGAAGAGTCCGAGTTCGGCCATTTCCTCACCGACGAGAACGAGGCCCTGCCCGACGAGGTCGCCGAGGTGGAGCTGCGCAAGGCGGCGCTGCGGCGCGTGCTCGGTAGCCTCTCGCCCCGCGAACGCCGGGTGCTCGAGCTTCGCTACGGACTCGACGGCGAGCATCCGCGGACGCTGGACGAGGTGGGCCGGACGTTCAACGTCACGCGGGAACGGATCCGTCAGATCGAGAACCAGAGCCTGAAGAAGTTGCGAGCGCTCGCAGAGGCCCAGTCTCTGAAGAACGTCGCGGCCTGAAGCTGCGGTCAAAAAGGCTGAGGCGGTCGCCGGGGTCGCGGCCGCGGCAGCCGCATCCGTAAACTCACGCGCCGTGAATCAGGCCTGGCTCGACGAGCTTTCCGAGTTCATACGCATTCCGAGCATCAGTGCGGACTCGGAACGCGCCGGCGAGGTCCAGCAGGCCGGCGAGTGGGTGTGCGATTTCGTGCGCGGAGCCGGCGGCGAGGCCGAGCTTCGCGACTGGGACGGACATCCGCTGGCGCTCGGTGAGATCTCCGCGGACGGGAACGGGGCCACGCCGACGGTCATCTGTTACGGACATTTCGACGTCCAGCCGCCCGCGCCCCTGGAACTCTGGGAGTCCGATCCTTTCGAAGCAACGGTTCGCGATGGACGGCTCTACGCCCGCGGGGCCGCGGACGACAAGGGGCAGCTCTACATGCTGCTGAAGGCGGCCGCCGAATTGAAGGCGCGCAATGCGCTGCCGGTCAACCTGCGGATCTGCTGCGACGGCGAGGAGGAGACCGGGGGCCACTCGATCGTGGACTTTCTGGCCGCCGACGAGCGTGGAGGGGATGCGTGCGTGATCTTCGACGCGGCGATGCTCAAGCGCGACGTGCCGCTCTTCTGCCTCTCGACGCGGGGGCTGATCTACTTCCACATTCGGATCAGGACCGGTAGCCGTGATCTGCACTCCGGTGTCTTCGGCGGCGCGTCGCTGAACGCGCTGCATGCGCTTGTACAGACGCTGGACGCAGTTCTGGCGAAGGACGGGCGCCTACCGGAGCCGCTGCGCGCCGGAATCGCTCCCCCGACCGAGGAGGAGCTTGGCGCTTGGGCAGAGCTGACGCCTGGCGCCGAGGAGCTCGCCGGCCAAGGTGCGCGGCCAATGGACACGAAGGCGGCGGAGGAGTTCTACCTCCGCACGTTCGCGGAGCCCTCCCTCGACGTGAACGGCATCGAGGGCGGCTCGTCACAGCTGCAGAAGACCGTCCTGCCGGTCGAAGCGCACGCGAACCTCTCGATCCGGCTCGCACCCGGACAGGATCCGCAGCAGATCGATGCCGAGATCGAGCGTCTATTGAGGGAGACAGCCCCGGAGGGGGCGGAGCTCGAAATCACCAGACTCTCGTCGTCGCCGGCCGGTCTTGTCGATCCGGAGTCGCCGGTCGTACAGCTCGGCCTGGACGCGTTCGAGCGTGTCGTCGGGACCCGACCCCTGCTCGTCCGCTCCGGCGGGACGCTGCCGATCGTGCCCGCCCTGGCGGACAAGGGCATACCCACGATCCTGACCGGCTTCGCGCTGCCGGACTCGAACATCCACTCCCCGAACGAGAACCTCCTCGCCGAGTACTTGCCGCTCGGTGTCCGCGCCGCGGCCGAGCTGTACCGCTCCTTCGGATCGTTGGAGCCGGGCAAATAGCGACAGCGAATTTACCGGCCGGGATTAGACGGACATCCGGGCAAAGCCCCGATGTCCTCCAGATCGGCGTCGCAAGCGACTGCCTCAGTCGCGGGGCTCTAGGGTCTTAGCTGACGGCGGCCGGCTCTTCGATGAGCCAGGAGTGGCCGAAGCGCCGCATCTCCTCGATGATCGGCAAGAGCGCATCGCCTTTGCTGGTGAGCTCGTACTCGACGCGCGGCGGCGACTCCGCGTAGCTGTGCCGCTCGACGATGCCCTCGTCCTCGAGCGCGCGGAGGCGCTCGGAGAGCGTCCGCGGGCTGATGCCGGCGCACGAGTGCTCGAGCTCGGAGAAGCGTCTCGGCCCCTCGGAGAGGTCGTGGACGAGCAGCGCCGTCCATTTTGCGCCGATGATCTCGGCGCAAGCGGCGACGGAGCAGCTCTCGTCGTGGACGGCCTTCATCGTGCGCATCGCCCTTTGATCTTACTCCTCGGCTTCCTGGCCTTTGGCAATCGGCTCCAGCTTGTAGCCGACGCCGTAGCGCGTCTGAATGAACGTGTGACTCGGCGCGATGCGGTCGATCTTGTCCCGCAGCCGCCGCACAAAGACGTCGACCGTGCGGTCGCGGTGGGTCTCCCGCCGGCCCCAGATCTTCTGGAGCAGTTCGTCACGGGTCGTCACGCGGCCGCGGTCGAGGGCGAGCGCGTAGAGGAGCCGGAACTCGGTCGGCGTCAGCTCGGCGCTCTGGCCGTCGACGTAGGCCTGCACCTCGCGCGGGTCGATCCGCAGCTCCTCGATCTCGATCGCATCCCCACGTTCCTCCGACTGCGCCCGGACGCCGCGTCGGGCGGCGGCCTGCACCCGCGCGACGAGCTCCTTCATCGAGAACGGCTTGACGAGGTAGTCGTCGGCGCCGATCTGAAGGGCGTGCACGCGGTCGTGCTCGGTCCCGCGGGCGCTGACCACGATGATCGGAGTGCCGATTCCCTCCGCGCGCGCGGACTCGATCAGGCTCCAGCCGTCGAGCCCGGGGAGCATCAGGTCGAGCACGAGAACGTCGGGCGCCTCGTAGCGCAGACGCGCCAGCCCGACCTCACCGCGGCCGACCGTAACGGGGTCGAAGCCGGCCCCGGAGAGGTGCTGCGCCATGCTCGAAGCGATCACCTCGTCGTCTTCGACGATCAGGACCTTCGTCATCGCACCTACCTTATTGAGCGTGAACCGGGACCCATACAGAGAGCTGAGAGTCGGTTTCACCGCAGCCGTCTCACACGAGCTGCGGACGCCGCTTGCGCGCCTGCTCGCGCTGATCGAAGGTGCGAGCCTGCCCGGCGGCGACCCGGCTGCGGCCCTCCAGCAGATGCGCGCGGAGGTCGAGCTGATGGACGAGTTGATCGACGACGTGCTCTTTCTGAGCGAGCTGGAGACCGGGCGCGAGGTCGTCTCGCTCGGCTCGACGGAGGCCGCGCCGCTCCTGCGCGAGATCGTCTCCGAGCTCGACGAGCGCTCCGAGCGAGCCGGCATTGAGCTCGAGGTCGAGATCGAGGACGAGACGCTCGAGCTGCCCCTGCGAGCCCGGATGCTGCGGATCGTCGTCCAGAACCTCACCGAGAACGCGCTCCGCCACGCCGGGGAAGGGGCGACTTGCGTGCTCGCCCTCAGGCGTGAGAACGGCGGCCGGGTTCTCTCGGTCCGCGACAGCGGGGTGGGCGTAGCAGTCGAAGACCTGCCGCGCCTCTTCGAGCGCTTCTACCGCGCCGACCGGGCCCGCGCCTCGCGGGGCAGCGGCCTCGGGCTCGCGATCGTCAAGCACGTCGTCGAAGCCGCCGGCGGGCAGGTCGAGGCCCTCGGCGCGCCCGCCGAGGGCCTCGAAATCCGCTGCGTCTTTCCAGTCTGACGCCGTCGCTCGATCGTTAGGAGTGGATCTTGCGGACGAACGTCTTGTCCGCCGTCACGACGATCTTCGGCAGCGGGTAGAACTGGAGCGGCGACGCGTACTTTTGCCCGCCGGTGATCGCCCAGCTGATGAACTGCTTCAGCGTCCCGGCCTTGCTCGACTTCAGCGGCACGATCACGTAGGTGAAGGTGCAGATCGGGTAGGCGAGCTTCTGCGACTTGGGCGGGTTGACGATCGAGAGCTCACCGCTCTTCGGCACTCGGGTGATCGTCGCCGCGGATGCCTTGATCCCACGGAGACCCGGTAGCTGGAACTTGCCTGCCCTGTTCTGGATCTTCGCCACCTTGAAGCCGTTCTTGAGCGAGTAGGCCTCGTCCACGTAGCCGATCGCCCCGTCGGTGCGCGAGACAACGCCCGCAAGTCCGGACGAGCCCTTGCCGCCGATGCCGGTCGAGAAGTTGGGCTGGGTGCCGCGGCCGATCTTGTTCTTGAACTCCTTGCTGACACTGGAGAGGTAGTCGGTGAAGTTCCAGGACGTTCCACTCGCGTCGCTGCGGTAGACCGGGGTGATCTTCAGGTCGGGCAGCTTGACGCCGGGATTGATCTTCTTGATCGCTGCCGCATTCCACTTCGTGATGTGGCCGAGATAGATGTTTGCGAGGATCGGCCCGGTCAGCTTCAGCCCGTACTCAACCCCTGGAACGCGGTATGGGATCGACGTCGACGAAAGAGCCCACGGGATCTGCTGACAGCCCTTACAGGCGGCTGCCTGGTCCTTCGACAAGGGCGCGTCGCTGGCGCCGAAGTCGACCGTGCGCGCGGTGATCGCGGCGATGCCTGCCCCGCTGCCCACCGAGCCGTACGTGATCTGTGCGTTCTTGTAATTTGCCTGCCACTGGGAGACCAGCGGGAAGACGAAAGTACTGCCCGCCCCCTTCAGGCTGCCACTCTTCGAGCTCGCGGCGGCAAAGCTGGCCCCAAACGCGAGCGTGGCGACCGCGAGCGCAGCCGCCATGACTGTCTTCCTTGACACCGTTCGCTCCTTCTCCTCGATGACACCCACAGGATCGAAGCCGTCGGCCGGCGTATGGGCTGAAACGTGGTGTCCGATTGGTGACGATCTGGTGAACCGCGCAGGAATCAGCCGGAACCAGCGTTAGTGTCCGCGCGCGTGAGCGCCGTTCCTTCCACGACTGCGCCCTCGCTTTCTTCCCGGCGCCGGCTAGGCGATCGCCTCGGCGACGGGGCGCTCCATGGGTTGACGGCTGCCGCCGCCGCCGCCGCCGCAGCACTCCTGATCGCGATCGCATGGAAGATCTTCGACGTCGCGCACCCCGCGATCTCGAAGTACGGATTCGGTTTCCTCACCCATCAGGGTTGGGACGTGGCGAGGAACAAATTCGCCGCGCTCGACTTCATCTGGGGAACTGCAGTGACCTCGTTTGCCGCGCTCCTGATCGCGACGCCGGTCTCGATCGCGATCGGCCTCTACCTGAGCGAGCTCGCGCCGCGCGGAGCCCGGACCGTGATCGCTTCTCTCGTCGAGTTGCTCGCGGCGATTCCGAGCGTCGTGCTCGGTCTCTGGGGGATCCTCGTTCTCGGCCCGTTCGTCGGGCAGGATCTCGAGCCCTGGCTCCACCGCCACCTCGGCTTCATCCCGCTGTTCAGCGGGACGCCCGAGAACGCCGGAATCCTCGTAGCCATTCTCGTGCTGACGATCATGGTCGTCCCGATCATCTCGAGCATTTGCCGCGAGCTCTTCGTCGGCGTGCCCACCGAGCTCGAGGAGGGAGCGCTGGCGCTCGGCGCGACGCGCTGGGAGATGGTCCGTGGCGTCATCCTGCCCTACACGCGAAGCGGAGTCGCCGCGGCCGTGATTCTCGGTTTCGGCCGCGCGATCGGCGAGGCGATTGCGGTGACGCAGGTGATGGGCGCCGGCCACGGGATCCACTGGTCGCTGTTCGCGACCGGCGACACGCTCGCCAGCCGGATCGCCGAGCAATACGCCGGCGCGGCCGGGCTTCAGGTCGCGTCGCTCGTCTACCTGGCGGCCATCCTGCTTGTGATCTCCTTGCTGGTGAACCTCGCCGCGCGGCTGATCGAGCGCCGGTTTACCTACCAGCGCACGGGAGGAAGTTGATGGCCGTCGACGCGACCCGTTTCTCGCTCACACTGAGCCGCCGGACGAGGCGGCGCAAGCTCGTCAACCTGCTGATGCAGGTGCTGGCCACGATCGCCGCGCTGGCGGCAGTCGCCGTGCTCGCGGTCGTGATCATCTCGGTCGCACAGCGGGGTGCCAGCGCGCTCAGCTGGGACTTCTTCACGAAGACCGCCGCGACGTTCGGGCAGAGCGGGGGAGGCGTCGCCGATGCGCTCGTCGGCAGTCTCGTGCTCGTCGCCCTGGCGACGGCCATGGCCGTGCCGGTCGGAATCCTGATCGCGCTCTACGTGAGCGAATTCGCGTCACCGCGGATCGCCGATGCCGCCAAGCTTGTGCTCGACGTCCTCAACGGGCTCCCCTCGATCATCATCGGCATCTTTGTCTTCGCTCTGCTCGTGATCGGAAGCGGGCAAGCCGCCTGGAAGGGCTCATTTGCGCTTGCGATCATCATGCTGCCGCTCGTTGCGCGGGCGACTCAAGAGGTGCTCGCGTTGGTCCCGAGCACGCTACGCGAGGGGGCGATGGCGCTCGGCGCCAGTCGGTGGCGCACCGTCCTCGGGGTCGTGCTACCGACAAGCCTCGGCGGCATCCTCACGGGCACCGTGCTCGCGGTCGCGCGGGCGGCGGGGGAGACGGCGCCGCTGCTCTTCACGACCTCGATAGCGGCGAACGCCGTCACGTGGGATCCGCGCCAGCCTGTGCTCTCGATTCCGATCGACATCTTCGCCCTGGCGGAATCGCCGGATCCGGCCGACCATGCGCGCGCTTGGGCGCTCGGATTCGTCCTGATCAGCTTCGTCCTCGTAATCAGCCTGACGGCTCGATTGCTCCTCGCTCGATATCGAAGCAAGCTGGAGAGGTGACCGTGGACGCCGATACGATGCAAACGGTGGCGCCGATCGAGATCGCTCAGCCTCGCGAGGCGCCGCTGAGCGCCTCGGGTCGCGAAGCCGTCTTCGTGACGCGCGGCCTGACCGTCAGCTACGGCAAGGCGCCGGCCGTCTCGAACGTCGATCTTTCGATCTACCGCAACCTCGTTACCGCGATCATCGGGCCCTCCGGCTGCGGCAAGAGCACGTTCCTGCGCTCGCTAAACCGGATGAACGACCTCATACCGGCGGCGAAGGTCGAAGGCGAGGTCCACTACCACGGCCAGAACATCTACGGCGACGGGGTTGACCCAGTCGAGGTGCGACGGCGAATTGGAATGGTCTTCCAGAAGCCGAACCCGTTCCCGAAGTCGATCTACGACAACGTCGCCTGGGGCCTGCGCGTGCTTGGAATGAAAGATGATCTCGACAGCCGCATCGAGCGTGCGCTGACGCAAGCGGCGCTCTGGGACGAGGTCAAGGACCGGCTCAAGAAAGGCGCCTTCGGGCTCTCAGGCGGCCAGCAACAGCGCCTCTGCATCGCGCGTGCGATCGCTGTCGAGCCGGACGTCGTCCTACTGGACGAGCCGGCGTCGGCGCTGGACCCGATCGCCACCTCGAAGATCGAGGACCTGATGCACGAGCTGAAGAACGAGTACACGCTTGTGATCGTCACCCACAACATGCAGCAGGCCGCACGCGTCGCGGACATGACCGCGTTCTTCACGCTCGAGCGCACCGAGAGCGGCGGCCACGGCGTCCTCGTCGAGTACGACGAGACGCCGAAGATCTTCACCCAGCCCTCCGACAAGCGCACCGAGGGCTACGTCACCGGCCGGTTCGGCTAGGCCGCGGCTCGTTTTCTCAAAAGAGTCAGGGGTACGATGGCTGACCAGGGTGCCTGAGCAGATGAGAATCACGTTCCAGGAGGAGTTGGAGCAGGTCGAGGCGTCCCTCCAGGAAGAAGGCGACTTCGTCCTGCGCGCGCTGCGCGCCGCGGTGAACGCGCTCGAGCAGGCAGACGCAGAGCTCGCCGACGAGGTGATCGCCTTCGACGACGAGATCGACGGCCGCTATTTCTCCATCCAGGAGGGGATCCAGTCGCTGCTCGCCAGGCAGACGCCCGTCGCGGTCGACCTCCGGCTCGTGCTCGCGATGCTGCACGCGAACCTTCATCTCGAGCGAATGGGCGACTACTGCGTCACGATCGCCAAGCTGACCAGGCTTGTCTCCGACGTCGATCCCGACGAGGGGCTCGTCCAGGCTTTCGAGGAGATGGGGCAGCGCGCGGAGGAGATGATCCGCGTTGCGCTCGACTCGTTCCAGCGCCGCGATCTCGAGGCTGCCTCGTCACTCGTCGATCTCGACGAGTTGATCGACCGTGCCAACCGCCGCGCGGTCGAGCGCGTGCTCGACCTCGGCGGCGACGTCTCCAAGCGCGAATGGGGACTGCGGATGATCCTCGTCTCCCGCTGCCTCGAGCGGATCGGCGATCACGCAGTCGACATCGGCGAGCAGACCGCCTTCCTGATCACGGGAGAGTTCCGCGAGTTCACGGACGCTTCGCACCAGGGCGGCTGACTACACGCGCCAGCCCGGTGAACGAGCCCGTCGGGCCGGCCTCGACGCCGGCCCTTGGGCTTTCGAGAGAAAAATTCGCCCGAGACGGGGGAGAGGAGGAGCGCTCGAGCGTACCGATTACGACGCGGCGGCCCCGGCTCCAGTTAGGCCGATGAGGCCGTGTCTTACGAACACCGAACCTTCGAGCGCTGTAGGGACAGCCACAGTTGGTGCCTGTCCCTAAAACCGTCAGGCCCAAGGCGGCGGGTTGTGTACCCAGGTCCCGCTGAGCATTGTGGCCACCACCGTCACCTCGGGCAGCTCGTCCTGCGCGGACGTCACGGGATCGCGGTCGAGAACAACCAGGTCGGCGTAGTAGCCGGGAAGCAGCTTGCCGCGCCGGCGCTCGTCTCCGGCGAGCCAGGCCGGATTCACGGTCGAGGCCTGCAGCGCCTGCTCGACGGTCAGGGCTTGCTCGGGATGCCACGCCGCCCGCTCGTCGAGCGTGCGCAGGACGCCCGCGCAGATGCCGGCGAGCGGATCGAGCTCCTCGATCGGCGCGTCCGAGCCGTTGACAACCAGCGCGCCCGAGTCCCAGAGCGAGCGAAACGCGTACGCGTTCTCGGTCTTACCCGCCCAGAGCCTGTCGGCGAGGTCGCGGTCGGACGGGGCGTGCGAGAACTGCACCGACGCCGCGACTCCGAGTTGCGCGAAACGTCCGAGATCTTCGGGCGCCAGCAGTTGCGCGTGCTCCACACGCTGGCGGAGGCCAAGCCGCTGCCACTCGCCGCGCGTCTCCTCGAAGGCATCCAGGGCGTCGCGGTTCGCCTGGTCGCCGATCGCGTGAACGGCGACTGGGAAGCCCGCGCGCGCGGCGTGCCGGATCAAGTTGGCGAATTCCTCCCGGCTCGTGATCTCGACCCCGGAGCCGTCGAGCAGGCGCGCGGTCTGCGAGCCGAGCGTGCCGTCCATGAAGACCTTCAGGTAGCCGAGCCTCAGCCGCGTGTTGCCGAAGCCGCTCGCGATCCCGAGGGCGCCGAGCTCGTCCGCCTTCTCGGCCGGCAGCGACTGCCACACACGCAGCGTGAGCGCGCCCTCGGATTCGAGGCGCTGCCAGAACCGCAGCGCGCCCAGCCAACCGTCCTTGTCGTGTACGGCGGCGACGCCGCGGGCGTTGG
>VAWI01000070.1 GCA_005884005.1 Actinomycetota bacterium
TTGCCGGGCAGGCCGAAGACGAGCGTGCCCTCGCGGACCCCGAACGCAATCGGCTTCCCGGGCCTCACGGAAACCCGCCAAAACACCTCTTCGACTCCGAGCTCGTCCTCAATGCGACGGACGAGATCGTGCGGGCCGACCGAGACGCCGCCGGAGGTGACGACGACGTCCGCCTCGAGTGCGTGTTGGAGTGCGACTCGATGTGCCGACTCGTCGTCGCCGACAGCCGGCATCAGCTCGACGTCTGCACCTGCAGCCTCGAGCTGGGCCGAGAGAATCAGCCCGTTTGCCTCATAGATCTCGCCCGCCGCGAGAACGTCACCCGGGCGGCGAAGCTCGGTTCCCGTTGGCAGGACGGCGGCGCGCGGCCGGCGTGCGCACCGAACCTGCGGAATCCCGGCAGCGGCCAGTGCACCCAGCCGCGCGGGTGTGAGCAGCGAGCCGGATTCGGCGACGGTCTCGCCCTCATGGATGTCGCCGCCCCGCGGCCGGACGTTGGCCCCGCTCTCCACCGGAGCGCCGACTTCGACCTCGTTGTCATCATCGACAACATACTCGATGGGCACGACGGCATCGGCGCCCTCTGGGATGACCCCGCCGGTGGCGATCCCCATCGCCTGCCCGCCCCCCAGTGGCGCTGTCGCAGGCTTTCCGGCAGCGATGCGCGACGCGATCCGAAGCCGCCCCGGCGTGTCGGCGGCCCGGACGGCGTAGCCGTCCATCGCGGAGCTCGGGAACGGCGGCAGGTCGATCGCCGCCCGCGCCGGCTCGGCGAGAACGCGGCGTGCCGCGTCTTCGAGCGGCACGGCCTCGGATGGGAGCGGCCTGGCGCGTTCGAGAATCAGACGCTGAGCTTCGGCAATCGACAGCAGATCCGCCACGCGAGCCGCATAAGCTAGCCCGGTGGCCGACGAACTGGTTGGGGGTCGCTACAAGCTCGTCGTCCGCCTCGGAGTCGGCGGGATGTCAGAGGTGTGGGCAGCCGACGACGTCGAGCTCGATCGACGCGTCGCGTTGAAGCTGCTCGGCCGCGACGCCGACCCTGCACGTTTCGAACGTGAGGCGCAGGCGGTTGCTGCCCTCGCTCACCCGAACATCTGTCGACTCTTCGACTACGGCGAGGCCGAGGGCCGACCGTTCATGGTGCTCGAATACCTCGGTGGCGGCACGCTCGAGGACCGACTCATCCCGGGCGAGCCATATCCGGACGAGGAAACCGAGCGAATCGCCGGAGAGATCGCCGCCGGCCTCGCGCACGCACACGCGCGTGGGCTCGTCCACAGGGACCTGAAACCCGCGAATGTGCTGTTCGACGACGAGGGCGTCACCAAGATCGCGGACTTCGGGATCGCGCGCCTGAGCGGCTCGGGAACGCTGACCGAAACCGGAACGCTGCTGGGCACGGCCGCCTACATCTCGCCGGAACAGGCTCAGGGGCTCCCCGCCACGACCGCGAGCGATGTCTACTCGTTCGGCGTGATCCTGTACCGGATGCTCGCCGGCCGGCTTCCGTTCGAAGCCGAAAGCCCGATCGAGCTTGCCCGCCTGCACATTCAGGAGCGGCCCAGTCCGCTTGGTGAGGTCCGGCGTGACGCGCCGCCGGCTCTCGCCGCCGTGGCCGAGGCGTCCTTGGCAAAGGATCCGGACGCCCGGCCGGTGGACGGCGCGGCACTGGTCGACGCGCTATCGACGGGGAAGCCGCCTCCTGCCGACGCACCCACGATCGTTGCCGGCCCAGAGCCGACACTCGTGATCCCGCGAGGTCGCCGGAGCGATCGAGGACGACGGCCCGTTTGGCTCCTGCCGTTGCTCGTCGGGGTGCTGCTCCTCGGAGCCGCCGCGGCCGGCGTCGGCGTCGCCCTGCTGGTGGGCCGCTCGCACCATTCGACGCCGACGCCGTCGTCGGTAGCGCGAAAGCCGCCGCGGTCCAACCCGACGACGGCGCCGATCACGTCAGCACCGACTGCGCGAACGAGTACGGCAGCCTCGACGAGAAGAACCACCTCGGCGCGCACGACGGTAACGCCACCGCCGACCCCGACGCCCCCGCCGACCCCTCCACCCCCGACTCTGCCTCCTCCACCCACGTCCTTGCCGACAACCGTCACCATTCCGGGTACAACGCCGCCACCACCTCCACCGCCTCCACCGCCATCTCCGTGATCTCGGTCGTCATCCCGCTACACAACGAGGAGCACTCGATCGCGCTGCTGTACGAGGAGCTCCAGGCTGCACTCGAGCCCTTCCAGCAGGACTGGGAGGCCGTGTTCGTCGACGACGGCTCCGTCGACGGGTCCTTCGGAGCGCTGACCCGGCTCCACGACGCGCATGAGAACGTACGCGTCGTCCGGCTGCGTCGAAACTTCGGGAAGGCGGTCGCACTCGCGACCGGGTTCGGCCAGGCTTCCGGTGAGACCGTCGTCACGATCGACGCCGACCTGCAGGACGATCCCGCAGAGATTCCCCGGCTGCTGGTGAAGCTCGACGAGGGCTTCGACCTCGTTTCGGGCTGGAAGACCCGCCGCCGCGACCCGCTGCGCCGGCGTGTCCTGTCGCGAATCTTCAACTGGGTGACGGGGCGGGTCTCCGGACTTCGGCTGCACGATATGAATTGCGGGCTGAAGGCGTACCGGGCAGAGGTCGTTCGCGGCATGCCGCTGTACGGCGAACTGCATCGTTTCATCCCCGTACTCGCGCAGTACCGGGGCTTCCGGGTCGCGGAGCTCCCCGTCAACCATCGTCCGCGAGAACACGGGCGCTCGCGCTACGGCGTCGAGCGCTACGTCCGTGGATTCCTGGATCTGCTCACGGTGTCGTTCATCGGCCGTTACCGGCACCGGCCCCTGCATCTTTTCGGCGGGCTCGGGCTCGTTCTCGGCCTGGCCGGGCTTGCGATCCTCGTCTACCTGACAGTCGTCAAGGCCCTGGGACACGCGATCGGCGAGCGCCCGCTGCTCACGCTCGGCGTGCTCCTGGTCGTGGTCGGTCTTCAGTTCTTCTCGCTCGGTCTGATCAGCGAGATGCTCACGAGCCAGCACGAAGAGACCGCCGGCGGACGCGCGCAGGCGGAGCTCCACGTCGACGAGATCCTGTCCTGAGAACGCGCCGAGCATGAGCGTCGAGTGGATCTCCGGCGGCCCGTCACCGCGGTTGCACCCTCGTCACGGTCACGTATCCCATGCGTGCGCGAATTCCGACTAGGCTCGTCGCGGGGAGGAGGTTGGGTGTGCCTTTGAATCGCGCGCGAACCCATTAAGGGCGCGCGGGAGACGAAGGCCCGGCCAAGCAAAGGTGCGCGTCCTCTACTTCGGCACGTATGAGCGCGATTACCCGCGGAACGCGCAGGTGATCTCAGCGCTGCGAGGAGCAGGCGCCGCGGTGAGCGAGCGCCACGTCTCCGTTTGGGAGCGAAGCCCGCAGAAGTGGCGCGCCGGCGCGATGGCGGGCGCCCGGCTGGCACTCGCGGAGGCGCGGCTCTTCCGACGCCCTCAAGAGGACTTCGACGCGCTGATCGTCGGTTATCCCGGCCACCTGGACCTTGCGGCGGCTCGGCGCGTCGCCCGCGGCCGGCCCATCGTCTTCAACCCGCTGGTTTCTCTCTACGACACGTTCGTCGAGGATCGCCGGCGCTTTGGGCCGAGCTCCCCGGCCAGTCGCGCGCTCCGGGCGATCGACAAGCGCGCCCTCCGAGCGGCTGACCTCGTCGTCGCCGACACCGGGGCGAACGCTGAATTCCTCACCGAGCTCGCAGAGCTCCCGCGCAGCAGAGTCGAGGTCTGCTTCGTCGGTGCCCAGGAGCGCGTCTTCAAGCCCGGGTGGCAACCCGAACAACCCTTCGAGACGCTGTTCGTCGGCAAGCTGATCCCGCTACATGGGCTAGCGATCGTGCTCGAGGCAGCCCGGATCGCCGCCGACCTGCGCTTCAAGATCGTCGGCAGCGGTCAGCTTCAGCCGCTGCTTCGGGATTTGCCGCCCAACGTCGAGCATGTGGCGTGGGTCGAGTACGAACGGTTGCCCCAGGAGCTCCGGCGCGCGGGTTGCGCGCTCGGTGTCTTCGGTACCTCGGAGAAGGCGGGGCGCGTGATCCCGAACAAGGTCTTCCAGGCGCTCGCCTGCGGCGTGCCGGTGATCACGGCCGACACCCCCGCCGCGCGTGAGCTGCTCGCCTCCGAAAAAAGCGCGTTGCTCGTCCGGCCGGGCGACGCGCAGGCGCTGGCGGCGGCCGTTCGACGCTTTGCCGAAGATCCCCCACTAGCTCGGCGCGTCGCCGACGGCGGCCTCAACGCCTACCGCGCCCGCGCCTCCGAGCAGGTGCTCGGCAACCGCTGGCGGACGCTGATCGAAGGCCTGCTCCCTTGAGGATCGCGCGGCCCCGCCCACTGCTCTGGGCGGCAATGGCCGCCTATGGGGCCGGCTTCGCAGCTCTCTCCCTGCTTCGGCACCGCGCTTTCGAGACGGGGCGCTTCGACCTCGGAAACATGGTTCAGGCCGTCTGGTCGACAGCGCACGGACACCTCCTCCAGGTCACGAATCTGCACGGGGCTCAGATCTCCCGTCTAGCCGCACACGTCGACCCGATCCTCGTCGCCTTCGCTCCACTCTGGTGGCTCTGGCCGAGCCCGAGTCTGCTTCTTACCACGCAAGCGCTGGCGGTAGCGCTCGGAGCGCTGCCGCTCTTCTGGCTCGCGCGCAAGCACACCGGATCGAGCCGAGCCGGTCTCGGCTTCTCACTCGCTTACCTGCTCTTTCCTGCAACCCAGTGGATGACGTTGAACGAGTTTCACCCGGTCGCGCTCGCCTGCCCGCTTCTGCTCTTCGCGATCTGGTACCTGGACGAGGACCGGCTGCTGCCGTTCACCTTCTTCGCCGTGCTCGCGGCGCTGACGCGCGAGGAGATCCCGCTGGTGATCGCCGGGCTCGGAGTCTGGTATGCGATCGGGCGCCGGCGGTGGCTCGCGGGCGGCGCGATCGCGGCCGCGGGCATAGCCGCAACCGCTATTGCGGTGCAGGTCGTGATCCCGCATTTCAACCACGGCTCCGGGTCGAGCTTCTACGGCCGCTACGACGCCGTCGGCGGCTCGGCCGCTGGGATCGTTCGAAAGGCCTTCACGGACCCCGGGCGCCTGCTGTCCGTCGCCTTCGACCATCGCGGCACGCACTACCTGCTCAACCTGCTGCTGCCGATCGCCGGACTGGCGCTCGCCGCGCCGTTGGTGCTCGTCGCCGTGGTGCCTGAGCTCGCGCTGAATCTGCTCTCGTCGGTCGACGCACAAAGCTCGATCCACTATCACTACGTTGCCGCCGAGATTCCGATTCTCTTCGCTGCCGCCGCGATCGGGGCGGGAAGGCTCGGGCGCTGGGCGGGAGCCGCCGCCACGGTCGCCGTGCTCGCAGCCCTCGCGGGCAACTACCTGCTGGGGCCGATGCCGCTGTGGCGATTCGTACCCGGCGGCGAGACCTTGCAGGCAAGGAGCGCCCACGTCAGCCGGCACGACCGAATAGCCGCCCGCGAGCTCCACCTGATTCCCGCCGCCGCTCCGGTGACTGCCACGAACGCGCTCGGCGCACACCTCTCCGAGCGCAAGCGGATCTTCAGCTTCCCCTATCTCCGAGACGCGGCCTGGGTCATCGTCGACGAGCGAAAGCCGTCGCTCGGCGACCACAACGACAGGCGAGGCGGACTCGGAAGAATCCAGCAGCTCCGTCGCGATCCCCGCTTCCGGCTCGTCGCCGCCGCGGACGGCGTCTTAGTCTTCCGGCGGCGCTAGGCGTCCTAAATCGGGACTCGTTGGCGGAGCAGGTATGCCGAGATCGCCACCGCGAGCCACTGCGCCGGCGGGTCGTCCTCGGCGGCCGCAACGGGGACGGCCCAGACCGCGTACCAGGGAACGAGGTAGGGCGAGGCGCAAAGAAGCAGGCCGGCGGCGAGCCCGAGCCGCGCCCGGCCGCGCCAGGCCTGCCGCGCGAGCCAGAGATAGGCGAGCGCGAACGCGCCGGCGAACAGCCCCAGCGCCACGTCGTGGGGAACGCCGAGCTCCTTCAGCCGATGCGGGAGCGCAAACTGGGTCTCCTTGCCCGCGTTTCGCGCAAGAGGCTCGAAAGCCCCCAGCCAGTGCCAGCCGAACTGCGCGCTTGCAGCCGCGACGACCACGAGCGCCGCAATCGCGAATCCGACGTGTCCGACCCGCCGTCCTCGCGCGTGAGCCTCGAGTGCTCGCAGGGGTAGGAAGACGATCGCGATCCACTTGACGAAGATCGCTGCCACCCAGGCGGCGCCCGCCCATTGACGCCGTCCGCCCGCGCCGAGCGCAAGGGCGG
The DNA here is from genome assembly GCA_005884005.1 of Actinomycetota bacterium. Classification (GTDB taxonomy): domain Bacteria; phylum Actinomycetota; class Thermoleophilia; order Gaiellales; family Gaiellaceae; genus 13-2-20CM-68-14. Next base: position 6,319 of record VAWI01000070.1, read on the forward strand.
ACATCACAAGGAGCGCCATCCAGGCATCGTTGTGCCCGCCTCCCGCGAAGTGCAGCGCCAGCAGCGGATTCCATCCGACAAGCGCCGCCGCGTACGCGCGGCGCCGCGCGAGCAGCACCGTGAGAGCGACCGTGCCCAGCATCGCGAGGGCCGCGAGGGACTTGAACAGCCAAGCAGCCGCGTCGGCCGAAGAGCCCGCGGCTCCCGCCACAGGCTCCGAGGCGAAAGTGAAGAGAGGGCCGTACACGGACGTGGTTCCGTGGAACGCCCCGCCCATGTACGGGTAGGCGGGATCCCCCGGGAAATCCTGCGGCGGCTGCGCGTACGGGTTCGCGTCGTGGACGAGGGCGATGCGCCCGTAGTCCCAGTAGGTCCACGCGTCGCTCGAGATCAGCAGCGGCGCCCCGAGCGGGGCGAGCTGAATCACGGCCGCGAGCACGGCGACGACCGTCAGCCGCACGGCCGCGCGTCTCAGCAGCAGCAGGGCTCCGACATAGGCGACGAATGCAGCGATCTCCCCCGCGAGATAGAGCCAGGCCCAGGTCGCGTCGCCCTCCAACAAACCCCCGTTCCGGGGCACGAGCGGCGAGTCGTGAGGCCAAGCCGAAGCGATGCAGAGGCAGACGCCGGCAAGCGTCAGCACTCCGGCGCCCAGGACTGCGGCGTTACGGCTTCGGGCCAGGCGGAGGCGGTGGTGGCGGTGGTGGCGTGGGCGGCGGCGCCGTCGGCGGGGGAGGCGGCGCCGGAGGAGGCGGAGTCGGGGGCGGCGGCGTTGGGCGCGGCGGCGTTGGGCGCGGCGGCGGAGGGGGCGACGTCGGTGGTGCCGGCGGCGGGGGCGACCCGCTCGAGCCGCCAGAGTTGTAGTAGTAAGTCGGCGGAGGCGGGCTATACGTACCGACCGCGTATTGCCCCCGCGTGAACGAGTGCCAGGTCGGTAGCACCGACGGCACCTTGAAATCGACTGGGGGCCGATGCCCGACCGCGGAGAGCATGAACGACTTCCAGATCGTCGCCGGGAAGGTCGGCCCGGAGACGGCAATCCCGTGCACGTTCAGCATCGGGATCTCGCCGCGGGGGTAACCGATCCAAACGGTCGCCTCGAGATTGGGTGTGAAACCGCAGAACCAGGCGTCGGCGTAGTTGTCGGTGGTGCCGGTCTTGCCTGCGGCCGGCCGGCCGAAGTAGGCGCCGGTGCCGGTGCCGTACTGCGTGTTCTGCTCGAGGATCTGCGTGACCGTGTAAGCGACACCCTGGCTGATCACCCTCTTCCGCTCCGGCCGGCCCCAGCCCGCATCGGTGTCCTCCTTGCCGCTCCCGAGCACCACCTTGCGGATCGCCATCGGCTTCGAGTAGATCCCGCCGGCGGCGAGCGTTGCGTAGGCCGAAGCAAGATCCAGCGGCGAGACCGGAATCGCTCCGAGACCGAGGGAGGGCACGTAGGCGCCTTCCCTCGTCGTCAGCGGTGAGCGCACACCCAGCCGGTACGCCATCGCCGCGACCTTCCTGGGGCCGACGTCGAGCGTCAGCTGTGCGAAGACGGTGTTGTCGGAATGGAGGGTCGCGTTGACGATCGAGGTCGAGCCGAGGTATGTGTGGTCGTAGGTGGACACGTTCCAGGCCGGTGAGTACGGGTCGGGCTGGTAGTGAAATGGGCCGGAGACGTAGTACGTGGTCGCAGGATCGATCCCCTGGTCGACTGCGGCCGCGAGGACGAACATCTTGAAAGTCGATCCCGCCTGGCGCTTCGCCTGTGCGACGAGGTTGAACTGGTTGCCCGAGCTGCCCGGGGTCACGGCGGCCATCGCCCTGATTGCTCCGCTGGCGGGGTTGATCGAGACGAGCGCCGAAGCCGGATCGGTACGCGAATAAAGGGTGCCGACAATCGCCCTGCGCGCCGCGGCCTGGAGCCGAGGATCAATCGTCGTGTAGACCTTCAGCCCGCCGGTTCGAACCGTGTTCGCCCCGTACTCGGCGATCAGCTGGTCTCGCACGTAGCTGAAGAAATAGGGCTCGCGGATTCGCGTGTAAAGCCGGCCCGGAACCAGATGGAGGTCACGGTCCGAGACCGCCGCGACGTACTGGCGGCGTGGCAGCGCCCCGTTCTCGAGCATCGCCCGTAAGACTTCGTCTCGCCGTTCAAGCGCATCGACCGGCCGATGGATCGGGTCGAAGATCGACGGCGCCTGCGGCAGGCCCGCCAGCAACGCCGATTGGTCGAGCGTCAATGAGCTCGCCCGCCGGGAGAAGTACGTTTGGGCTGCGGCCTCGATTCCGTAGGCGTGGTTGCCGTAGTAGACCGCGTTCATGTACGAGCCGAGAATCCAGTCCTTCGACTTGTTACGCGCGAGCTTGATCGCCAGACAGGCTTCCTTGACCTTCCGCTTGAACGTCCGCTGACGCGAGATGTACAGGTTGCGAACCAGCTGCTGCGTGATCGTGGAGCCGCCCTGGACAACCCTTCCCGCGCGGAGGTCCTTGATCGCGGCGCGGACGATGCCCTTGTAGTCGACACCGCCGTGCTTGTAGAAGCGCCTGTCCTCGATCGCGACGGTGGCCTTCGCCATCCAAGAGCTCATCTGCGAGAGAGCGACCGGCTGGCGGTTCTTGTCGGCCGGAATCGCCCCTAGCAGCGAGCCGTTCGCCGCATAGACAAACGTGTTGGCCGGCCCGCCCTGGGGACCGGTCGAGACCGGGCGAAGCTCGGAGAGGCTGCAACTCGCCTCGAACGCTGCCGCGCCGCCGAACCCGGCGGCGACAACCCCTCCGACGATCAGCACCAGCAGCGAGGCGATGATCGCGGAGTGCCGCCGCCGCTTCTTCTGCACACGCAGCCGACGCTTCTGCGCGCGGCGGATGACCCCTTCGAGCTCGTCCGGCCGCCGCCGCCCACCCCGCGGAGGCGGTGGGTTCACCCGAAGACCCCGGCCGAGCGCAGGCGCTCGTGCGCGCGGATCCGGAGCTCGTTCTCGAGACGCTCGGCCTCAATCGGGCCGGCCGTTCGGGCGCGAACGACGATCGTGGCGTTCCCGTTCAACGCAGTCACAGCGACATCGGGCTCGCGTTCACCGGCGACGGTCTCGCGCAGGAGCTCGACAACCGCCCGGAGATCCTTGTTCAAAGGAACCTGCAGAGTGATTTCGGCAACCTTTTCCCGACTGACGATCGTCGAATTGCGGATCGTATCCGAGGCCAGCTTCTCGTTCGGGATCACCAGCCGCGCGCCGTCGTCGGTGCGAATGAAGGTGTACGTCAAGCCGATCTCCTCGACGGTGCCGGCCGTCTCTTCGATCTCGATCCGGTCGCCGAGACGGATCGGCTGGGTGAACGCGATCAGCAGCCCCGCGACGAAGTTCCCGATCGTCCGTTGTGAGGCAAACCCGATCACGATCCCCAGTACCGCGGACGAGGCGAGGAGCCCCCCCGCGACCGCGCGCACCTGCGGGATCACGAGCAGCGCGGAGAGCAGCCCGATCATGACGACCGCCGTCGTGATGCTGCGGCGCAAGATGCGGTAGCGGGTGGCGGCGCCGGGCGCCAGATCGCGCCGCGCAATCCGGCGGTCGATCAGACGCGCCACGACCGCAGTCGCGAGCAGCACGACCGCGACGACCACCAGCCGGTGCCAGAACGGCATAACAGGCTATTCGACAAGCACCAATCTCTTCCTCAATGCCGAGCGAAGCGATCGGAGAAACCGGTTCCCGCGGAAAATGCGCAGCATTTTCCGCGGCTAGGGGAGGGGCTTTCGTCCTGCGAAACCGTCCTCGAGCGTGTGCCAGAAAGCGACCTCGTCCTCGCCGAGGTGCCAGCAGAGGAGCACCTCCTCGCCGCCCCGTAGCGCCGGGAAGTCGACGAGCCCTTCGTCAAGATCCTTGACGAGCAGCCCGAGCTCCTGCAGCTCAGCGACGCAGCGGACGATCGCGGCCGCCTCCTCGTCGATCGCAAGCTGCAGCTCGTCGACCTCGTGCGGCCGCACACCGCCGCCGTTGCCGGCGATCTTGGTCGCGATCCTCGCATGGCGAACCGTTGCGACGGCGAGCGCGCGCCGGTGGGCGACCATCTGCTCGATCAGCGGGCGAACTGTCGGGAGCAATTCGTTCGCCTCGGCCGGCGTGAAGTAGCGATCGGCCACGGCTATATGTTCTCTGGAAGTGAGCCGGCTCGCCGATCTCGACGCTGTCACGTTCGACGCGAACGGAACGCTCGTCCGGCTGGTCGACCCCGTTCCCGAGCTCATGAGGGTGCTCGGGGAGCGTGGTATCGACCGGCCGGCCAGCTCGATCCGCCGGGCTTTCGAGGCCGAAGGAAGGATCTACGCGGCCCGCGCCGTCGAAGCGCACCGACCCGCTGCCTTCACGACTCTTCAGCGTGAATGCACAGGCGTCTTCCTCGAGGAGCTCGACGTGAATGCAATCGACCCCGGGGAATTCGCACCGCTCTACGTCAAAGCGATGCGATTCGAGCTCCTCCCCGGAGCCCGCGAGTCCCTCGAGCGGCTCAGACGGTGTGGGCTCGAGCTCGCAATCGTCGCGAACTTCGACCTCTCGCTGGCGGCGCGTCTGGAAGAGCTCGGCCTGGGGCACGCCTTCTCGGTGGTGGTCACCCCGGCGGACGCGGGCGTCGCAAAGCCTGCGGCCAGGATCTTTGAGCTCGCTTTGGAGCGTCTTGCCGTTGCGCCGGAGCGTGCCCTTCACATCGGCGACGGCGCAGCGGACGAGGAGGGTGCGGCGGCGGCCGGAATGAAGTTCGCGTGGGCGCCGATTCCGCAGGCACTCGAAGGCTGGGCTTGAGCAGGAAGCTCGCCGGCTGGTTCACACTCGTCGGCGCAGTCTCCGCGATCTCCTACGCCGGGCGATTCACGAGCGGCAAGCCACCAAAGGACGCGCTCTACCAATACAGCACAGCTGCCAGCGAGCTGGTCCTGTTCGCGGTGATCCTCGCGCTCGTCCTCTGGATCGCTCGCGGGCTGCCCAAGCGCGAGGCCTTCGCCTTCCGGCTACCGAATTCGTGGAGCCGCGCGTTCGGGCTTGGAATCTCGGTCTTCGTCGTGATCGCGATCGCGAACGCCGCGCTCAATCCGCTGCTTCATGGCGGACGTGAGCAAGGCCTGACGCCGTCGGGGTGGGAGCCCAGACACGCAGCGGCATTCGGACTGAACCTGTTCGCCTTCGCGATCGTCGGGCCGATCGTCGAAGAACTGACCTTTCGCGGACTCGGGTTCTACCTGCTGGAGTCGTACGGCCAGACCGCGGCGATCGTGGTGATCGGAATCATGTTCGGTCTCTGGCATGGGCTCGTCGAGGCGTTGCCGGTACTGATCATCTTCGGAACGGGCCTGGCGTTCCTGCGTAGTCGCACGCGGAGCATCTACCCAGGCATGATCCTGCACGCGACCTTCAACGCCGCCGCGCTCCTGATCGCAGTGGCGGCTTGACAGCGACATCTGGCTGCGTTTCGACGTCGTACCAGGAGAGATGGCTGAGCAAAACGACGATCCGCTGATCCGCCAGCTCCGCGAGCAGATCTCCGACGCCGACCGTACGATCATCGAATCGGTCAACGCCCGGCTGAAGCTGGTCGCCCGGCTGAAGGAATATAAGGAGTCGCGCGGGCTGTCGTTCGTCGATCCGGAGCGGGAAGAGTGGATGCTCAGCTATCTGACGCGCGCGAACCGGGGGCCGCTCTCAGCAGAGGGCCTGCAAGAGATCTTCAACGAGATTCTCGACCTGACGAAGCGCGAGGTCGGACGCGGCGAGGCGGGCAGCTAGCTCTCCTCTTCGTCCTCGGCCTCTGCCTCGGCAAATTCATCAGGCGTGACGTGCTCGAGGAACTGCTTGAACTCGGAGACGATCTCCTCTTCGTTGACCTCTTCGCCCTCGAACTCGATCGCCGACTCCTCGATCACGTCGTCGGCGGCGAAGATGGGCGCCTCGGCGCGGACGGCCAGAGCAATTGCGTCTGACGGGCGCGAGTCAATGTCGATCTCGGAGCCGTCCTGCTGCACGGTGATGCTCGCGTAGAAGGTGTTCTCCTTCAGCTCGGTCACGGTGATCCGGACGACCTGGGCGTCGAGCTGGCCCAGCATGTCGGTGACGAGGTCGTGCGTCATCGGGCGCGGCGTCGAAGCGCCCTGAAGCTTCATCAGGATCGCCGCGGCCTCCGGATGACCGATCCAGATCGGCAGGAACTTGTTGCCGTCGGCGGTCTTCAACAAAACGATCGGCTGCTTGCCGACCAGGTCGAAGCTCACCCCGTAGATGACCATTTCCTGCATCACAGCGGCCTTCGGTCAGATCTTAGCCCAGGCCTTCGGGCCCACACCGCAGCCCGGTCCCCAGCCGAAATCGGCGGCTACAATCCGCCCGCTCGGGCGATTAGCTCAGTTGGTTAGAGCGCCGCTCTGATAAGGCGGAGGTCCGTGGTTCGAATCCACGATCGCCCACTGCCCGCACTTACCGGGTCGGGCAAGAAATCAGTGAACGATTTCCGTCTTCTTGACGTAGTCCTCGACGGCGAGCAGGAATGTTGGATCTTCCGCGATCTCGGTCAGCATGCCCTTCGTCGAGTCGTCGAGGTCGTCGTCGTGCTGGAGCTCGAACAGGAACGGCTGCAGGCGGTCCTCCTGTGACAGCCACGCCATCCTGAGGAACAGGTCGCGGGTGGTGTCGTCCTGGGAGATCGCCTCCAGCGACTCGATGTCCTGCAGCCACGTCCTCAGCATCAAAGGTTCAACGCCGCCCGCAGGGCACGGGATACGGCGCGCTAGGTCAAGGTTTCCGGGCTCGAGCGCTCGAGTGTTTCCGCGAGCTCAGCGAGCTCGTGTTCGTCGGCGATCGGGATCTCGACCCTCGTCGCGGTGACGCGGGGGCGGAAGCCGGTCGCACGCTCGCAGGCGATGCGAACTCGTTCCGCCAGCGCAGGATCGACCTTGTCGGACGGCTCGCGGCGGGGCTTCCGCCTGGCGCCGGCCCAGCGCGCGGCCCGTTCGGCGGCCCGAACGGTGAGGCCCTTGGTCACGATCTCGCGGGCAAGCCGGCGGCGGCCCTCGTTGTCGGGAACCGCGAGGACTGCGCGCGCGTGGCCATCGGTCAGCTCGCCGCGCTCGACCATGCCGAGGATGTCCTCCGGGAGCTCGAGCAAGCGCACCCGGTTGGAGATCGCCGGCTTCGAGCGGCCGACGCGTTCGCCGATCTCGCCGAGGCCGAGGCCGAACTCGTCGATCAGGAGCGTGTACGCACGCGCCTCCTCGACAGGCGAGAGCTGCTCGCGCGCGACGTTCTCGACGATGCCGAGCAGGAGGGTGTCGCGGTCATCTGTTTCTCGGACGAGCGCCGGAATGGTCGGTGTGCCGGCCTGTTGGGCGGCCCGCCAGCGGCGTTCGCCCGCGATCAGCTCGAAGCCGCCCGCCGCACGTGGCCTGACGAGCACGGGCTGGACGATCCCCTGCGCCTTGATCGAATCGGCGAGCGCCGAGGTGGCCTCAGCATCGAAGCGGCGCCGCGGCTGGCGCGGATTCGGATGGATCGTCTCGACCGGCAAGTGTGCGAGCTCCGGCTCGGTCGCCCCTCCGATCAGAACCTCGAGCCCGCGGCCCAGGCCTCGGCGCGGTTGGTCAGCTGCGGCGCGGTTGGTCATGACGGTGGATGCCCGGCGCGCGAAAAGCAAGCCAGACTAGGACGCAGGGAGCGCTCGTAGCCAGAGGCTACGGGCGCGACTGAGGACAACGCCTGGCGCTGCTTTGCAGCCGCCGGGCGCCGCCGGCAGGGCCGATCGCGCCGCTTAACTGCGGTCGACAAGCTCCATCGCCACCTTCCAGTACGCGTCGGCTCCGGCCGAGCGGCGGTCGTATTCGGTCACGGGAAGGCCATGGCTCGGCGCCTCGGCAATCCGCACCGACCGCGGGATGCTGGCATTGAAAACGAGGTTGCCGAAGTGCCGCCGCACTTCCGCATCCACGTCCGCGGCAAGCCGCGTGCGCCGGTCGACCATGGTCAGAATCACGCCCGCGATCGCGAGGCGGGGGTTCAAGCGAGCCCGGATCAGCTCGACCGAGCGGACGAGCTGAGCGAGCCCCTCGAGAGCGTAGTACTCGGCTTGCAGTGGCACGAGCACGCGATCCGCTGCAGCCAGCGCATTTACGGTCAGCGGCCCGAGCGACGGCGGGCAGTCGACGAAGACAAACGAGTAGTCGCCGTTCGCAGCCGCCAGCGCCTCAGCCAGATACCGCTCGCCGTCTCCCCGGCGCGCCAGTTCGGTTGCGGTACCGGCAAGGTCGGGCTTTGCGGGGACGAGATCAAGGTTCGCGAAGCGGGTCGGCTTCGCGAGCTCGCGAAGCGGCGCGCCGTCGAGCAGGTCGATGCTCGAGCTGCCATTCGCGCGCTCGCCGAGGCCCGAGGTCGCGTTCGCTTGCGGATCAAGGTCGACGACGAGTGACCGCTCGCCGGCCTCGGCAAGGCAGGCGGCGAGGTTGATCGCCGTCGTCGTCTTGCCGACGCCACCCTTCTGATTCGCGATCGCGAAGATATGGGCGCCCACGCCACGAGCCTACGGGTGGCCGCGGACGTTTAAGGGACTGTCCCCGAAGGGGCTGTCCCTACAGCCCCCTCGAGAGATGCGACCTTTTTAGGGACAGTCCCCGTTGGGGACAGTCCCTCAGCTCACGCAAGCGGGCGTTTCTTCGCCAAACCCGGCCGGCGGGGGAAGCCTGATGGCGTCCGCTCCAGCTTTGGAAGCACGACCAGGCCCGGAGCCTGCTCAGCCGGTCCGCCCCCGAGGAGGCCGGAGACGCGGCTGGCTTCGGCCACATCCGCGCTCGGACCGACGTACAAGATCACGGCGCCCCCGGGCGCAACGAGCGGCAGGCACCACTCCGCAGCCACCGGCGGTTGCGCCAGCGCCTTCGCAACGGCGACGCCGAAGCGATCCGTCTCCTGCTCCTCCGCCCGTCCCTGGGCGACCGTCACGTTCGGAAACTCGGCCGCGGCTTCGCGCAGGAATGCGCACTTGCGGCCGTTTGCCTCCAGGAGCGTCACCTGGCGGTCCGGCAAAGCAGCCGCAAGCGGAATCCCGGGCGCCCCTCCGCCCGAGCCCACATCGATGATCGGGCCTGAGAAACGCCGTACCACCTCGAGAGCCACGAGGCTCTGGTCCAAGTGAACACGGCGGGCCTCGTCAGGGTCTCGGATGGAGGTCATGCCGGGAGTCTCGAGAAGAGCGTCTAGCCAGCGCCCGAGCCGCTCATCCACCGGGAGCGATCACGACGAACCTGTTCGGCTCAGTTCCCTCGCTCGCGGTCACGACGCCGGGGTAGTCCTTCAACCGCAGGTGCACGACCTTCCGCTCGACCGCGGTCATCGGCTCGAGCTCGACGCGCTGCCCGGTTGAGACCGCACGCTCAGCGCTCCGCACAGCGAGTGCGTCCAGCGAGGCCTTGCGCCGCTCGCGATAGCCCGCTGCGTCCACGACGATCGCCTTCCGGTCCTCCATCTGGCCGCGATAGACGATCGCATTCGCCAGGTACTGGATCGCGTCGATGGTCTGCCCGTGCTTGCCGATCAGCAGGCCGAGGTCGCGACCTGAGAACGCGGCGGTGAGCGTCTCGTCGTCCTCCTCGATCGTCAGCCGAGCATGCACACCGATCTCGCGGACGATCCGCCCAAGGAGCTCGCGGACGTTGGCGGCGAGCTCGCTTTCGTCGACGGCCTCGGTCGCTCCGTTCGCGTCGCCGTCCGCCTCGACGGTGGCAATCACCCGTGCCGGAGCGAAGCCCACACCGAGCAGGCCGCGCTCGCCCTCGGAGACAACCTGGAACTTGACCGCCGCCTTGTCGAGTCCCGGCTGAAGCTTCTCGAGCTCGCGGAGCGCCGACCATTTCGCCTCGCCAACGGTCTCCCCGGTTGCCTCGATTTGAAGTTGCTCGTTCATCGCCGCGCTCGCTTCTTGCGCTTGACCTTCCGCGGTTGCGAGGGAGCGGCAGCGCGAGCCGTCGCGGGCTCCTTGGCGGCGCCGTCATCGGCCGGCTCTTCTCGCGGCGGCGTCCGCGACGAGCGGCGCTGCGGCTCCGTCGGCGGCGTCTTCTGCGTCAAGCTCCGCGTCACGAGACCCTGGCCGACCGTCCAGAGGTTGGTCGTCACCCAGTAGATGACCAACCCCATCGGGAACCGCAGCAGGAAGGTGATGAAGAAGATCGGCAGCACCATCATCAGGTATCGCTGCGTCTTGTCCATCGTTGCGGACATGAAGTAAGTCGACGAGACCTGGCTCGCCGCGTAGATGACCAACAGCAGGTACCCAGACCAATGCGCGTTTGCGTGGTCGGCGATGTTCGGCACGATGTGCAGCCACGACAGCGATCCCGACGGCGGGTTCTTCGAGAAGGCGCGTAGTACGAAATAGAGCGCGAAGAAGACCGGCAGCTGTGCCACCAGCGGCAGACACGACGCAGCCGGGTTGATCGAGTTCTCGCGGTAGAACTTCATCAGCTCTTCCTGCTGGCGCTTCTTGTCGGTCTTGTACTTCTGCTGGATCGCCTTCATCTCGGGCATGTGGCGCTGCATCGACTGCATCGAGTGGATCTGGCGCACGGTCAGCGGGACGAGGCAGACGCGGACGAGAATCGTCAGCGCCACGATCGACCAGGACCAGGGCAGCCCGACCGTCCCGTGCAGCCAGTCGAGGACGTGGCGGAGCAGGTGCTCGATCGGCGAGAGGGGGCTGAAGATCATCATGTGAACAGCCTCTGGTCCTTCGCGTAGTCGACCCCACCGTGGCTCCAGGGATTGCAGCGAAGCAGCCGCCAGCCGGCGAGGATCGCGCCCTTGAGAAAGCCGTACTCCCGCAGCGCGTCGAGCGCGTACCGCGAGCAGGACGGGTGGTACTTGCAGCGATTGCCGAGCAACGGGCTCACGGTCCAGCGATACATCCCAATCAGAGCAATTGCCCCATACCGGGGGAAACACCACGCGAGCTCGAGCAGTTTCATCGCTCCCGAGCGAAGCGATGGGACATGCAAGCCCCGCAGAAAATGCGCAGCATTTTTCGCGGAGGTCATACGGTCGCCTTCCCGAGCACCTCGTCGACGCGCTCGCCGAGCCACTCGGCGCCGCGTTCCTCGGCCGCCTCGGTCAAGCCGGGCCTGACGATCAGGACGTAGTCGCGGCCGGGAGGCAGCGCCTCCAGTCGAGCTCGCCAAACCTCGCGTAGCCGGCGCTTGATTCGATTCCGCGCAACAGCTCCCGCGACCGCCTTCTTCGGCACTGAAAGCCCAAGTCTCGGCTCGCCGCTCTCCTCTTCGCGCGCGAACCAATAGAGCGTGAGAAAGCGAGTAGACACGGACCGGCCGCGACGATAGACCGCATCGAAGTCCCGCGATCGCGAGAGGCGGTGGCGGCGCTGCACGTCGGCGGCGCGCCTACGCGGAGAGACGCTTGCGGCCACGGGCCCGGCGCCGCTTCAGGATCGCGCGACCGGCACGCGTCGCCATCCGGGCGCGAAAACCGTGCTTCCGCTTCCGACGGCGAACATTGGGCTGATAGGTCCGCTTCAACGAAACGATTCTAAGACGAAAGGAGCGCGACGAGCAGACGCGCCGCGGGCCAGTATAGACGAGCGACCCGGGGTGGCTTGTCCACAGACAATTGTGTCGGTCGGGTGAACGTCAAGCGGCGCGGCTGAGCCAAACCCGCTCACTGGCCGTCGTCCATTCAGACACAAATCCACAGGTGTGGAAATCTATGTGGGTCACTCAGTAATCGCCTGCAAACAGCGCACTTTTCCTCCACCATAAATCCCCCGGAAGGGGCGTTGAGTACTGGAGCCGGCGTTGCTATGCTCGCCCTTCTTTTCGGTCGAGCAAAGGAGCGTCCCGGCGGGGTGGAAAAGCCAACCGAGCTGACTGCGGAAGGCGTCTGGAACGAGATTTCGGGTCGGCTCCGGGAAACGCTCAACGAGAACACGTTTTCGACCTGGTTTGCCGAGGTCGACGCCGCCGAGATCACCGACGACGAGTTCGTCCTCAGCGTTCCGAACGACTTCACGCGCGAGTGGATCGAGGGTCACTTTCTCGATCTGATCAGTGCCGCGCTGGCGGAGGTTGCGGGCGAACGCTCGATCCGCCTGCGGATCGCCGAGCGCGCGGCTAAGCAAAGTCAAGCTCCGAACGACGAGCCGAAGTTGGCTCAGCCGGCACCGCAATTCCCGCCGAGCATCAACGCGAAGTACACCTTCGACTCGTTCGTGATCGGCTCCTCGAACCGCTTCGCCCACGCCGCCGCGCTCGCCGTCGCAGAGGCGCCGGCGCAGGCCTACAACCCGCTCTTCATCTACGGCGGCACAGGCCTCGGCAAGACACACCTACTGCAGGCCATCTCCCAATACGTCGGAGAGCATCCCGGCAATCTCTCGGTTCGCTACGTGACGAGCGAGACGTTCATGAACGACTTCATCAACTCGCTCCGCGACAAGCGGATCGAGGGCTTCAAGCAGCGCTACCGCACCTATGACTTGCTGCTCGTCGACGACGTCCAGTTCTTCGAGCACAAGGAGCGGATCCAGGAAGAGTTCTTCCACACGTTCAACTCGCTCTACGAGAGCGGCAGCCAGATCGTGATGTCGTCGGACCGGCCGCCGCGCGACATCGCGACGCTCGAGGAGCGCCTGCGCTCCCGCTTCGAGTGGGGCCTGATCACGGACATCCAGCCGCCTGACCTCGAGACGCGGATTGCGATCCTCCGCAAACGCGTCAAGACCGACAACATCAACGTCCCCGACCCGCAGGTACTGACAGTTATTGCCGGCCGGGTCACGACCAACATCCGCGAGCTCGAGGGCGCGCTGACGCGTGTGGTCGCCTTCTGCTCGCTGACCGGGCGGCCGATGAACGAGGAGCTCGCGCAGGACGTCTTGAAGGACGTCTTCCCACAGGGCGACCTCCCCCAAGTAACGATCGAACGGATCCAGGAAATCATCTCCGACCGTTTCGGCCTCTCGCTCGACGAGCTTTGCGGCGACCGGCGCTCGCAGAACATCGTCTACCCGCGCCAGGTCGCGATGTACCTCTCACGCGAGTTGACCGACTCCTCGCTACCGAAGATCGGTAAGCAGTTCGGCGGCCGCGACCACACGACCGTCATTCACGCGACCTCCAAGATCGCGCGCATGATCCGCGAGGACCGCTCTGTGTACAACCTCGTGCAAGAGTTGACCGCACGCATCAAACAAGTCCGGTAGAAGTGTGGAGTGGTGACGATCCGGCTTTCCAACATGTCGACAACCCCACGTTGTCCCCATCAACCGTCCCCGCCCGAAACCCTGCAACCATGCGCTTCGGCACCGTCGTCCCCGACATTCACACTCCCTATGACTTCTACGAGAGGATTTCTTTAGATGCTTGATGCAGAAACCGTGGTCGGCTCCGGGACGATGAAGGTCACGTGTTCGCGGGAAGAGCTCACCCAGAAGCTCGCCGTAGTTTCCCGCGGCGTCTCAACGCGGACGGCCGTGCAGATCCTCGGCGGGATTCTCCTCAGCGCCGAAGGTGGCCGCTTGATGCTGGCCGCCACCGACATGGAGCTCTCGCTGCGCGCGTCGCTCGAAGCTCGCGTCGAAGGTCAGGGCTCCGTGGTCGTGCCTGGCCGGCTACTCGTCGAGCTTGCGCGGCTGCTTCCTGACACCGAGGTATCGATCGAGCAGCGCGCAGACGAGGGCGTGATCCACATCAGGAGCGGCTCGTTCGAGTCCCGGCTAAATACGTACACAGCCGAAGACTTTCCGCGCCTGCCCGACGCCGAGGGTCTCGAGCGGCACGGCGTCGACCGAGACGCGCTGCTGGAGACGATCGCCCGCGTCGGCCGCTCGGCCTCACGGGATGAGTCGCGACCGGTTCTGACCGGCATCCTCGTTCGCTTCGAGCCGGGAAAGCTGGTGATGGCGGCGACCGATTCCTACCGGCTGTCGGTGAAGGAAACCGCGCTGGAAGGGACCGTGCCGGAGCTCGAGGCGATCGTGCCGGCGCGCGCTCTCGTTGAGCTGGCACGTATTGGCCAGGGTGCCGAGCAGATCGAGCTCGGCGTACACGAGAACCAGGTCGTCTTCGGCGTCGACGGCATCTGGCTGACGACACGCCGGATCGACGGGCAGTTCCCGAACTACAAGCAGCTGATCCCCGAGAGCTTCGAGTACGAAGTGCCGCTGCCGCGAGATGAGGTGCTCGATGTTGTCCGCCGGATCGCTGTGATGGCCCAACGCAACTCGCCGCTCCGGCTCCGCTTTGCCGAGGGCGAGCTGACGGTGTCGGCCCGAACACAGGATGTCGGCGAGGCGCAGGAGTCGCTGCCCGTGTCCTTCGCCGGCGAGGCGCTCGAGATCGGATTCAACGCGGAGTTCCTCCGCGACGGGATCGACTCCGTGGTCGGCGAGACGATCCGGTTCCGGCTGATCAGCCCGCTGCGGCCGTGCGTGCTCCAGGCCGAAGGGAGCGAAGACTTCTTGTACCTGATCATGCCTATCCGGCTCGCGGGCTGACCCTGTAGATCAGAAACGTGGATAACACTGCATCTGTCGGTATAGACGGGCGCACGGGCAAAGCCCGCCCGCCCTCTAGGCGGGCGCCGTCGAGCGACGCCCTTGGCGCGGGCTGATCGTCGACAAGGTCTCGCTGAGAGATTTCCGCTCGTATGCTCGGCTCGAGCTCGAGCTGAAGCCCGGGCTCGTGCTCGTCGTTGGTCCGAACGGGGCCGGGAAGACGAACCTGCTCGAGTCGCTGCACGTCGGCACGCAGGGGTTCTCGCCGCGGACGCGCAACGACGCCAACTTGATCCGCTTCGGTCGCGAGGGCGCCAGGATCGCGCTACACGGCAACCGTGCCGGCTCACTGGTCGAGCTGAACGTCGTCCTCCAAGTCGGAGCTGCCAAGCGTGCGAGTCTGAACGGCGCGCGGCTGCAGGCGGCCGAGCAGCTTCGGGGGGAGGTTGCGACGCTCGTCTTCACGCCCGACCGGCTCGTCGTCGTCAAAGGCGGGCCGGCGGCGAGGCGGGCGTACTTCGACCGGGCACTCGGCCGCGGGACGCCGACGCAGGCTGCGCTGCCGGTTGAATACGGCGCCGCGCTCGCACAGAGAAATGCGTCGCTACGCGGTATCTCGCTCGGCTACAGCACGCGGGAGGCGCTGCGTCCCTGGACCGAACGTGTCGCCGACCTCGGCGCGAAGCTCGTTGCCGCCCGGCGCGACGCGATCGCTGCGCTCGAGCCCCTGTTCGCTGCGCGTGCCGGCGAGCTGGGGCTCGCGGATGCGGCGCTTCGCTACGAGGCCGACTCACCGTCGGCGGAGTCGCTCGAGGCTCGCCTCGAACGCGATCTCGATCGCGGCGCCACGGGCGCGGGGCCGCACCTCGACGATGTCGAGATCCTTGCCGGCGCGCGCGATCTCCGCACCTTCGGCTCGCAGGGCGAGCAGCGCCTCGCCGTGCTGGCGTTGCTGCTCGCCGAAGCGGAGCTCGTCCGTGAACGGCGCGGCGTTCCTCCACTGCTGCTGCTCGACGATGTCCTCTCCGAGCTCGACCCCGAGCGGCGCCGGATATTGGCCGAGCGTTTGCCGGCGTACGGCCAGGCGCTGATCACGACCGCTAGCGCGACCGCTCTGCCGGTTGAGCCGAACCAGCTCGTTGAGGTCGAAGCCGGGGAAGCCGGGACGGTGCTGCGGTGAAGCACCTCGGAGACGAGGTCAAGCGCGAGCTCGGCCGCTTCGGCCCGGAAGGTGGGATCTCCGAGCTGGTCGAGGCGTGGCCGGGGGCGGTCGGAGAGACGATCGCCCGGAGTGCCTGGCCGGCACGCGTTGCCCGGGACGGGACGCTGCACGTGAACACCGCCGACTCGATCTGGGCCTTCGAGCTCACGAGCCGGGCGGGGGAGATCGCAGAGCGCCTCGGGGTCGAGCGCGTTCGCTTCGCCCCCGGACGCCTTCCCGAAGCCGAGGAACCGAGCCTGGAAGGGCCCGAATCGAAACCGCCGGAGCCGTCAGAGAGCCTCCGCCGGGAGGGGGCCAGGTTGGCCGCCGAGATCGAGGATGAAAATCTGCGCAAAATCGTTGCACGAGCAGCCGCGGCGAGCCTCGCGAAGGGCATTTCCGACCGCTCCTTCTGGTAAACTGTTCGTACGTCCAACGTAGCCCGTTTGCAGGGCTTTTTTATTGACTGAAGCTTCCTATACCGCTAAGGACATCACCGTCCTCGAAGGCCTCGAGCCGGTCCGCCTGCGCCCGGGCATGTACATCGGCTCGACGGGCTCGCGGGGACTGCATCACCTCGTTTACGAGGTCGTCGACAACTCCGTCGACGAAGCCCTCGCAGGCCGCAACGACCACCTCGAGGTGATCCTCCATCCCGATAACTCCGTGACCGTCCGAGACCAGGGATCGGGGATCCCGATCGACGTCATGCCGGAGCAGGGACAGCCGGCATTGACGGTCGTGTTGACGAAGCTCCACGCCGGCGGCAAGTTCGGCGGTGACGGATACAAGGTGTCCGGCGGCCTGCACGGCGTCGGCGTCTCTGTCGTCAATGCGCTGTCGGAGTGGCTTCGGGCGGAAGTGCGCCGCGATGGCAAGATCTACCGGCAGGAATTCGCGCGCGGCGTCCCGACGACCGAGCTGGAAGTGGTCGGAAAGGTTCCGAAGAGCGAGTCGGGAACGACCATTTCGTACATGCCCGACGCGGAGATCTTCGAGGAGCTCGAGTTGTCGACGGACACCCTCGTGCAGCGCCTCCGTGAGACGGCGTTCCTCACCCGCGGGCTGCGGATCGTCCTCACCGACGAGCGCGCCGGCGGCGCGACCCAGGAGTTCCTCTACGAGGGCGGCATTCGCGACTTCGTCGGTTACATCAACGAGTCCAAAGACCCCGTGCACAAGCACATCGTCTACTTCGAAGGGGCCAACGACGAGGGCCAAGTCGAGGTCGCGATGCAGTGGAACACGAAATACGTCGAGTCCGTGTTCTCGTTCGCCAACAACATCAACACGCACGAGGGCGGCTCGCACCTCTCGGGGTTCAACGCCGCACTGACACGGACGCTGAACAAGTACGCCCGCGACAAGACGCTGCTGAAGGAAAAGGACGACAACCTGGAGGGCGAGGACGCTCGCGAAGGCCTTGCGGCCGTGATCTCGGTGAAGCTCACGGACCCACAATTCGAGGGCCAGACGAAAACGAAGCTGGGCAACCCGTGGGTTCGCGGCTTCGTTGAGCAGACGGTCAACGCGCGCCTCGCGGAGTTTCTCGAGGAGAACCCGACAGACGCTAAGCAGATCATCATGAAGGCGATCTCTGCCGCCCGTGCTCGCCAGGCTGCGCGCAAGGCACGCGAGCTAACCCGCCGCAAAGGCGCGTTCGGCGGCGGGATGGCGAAGAAGTTCGCCGACTGCCAGATCCGCGATCCGGAGCTGACGGAGCTCTTCATCGTCGAGGGCGACTCCGCCGGCGGCTCCGCCAAACAGGCGCGCGACAAGTCGAACCAAGCGATCCTGCCGCTGCGCGGGAAGATCATCAACAGCGAGAAGAATCGGATCGGCAAGGTCCTCTCGAACAACGAGATCCAGTCGCTCGTACAGGTGATCGGAACCGGCATCGGCGAGGACTTCGACCTCGCGAAGCTTCGCTACAACCGGATCATCGTCATGACCGATGCCGACGTAGACGGCGCGCACATCCGCACGCTGATCCTGACCTTCCTTTATCGGCACATGCCCGAGCTCTTCGACCGCGGGCACGTCTACATCGCCGTACCGCCGCTCTATCTCGCGAAGGTTGCCGGACGCGAGACGTACCTGATCAAGGACATCCAGCTCGAGGAGCTGCTCGTCCGCGAGAAGTTCCCGGAGCTCGAGATTCGCTCGCGCGAGGGCACACCGGTCAAGCTGACCGAGTCGCGCTACGGACGGTTTCAGCGCGCGCTGACCGAGTTCGAGGGCTGGTCGGCGCGGCTGCGTTCGGACTTCGGCATCCAGCCCGCAGACTTCGTGATCGCGCACCGCCTCGTCGAGACGGACGCAGCGGTTCCGGACGACGTTGCCAAGCTGCTCGAGAAGGCGCCGAACAACGGCTACGCCTTCTCGATTCTCTCTTCGGACCCCGATCGCGTGCGCGTGAAGATGGTCGAAGTCGAGACGAGCGCCGCTACCGATGTCGCGGTTCCCAAGGAGCTCCTCACGTCCCCGATTTACCAGCACGTTCGCCGGACTTACGGACGGCTGGCCGAGATCGCAGGGGGGCTGCCGCCGTTCACTCTGGGTCTGGGCAAGAAGCGCGCCGAGGCCGAGACGTTCGAAGGGCTCCGCGACGAGGCGATCAACCTCGCGAAGGAGGGCGTCCAGATCAGTCGCTTCAAGGGACTGGGCGAGATGAATCACGGCCAGCTCTGGGAGACGACGATGGACCCGGGCCGGCGGGTGCTGGTCCGCGTCGACGTCGAGGACGCCTCTGCCGCCGATCTCTGGTTTTCGCGCTTGATGGGAGACCAGGTCGAGCCCCGGCGTGACTTCATCGAGCAGAACGCGACCGACGTGCGCTTCCTGGATGTCTGACCTGCTCCCGGACAACCCGCTTTCCGGCGGACGCATCGAATCGCGCGAGCTCGACCAGGAGATGCGGTCGAGCTTCCTCGACTACGCGATGTCGGTCATCGTCAGTCGCGCCCTGCCGGACGTCCGCGACGGACTGAAGCCGGTTCACCGCCGCGTCCTCTACGGGATGCACGAGGACGGCCTTCAGCCCGGCCGTCCGTACAAGAAATCCGCAGCGACGGTCGGCACGGTCATGAGCCGCTATCACCCGCACGGCGACTCAGCGATCTACGACACGCTCGTCCGGATGGCGCAACCGTTCTCGCTGCGCTACCCGCTAGTCGACGGCCAGGGCAACTTCGGCTCCATCGACGGAGATCCAGCGGCCGCGATGCGCTACTCCGAGGCACGGCTCTCCCGCATCGCTACAGAGCTGTTGCGCGACATCGACGCCGCTACGGTCGATTTCGAGCCGAACTACGACGAGTCGCGCCGACAGCCAAGCGTCCTCCCTTCGCGTTTCCCGAATCTGCTCGTCAACGGCTCAGCGGGGATCGCCGTCGGGATGGCTACGAACATTCCGCCCCACAACCTCGGTGAGGTGATTGACGGGATCGTTGCGATGGTCGACGACCCGAACATCGACGTCGAGCGGCTGTCGCGCCACATCAAGGGACCGGACTTCCCGACCGGCGGTTACATCGTCGGGCGCTCCGGGATCCGCGACGCCTACCGCTCCGGCCGTGGTCGCGTCGTGATGCGCGCCCGGGCGCACATCGAGGAGCTGCGCGGCGGCAAGAGCGCGATCATCGTCACCGAGCTGCCTTATGGCGTGAAGAAGGGCGGCGAAGGCGGCGTGATCGAGAAGATCGCCGAGCTTGTCGAGAGCAAGGTCCTGACTGAGATCCCGATGACAGACGACGCGCTCGCGGATCACTCGGACAAGGACGGGATGCGGATCTACATCGAGTTGAAGCGCGAGGCGGTGCCTCAGGTCGCGCTGAACAAGCTCTTCAAGCACACGCCGCTGCAGAGCTCGTTTGGCTACAACGCGGTCGCGCTCGTCGGCGGCGTCCCGAAGACACTTTCGCTGCTCGAGCTGATCCGCCACTACCTCGACTTTCAGCGCGAGGTCGTCACGCGGCGATCGAAGTACGAGCTGCGCAAGGCCGAGGGCCGCGCGCACGTCCTCCAGGGCTACCTAATCGCTCTCGACAATCTCGACGCGGTGATTGCCTTGATCCGGGGCTCGGCTGACACCGATACCGCGCGCGAGGGCCTGATGGAGCAATTCGACCTCTCCGAGATCCAGGCCCAGGCGATCCTCGACCTGCGGCTTGCCCGACTGACCGGGCTGGCGCGGAAGGAGGTCGAGGACGAGTTTGCGGACTTGCAGGAGCGGATCGCTGAGCTGCGCGCGATCCTTGGCGACCAGTCCCGGATCGATGGTCTGATCAAGGAGGAGCTGCTCGAGATCAAGCAGATCTACGGCAAGAACGACAGCAGGCGCACCGAGATCGTCGCCGCCGAGGACGAGCTCGAGCTGGAGGACCTGATCGCGGAAGAGGACATGGTGATCGCGATCACCCGCTCGAACTACATCAAGCGGCTACCGGTGACGACGTACCGCGAGCAGAAGCGCGGCGGCCAGGGCGTGATGGGGATGGACCTGAAGGAGGACGACTACATCGAGCATCTGTTCGTCGCCTCCACGCACGACTACGTCCTCTTCTTCACCAACGTCGGCAAGGTCTACCGGCTGAAGGTGCACGAGCTGCCGCTCGGCTCTCGGCAGTCGAAGGGACGGGCGATCCAGAACCTGCTTCCGTTCCGCCCGGGAGAGCAGGTGCGCGCTGTGATCCAGACACGCGACTTCGAGGAGTCGAAATACCTCGTGTTCGCGACGAAGAACGGGATCGTCAAGAAGACTGAGCTCGCCGCCTACAACACTCCGCTCAAGGCCGACGGGATCATCGCGATCAAGATGCGCGAGGACGACGAGCTCGTCTCGGTTCAGCACGCGACGGGCGACGACGACATCCTGATGGTCTCGCGAATGGGACAGGCGATTCGGTTCAGCGAGCGGAAGGCGCGCCCGATGGGGCGTGACACCGGCGGCGTCAAGGGCATGGGCTTGCGGAAGGGCGACGAGGTGATTTCCGCCGACGTCATCGGCGTCAACGAGGGCGATCTGCTTGTCGTGACCGAGAACGGCTACGGCAAGCGCACCAAGCTGGCCGACTACCCGCGCAAGGGCCGGGGCGGCCTGGGCGTCAAGACTGCCCAGCTCGTCGAGGGCAAGGGCCGGCTCATCGGTGCCCGTGTTGTCCGCGAGGGCTACCAGGTGATGCTGATCTCGACCGGCGGGACCGTGATCAAGATGGCCGTGGATGACATCAAGCGTTCCGGGCGCTCGACCCAGGGCGTGATCGTGATGCGGTTCAAGACTGACGACGAGCGCGTCTCTGCGCTGGCCCCTGTGGTCGAGTCCGAGGAGGATGAGGCCGTGGCCGAAGAATCTGCTTCAGAAGTTGCTTCTGTGTCGCCTGAAGCGTAGGTTCTGGTAGAAGTACGCGGATTTTGCAATAGTTTCCTGTCGTGCCCCTTTCAAATTGGAACCGGGGCGCTATATGTTCAAAGTAGGAAACCAGCCGCAAGGAGAGGTGACATGAATTACACCAAGAATGTGGAGCTCCTCGAGCCGATCGACCTCTCCGAGCATCTCGACAAAGTTGAGCTCTACCTCGGCCAGGTGTGCCAGATCGCCGGCATCTCGAAGATGCAGCTGGACTACTGGACGAACAAGGCGCAGATCCCGACCAAGGGTAAGAAGCAGCGGATTTACGACATCGACGCCCTCGAGACCGTGATGTTGATCAAGCAGGCCAAGGACAAGGGCCTCAACCTCGGTGCGGCGATCGACGCCGCTCGGCGTTTCCGCGCCAGTGGCGCCAAAGTCCTGGGCTAGTTTCTAGGCCTGGCGCAACGCCGCTGCGGCAGCTTCGGGCGCCAGCGAGTTGACGTAGATCCCCGCTCCGAGCTCGATTCCGGCGAAGACGGTCAGGCGCGGAAGCACTTCGAAGTGCCAGTGGCCGTTGTCGTGCAGCCAGGCGTTCACCGGCGCCGGGCCTTCGAGGGCATGGAGTCGTCGCAAAGACTCCGAGACGAGCCGTAGTCCCGGCTCGAGCAGCTCGCTCTCGAAAGCGCTACCGCCGACATGCTCGCGCGGGGCAAGCAGCAACTCGTACGGCAAGCGGCCCCCGTACGCGGCGAGCAGGACAAGGCCGTCGCGCTCGAGGATCAGCCGTTCTCCTGAAGCGGCCTCGGCTTCGAGGTGACGGCAGACATGACAGTCGCCGCCGTCTTCTTCCGCCTGGACTGTAGGGGGCGCTTCCTCGAGCCAGACGAGCTGGGTGTGGCTGTGAGGCAGGCTTGCCCCGGCCTCGCGTCCCTCGTTGAGCAGCGCATGCACGTACGGAAAGCCCGCGTCGCGCGCGACCCGCGTCCGCTCACGCCAGGCAAGCGCGACGCCACCGATCTCCTCATCGCTCAGGTCGGCGAAGGAGTGAACGTGGCGCGGCGTCGAGACCACGACTTCGTGATGTTCGAAGACCGGGTAGAGATTCGGGACGACTCGGACGGTCCAGCCCGGTGTATCCGGCTCCCCGCCGCCCGGGCGAAGCGCGAACGTCTCCGGGGGCGTTCTCTCCTCACGGCCTTCGCAGAAGGGGCACGAGATGAGCTCTTCCTCGGTCGGTAGGTCGAGGTCGGCCCGTACGCTCGCTCCCGGCCGCTGCGCCCTGCCGGGCGCGAGGACGACCCACTGGCGGGTGACCGGGTCCTGGCGGAGTTGTCCCGCCTCGGTCAGCTCGAGGCTCCGCCGCCGTTCTTCTTTTTCTCGAGGAAGGGGCTGAGCAAGTCGATCGGCGCAGGGAAGACAATCGTCGTCGACTGTGAGGAACCGAGCTCCAGCAGCGTCTGCAGGTAGCGGAGCTGGAGTGCGATCGGATGATCTGCGATCACGACCGCCGCGTCCTTCAAGCGCTCGGAGGCCTGGAACTCGCCTTCGGCGTTGATCACCTTTGCCCGTCGCTCGCGCTCGGCCTCGGCC
>VAWI01000071.1 GCA_005884005.1 Actinomycetota bacterium
GACCTGGACGATCGCGGCCTTCGGCTCGACGATCCGGAAGTACGCGACGGCGTTCACGCGCACCGGGACGTTGTCCTTCGTGATCACTTCCTGCGGCGGAATGTTGAGCGTGATCGTCCGCAGGTCGACCCTGACCATCCGGTCGACGATCGGGATCAGGATGAAGAGCCCCGGCCCCTTCGGCGCTGGCAGCAGCCGGCCGAGCCGGAAGATGATGCCGCGTTCGTACTCCCGCGCAACCTTGATCGCCGAGATCAGGAAGAGGATCAGCAGGAAGGCGAGAACGACGACGATGATCAGCACGGCGGCCATTGAGGTCCTTTCGGGTGGAGGATTACGATCCTAGGCGTTCGCTTGCGACGCCGACGTGGAGGATGTCCTAAGAGACTGT
>VAWI01000015.1 GCA_005884005.1 Actinomycetota bacterium
GGGGTCGCGTCGGCTGGCACCTCGTCCGGGTCGTCGACGAAGACGAACTCCGCTTCCGGGTCGAGGAAGCGGCGAATCAGCCAGGCGCAGGCGGCGCGGTCGACGTGGCAATGGCGACGCGTCGCCCACCTCATCCGACCGGCTCCTCGACGAGCGCCGCCAATTCCTCCACCGATCGCTCCGCCTGCTCGCGCTCCGGCGGCGGGAAGTAGTCACGCGCCCGGATCCGCCGCAGCTCGCGGCGCAAGCGAGCGAGGGTGCGGCGCCGCCGCCCCGCTCGCTCCGACCGAGCCGCGCTCGCGTCGGCGATCAGCGCCCGATACTCGGCGGCGACCCCGTTCGCCATCCGGCTCGCCAGCTCCCGCTCCTGCGCCGCCGAGGCTAGCTCGCCGACCCAGATCGTCGCCTCGCCGCCGGACTCCAAGACTTCGTCTGCGAGCCACTCCAGCTGCTCGCGGTTCCGTGCGTCGAGTGGCAGTGCCGCGAGGCCGTCGAGCACCTGCACCGCGCCGACCCGGCGCAGCTTGCGCCACAGCGCACTCCGCGGCGTCGACGGGTCGCGCGGCAAGCGGTAGGCGAGCAGTACCCAGGATGTCCGGCGGGACGACACCCGCCGATTATGATGGAATCTGCAACAGCGGTCGCACAACTCGCTGCTATGCCCGGAAGATGAGCGGACAGGTCTCCGAACAAGGAGTGCTGGATGAAGCAGCAAAGTGGCCTGACCCCAGCTGGTTGATCCAGGTCATTTGAGAGTCTTGCGGCACACGTTGTGGCGGGATCAGTGCGGAATGGATCGTTGTCTGAATAGATAACGGACACCGGAATGCGCGCCAGGTGCCGATCGGAGCCACTGGTTTGGAGAGGCAGGGCTAAGGTCGAGCTGCGATTCGCCCGCGCGGTCGCCACGCGGGGCTCGAATCGTTCTGGGCGGACGTGATCTGTCTCGCGTTGCCAGCGCGGTCGACCTCCCAGATCGCGCCGTCACGGGAGAACGCGATCTCCTTGCCGTCCGGCGACCACGCGGGCTCGATCGTGTCGATCGCCGAGCGCGTCTCGCGACGGAGGCCTGTTCCGTCGACGCCGATCGAATAGATCTCGTAATGGCCGCCGCGAGCGTTGCTGTGGAAGGCGAGGCGCCGGCCATCGGGTGACCACGATGGGTGGGCGCTGACGGCGCCGAGCCGCGTGACCTGCCGTGAATTCCGCCCGTTCACGCCCATGACCCAGATTTCGCGGATCGAGAAACCGGGCCGGCGATAGTCGTACGCGACGAGCTTCCCGTTCGGCGACCACGCCGGGTCGGCGGCATCTCCGAAACCACGCCCGAGCCGCCGCGCCCGCCCGCCCTCTGCGGGAACGACGAACAGCGCACCCTCGCGCCCGAACGCGATCCGGCGGCCGTCGGGCGACCACGCCGGGTGGTCGTCGTCGCGAGCGGACGACGTGAGCCGGCGAACGCCTGTGCCGTTCGGCCGCGTGACGAAGATGTGCGACGGGCCGTCGCGCCTGCTCGCGAAAGCGATCCGCTTACCGTTCGGCGACCACGCCGGCTGGGTCTGGAAGAAGAGTCCCTTAGGAGTAGCCGGGTCGCCCTTCTCCTTCGTCAGCCGGCGCTCGTGGCCGCCGTCTGCAGCGACCCCGAAGAGCGCGTAGTCGCCGTCGCGCGTAGAGACGAAGACGAGGTCGGGCGTCGACGGCGTCGACAGCGTCGACGAGCCGCAGGCGGCCAGGACGAGCAGCGCGGGAAGCAGCGCGAGCGGTCGCACGAAAAATGACATCGCCGTCCGCCTAGTGAGCGACAGGCTCGACGCCGAGATATCGGCGCTGGAGCTCGACGCTCCCGGCAAGCTCGCTGGCCGTCGTCTCGGCGGCGATCTCGCCTCCGATCATGACGAGCTGACGCTCGGCGAGCGAGGTCGCGACGACGAGGTTCTGTTCGACAAGCAGCATCCGGAGTCCCTCCTCCTCGAACTTGCCGAAGGTCTCGACGAGCATCTCGATCACCGTCGGCGCCAGCCCTTCGGACGGCTCGTCCATGATCAGGAGCTTGGGGTTTGTCAGCAGCGCACGGCCGATCGCGAGCATCTGCTGCTCGCCTCCCGAAAGCTGCGCGCCGCCGTTCCGCTTCCGTTCGGCCAGGCGCGGGAAAAGCTCGTAGACCCGGCGCATGTTCCATGGGCCGCCGTTACGACCCGCGACCATGCGGAGGTGCTCCTCCACGCTCAGCGACGGGAACAGGCGCCGGCCTTGGGGCACGTAACCGATGCCGAGGCCGGCGATCTTGTACGACGCTCTGCCGATCAGCTCGGTCCCCTCAAGCCGAACTGATCCGCTCGTGCGCGGAGGCGTCATGCCCATAATTGCCGCGCACAGCGTCGACTTGCCCATACCGTTGCGGCCGATGATTGCGACTGCCTGTTCAGTGACGGAGAAGGACACGTTCTGCAGAACGTGGGAGGGCCCGTAGTAGGCATTGAGGCCCTCGACAACGAGCAGCGGGTCACTCATCGCGCTGTGGTGCCCCGAGGTAGAGCTCGTGTACGTACTCGTTGGCTCGGATCTCGTCCGGGGTGCCTTCGACGATCACCCGGCCCTCGTGCATCATGGTAACTCGCTCAGCGACGCGGAGCGCGACGTCCATGTCGTGCTCGATCAGGATCAGGGTGATCTCGCGGTCGAGTGCGAGCAGCAAGTCGGTCAGCAGTTGGCGCTCGCCGGGCGAAAGCCCGGACGCAGGCTCGTCCAGCATCAGCATTCGGGGCTTGGACGCGAGCGCCATGGCCACGGCGACCTGCCTATGTTCGCCGTGCGAAAGCGATCCCACCATTTCCCCCAGCTTGTCGTCGATCGCCACGCGCCGGGCCGCCTCCCGCGCCCGCTCCCGCATCTCGCGGTCGCGGCGGGTGGTCACCGGGCGAAGGTGACCCCTCCGAACGCCGAGCGCCGCGAGGTAGAGGCTGTCCTCGACAGTCAGGTTGAGAAAGAGCCTGGACTGCTGGTACGAGCGGGCGAGGCCGAGCCGCGCCCGCTTGCGTGCCGGTGCGGCCGTCACGTCGTGTCCGAAGAGCTCGATCCGGCCCGAGCTGACTGGCAAGTCGCCTGCGATCACATTAAAAAGCGTCGTCTTGCCGGCACCGTTGGGGCCAAGGATCGCGCGGCGCTCGCCGGCGACGATCTCGAGATCGACGTCGTTGACTGCGTGTAAGCCGCCGAAGCGCCGGCCGACCCCCCACACGCGGAGGGTCGGCTCGGTGCTTCGGGTCTCGAGCGGTGCCTCGGTCAAGCGCTTACTTGATGACGCCCTTCGTGACGACGCCGTTCTTGACGACCCGGATCTTGCCCTGCCAAGGCGTCTTCAGCTTCCGACACGGCGGCTGAGTGCGTCCCGGCGGCGGGCTCGACTTCTTGAACAGGCCGCCGAAGGACTGCGTCACGTTCGGGACGAAGCCGACGACGGTCAGCGCCGGCTTGCCGCCCTTCCTGACGATCTGGAGCGGCCACTGATCCTGGATCGCCTGGCGGTTCTTGTCCAGGTGCAGGACGCCGTGCCCCGAGACCTGGTAGCCAGGCCTGAGCGTGCGCGGCAGGCTGCTCTGAAGCTTTGCCCCAAGCGCACCATGGGACTTGTTCAGGCCCTGGACCAGCGCCCAGGCCGCGTTGTAGTAGTTGTAGACGAAGCCGTCGGCGTAGTTCCCGCCGTTTAGGCCCGGGAAGATCTTCGCGACATTCCCTTCGTAGGCCCGTGCCGCCTTCGTCTTCAGCCCCGGCGACGTGCCGAACCCTCCGACGTAGGCTCCGACGAGACGCGGAGCCACCTCGGAGAAGTTCCCGAGGAACGCGAAGAAGAGGTTGCCGACGAACTTCTTCGGATTGGTCTTCCCGTACGCCTGCTCATACGCCTTGAGCGACGCTCCGGTCCCGGTTCCACCGACGACCCAGAAGTAGCCGTCAACCGAGTTCGGCGGCGGCAACTGCCGGATGTAAGGGGCGTAGTCGGTCGTGTTCAGCGGCGGGAAGACCCGCTTCGTGATCTTGCCGCCCATCGCGCAGTAGTCGGCGATCAGGCCGGCTGCGGACGTCCAGCCGAAGCTGTAGTCGTCCATGATGATGGCCGCCTTCCGCCAATGCAGCTTCCGGTAGGCGATCTCGCCGGTGCCCGCGTTCCACTGGGCGCCGTCCCCGTGGTAGCGGAACACGTTCTTCGGCGCGATTTGCAGCGTCGGATCCTGCGAGCCGGCCGTCCCGATGATGAACGTCTTCTTCGGGTGCGACTTCGCGTAGTTCGCGACCGACACCGCCTCGTCGCCCGACAACGGGCCGATCATCACGTCGGCCTTCGCCTGCTCCATCAGGCGTTTCGTCTCGGTGACGGCGAGCGGGACCGTGTCGTTCCCACAGCCGTAGCCGACGATCTTGATGTTCGCCCCGCCGGCGGTTATTCCGGTCATGCCCGCAGACGGCTTCTTCTTGTTCTTTGCTTTGCCGTGGGCGTAACGCGCGAGTGCCGCCTCGGCCCCGCCGATGTCCGGTTCGTAGCCGAAGCCGAACGCGCCCTTGCAGTCGGTCATGATCGCGACCCGGACGGTCTTCGCCTGGGACGCTGCGGACGATGTCGAGATGCCGCCGATCAGCGCGACGCCGACCGCGATCCCTACTGCGGCGAGCGCGGCGGCGTGCCAGCTTCGCAATCCCGATCTCCTCATCTGGTGCCCTCCGTTTCGTTGCCGGTTACTCCATTCTTGTCCAGCTGGCTCCCCCAACTCAACCCCTTCGGCTGCCCGTGAAGACCCCTCCTTTCTCTCACCCGCCGGTTCTCGCAGGCGCTTCCGCGCTCGGCCCGGCGCGTCCGACGCGCGAGCGAGCGGCAAGCGCTCGGTCCCAAATCCCCATCAGCCCGTCCGGCGAGATGAGCACGATCAGCAGGAAGATGATCCCGATCACGGTGTTGAACGAGCCGCCGAAGAGCGTCCCGCCGAACCCGAGGAAGGGGAAGGTGAAGCCCCGAACGTAGTTCTGGATGATGATGAAGGCGAACGCGCCGAGCCACGCGCCTTCGATCCGCGCCAGCCCGCCGATCACGGCGATCACGAGCAAGCTGATCGTCTCGGGGAGGTCGACGTTGCCGGGCGCGATCTGCCCGCTCCACCAGACGTACAGGACGCCGCTCAGCGAGGCCAGGAACGCCGCGAACCCGAACGCGAGCGTCCGGTGGAGAGGCACATTGTAGCCCAGCGAGCTCATCCGAACCGGCTCGTCGCGGACACCCTGGAGGGTGATCCCGAAGGGCGTGCGCACCACGTACCGGATCAGCACGTACGTGAACACGGCGGCGACCAGCGAGACGTAGTAGAGGCGGTTCGGATGCCCGGTCAGGTCGCCGATCCAGCTGGGGGTATACCGGTTGATCCCGCCAATGCCCGAGAAACCCGAGACGAGCGTCACCTGGCCGAGGAAGTACGTCGTGATCACGGAGTACGTGAGGGTGATCATCAGAAAGTAGATGCCGATGCTCCGCGCCGCGATCGCCCCGAACATCAGTCCGATGGCCGTCGTCATCGCGATCGCGACGACGAGCGCCACCGTCGGGTCCCAGCCGAGGTGGAGACCCTTGGAGGTCCCGCCCGGACCGCCTCGGGTGGCGAGGTTGCCGAGAATTACGCCCGCGATCCCGAACAGGGCCGTCTGGGCGAGCGAGACCATGCCGCCGTACGCGGAGAGGAAGATCAGGCTCGCTGCGGCGATGCCGAACAGAAACGTCTCGATCAGGATCTGGTGCGCCCAGTACTGGTTGAAAACGAGCGGCCCGAGCGCGGCGAGTACGAGCGCGATGGCGCCGATGGCGCGTTCGATCGTCGTCTTCGGCGACGACCTGAGTACGTTCCACCTCATCCAGGCCTCCCGAACAGGCCCTGCGGGCGGAACGCGAGGACGAGCGCGATCAGCGCGAAAGTGACGACGATCGAGTACTGCGTGCAGCAGTCAGCGCCGGCCGTGGGGAGGTACGTCGCACTGAAGTTGAGGACGAACGCGTAGAGGATCGCACCGGCGGCGGCGCCGAAGATCGAGCCCATCCCACCGACGATCACAACGACGAGCGAGTTGAGCAGCCACTGTCCGTCCTGTCCGGCCGCGATGTTCGCCTGGGAGGCCCAGACGACGGCGCCGAATGCAGCGAGTGCCGAGCCGAGCACGAACGCGATCGCGAAAGTGCGCTGGATGTTGATCCCGAGCGCCGACGTCATCTTCTGGTCGTCGACGCCGGCGCGGATGACCATGCCCGTCTTCGTCCGGTAGAGCCACAGCCACAGGGCGAGACCGACCGCGATCCCAAGCCCGAGCATGACGAGCCGGGCGAGCGAGTAGTGGACGCCCGCGACGTGGAGGTTGACGAACCGGTCGGTCCAGCCGGGCCAGCTGAGGCTGACGGCGTTGCCGCCGAACTTCTGCGCGACCGTGGAAGTCGCACGCGGGAAGTGAGCGATGATCTGGTCGGCGACGATCACCGAGATCGCGATCGTGATCAGCGCCTGGCGAAGCTCCTGACCCTGGTTCCAGCGCAGGAGTCCCTGCTGTGTGACGAAGCCGACAAAAGCGATGCAGGGTGCCGCGACGAGGAGCGGGACGACCCACTCCCACGTGTTCACCTGGGACGTCGGGATCGCGAAGCCCTGACCGGTCATCGCCTGCTGGATCTCGTAGGCGATGTAACCCCCCAGAAGGTAGAACGCGCCGTGGGCCATGTTCACGACACGCATGAGCCCGAAGATCAGCGCGAACCCGCTGGCGACAATAAACAGGGCGCCGGCGAACGTGATCGAGTCGAGGAAGATCCTCAAGAACGAGCCGGGGTCGTCGACCGCTGAGCCGAACGTGGTCGTACGCCAGTTGCCGCCGCCTGTCGCCGGCGGTTTCTGCGCGATGAGGAGCACGTAGGCGAGCGCGAAGACGACCGCCGCTCCCACGACGAGCAGCGGTACCTGCCGTCGGTTGAGCCGCGGAAGTCGGAACCCCGTCACCCAGGGCGACCCTACAACGTTAGGCGGGCGCTCACCTCCCACATCCAACCTGGAGCGCCGCGCGGCAACGCCGCT
This sequence comes from Actinomycetota bacterium, assembly GCA_005884005.1. Taxonomy (GTDB): domain Bacteria; phylum Actinomycetota; class Thermoleophilia; order Gaiellales; family Gaiellaceae; genus 13-2-20CM-68-14. The sequence goes on from VAWI01000015.1 coordinate 7,095, forward strand.
CGACCTCGCCGGCGCCGACAGCCGCCACGGTGCCGAGCGCGCTGCCGAGCCCGACGGCCCAGGCTCCGGCGTCGAGCCACGGCCGGACGTCGCCCAGCTCGATGCCGCCCGTCGGCATTAGCCGGACGTCCGGCAGGACGGAGTGGAGGTCGCCGAGATACGCCGGCGAGACCGCTCGCGCCGGAAAGACCTTGACTGCGTCCGCACCAGCCACGTGCGCGGCGAGGACTTCCCCCGGCGTCAGCGCGCCTTGCACGGCGGGCACCGACGCCTCGCGAGCCGCGGCGACGAGGTCCGGGACGCAGCCAAACGTGACGACAAACTCGGCACCGGCCTCGACCGCAGGCGCGACGTCGGCTGCATCCAGCAGGCTTCCAAGCCCGAGCACGAGCCCGACGCTGCGCAGCTCGCGGAGGGCTTGGTGGACGTCCGGCGTCGTCAGCGTCAGCTCGACGACCCGCATGCCCCCGGTGCCGGCCGCGCGCGCCGTCAAGACCGCGTCCTCGGCGTCGCCGCAACGGACGACCGGGACGACCCGCTGGGCCGCGATCGCGACGATCGAGCTCATGCGAGCCTCTCCGCGAGCGCCTCGATCTCGGCACCGGCCGGATATGACAGGGCGCAGCCGAATGCGCGGCAGGAAAGCGCAGCTGCGGCGACCCCGCGGCGCAGCGCCGGTTCGGGGTCGAGTCCGCGAATCCGCGCGGCGAGGTAGGCGCCGGCAAGCGCATCACCCGCGCCGGCCGCGTCGACGGCATCGACCGCCGGCGCGCGGATCGTCAGCACCTCGCTGCCGGCGGCGATGGCGGCTCCGTTGGCGCCGAGGGTGATGACGAGCTCGCTTGGGTCGTGCCCAAGCGCTCCTCGCACCTCGTCGATCGCCGAGGTCTCCAGCAGCAGCTCAGCCTCCTCCGCCGAGATGAAGACGACATCCGCCCCGCGCGCCGCCGCGAGCACCGCCTCGGGGTCGCCGTCGAGGTTAGGGCGGTGGTTGACGGCGAACGAGATCAGCGCGCCGGCCGCCCGCGCCTGTTCGGCGGCCGCAGTGGTCGCGGCGCCGACGACAGCGAGCGAAATCCCGCTCGTGTGCAGGACGGCGAGACCGCTTATAAACGCCGGCGCGATGTCCTCCGGTGCGAGCAGGCTGCCCGCAGAGCCGCGCCGGTGGTAGTCGAAGCGGTGCGCGTTGCCGGGCGTCCGCTCGTTGACGTAGATCCCGGTCGGCGCGCCTGCCTCGATCCGCACGTGCCCGACGTCGACGCCCTCAGCGCCCCAGAATGCGAGGAGCGCGCGACCGAGAGCGTCGGCGCCGACGCGGGCGGCCAGCCGCGCGCCGATCCCAGCCCGCGCCGCCATCACGCAGACGTTCGCGACGTCTCCGCCATAGCCCCGGCGCAGCGGCCCGGTGTCCCCTTTGTCGAGCCCGATCTCGAAGAGGCCCTCGCCGACCGCGCCGAGTTCCCCTGCCACATCACGACTCTACTAGGGTCGCGTGACCCAACCCGAAGGAGGCGCGATGCCGCTGATCGAGGTGAAGCTGTACGACCGTCGCATCAACGACGAGGTCGTCCCGAAGGTGATCGAGAAGATGACGGACGCGATCTGCGATGTGATCGGCGACGACATCCGCGACCACACGTGGGTGCTCGTGGAAGGCCTGTCGCCGAAGCAATGGGGGATCGGCGGCAAGCCGACCGACGTTACGCAGCCGGCACAGACGGCCGTCTAGGACGCGGCAGCCTCGACCGCGGCGCCCGCGCGGAGCACGGTCTCGTCCTCGAAGCGCCGCCCGACCAGCTGGACCGCGATCGGCAGCCCCTCGAGGCTGCGAGTGAAAGGCACCGTGAGCGCGGGCGAGCCCGTGAGGTCGAACGGGATCGTCGCCCGCATCGAGACGCGAGGCGCGAAGGCGGCGCCGCCGATCCGGATCTCCTCGGCATCGTGCGGCGGTGCCACCACCGGTGCGGTCGGGCAGAGGAGGACGTCGTAGCGGCGGAAGAACGAGGCGAGATCACGGCGCAGCCGCTCGACCGCAGCCTCGGCCGCGACGTACTCGGCCAGGGTCGCCCGGGGCAGGTCGAGGCGCTGCTGCATCGCCGGGTGGAGATCGCTCCGGCGATCGCCGACGAGCTCGTCGAAGTAGGCGCCGGCCTCCACGCCGTAGAGCTGGAGCGTGAGCGCGTTCGCATCGACGTCCGCGAACCCCGCCGGCTCGGCCGGCTCGACCACGGCTCCGGAATCGGCAAGGGCGCGCGCTGCGTGCTCGATGGCTGACGCGATCTCGTCCTCGACGGCGCCGAACGCCGTGTGCGTCCAGCCGACGCGAAGTGTCGCGTCGTCCCGAGCTGCGGGCGGCAGCGGCATGGCGTACCAGTCCGCGCCGTCCGGTCCCTCGAGCACCGCCAGTGCGAGCGCGACGTCTCGCACGCTGCGGACGAGCGGGCCAGCGTGGGTGAAGCGGAAGAGCGTCTCCGGGAAGTGCCCAGTCAGCGGGACGCGACCGTGGGTCGGCTTGAGCCCGACGATCCCGCAGTGGTGCGCCGGCAGCCGGATCGAGCCGCCGAGATCGCTGCCGAGCCCGAGCGACGACATGCCGGTGGCGACGGCCACCGCCTCGCCGCCACTCGAGCCGCCGGAGCTCCGCCGCCGGTCGTGCGGATTCGATGTGCGCCCGAAGACGAGGTTCGCCGTCTCCCACCAGAGCGCGAACTCGGGCGTGTTCGTCTTTCCCAGTAGGACGGCGCCGGCAGCCTTCGCACGCGAGACGACCGTCGCGTCCCGCTCGGGGACGTAGCCGGCGAAGAGCCGGGAGCCGCGCGTGGTCCGGATGCCGAAGGTGTCGAACGTGTCCTTGACCGTGAACGGGACGCCGTGCAGCGGGCCGAGCTCGTCGCCGCGCAGCACGGCCGCCTCCGCCGCGCCCGCCCGCTCCTCTGCGTCGGGTGCCTCGGTGACGATCGCGTTCAGCGCCGGATTGAGGCGGTCGATGCGGCTCTGGTGCTCGGCGAGCGCCTCGACCGGTGAGATCTCGCGCCGCCGGATCCGCAGCGCGAGCTCGGTCGCGTCGATCACGCCGTGCCGGCGCGGATTGCGCTCAGCGTCGCGCGTGGTGTGATCAGCTCCGGGTCGACGCGTAGTTCGAGGACTGCTGCTCGACCGGCCCGGAGCGCCCGTTCGAAGGCGTCGGCGAAGTCCTCGGTTCGCTCGACGAGCTCCGCGTGCGCCCCGTACGCCTCCGCGAGCCCGACGAAGTCGGGGTTGACCAGATCGGTCCCGATCACCCGGCCCGGAAACTGGCGCTCCTGGTGCATCCGGATCGTTCCGTACATGCCGTTGTTGACCAGCAACACGACGATCGGTGCCCGCTCCTGCGCGGCCGCCGCGAGCTCGTGGCCGCTCATCAGGAAGTCCCCGTCGCCGGCGACGCAGACGACGATTCGCTCCGGATGGACGACTTTCGCGGCGACCGCCGCCGGGACGCCGTAGCCCATCGCACCCGAGCACGGCGAGAGCTGCGTCCGGTAGCGGCGGAACGTGTAGAAGCGATGCACCCAGACCGTAAAGTTGCCGGCACCGTTCGTGACGATCGCGTCCGGCGGCAAGCGCTCCCGAAGATGCGCGAGGACATCGGCGAGATCGACCCCGCGGGCTCGCGGCCGATGACAGAGCCAGTCCTGGAAGCCGGCGTGGGCGGCCGCGGTCCAGTCGGCCCAGCGTGAACCGTTGAGCGGCTCGAGCGCGCGCATCCCGGCGAGGAATTCAGGGGAGCCCGAGACGATCGGGAGGTCCGGCTCGTAGACGCGGCCGAGCTCGTTGGGATCGGCGTGGACGTGGACGAGCGTCTGCGGCGTCCGCGGCGGCTCGAGCGTGGTGTAGCCGCGTGTAGCGATCTCTCCCAGCCGTGTTCCGAGCGCGAGCAGCAGGTCGGATTCCCGAAGCCGGCTCGCGAGGGCGGGATCGTGGCCAATCGTCAGCACGCCCGCATAGCTCGGCGAGGTGTTGTCGACATAGTCCTGACGGCGGAACGAGGTCGCCACCGGCAGCCGCGACGCCTCGGCCCATGCCTGGAGATCGACCGCGGCCTCCGCCGTCCAACCGCCGCCGCCGACGACGACGAGCGGCCGCTCCGCCTCGGCGAGCAGGTCGCGGACGCGGTCGGCGTCTTCCGGCGCAAGCGTCGTGCGGGCGGGATGGTAGCGCGCCGCGTCCGCGACGTCCGACGTCTCGCTCAGCACGTCTTCCGGCAGCGCGACCACGACCGGCCCGGGGCGGCCCGAGGTCGCCACGTGGAGCGCACGGGCCGCGACCTCCGGGAACGCCGCCGCCTCCTCGACCTCGACGACCCATTTCGCCATCTGGCCGAACATGCGGCCGTAGTCGAGCTCCTGGAACGCCTCGCGCCCGCGATGCCCGCGCGGCACCTGCCCAACGAACAGGATCAGCGGCGTCGAGTCCTGGTAGGCGGCATGGACGCCGACCGCGGCGTGGGTGGCGCCGGGCGCACGGGTGACGAAGCAGATGCCTGGGCGGCCGGTGAGCTTGCCGTAGGCGTCGGCCATGTTCGCGGCGCCCGCTTCGTGGCGCGCGACCACGAGTCGGATCGGCGCGTCGTGCAGCGCGTCGAGGACGGCAATATAGCTCTCGCCTGGAATGCAGAACGCCGCCTCGACGCCGTGGACGACGAGCTGGTCGACGAGCACCTGCGCACCGGTTCGCGTCACAAGACGAGGGGGCGGTCGAAGAAGATGGTCGGCCGCTGGAGCTTCGGCTTGTCCTCGTCGGCCGGGTCGACGTAGCGGATCGTCCGCCTCCCCTCCCACTCGCGAGGAAGCAGCATCACGCGGACGAAGGCCGTCGCCTCGGTCTCGGACGCCGCGGCGAAGACTGGCTCCGGACCGCTCTCGAACCACGGCTGAAGCGGGCCGTACGCGTGCGTGCTCCCGCCGCTGTCGATCAGGATCGAGCCGAAGAGCAGGCAGCGGATCCCAGGCCCGGGGTGGGTGTGCGTGTAGGCGACGCCGCCCGGGGGGAAGTCGATGCGGTCGCAGCGGACGACCCACTCGCGGCCGCGGTCGAGCTCGACCTCGGCGGCGAGCTCCGCGCCCGGCTCCGGCTCGGCCCCGGCGAGCTCCCAGCGCAGCGCGTGGCCCTCGACCTGCGCGGCGCCGAACTGCGCCTCGTCGCGCGCGAGGTCGTAGACGACGTGGTTGCCGCTCTCCGTCTGGACGCCGTCCGGGTGGTCGTAGAGGGCGAGGATCAATGAAAGTACTGGCCGCCGTCGATCACCATCGTCTGCCCGGTGATGAAGTCGGCGGCGGGGGTACAGAGGAAGACGACTGCACCGACTACGTCCTCGGGCAACTGATCGCGCTGGATCGTCCTGGCCGCGATCGAAACGTCGCGCAGCGCCTGGACGACCTCCTGGTGCTCCTGCACGCCCTCGCTCATCGTGAAGCCGGGCGCCACGCAGTTGACGTGGATGCCGTCCTTGCCGAGCTCCTTAGCGAGCGCGCGGGTCATGGCGACGATCGCGCCCTTCGAGGCGACGTAGTGGAGCAGGAACGGAACGCCGCGAAAGACGGTTCCGGAGGAGACATTGACGATCTTCCCGCCCCCGCGCTCGCGCATCCGGGGAACGGCCGCGCGGGAGGCGAGGAACATCGACGCGACGTTGACGTCCATCACCTTGCGCCACTCCTCGAGCGGGATCTCGGTGAACGGCCGCATCGCGAGCGAGGCGTACAGGCCCGCGTTGTTGATCAGGATGTCGATGCCGCCGCAGCGGTCGACGACCTCCTCGGCCATGCGCTCGACTGCATCCTCGTCCGCGCAGTCGACCTGGATGCCCACGCCGTCCGGGATCTCGGCCGCCGCCTCGTCCGGCCTCTGCAGGTCGGCCACGACTATGCGCGCCCCCTTCTGCGCAAGACCGTGCGCGATCGCGTTGCCGATCCCCTGCGCGGCGCCGGTGACGACCGCGACCTTGCCGGTCAGGTCGTCGTTCATCGGATCGGCGAGAACGCCGTCGGCACGAGAATCCGGTTCTGCTGCGTGTGGATCAGGGGCTGGATTTTGGCGAGGAACTGCTGCCAGCGCTCGTCCGCCTGGAGCTGCGCCCGCCGCCGCTCCCGCTCGCGGAAGCCGTCGTAGCCCCAGAGGCTCGTGTACGTCGAGAGGGCGCCGACGTCGGTCGTGAAGACGCCGATCAGGCCGCCGAGGATCTCCTGTTGGATCGCGATCCCCTCCTCGGCGTAGAGCCGAACGAGCTCGTTCAGCCTGCCGGTGAAGACGTGGTAGTCGCGCTGCTCGACGATCACGAGTCGACGCCCGCCATCGCGAGGTACTTGATCTCGAGCCAGTCGTCGATCCCGTACTTCGAGCCCTCGCGACCGATGCCGGACTCCTTCATGCCTCCGAACGGCGCGACCTCGGTTGAGATGAAGCCCGTGTTGATGCCGACGATGCCGTAGTCGAGCGCTTCCGACACGCGCCAGATGCGGCCGACGTCGCGGCTGTAGAAGTACGCGGCGAGGCCGTAGGGCGTGTCGTTCGCGGCGCGCACAGCCTCCTCTTCGGTCGAGAAGCGTGCGATCCCGGCGACCGGGCCGAACGTCTCTTCGCAGCTCATCGCCATCTCCGGTCTGACGTCCACGAGCACGGTCGGCTCGAAGAAAGTGCGGCCGAGCGCGTGCGGCTTGCCGCCGGCAACGAGCACGGCGCCGCCCTCGAGCGCGTTCTCGACGTGCCGGCGCACCTTCGCGAAACCGGTGTCGTCGATGATCGGCCCGACCGCGACGTCCGCCTCGGTGCCGGGGCCAACCTTCAGTTTCGCCACCGCCTCGACGAGTTTCGCGAGGTAGTCATCGTAGATCCCTTCCTGCACGAGGATCCGGTTCGCGGAGATGCAGGTCTGGCCCGAGTTGCGGTACTTGCAGAGCACGGTGCCGGCGACCGCGGCGTCGAGCTGCGCGTCGTCGAAGACGATGAACGGCGCGTTTCCGCCCAGCTCGAGCGAGATCCTCTTCAGCTGCTTCGAGCACTGCCCCATTAGCACCTTTCCGACCTCGGTCGAGCCGGTGAAGCCGAGCTTGCGCACGAGCTGGTTCGACGTCATCTCGCTGCCGATGGTCGGCGCGTCCGCGGCGTCGCCGGTGACGACGCTGAGCACGCCGGGCGGCAGACCAGCCTCTTCGCCGAGCTTCATCAGCGCGAGCGCCGTCAGCGGCGTCTGCTCGGCCGGCTTCAGCACCATTGTGTTGCCGGCCGCGAGCGCGGGGGCGGCCTTGCGCGCCGGCATCGCCGCGGGGAAGTTCCACGGCGTGATCCCGGCGCTGGCGCCGATGGGCTGCCGTAGCACGACGACGCGCCGGTCCTGCATGTAGGTCGGGATCGTGTCCCCGTAGACGCGCTTCGCCTCCTCGCCGAACCATTCGAAGAACGAGGCGGCGTAAGCGAGCTCGGCCTTGGACTCGGCGAGCGGCTTGCCCTGCTCGGCCGTCAGCAGCAGCGCCAGGTCGTCGACGTTCTCGAGCAGGGCGTCGGCCCAGCGGCGGAGGATCTGCGCCCGCTCCCTGGCGAGCAGCGAGCGCCACTCGGGGTAGGCGTCCGCCGCCGCTTCAATCGCGCGGCGCGTCTCCCCGACACCCATCCGCGGCACGTGCGCGAGCACCTCGCCGGTCGCGGGATCGACGACCTCGAAAGTCTCGCCGGAGTCGGCGTCGATCCACTTGCCGCCGACGTGCCCCTTGTCGAGGAGCAGGCCTTGCTCCCTCAGCCGCACGGCCGCTGCCGGCGCTGACGCGATCTCGACCACGCGACGATTCTATGTCTCGGCCGTCGCCACCACGCCGGCCTCCTCGAGCGCGGCGAGTCGCGCGTCGTCGACCCCAAGCTCGGCGAGCACCTCGCGCGTGTGCTGGCCCAGCAACGGGGGCGGGGCAGGGGCGGGCGGGGCCGACGACTCGAAGGAGAGAGGCGGCGCGACTAGCTCGAGCTCGCCCGCCGCGGGATGGTTCACGCGCACCGTCGCCGGTGCGGCGGTGCGAAGCGCGTCCAGCACGCCGCGGATCTTTCCGACGGGAACGCCGGCGGCGTCGAGGGTCGCGACCCAGTCGTCGGCAGGCCGGGTGGCGAAGGTCTCTTCGAGCAGCGGCAGCAGTGCGTCGCGGTGCAACACGCGGGCCGCGTTGGTGGCGAACCGCTTGTCGGTCGCGAGCTCGGGCCGCGCCAGAGCCTCGCAGAGCCGCGCGAAGAGGCTGTCGTTCGCCGCCGCGACGGCGATCCAGCCGTCCGACGCGGCGAACGGCTGATACGGGACGATGCTCGCGTGGGCGTTGCCGTAGCGCGGCGGCTCCTCGCCCATGACGAGGGCGTTCTGCGCCACGTTGACCAAAGCCGCGAGCGCCGAGTCGAGTAGCGAGATCTCGATCCGCTCGCCCGTTCCCCCCAGATCGCGGCGCCGGAGGGCGGCGAGGATCGCAACCGCTGCGTTGAGACCCGTGAGCACGTCGACGAGCGCGACGCCGATCTTCGTCGGCGGTGCGTCCGGCTCGCCGGTGATCGCCATGAGCCCGCTCTCAGCCTGGACGATGAAGTCGTAGCCCGGCCGGTCGTGCGGCTCGCGTCTGCCGAAGCCGGTGATCGAGCAGTAGACGACCCGCGAATTCCGCGCGTGGATCGCAGCGGCGTCGAGGCCGAGACGGGCCGCCGCGCCGGGGCGGAAGTTCTCGATCACGACGTCGGCCGCCGCGGAGAGTTCGAGCGCGAGCGCGAGCCCTTCGGGATGCTTCAGGTCGACGGCGACGCTCCGCTTCCCGCGGTTGACGGCCAGGAAGTAGGCGGCCTCGCCGCCCGCGTGAGGCGGCCCCCAGGAGCGCGTCTCGTCGCCCTCGCCCGGACGCTCGACCTTGACGACGTCCGCGCCGAGATCGGCGAGCAGCATCGTCGCGTAGGGACCGGCGAGGACGCGGGAGAGGTCGACGACGCGCACGCCGTCGAGAGGCGCGCCGCCGGACTCAGGGGACGACGGCAACCGCCTCGACCTCGATCTTCGCGCCGGGGATCGCGAGCGCGGAGATCTGGACGAGCGTGCTCGCCGACCGCGTCTCGCCGAAGAGCTCCTGGCGCACCGCGTTGATCCGCGCACGGTCGTCGACGTCCGTGAGGAACACAGTCACCTTGACCACGTCCGCAAAGGTCGAGCCGCCCGCAGCCAGGACGGCGTCCATGTTCGCGAACACCTGCCGCGCCTGAGCGACGACGTCGTCGCCGCCGACCAGACGACCGGCGTCGTCCACGGGCACCACGCCGGAGACGAAAAGAAGCGGGCCCTCGACCCGCACGGCGTCGGTGTAGTGGCTAAGCGGCTCGGGCTGCCCGGCGGCGCGTATCTCCTCGCGCCGCGTCAAGGCAGCACCAGGACGCGCCCGGGCGAGCCCGCGAGGCTCGCCTCGACGGCCTCGTTGACGTCGTCGAGCGTGAAGGTGGGCCCGACAAGCGGCTCGAGTTGCAGCGCGCCGCTGCGGACATGCTCGAGCAGCAGGGGCAGCGCGTGGCGCGGGTCCTCGGAGCCGTACATCGATCCCGTGAGCTCTTTCTCGCGCCGTACGAACTCGGCAGGGTCGAGGTCGAGCCGCTCGCCGGCCGCCGGCAGGCCAACGAGGACTGTGCGACCACCGTTTCGCGTCCAGCGAAGTGAGAAAGACGTGGTCTCGGGCGCGCCGACGGCGTCGAGCGCGACGTCGGCCCCGTCCGGCGCCACCCCGCGTAACGTCTCCGGCAGCTCCTCGGGCGTCGCAGTCCGGCTCGCGCCGAGCCGCGCCGCCTGCTCGAGCCGCGCCTCGAGCGGATCGACGCAGACGATCTCCGCAGCGCCCGCGATGCGCGCGCCCTGCACGCAGAACTGCCCGACGCCGCCGGCGCCGACGACGAGGACGACCGAGCCGGGCTCGGGGCGAGCCTGGAAGAGCACGGCGCCGACCCCGGTGAGCGCGGCACAGCCGAGCAGCGCCGCGTGCTGCAGCGGCAGGTCGCCGCCGAGCGGCAGCGCCACGTCCGCGTCGACGGTAAGCAGCTCCGACAGCGCGCCCGTCGCCGTCCCGCGGTAGACCGTCTCGCCGTCGGCCGCCAGCCCCGTCGTGCCGTCGAGGAGCGTCCCGTTGCCGATTGCGCGCTGCAGCTCGATGCAAGCTGCCGGGCGGCCGCGCCGGCAGTCCGCGCACTCTCCGCACGACGGCGCCCATGAGAGGACGACCGCGTCCCCGGGTTGCAACAAGTCGACCTCGGCGCCGACGGCTTCGACCGTCCCCGCGCCCTCGTGTCCGAGCACCATCGGCTTCGGGCGTTCCCACTCGCCCTTGACGACGTGCAGGTCAGTGCCGCAGACGCCGACGGCCTTCAACCGCACCAGCACCTCGTGCGGACGCGGCTCGCGCAGCTCGATCTCCCGCACCTCGAGCGGTTGCCCGGCGCCGTGGAAGAGCGCCGCCCGCGTCTTCACGGGTTAGCCGCCGATCGCCGAGACGAGCGCGTCGCAGCTCGTCACCGTGGACACGTTCTGCAGCGCGTAGTTGATCGAGGCGTTGTGCCAGTCCGCGTTCATCGTCGAGCAGCAGTCCTCGGGCACGAACATGAAGTAGCCCTTGTCGGCGCCGTTACGCGCCGTGTGCTCCACGGACATGTTCGTCCAGGCGCCTGTGACGATGAGCTGGTCGCGCTCGAGCCCACGCAGGAGCGACTCGAGGATCGTGTCCTGCCAGGCGTTCATCCGCATCTTCTCGACGACGAAGTCGCCGTCCTGGGGCTCGAGACCCTCGGTCGGCTGCGCACCCCAGCTGCCCCTGACGAGTGCGTTGTTCTCCTTGACACCCTCGAAGAGCGGCGCGTTCACCTTGAGCCCGCGCGACCCGTCCTCGACGATGTACCAGACGTGGATCACGGGGATCCCTGCGCCTCTGCAGGCCTCGGCGAGCCGGCGGCAGTTCTCGACGGCGTTTTGCTCCTTCGCGTGCTGCGGCGCGCCGGAATCGGCGAAGGCGCCGCCCTCCATCATGACGTCGTTCTGCATGTCCTGGATGATCAGCGCCGCGCGATTGCGGTCGATGGTGACGCTCTCGTTCTCGCTCATCTTCTCCCTCAGCTCATGAACGGCTCGCGGCGGCCGCGTGTCTTGGTTTTGACCCGGTAGACGGATGACGACGCCGGTACGAACAGCCAGCTCCAGTCCGGGCCGCCCCAGTGGAGGTTGCCGACGTTCTCGGGGATCTCGATGATGCCGAGATGCTCGCCCTTCGGTGAGAAGACCCAGACGCCCTTCGGCCCCGTCACCCAGACGTTGCCGTGCTCGTCGCACTTCATCCCGTCGACGAGCTCGCCGGACTCGAGGTCTCCGGTGCCGATGCCGTCGGCGAGCACACGCCCGTTCGAGATCGTCCCGTCGCCGCCGACGTCGAAGATCCGGATGTGCGCGCGGTCGGTGTCGTTGATGTAGAGCAGCGACTCGTCCGGCGAGAAGCAGAGGCCGTTGGGCTGCACGAAGTCGTCCACGAGGAGCTGCGGGTCGCCACCTTCGGGCGCGAGGCGGTAGACGCCCTGGAAGTCGAGATCTTGCTCGCGCTCGATCCCGAAGACCGGCATCCGGCCGTACGTCGGGTCGCTGAAGTAGATCGCGCCGGTCGAGTGGACGATCACGTCGTTCGGGCTGTTCAGCTCCTTGCCCTCGTAATGCGTGGCGAGCACCTCGCGGCCGCTGCCCGTTCCATCGGGATCCATCCGCACGACCGAGCTCGTGACGTGCTCGCAGACGATCAGGCGGCCCTGTGCGTCAAGCGTCATCCCGTTGCCCTTGTTGCTCGGCTTGGCCACCTCGGTGACGCCGCTCTGCTCGTCCCAGCGGCGCCGCGTGTCGCCCGGCATGTCGCTGAAGAGCAGGAAGGCGCCCTCCGGGTTCCAGATCGGTCCTTCCGTGAAGGTGAAGCCGGTGCCGATCTGCTCGACCTCGGCATTCTCGTCGATCAGCTCGTGGAGCTGGTCGGACTCGGCCCGTACGCTCACCGCGCCGCTCCTTTCTGCGAGGTTCGTCTGCCGGACGAACCTACCACGGTCGCGGCGGCGGAGGCGCGTCAGACGGCTTCGGCGTGGATCCGCTGCTTGCTGTCGCGCAGCCGCCCGCCCGAGCGCCCGGCGCGGAGAGCCACGATCTCGGCGAGGATCGACAAGGCGGTCTCGGGCTGCGAGTCGGCGCCGACGTCGAGCCCGCACGGGCCGGAGATCCTCTCGAACTCCACTGCGTCGACGCCCTCGGCGAGCAGCTTCTCGCGCCGCCGCTCCTGGTTGCGGCGCGAGCCGAGGGCGCCGATGTAGAACGCATCGGTCGCCAGCGCCGCCTTCAGCGCCGGGATGTCGAACTTCGCGTCGTGGGTCAGGACGAGCACTGCGGTCGCGTGGTCCGGCTGCACCTCAGCGAGCGCCTCCTCGGGCCACTCGACGATCAGCCGATCGGCGTTCGGGATCCGCTCACGCGTCGCGAACTTGGCGCGTGCGTCCACGACGATCGTCTGCCAGCCGAGCAGCTTCGCCGCCTGGCAGAGTGCGTCGGCCGTGTCGACCGCACCGATGATCACGAGCCGCGGCGGCGGGCCGTAGACCTCGGCGAAGACACGGGCGTCGTCGAGCTCGAGGAGGCGGTTCCGCGCTGCCCGGATCAGCTCGTTCGCCTGTCCGAGCGCGGCCGGCGGGACGCCGTCGCCGACCACCTCGCCGCTCTCGAGCGCTAGCGCCTTCGCCCCGAGCGGCTCGCCCTCGATCACCGTGAAGACGACGGCGCGCTCGTTGCCTTCGATCGCCTTCAGTAAGCGGTCGGTGACGACTCGGCTCATTCGCCGTCGAGCGGCTCGACGAATACGTCGATCTCTCCGCCGCACGGGAGGCCCACGTTCCAGGCTTCCTCGTCCTCGATCCCGTAGCTGAGCAGCTTCGGCTGACCGCTACGCAGGACCTCGCAGGCGTGCTCGAACACGTCTCCTTCGACGCAGCCGCCCGAAACCGAGCCGGCGAGCTCGCCACTCTCCGACACCGCGAGCTTCGCGCCGACCGGCCGTGGGGCGGACCTCCGTGTTGCGACGACTGTCGCGATTGCCACCTTCTCACCCTTCTCGCGCCAGCGCTCGACGTCGGCGAGGATTTCCTTCATGCGGCATGCCTCCTCTCGATGCCCATCAGCACTTCGCCCAGCCGTTCCAGGCTGGCGAGATTGTGCCCGGGCAGGAACCTGTCGACGTGCGGAAGCGCCGCCCGCATTCCGGCCGCTAGCGGTTCGTACGCGGGATGTCCCTTCAGCGGGTTCACCCACACGACCGTGTAGGCCTGACGTGCCAGGCGCGCCATCTGGTCTTCGAGCAGCCGGGCGCCAGACTCCTCCCGCTCCCAGCCGTCGGACGCGATCACGACCACGGCTCCGCGGGTGAGGGCGCGGCGGCCCCAGTCGTCGTTGTAGGTCTTGAGCGAGGCGCCGATGCGTGTCCCGCCGCACCAGTCGGCTACGCTCCTCGCCGCGTCCTGGAGCGCGCGGTCGGGGTCGCTCGTCTCGAGCGCCCGCGTCAGCCGCGTCAACCGGGTGCCGAACGCGAAGGCCTCGACGCCCTTGCCTGAGCCTCGGACCGCGTGCACGAATAGGAGCAGGGGCCGCACGTACGCCTCCATCGAGCCTGAGACGTCGCAGAGCACGACCAGCTTCCGCGGAACGCGGGCGCGCAGGCGGTACTGACGGTGCACCGGATCGCCGCCGGCGCCGAGCGACTCACGAATCGTCCTGCGCAGGTCGAGCTCGCGGCCGCGATGGTGCCGGCGGAGCCGACGGGAGCGGCGGCGGGGACGCTCGGCGGCGATGTCGGCGATCAGCGCTCGTACGCGGTCGAACTCGTCGGAGGTCATCGCGCCGAAGTCCTTGGTCCGCAGGATCTCCTCGTAGCTCCAGCCTCGTGCTGCCGGCGACTCGTCGGTCCCCGCTGCACTATCGGGGCGGCCGGCAGCGTGGATGCGGCGGAGCACCGCGCTCTGCGGGGTCGGCGGCGAAAGCTCGAACGGCGAGACCGGCGTGCGCAGGAACCAGGCCTGGAAGGCGCGGTCGAAGATCTCGAGCTCCTCGCGGCGCGTGACGAAGTTGGCGCGCAGCGTCCAGTAGACGTCGTCCTGACGCGTCAGGTCTACCTGGTCGAGGCCGCTGAGCCCGTCGGCGATGCGGTTCGGGCCGATCTCCAGTCCCGCCTGGCGCAGGACGCGGCCGAACGTGACGACGTGACCGACGACGCCGCTAACCCGCGGCAACCCGTGCCTCCTCGAGCAGATCGGCGAGCGCGGCGTCGCGGACGGCCTGCAGGTCCTCGTGGTGCTTGAGCACCGACCCGAGCGTCGACTCGACGAGGTCCGGATCCAGCTCGTGGCTCCCGAGCGCGGCGAGCGCCTGCGCCCAGTCGATCGTCTCGGCGACGCCGGGCGGCTTCTCGAGGTCGAGCCGCCGCAGGCCCTGGACGAACGCCGCGGCCTGCAGGGCGAGCCGCTCGGGGACGCCGGGCACGCGCAGCCGCACGATCTCGACCTCGCGCTCGAGCGACGGGTGGTCGATCCAGTGGAAGAGCGCGCGCCGCTTGAGCGCGTCGTGCAGCTCGCGCGTCCTGTTCGACGTCAGGATCACGACCGGTCGCCGCTTGGCCTGGATCGTCCCGATCTCGGGCACGGTGATCTGGAAGTCTGAGAGCACCTCGAGCAGGAACGCCTCGAACTCGTCGTCCGCCCGGTCGATCTCGTCAATCAGGAGGACGACTGGCTCGTCGGTCTCGATCGCCTCCAGCAGCGGCCGGCGGATCAGGAACTCCGGTCCGAAGAGCTCTTCCTCGGAAACCGTCCCCTCTTGAGCGGCTCGGATGTGCAGCAGCTGGCGCGAGTAGTTCCACTCATAGACGGCATGCGCGACGTCGAGGCCCTCGTAGCACTGAAGACGGATCAGGCGCGCCGGGAGCACCCGCGCCATTGCCTTCGCGGCTTCGGTCTTGCCGACGCCCGCCTCGCCCTCGAGCAACAGCGGCTTCTCCAGCTTGAGCGCCAGGAAGAGGACGCTCGCCAGACCGCGGTCGGCCAGATACGACGCGTCGAGCAGTCCCGCCTGGAGGTCGTCGATCGTCGCGAAGGTGCGCGCCGTCACGGCTGGCAAATCGTATCCGCGAGCGGCTCAATACTGCTATTGCGATTTCAAAGGGTTAGGATCGCTCGGGTCGACCCGAGACCTCTCGAAGGCGCGAATTGACGAATCTCACCAACGTCCTCGTCCCCACCTCGGCAGATGACGCCGCCGCTGCGTTCGGTGACGGATCCGGGGTGACTGTCGTTGCGGGCGGCACGATCGTCATGCCCGACATCAAGCTCGGCCGCCTGTGTCCGGAGCGGACGCTCTACCTCGGTCGCGCCGGGCTCGACCGAATCGAGCGCTCCGGCGGGATGTGCCGCATTGGCGCCGCAACGCCGGTCTCGGCGCTCGTCGATGGCGCGCCCGAGCCGCTGGCGACGTTCGCCGCCCACGTGGGCGACCGCGAAGTGCGCGGCCAGGCGACGATCGGCGGCAATCTCTGCGCGCCCGCGACCGCGACGTTCTCGCGCGGCGACCTGCAGGCGCCGCTGCTCACGCTGGACGCGCGCATCCGTTCGGCTGGCTCTACCGGCGAACGAACCGATTCGATCGAAGACTTCCTCGCGGCCGGCCCCGACGGAAGGCTCGTGCTCGAGATCGAGGTTGATGAGCCGAAGCGTGCCGCAAGCGCGTCCGTCCGGCGCCCGCACGCACACGCCTACACGATCCTCGCGGTCGCTGCGGCGGAAACGGCGGCCGGAATTCGGGTCGCGATCGCCGGCGCCGGGCCTCGCGCGGTGCGCGCGACCTCGGTCGAGCAGGCGCTTGCCGACGGAGCATCGCCCGAAGACGCGGGTCAGAAGGCGCTCGACGACGTCGATCCCCAGGACGACGCCATTGCCTCGGGCAATTACCGGCGTCAAGTCTTGCCCGCTCTCGTCACCCGGGCGCTGGGAGATCTCTCGTAGAGAAAGGAGTTCGATGCGACTGACCGTCAACGGGATCGAGCGCGAGCTTTCGACGCGGCCGCTGGACACGCTCCTGAACGCGCTGCGGGAAGAGCTCGGGATCACGAGCCCGAAGGCCGGCTGCCAGCAAGGAGGCTGCGGCGCGTGCACGGTCCTGATAGACGGCGAGCCGCGAAGGTCGTGCTTGACACCGCTGGTCGCGGTTGATGGCGCGACGGTGACGACGGTCGAGGCGCTCGGGGAGCCAGGGAACCTCTCGCCGGTGCAGGCCGCGTTCTACGAGCAGTACGGGCTCCAGTGCGGCTTCTGCACGCCGGGCTTCGTCCTCGCGACGACTGCCATGCTCGAGCGGAACGCGAACCCGAGCCGCGAGCAGATCCTCGAGGAGCTCGTGGGGCACGTCTGCCGCTGCACCGGCTACGTGAAGATCGTCGCCGCCGTCGAGGCGGCCGCCCGCGGCGACGTCTCCGAGGCCGCCCTCGAAGCCGGCGCGACCGGTCCCAGCCGGCGCGAGCCGGAAGTCCTCGTCCCAGGGAGCCCCGCATGAAAGCTGTAGGCGCGCGCCTGCCCCGCTACGACGGCGTCGGCCACGTAACGGGCCGCACCCGCTTCGTCGACGACGTTCGCATCCCGGGGACGCTGTGGGCGAAGGCCCTTCGCTCACCGCACCCGCACGCCGGAATCAAACGCCTCGACACGAGCAAGGCCGAGAAGCATCCGGGTGTCCACGCCGTGATCACGCACAAGGACGTCCCGCGAAACGTCTACGGCCACCTCGAGGCGCTCGGCGTCCCCGCTGACGAGCCATTGCTCGCCGACGACGACGTCCGTTACAAGGGTCAGCCGATCGCCGTCGTCGCAGCGGAGGACGAGGCGACCGCGCTCGAGGCCGTCGAGTTGATAGAGGTCGAGTTCGAGGAGCGGGAGCCAGTCTTCGACATCCGCAAGGCCTACGACGCCGACGCGAAGCCGTTCCACCAGTGGGGGCCCGCATTTCCGCACTTCGGTCCCTACGCGAGCCGCCGCATCCGCAAGGGGGACGTCGACGACGCATTCGAGCGCGCCGACGTGATCGTGCAGGGCGTCTACCGCCCGCAGGCGATCGAGCAGCTGCCGATCGAGCCGCAGGTCGGGCTCTCGGTGCCGGAACCGGACGGCCGGCTGACGATCTACTCGTGCACGCAGGCGATGTACTTCTCGATGGGCGTCGTCGCCGCCCACCTCGAGTGGCCGCTCAACAAGCTGAAGTTCGTCGGCGGCACCGTCGGCGGTGGCTTCGGCGGCAAGGTCGACACCGCGACGGAGACGATCACCGCCCTACTCGCGCTGAAGGCCAACCGTCCGGTCAAGTGGCGCTGGACGCGCGAGGAGGAGTTCCTCTGCTCGTCGACCCGGGCGCCGTGGCACATGGAGCTCGCCGACGCCGTTACGAGCGACGGCTGGCTGCTCGGCCGGAAGATGATCACGCTCCACGACGCCGGCGCCTACACGCGGTTCTCGTCGTACGGAGTCACGAAGCACTCCTTCCACCACACGGGCGCCTACACGATCCCGAACCTGCGCTTCGACGGCTACGTCATCTACACGAACCGCTCGCCGACCTCGGCGATGCGCGGATTCGGCGTCACATCCGTGTCCTATGCAGTCGAGATCCATATGAACCGCATCGCCGAGACGCTCGGCATCGACCCGCTCGAGCTCCGGCTGAAGAACGCCAACCGGATCGGCGACCTGACCGCTAACCGCGTCCGGCTCAGCGACCCGTCAACGGTCCCCGTTGTGCTCGCGGCGGCCGACCGGATCGGCTACGAGCTGGGGGCGGAGTTCAAGCAGATGACGAGCGAGCCGCGCTCGGGCGACCTGCTCCCCGACCACCTACTGACGTCCGTCGCTCGCGACGGCGGCGCTGAGACCGACGGGAGGGGTGCCTGATGGCGAAGCATCGAGGTCGCGGGATCGCGACGATCGAGTACCCGACCGGGATGAATCAGAACGGTGACCCAAGCCAGGCGTGGATCAAGGTCAAGCCTGATGGGCGTATCGACGTGTTCGCCGGCACGGTCGACATCGGCCAAGGCTCGAAGACGGTGCACACGCAGATCGTCGCCGACACGATCGGCGTCCCCTACGAGTGGGTGACGATGGACGTCTCGAACACCGACTCCTCGCCGATCTGCACGGGATCGTTTGCCTCGCGCGGCACGTTCATCGGTGGCAACGCTGTCCGTTTCGCAGCGGAACGGGTGCGCGAGCGGATTCTGGAGATCGCGTCGAAGGAGATGGAGATCGACGCCGCCGACCTCGAGATCGAGGACGGCGAGGTGGTCGCGAAGGGCGCTCCTGATCGCAAGCTCGGCCTGGCGGACGTCGCAGCGGCCGCGACTTGGACCCACGGCGAACTGCTCACGGGCGCGGGCGCCGCGTTCAAGCCGTATTCGACGGTCGACGACGACACCGGCGAGGTGGACAGCGAACCGCACTCGGCGATCTCGTATGCGGCCTGCGTCGCGGAGGTCGAGGTCGACGACGAGACTGGCGAGGTGCGGGTGGACAAGCTCGTCCAGGTCTACGACGTCGGGCGGGCGATCAACCCGACGCTCGTCGAGGGCCAGATCGAGGGGGGCGCGTTGATGGGCCTCGGACTGGGGCTGCTCGAGAGCTCGTACCCTTACTACCCCTCGGTCGAGCACCGAGGCGAGCAGTTCGGCGCCTACCTCGCGCCGACGCTCGAGGACCTGCCGGATCTCGACAACGTGATCCTGGAGCACCCCTCCGCGGACGGGCCCTATGGGGCCAAGGCGATCGGCGAGATGGCCAACAACGCCCAGCCGCCTGCGATCATGTCCGCAATCCACGACGCGCTCGGCGTCTGGGTCACTGAAGCCCCAGCGACTCCGGAGAAAGTCCTGAACGCGATCCAGGAACGGAGGGCGCCGCAGCGCGACGGCAAGCGGGTCGTTTACGACGATCAGATCTCGATCGCGGCCGTCTCGGGGAATCGCGGCAAGGGCGGCGACGGAGAAGGCTTCCTGCTCCCGGATGAGTAGCGCGGCGCAGGACGTCTGGCCCTTCGGGACCTGGAATGGGCTCGGCTCGTTCGAGCTGTTTCCAGGTGTCAGGCTGCACGCGATCGGCGGCGACCAGGTGCTGCTCTGCCGGGTCAGCTATGACGCCGGCAAGTCGGTCGCCCGGCACGCGCACGAGCACACCGAGCAGGTGATGGTGATCGTCGACGGCGAGGTCGACGTCACGATTGGCGACGACCGCCGTCACCTGCGCACCGGCGATGTCTGCGTGATGAACCGCGGCGTCGAGCACGAGCTCTACTCGGAGGACGGCGTCACGTTCTTCGAGGCGCTTGCGCCGGTGCCCCTCGACCACGTGCCAGACCGCGAGCGCGACCTCGTGCTTCGCAAGGACGGCGGGTCGCAGCACGTCGAACGCTAGCCCGACCAGACCGCCTGCGCGCGTCCAGCTGTTCGCGACCTGCGTCGGCGATCTCGTCTTCCCGGACGCGGTCGAGGATGCGGAGCGACTGCTTAGCGCCGCCGGTTACGAGGTCGAGTTCCCGCGGAGACAGGTCTGCTGCGGACAGCCCGCGTTCAACGCCGGCCACCGCGCGGCCGCGCGCCGCATCGCGCGCGGCTTCGTGCGGGCTTTCGCGCGCGACGCACCCGTGATCGTGCCCTCTGGCTCGTGCGTGACGATGCTCTCGCACTACCTGCCGGAGCTGCTCGGGGTCGAGCCGTTCGAGGTCTGGGAGCTCTCCGCGTTCCTGGACGCCGCCGGTTTCGAGCCCACGAAGACGAACGACGGCCGCACCGTCGCCTACCACGATTCATGTCACATGCTGCGCGAGCTGCACATCGCGGAGCCGCCTCGCCGTCTGCTCGAGCGCTCTGGCGCGGTGGTCGCCGCGTTGCCGCGGCCGGACCTCTGCTGCGGGTTCGGAGGAACGTTCTCCGTGCGCCAGCCCGAGATCTCCGCGGCGATGGCGGACGACAAGCTCGCGGGCGCAAACGCCGTTGACGCCCTCGTCACCGCCGACCCGGGCTGCTTGATGCAGCTGCGAGCGCGCGCCGGGCGTGCCGGCGGGCCTCACGTGGTCCATCTCGCGACCGCGCTCGCGCGTGGCGTGGCGTGAGCGCGCTCGGTCAGCCGCGCGAGCGGTTCCGGGCCGCCGCCGGCCGGGCGCTCGAAGACAGACACACGCAACCGGCGCTCGACGCCGCGACCGGGCGGCTACGTGACGCGCGCCTCGCGGCGTGGGGACTGTTGCCGGACGTCGAGGAGCTCCGCGAGCGAGGCCGCGAGATCAAGCAGCGGACTATCGACGACCTCGATCGGTATCTCGACGAATTCTCGCGAGCGCTCGAGGCACGAGGCGGCCACGTGCACTTCGCCGCTACGGCTGGTGAGGCGGCGGACACGATCCGCGACATCTGCCGCCGCGGCGAGGCGCGGCTGGTCGCGAAGTCGAAGTCGATGGCGAGCGAGGAGATCCGCCTGAACGAAGCGCTCGAGCGTGACGGGCTGCGGGTCGTCGAGACCGACCTCGGCGAGTACATCCTCCAGCTCGCCGGCGAGCACCCGGCCCACATCATCGCGCCAGCGATCGAGAAGACGGCGGTCGAGGTCGCCGCCCTCCTCGGCGCAGTAGACGGAAGCGAGCTGCGACCGGAGCTCGAGAAGCTGACGGCGACTGCCCGGCGGCAGCTGCGCGCGGTGTTCGAGACGGCCGACGTCGGCGTCACCGGCGCGAACTTCGCGGTCGCGGAGACGGGCTCGATCGTGCTGGTCACGAACGAGGGCAACGGCAGGCTCGTCAGCGCTCTACCGAGGACGCACGTCGTCATCCTCGGCATGGAACGGCTCGTGCCGACAACGCGCGACCTCGGCGTCCTCCTGCGGCTCCTGGCCCGTAGCGCGACCGGGCAGAAGCTGACGACCTACACGACCGTCCTCACCGGGCCCCGGCGGCCCGGTGAGCAGGATGGGCCGGACGAGCTGCACGTGATCGTGCTCGACAACGGCCGCTCGCAGCTGCGGCGCGGCCGCTACCGCGAGATGCTGAACTGCATCCGCTGCGGAGCGTGTCTGAACGTCTGCCCGGTCTACCGGAAGTCGGGCGGTGACGCGTACGGGCCTGTCTACTCCGGCCCGATGGGAGCGGTGCTCGTGCCGCTGCTCGTCGGCCTCGAGCACGCTCCCTCGCTGCCGCACGCGTCCTCGCTCTGCGGCGCCTGCGCCGAAGCGTGCCCGGTCAAGATCCCCCTACACGAGCTGCTGCTCGACCTGCGGCGCGACCTCGTGGCGGAGCGCGTGGCGCCGTTCTGGGAGCGGATGGCTTTCCGTCTCTGGGCCCTCGCCTGGTCGACGCCCCTCGGCTACCGGCTCTCGACCGCCGCCGCGCGCTTTGGTGCGCCGCTGGCCAGGCGGCTGCCGGGTCCCGCCCGCGCCTGGGCGTCGCAGCGCACGCTACCCCCGCTCGCGCGCCGCCGGTTCCGCGACCGCCGCCGATGAACGATCTCGTCGAGCTCTTTGCCGAGAACGCCGCGGCGGCCGGATTCACCGTCCACCGGGAGGGCGACGCTCCGGAGGAGTCCTCGCGGGCGCTCTACGGGCTGGCGGACACAGGCAGCGTCGTCCTCGCCGCCTCGCCCGAGGAGCCTCGCGCTCGGTCGCTGCTGCCGTTCACGCACTGGACGCTCGTCGAGCGCGACCGGATCCTGCCCGGCCTCGACGAGCTGTTCACCCGCCTGGGGACCGACCTGCCGAGCGCGCTCGCGATCGTTACCGGGCCCAGCCGTAGCGCCGACATCGAGCAGCGGCTCGCCGTCGGTGTGCACGGTCCGGGTGACGTCCACGTGCTGATCTTGTAGCGTCGCGCGCCGTGCCTCTTCCGATCGACAGGCCGAAGAAGATCGTCTGCGTCGGCCTGAACTACCGCGACCACGCCGAGGAGCAGGGCACGGAGCTGCCCGAGGCGCCGCTGCTGTTCGCGAAGTGGCCGAACACGCTGATCGGCCCGGGCGAGCCGATCGTGATCCCGCCCATCACGAAGCAGGTCGACTACGAGGCCGAGCTCGGCGTGGTGATCGGCCGACGCGTCCGCGGCACCTCAGCGGAGAACGCGCTCGATGCAGTCGCCGGCTACCTCTGCCTGAACGACGTCTCGGCGCGCGACCTGCAGTTCTCGGATGGGCAGTGGGTGCGGGGCAAGTCGCTCGACACTTTCTGCCCGGTTGGGCCGGCTCTCATCCCCGCAGCCGACGTTCCGGATCCGCAGGCGCTCGCGATTCGCGCGCTTGTTAACGGCGAGGCGCTGCAGGACTCGAGCACCTCGAACATGATCTTCTCGGTCGCCGAGATCGTCGCGCACACCAGTCAGGCGATCACGCTGGAGCCGGGAGACCTCATCGCGACGGGCACTCCGGCCGGCGTGGGCGCGTTCCGCGATCCGCAGGTCTGGCTCCGACCGGGCGACGAGGTGACGATCGAAATCGAAGGCGTGGGGGCCTTGACGAACCCCGTGCGCGCAGCGGAATAGGAGGAGCGATGGCGTACTGCCTGGCCGTGAAGTGGACGATCAAGAAGGGCGAGCTCGACGCCGTCCTCGCGGCGCTGCGGCCCCTGACCGAGGCGTCGCGGCAGGAGCCCGGCTGCCTGCTCTACCAGGCGCATCGCGATCCCGAGAACGAGAACGTCCTCTTTCTCTACGAGCAGTATCTGGACGAGACCGCGTACCAGGCGCACGCGGACTCGGAGCACTTCAAGACCTACGCGCTCGAGGACATCTTCCCGCGCCGCGAGAGCGCCGAGCGCGCCGCTTACGAGACCTTCCAGCCCTAGCGGGAGCGGAACAACTCGACCGTCTCGCGCACCCCCTGCGCGAGCGGCGTCACCGGCATGGGGAAGCCGCAGGTCGCGAACTCCTCCGGGAACGGCAGCGCGACGTCGTCGTATCCGATCTGCGCGCCGGGAACTTCCGTCTCGATCGCGGCGACGACCTCGCTCATCAACATCGTCTCGCCCGAAATGTTGTAGACCGGCGCGCCGTCGGCCGCGGCTCGCGCCGCGTCGACGAACGCGCGCGCGGCATCGGGCGCGTAGTTGAACGTCGAGCGGCTCGACCAGGCGATCGTGTACGGCTCGCCGCGAACGGCTGCCGCCATGGCGAGCGTCGGGCCGGCTGTCATGCCGGTGTCGCGCCCAGGCCCGTAGACGATGTACGGGCGGAGGCCGATGCTTGGCAGGCGGTCCTCGGACCAGTAGACACGGGCCGTGCCCTCGTTGGCGAGCTTGTGCACCCCGTAGAGAGTCGTCGGGTGGCCGACCGCGGACTCGTCCCGCGTCGCGGTGTCGGCATCGACAAGGTCGTAGACCGCGGCCGAACTCGCGTACGCGAGGCCCGCGATACGCTCGCGCCGCTGCTTCACCGCCTCGAAGACGTTCGTCGTCCCGACGACGTTGACGAGAGCGCCGCGCGATGGGTCGGCGCGCGCGAGCGGGATCAGCAACGCGGCGAGGTGGACGACGTGCGTTACCTCGTGCTCGTCCAGCGAGCGTCCGAGCCCGGCGAGGTCGGTCACGTCTCCGCGAACGCACGTGACGCGTTCGAGCTCGTCCGGATTCATGATCAGGCGGAGCCGCGAGACGTCGTCCCCGAGGTCGAACGTAGTGACCGAAGCGCCCTCGCGCACGAGCGTACGCACGATCCAGGCGCCGATGCACCCCAGCGCCCCGGTGACGAGCCAGGACTCGCTCACACGTCCTGGTAAACCGTGACGACCTCCGTGTAGAACTCGAGCGCCGCCCGACCCTGCTCGTGAGGGCCGAAGCCGGACGCCTTGATGCCGCCGAACGGGACGTGCACCTCGGCGCCGGCCGTCTGGGAGTTGACGTGCAGGAGACCGGCCTCCGCCTCGTTCGCGAACCGCTGCGCCGCTTCGAGGTTCTGCGTGAAGATGGCCGCGGAGAGGCCGAACTCGACGGCGTTCGCCCGGCGCAGCCCTTCGTCGAGGTCGCCGATTCGGTAGAGCGACGTCACCGGCCCGAACACCTCCTCGCACGACAGGAACGCGTCGTCGCGGACGCCCTCGAAGACCGTCGGCTCGATCACATACCCGGTCTCGTCGGCGCGCCCGCCGCCGGCGATCACCTCGCCGCCTTCGCTGCGACCGCGCTCGATCGCCGCCACGATCTCGTCGAACTGCTTCTCGTTCACGATCGGGCCGACCTCGGTCTCGGGATCCCCCGGATCGCCCACCTTTCCGCTCGCAATGCGGTCGAGCAGCTTCTTCCGGAACGTGTCGTAGACGGAGTCGTGGACGTAGATCCGGCGCGTCGCGGTGCACTTCTGGCCGGCCGACCAGAAGGCTCCGGCATACGCGGCCTCGACGGCGGCGTCCATCTTGGCGTCCGCGAGGACGATCAGCGGGTTGTGGCCGCCGAGCTCGAGCTGGACCCGCTTGCCGAGCTTCGTCGCCTCGTCCCGCACGGACTGGCCGACTGGCACCGAGCCGGTGAACGAGATCGCGCGCACGCGCGGATCGCGGACGATTGCGTTGCCCACCTTCGAGCCCGAGCCGGTGAGCACGTTCAGCACGCCGGGGGGCAGCCCCGCCTCGGCGAGGCACTCGGCCAGGTGCAGTCCCGTGACGGGCGCGTCCGTGGCGAGCTTCAGCACGACCGCGTTGCCGTAGGCGAGAGCAGGCGCCAGCTTCCAGGCTGGAATCGCTGCCGGGAAGTTCCACGGCGTAATCAGCCCGACTACGCCGAGCGGACGGCGCATGGTGTAGACCGGCCCGCCGGTCATCGTCTGCTGGGACAGCTCGCCCAGGGGCCGGTAGCCCTCGCCGCCGAAGAAGCGAAGGATCGTGGCTGCGCGCGCAGCCTCCATCCTGGCCTCGCGCAGCGGCTTTCCCATCTCGCGCGTCATCTCGGACGCGATCTCCTCGACGCGCGTGTCGACGACCTCTGCCGCCTTGACGAGCAGGTTCCCGCGCTGGGGGGCGGGAGTTGCCGCCCAGCCGGGGAAGGCCTCTCGCGCGGCCGCGACCGCGTCGTCGACGTCGTCGGCGTCGCAGGCCGGCACGTCGGCCACGACCTCGTCCGGTCGCATCGGGTTCCGCTTCTCGTAGGTCTCGCCGGAGCGGGCGCCACGCCACTCTCCGCCGACGTAGTTGCCGAGCGTAACTCGGGCTGGAGCTTCGACGGTCTCAGACATTCGTGCTGCTCCTTTCCTTCGGCAGCAGATCGGCCGCTGCGCGAACCGGATTCTCCAAGCTACCGATCCCAGAGACGTCGATCAGGACGCGCTGGCCGGGCGCGAGCGCGACGTCGTCCGGCGGCACGAGGCCCGTCCCCGTTAGCAGCACTGTTCCCGGGGCGACGGGATTGTCGCGCACCAGCCACGACACGAGCTCGTCGAAGGAGCGCTTCATGCGCGCCGTCGACGTCTTGCCCTCCCACACGACGGCGCCGTCGGCGCCGAAGATGCGGCAATTGATCTCGAACTCGGGCGGCCACTCGTCGGGCGTCACGACGACGGGGCCAAGCGAGCAGGCGCCCGCGAAGACCTTGGCTTGGGGGAGGTAGAGCGGGTTCGCCCCCTCGATGTCGCGCGACGTGACGTCGTTGCCGGCCGTCGCGCCGACGATGCGCCCGCCGCGCCCGAGCACGAGCGCCAGCTCCGGCTCGGGCACAGTCCACGTGCTCTCCTCGCGCACGCCGATCGGCTCGCCTGGGCCGACCGTGCGGCGGCCGCCGGCGTCCTTGAGGAAGAGCTCCGGCCGGTCGGCGTCGTAGACGAGACTGTAGACGTCCTGCACCTGCGTCTCCTCGACGCGAGCTTGGCGGCTCCGCTCGTAGGTGACGCCCGCGCACCAGACCTCGGGCGGGTCGAGCGGCAGCGCGAGCCCCTCGGGAAGCGGCGCATCGCCCGCGGGCGCGCCACAGTCCTCGAGCGCCGCGAGCACGTCGTCGACCGGCTCGAGGCCTGCCTCGCCGAGCCAGCCACTCCGACCGTCGGCGGTGCGCACCAGCTTCGCCATCAGTAGACCGCGCGGCCGCCCGAGATGTCGTAGCAGGCGCCGG
The DNA here is from genome assembly GCA_005884005.1 of Actinomycetota bacterium. Lineage (GTDB taxonomy): Bacteria > Actinomycetota > Thermoleophilia > Gaiellales > Gaiellaceae > 13-2-20CM-68-14. The sequence continues at coordinate 33,279 of VAWI01000015.1, forward strand.
TCGAGAAGGCCATCTCGTCGCTGGCCAGCCAGCAGACCAGCGCCGCCACCTCTTCCGGGTTTCCGAGCCGGCCGAGCGGGATCCGCTCGACCATGTAGTCGACGTGCTCCTTGGCGATCCCTTCCAGAATCGGCGTGTCGATCACCGCAGGCGCGATGCAGTTGACGAGCACGCCGGTACCCGCGAGGTCCTTCCCGATCGACTTCGTGAAGCCGATCACCGCCGCCTTCGAGCCGGAGTAGGCCGCCGCCTGGGGATTGCCTTCCTTGCCGGCGATGGAGGCAACGTTGACGATCCGGCCGTAGCCGCGCTCGACCATCACGCGCGCCGCCGCCCGGCAGAACCAGAAGGTGCCGTGTGCGTTGATCGAGAACACGCGTTCCCATTCCTCGTCGGGGACGTCGAGCGTCCGCAGCGACCGCCCTGGGACGCCGGCGGAGTTGACGAGCACGTCGAGCCCGCCGAGCTCATCGACGACGCGGTCGACGGCGGCATCGGCGTCGGCCGCCCGTGCGACGTCGCCCTGGATCTCGAGCACGTCTCCGTTGGCCCGCTGGCGGTCGAACACCGCCACGCGGGCGCCACCGTCGCGAAGCCGCTCGGCGGTCGCCGCCCCGATTCCGCTGGCGCCGCCGGTCACGAGCGCGACCCGGCCCTCGAAGTCGTAGCGGTTCACAGGCGCGTTCTTATCACGCTTCCCGATGGCGTACGCTGACGCTGTGGAGTTCGACCCGACGCGCGACTACCCCCTCGGTCGCCGCCGACCGGACCTGGTAACGACGCCCTCAGGCCTGCGCCAGGCGGACGTGACGCTTGACGCCCTGCGTGCCGGGACGGTCGACGGGGACGACGTCCGCGCGACCACGGAGACGATCAAGCGACAGGCTGCCGTGGCCCTCGCGGCGGGGCGGATGCCGCTCGCCGAGAACCTGCTGCGCGCCGCCGAGCTCGCCGCCGTTCCCGCCGACACGGTGCTCGAGATCTATACAGCGCTGCGCCCGCGCCGCGCTACAGCCGCCGAGCTGGAGGCGTGGGCTGAGCGGCTCGAACGCGAGCTTGCGGCTCCGCGCATGGCCACGTTCGTCCGGGAGGCGCTCGCGGTCTACGCGCAGCGCGGGCTTCTGGCCGTCCATGAGCGAAGTCCCGCGCAGGTCTGAGCGCTTCGTCGCGCGCGAGGCGCGCGAGCTCCGCAAGGAGCTGCTCATCTCGCCGTGGCCCGAGCTCGGGCTCGTCGCATTCGACGGTCCGAACGATCCCGAGCCCGAGCTCGTCGTGGAGGACGGCCGCGTCACACGGATTGACGGGCGCGGGCCCGACGAGTTCGACGTCATCGACCACTTCCTCGCCCTGCACGGGCTCGACCTCGACGCCGCTTCCGAAGCGGCCGCGCTCACGGACGAGGCGCTCGCGCATCAGCTCGTGGACGTCGACGTCCCGCGCGACGAGCTCGTTAGGCTGTCCCGCGGGCTGACGCCGGCCAGGCTCGCGCGCGTCGTCTCGATGCTCGACCCGGTCGAGCTGATGTTCGCGCTCAAGAAGCTGCGCGCGCGACGGCGGCCCGCCAACCAGGCGCACGTGACGAACCTGAAGGAGAACCCTGCGCTCCTCGCGGCGGACGCGGCGGAGGCGGCCGCGCGCGGGTTCGCCGAGGTCGAGACGACCGTCGGTGTCGCCCGCTACGCGCCGCTGAACGCGCTCGCGATTCTGGTCGGGTCGCAGAGCGGCCGCCCGGGCGTGCTCACCCAATGCGCCGTGGAAGAGCGGCGGAACCTTCAGCTCGCGATCCGGGGCCTCGTCACCTACGCCGAGACGCTCTCGGTCTACGGCACCGAGCCGGTTTTCATCGACGGGGACGACACGCCCTGGTCGAAGGCGCTGCTCGCAGCTGCGTACGCCTCACGCGGCGTTAAAGTGCGCTTCACCTCCGGCGGCGGCTCCGAGGCGCTGATGGGGCATGCCGAGGGAAAGTCGATGCTCTACCTTGAGGCGCGCTGTCTCGCGACGATCCGCGCCGCCGGATCCCAGGGGGTCCAGAACGGGTCGATCTCCTGCGTGGCGCTGGCGCTCAGCGTCCCCGGCGGGACGCGTGAGATTCTCGCCGAGAATGTGCTCGCGGCCTGGCTCGACCTCGAGGTCGCATCGGGAAACGACGCGATCGCCTCGCACTCGGAGATCCGCAAGACGGCGAAGCTGATGGGCCAGTTCCTGCCCGGCACCGACTTCGTCACCTCCGGCTACTCGGTGATGCCGCGGCGCGACAACACCTTCGGCGGCGGCAACTACGACGCGGACGACCTCGACGAGTGGCTGACCGTGCAGCGGGACTGGCAGGTGGACGGCGGAATCGAGCCTGTCGGCGAAGAGGAAGTCCTGGGGGTTCGGGGGCGTGCGGCGACCGCTGTGCAGGCTGTCTTCTCGGCGTTCGGATTCCCGGCGATCTCCGACGAGGAGGTCGAGGCGGCGACGCACGGCTCCGACTCGCGCGACCTGCCGGACCGCGATCGCGCCGCCGATGTCGCAGCGGCCGACCGGATGCTCGCGGACCGCATCTCCGGCCTCGACGTCGCCCTCGCGCTCGCCGACGCGGGCTTCGCGGACGTGGCCGAGGCGGTACTCGGGATGCAGCGCCAGCGGATCGCGGCGGACTACCTCCAGACCTCGGCGATTATCGCGCCGGATGGGACGGTCGAGGCTGCGGTGAACGACCCGAACGAGTACGCCGGGCCGGGGACCGGCTACCGGCTCGAGGGCGATCGCTGGGCGCGCCTCCGCTCGCTGCCGCACGAGCTCGACCCCCGTGCGCTCGCCAACGGAGGCACCGACGGCGGCCCGCCGCTCCTCGCCGAGCTGGCCCCGGCGGGCCGCGGTGATTCGCCTCGCGAGGTTGTCGTCGCAGTCGGCCCGGCGTTCGGGGACGGCCTGCGCGAAACGATCAACGGCCTCCGGCACGAGGAGGTGCTCGCCGCGGTCGTCGCGGGCGTCCGCGAGGGCGGCGCCGAGCCTCGGCTCGTCCGGATCCGCCGTTCGAGCGACGTCGCGTTCATCGCCCACGACGGCGCCCGCCTCTCCGGCTCCGGGGTCGCCGTTGGGCTGCAGTCCAAAGGCACGGCGGTCATCCACCGCGCCGACCTGCAGCCGCTGGACAACCTGGAGCTGTTCGGGATGGCGCCGCTTTTGACGCTCGCCTCCTACCGCGCCATCGGCGGCAACGCCGCGGGGTACGCATTCGGAGAGCCAGTGGGGCCGGTGCCGACGGAGCTCGACAACTTCGCGCGCGCGAAGCTGATCGTGACGACCACGCTGTTGCACGCCCGTGAGACGGCGGCAATCGTCCCGGACGCCCCTGCGATCGACGTCACGCTCGCCTGAAGTGGAGCGCACGCGCGAGTTCCTCCAGTCGATCGGCCTGCCCGGCGGGGATCTGCACGAGCTGCCGACCTCGGACAAGCGCTTTCCGGACGGCGCGCAATATCGCGTCGAGATTCCGAGCACCGAAGGCCCACGCGCGCTCGAGGCCGTACTCGACGAGGCGGAACGGCTCGACGTCCGTGTCCATCGCGTCTCACAGGGAAGCGGCGTCTTCATGCTCTCGGACGCCGAGCTCGACGAGATGGCGAAGCTCGCCGCCGCCGCGACGGTCGAGGTCAGCCTCTTCGCGCGGCCGAACGCAGGCTGGGACATCTCCGCGCAGACGCGGTCGACCGCCGGCGCGGCGCTCGCGCCGGCGATCCGCGGCGGCGACCAGCTCGTGTACGCCCTGGAGGACATTCGCCGGGCGGCCGCGCACGGCTTCCGGAGCGTCCTGATCGCGGACCTGGGCCTGCTCGCGAGCTTCGACGCGATGCGCAAGGCTGGAGAGCTGCCGGCGGAAATGCAGGCCAAGGTCTCGGTCATGCTCCCGGCCGCGAACCCGTCCTCGGCGCGCGTCCTCGCGGATCTCGGCGCCGACACCCTCAACCTCCCGACCGACCTGTCGCTCGACCAGATCGCCGCCATACGGGCCGCAGTCGACGTGCCGATCGACTTCTACGTCGAGGCCCCCGACAACCTCGGCGGGTTCGTGCGTCTCTACGAGGTGCCGGAGATCGTGCGCATCGCTGCGCCGGTGTACGTGAAGTTCGGCCTGCGCAACGCGCCGGACGTCTATCCGTCAGGCAGTCATCTGGAGGCGACGGTGGTGGCGCTCTCGCGCGAACGAGTCCGTCGCGCCCGCCTCGGGCTGGAGCTGCTGGAGCGCGAGTTTCCGGAGGCAGTGACGTCGGAGCTCGGCGCCGCAGGCCTCGCCCTTCCGGACGTGCTCACCCGGGCGCGTTAGCTCTTGGCGGCTCGACTATCCGCCGCGCTCGTCGGTACCGGCTTCATCGCGGCCGTTCATGTCGACGCGCTGCGGCGGCTCGGCGTCGACGTGCTCGGCGTCGTCGGCTCGAGCCCGGATCGAGCTGCCGAAGCAGGGCTCGGCAACGTGTACGGGAGCCTGGGTGAGCTGCTCGAGGACGACCGCATCGACGTCGTGCACCTGACGACGCCGAACCACCTGCACTACCCGCAGGTGAAGCAGGCGCTCGCGGCTGGCAAGCACGTTGTCTGCGAGAAACCGCTCGCCCTGACGGCGGCCGAGTCGCGAGAGCTGGTCGAGCTCGCGGACGCGGCGGGGGTCGTCAACTGCACGAACTTCATGGCGCGGTTCTATCCGCTCGTGCAGCAGGCGCGCTCGCTCCTGCACGAGGGCTCGCTCGGCGAGATCTGGAACGTCCACGGCTCGTATCTCCAGGATTGGCTAATGCGCCCGACGGACTGGAACTGGCGGCTGGAGCCCGAGCGCGGCGGCGAGCTCCGCGCCATCGGCGACATCGGCTCCCACTGGCTCGACCTCGTCCAGTTCGTCACGGGCTCGCGGATCGTCGAGGTCTTCGCGGATCTGCAAACGGTGATTCCGATCCGCCGCCGGCCAGTCGGCCCGGTGCAGACTTTCGCGCAGACTGAGGCGGAGGGCGAGGATGTGGCGATCGCTACCGAGGATCTCGCGCACGTTCTGCTCCGCTTCGAGGGCGGCGCCCGGGGCGCGGTCGTGATCTCACAAGTCAGCGCCGGCCGGAAGAACATGCTCTCGTTCGAGCTCGACGGGGCCGACGCCGCGCTGGCGTGGAACTCGGAGCGTGCGGAGGAACTTTGGCTCGGCCGGCGCGACCGGCCCAACGAGCTGCTTCTGCGCGATCCGAGCCTGATGAAGCCGGCGGCGCGCGAGACGACGACGCTGCCCGGCGGCCACGCGGAAGGATTCGCGGAGACGTTTCGGGAGCTCTACAGGCGGGTGTACCGGGCCGTGGAGAGCGGCGGTCCGCCCACGGAGCCGGACTACTCGACCTTCGCTGACGGTCACTGGGAGAACGTTCTCGGCGAAGCGATCGCGCTGAGCTCGCGAGAGAGGCGGTGGATCGAGGTGGAGGTGGACGGATGAAGCTCGGGTTCCTGACTGCTGCGTTTCCCGACCTGGCGCTCGGCGAGGTTGCGAGCTGGGCGGCGTCGGAAGGCTTCGAGACGCTCGAGATCGCGTGTTGGCCCGCTGCCGGTGGCGAGCGCCGGCGTTACGCAGGCGTCACTCACATCGACGTGGACTCTTTCGACCCGGACGCGGTTCACGAACTACTCGGTGGGCACGGACTCGAGATCTCGGCGCTCGCGTACTACCCGAATAACCTCCATCCTGACGCCGCACACCGCGAAGAGGTGAACGCGCACCTGCTCAAAGTCGTCGACGCCGCGCAGGCGCTCGGCGTGGGAGTCGTCGGGACGTTCGCCGGCAACGACCAGACGAAGTCGCCGCCCGAAAACCTGGTCGCTTTCCGCGAGATCTGGCCGCCCCTCGTCGCGCACTCAGAGGAGCGCGGCGTCAAGATCGCTATCGAGAACTGCCCGATGATCTTCTCGTACGATGAGTGGCCGGGCGGCACGAACTTCGCCCGCTCGCCGGCGCTCTGGGATGAGATGTTCGATGCGATTCCGTCGCCGAACTTCGGCCTCATCCTCGATCCCTCGCACCTCATCTGGCAGATGATCGATTACGAGCGGGTGGTGTACGACTACGCCGACCGGATCTTCCACGTCCACGCCAAGGACTTGGAGATCGACCACGAAGGTTTGTACCGCAACGGCGTCCTTTCGCTCGGGATCGGCTGGCAGGTTCCCAGGCTGCCCGGCCTCGGCGACGTGCGGTGGGATCGCTTCCTCGCCGCCCTCTACGCCGTTGGCTACGATCACGTCGTTTCGATCGAGCACGAGGACCGCGTGTTCGAGGGCGACGACGAGCTGGTGAAACGCGGCTTCCTGATTGCGCGTAACGCGCTTCGCGCATACATCGCGTGAGCTCGGTCGCCCTCATCCGCTTGGGAGCGACGGGAAAGCCGAATGGCACTGGCTCGCCGACGCAGGGCGGCCGGCTGCCGGCAAGCAGGCTACGCGGCTGTGCTCACGCAGATCATCGGCGCCAGTCGGGGTAAGCGAACTTCTTGCCGGGGTTGAGCAGGCCCTTCGGGTCGAAGACGCGTTTTATCTCGGAGTGGAGCTGGAGCGCGCGAGGCGACCATTGGCGCTCTAGCTGCCCCCGCTTCAGCCAGCCTACGCCGTGCTCGCCAGAAATGGATCCGCCGAGGCGCACCGCCAGGGCGAACAACTCTCCGGCCGCGACGTCGGCCCGGGCGAGCTCGTCCTCGTCCTGCGGGGAGACGAGGAACGTCGAGTGCAGGTTGCCGTCACCCGCGTGTCCCCAGCTGCAGGCGACGAGATCGTGGCGGCGCCCGATCGCAACCGTCTCGTCTACCGCCTCGCCGAGCCGGTCGAAGGGGACCACGATGTCCTCGCTCACTTTGCCGCCGCGAGCCGTGCCGACCGCGATCGAGACGCCGTCGCGCCAGCGCCAGAGCTCGGCGACGGCCGGGCCCTCGGGGCTGACGACGTCGAGCGCGTCCTCGCTGAGAACGTCGATGAGCTCGTCGCGCAGTAGAGCCGCTTCTCCAACCGTTCCGTCCGCCTCCGCCAGCACGAGGAAACCCGCCCCCCGCGGAACGCCGCCGGGGAAGGCGCTGCCGGCGAGTTCGAGCGTGGCCGCGTCCAGAAACTCGAGTGCCGCAACGGTCAACCCGTTGCCGAGCACGCGCTCGAGCGCATCGCAGCCCGCCGCCGAGTCTGCGTAGAACGCCCCGACCGGCAGGGCGGCCTCGGGAGCCGGCAGCAACCGCAGCCAAGCGGCGGTGACGATCCCAAGCGTGCCCTCGGAGCCGACGAGCAGGCTCTTGAGGTCGTAGCCGGCGACGTCCTTGCGGATCGGACCTCCGACGGCGACCACGTCCCCGGGCGGGATGACCGCTTCCAGGCCCGTCACCCAGGCCCCGGTAACGCCGTACTTGAAGGCGTGGGCGCCACCCGCGTTCGTAGCGATGTTGCCGCCGATCTGCGACTGCTCGGCGGCACCGGGATCGGGCGGGAACAGGAGCCCGCTTTCGCGCACGATTCGCCGGAGCTCCGCCGTGCGCAGGCCGGCCTCGACCTCGATGCGCCAGAGGAGCGGCTCGAACGAGCGCACGTGAATAAGGCGCTCGAGAGAGAGCACGACTCCTCCGTCGATCGGCACGGCGCCGCCTGCGAAGCCCGTCCCGCCTCCGCGCGGCACAATCGGGACGTCGTGGTCGTAGCACCATGCGACGGCAGCGGCGACCTCGGCGGTCGATCCCGGCAGCGCGACTGCGTCGGCGCGGCCGGTCAAGCCGCGGCCTTCGGTCTGGTCCGCCAGGTACTCGGCCGGCGGCTCGGCCAGCACTGCGCCCGCGCCGAGAGCCGAGGCTAGGTCGCGAACGACGGATCGAGCGGTCGCCACGGTTCCAACCTCCTCCGACACGAGCGGGACGACCGCCTGGAGTCTATGGCCTCCGTCCTGAACGGATCAGCGGACCGATCGGGCTCGGCGGCCATTCCGATTCGCCGCCGAGGCGCCGGGCACCCACCTCGGCGGAGACGGACCAGGTCGGCTTGACATCCGCCCGGAAACGGCGTATGACGGCTCACAAAACCGGCGACGATGCTAGGGAAAGGGAAGGCGATGGCGCTCGAAATCCAACTCCTGAACCTCATCGACATCGAGCTCGATTCGAGCTTTCTGGTGCTCGCTCGAAACATGGGGGTGCGCGTGAAGGCGCCCACCTTCGGCTTCCTCATCCTCGGCGGCAACGATCCGATCATGGTCGACACCGGGGCGAAGAGCGCGGAGATCATGCACCGGCTCGGCATGGAGGGGTGGATCTCCGAAGAGCAGGTGCTCGAGAACCAGCTCGCCACCTTCGGACTGACGCCGAAGGACGTTCGGTGGGTTTTGCATACCCACCTCCACATCGATCACGCGGGACAAGACGATCGTTTCCCGAGCACGACGACGGTGGTCATCAATCGTCGCGAGCTCGAGCATTCGGTATCCGGGCTGATGGGCGAGCAGTATCCGGCCGAGTACATCAAGCACCTCGTCGACCGGCTGCATACGCCCGGTGCGCTGCGCCTGCTCGACCTCGAGCTCTCCGGTCCGGAGGAGATCATCCCCGGCGTCCGTTGCGAGGTGGCGGGCGCGCACACGGAAGGCTCGATGAACGTCCTCGTCGAGACCGCAGAGGGCACGGCCTGCATCTGCGGCGACGTGATCTACGACATTCAGAACCAGATCGTCGAGCCGATCTATCAAGTGCTGGAGTTCGAGCCCCAGACGACGGGTAACCACAGCACGTCGAAACGTCAGGAAAAGGCTGCGATCAAGAAGGCGCTACAGAACACCTTCGTCCTGCCGGTTCACGACTACCCCGCGAGACTCCGCGCCGGCCGTGTCGTTGCCCGACTGAGAGAAACGGTTCCCGGCCCGGAGGAGCGTGTCGAGATGAAGTGTCCGAGCGAGACCGGAATCGTCGTCGGAGCAGAGGTGGCCGAACCGATCTCGGTTTGACGAGTCGAGCAGCCCGTCACGCGTTCTTCGGAGGCTCGACGACGACCTTGCCGCGGGGACCGGAGCTTTGCCGCTCCCACGCCTCGGCAACGGCGTCGAGAGGGTAGCGCAGCAGATCGAGCACGACTCGCCCTGCGACGAGGTGCTCGAGCAGTTCGAGGTACGCACGGTTGCGGTCGGCCGCCGACATTGCGAAGTTCGAGTGACCTGTTATCGTCAGTTCTTTGCCGCGGACGTCGGCGGAGCGAAGCGCCGATTCCGGGCCGGCCGACTGACCGACGTGCACGATCCGCGCGTTGCGCGCGGCCACGCCGAGCACCCGCTTTAGCGGCTCGCCCCAGACGGGATCGATGCAGACGGTAAAGCCATCATCGCCGAAAGCGTCCGGGACGTCGTCGAGTGTCACGACTCCGGGTGCCGCCGAGCGGCCGGCTCCGACGACCCGCTCTGCGCCGAGCAGCTTCGCCGCCTGCACCGCGATCTGCCCGACCGCACCACTCGCGCCGAGCACGAGCACGCGGTCGCCTGGACCCACCTTCGCTTTCCATGCCACCGACACCCAGCCGGCGACGCCGGCGATCCCGGCTGCGGCCGCGAGGGCCGGATCCACTCCGTCCGGGAGCTCCAGAGGCAGTTCGCTCGGCAGTGCGACGCGCTCGGCCATGAAGCCCGGCGCGGTCACACCGCGGCCTTCTCCGAACAGGTAGACGAGGGCGTCCCCGTCGGTTCGGCCGACCGCCTCGCACCCTGGCACGTACGGCAGGGGTGGGTGGCCGCCGTAGAAGCGACCGCTGCCGACGCTGATGTCGAGCGGGTTGAGGGCGACCGCCTCGATCGAGACCAGGATCTCGCCGCTGCCGGCCTGCGGCTCGTCGAGGTCGGTCACCTCCGGCGGCGACGAAAGCGCGCTGATCAGAGCGCCCCGCATTCGGTGCGGGAGCTTACCGTCGAGACACGTGCAACCAGGGGATAATGAGCGCGTGAGCACTGCAGAGCCGCAGTTCGTCCGCTTCGACGATGTGAGTGCATTCGAGCTGGCGCGCGGCGTGAGCGGCCGGCCCGTGTTCGGCGAGGGAGCGATGCTCAACCTGATCCGCTTCGAGCCGGGCGCCGAGGTGCCGTTACACAGCCACGATCACGAGCAACTCGGCCTCGTACTCGAAGGAATGCAGGCGCTCGTGATCGACGGGGTCGCGCACGAACTTGGACCGCTGGAGGGATACGTGCTCCCGGGTGGCGTCGAGCACGCGGCGTATTGCGGGCCGGAAGGAGCCCTTGTTCTCGACGTCTTCCGGCCCGTCCGCGAGGACTACCGAGAACGCTGGGCGGCCGCCTCAGGGCAGCGTTGAGCGCGCCGTCGATCGCGAGGCCTCTCCGGACTCGGGCGCAGGCCATTCCTGATCGTGTCGTTGGGGTACCTGCTATTTCGGCGTAGGCTTGCCATTGACACCCACAAGGTTGGCGCTGTTTAGCTCTCTGCTTCTGCCTAGCAGCCAGTCAAGGGTCGTTCGACCTCCAATGGCCGGAGTAGGGGGTCGCGCAGAGCGCTACTAGGACTGCGGCTTTCCGAGGCTGCTGGAGCACTTATGGAGCGGCCGAGAACTCCAGTGGCTGTCGCTGCTGCGACACTGCTGGAGTGGCTGCGTCGTCAGCGAAGAGCCGCGCGAGCCGAGCCCCGACCTGACTTCGTTGCGCCTCGCGGTACTTCCACTCGTGCGCGTACACCCGCAATGTTGTATCGGGCTTTCGGTGGCCCAGGCGGCGTTGGACGTCAATCAGGTTGCAGTCGAGGGCGATCAGCATGCTCGCATGGCGACCCCTCACGATCGAGCGGGTGGTCCTCAACGGCCAAATGGGCGCGTTTCGGCTGCTTCTCCGTCGGCGAAGCAACCTGGGTGTTCCAGAAAGTGCTCCATGCCCGACGAGGTTGGAGCTGTAGCAAGTGGAGTGGGCGCAGGAAGCTTCTAGTTTCCAGCTCTTTTGCAGAGCCCTCTGACGGACTCGAACCGTCGACCCCCTCCTTACCATGGAGGTGCTCTACCAACTGAGCTAAGAGGGCGAAGCCGCCATTCTAGGCGCTGTTCGCGCCGCCTGACCCTACGCGTCGAGGCGCAGGCCCCGCGAAGGCGGGTCTGTCGCGTGGGCGTGGGGGCGGGTCGAAGGCGCGAGCCTCTGCTCGCCCCTTCGCGTTTCCGCTAGGCGCGGCTCTGCTTGATCTTGCTCGCGCTCGTGTCCGGCCCTCCGAAAAGCAGCTCCACGGGGGGGGGGCTTCGATGCCTACGGCTCCCTGGTGGATATGCGCAGCGGTGAACGTCTCGCCGTCGTTTGATCTGGTCTTGAACTCGATCGTCCCGTCCTCCAACCCTTGATCAGCGTGTGGCCCGTGGCGGTGGAGGTCGAGCCTGTCTCGCTCTCGGCCGACAGCTTCGCGTGCAGGACGCACATCACTCCGCTCTCGCGCTTCGCGCTGTTTTTCGCCGGCGCGGCGCTCGCGGCGGGCACGGCGATCGCGCAAGCATCAACAAAAAAGAGAATCAACGGCGCATGAAGCCTCACTTCCCTTCGCAGTAGGTTGCGGTCGTGCGGCAAGGATCGCCGCGCCGCCCTATTGCGTCTCCAGGGCCAGAATCCGTCTGCGTTTCGGGTGAGCCCCAGATTCGAGCTTCGGGCTAGCCCGAGGACCCGGCGATAGCTGCTCGGGCCCAGCCTTCTCGAAGGCCAAGGGGGCGGCTTTTCCGCAGGAAACCGGGGCGTCACGTGCAATCTGTGGCTCCTCGACGTACAGTCTGTCGGGCACCCGGCGGCCCAGGGGGTGGCGGTTGAAATTAGCGGTTGAGATTCTGCGGTACGTAAGCCTGGGGGCTTACGTGGCGCTTGCGCTGGCGACGATCAATCAATGGCGCCGTCAGCGCGACCTCGCTGCGGCCTGGGCGGCGCTCTGCTTCGGCACACTTGGCCTGGTCGTCGTGCTCGGCCAGAGGCAGATCGTTCCGGAGCATCCCAACGGCTTCCTCGAGAACTTCCTGCAGCGGGTCGACATCGCTTTCCTGCTGCTCTTTCCTTACCTGCTCCACCGGTTCACGACCGTGTTCCGGACGGCCACCTCGAGACTGGAGAGCGCGCTTGGCCTCATGACCGTCGCGATGATCGTCTGGACCTTCGCGCTGCCGCACTTTCCCGAGCCGGGGCAGCCGCGGCCCTGGTCGTTCATCGCCTATCTCACCGGCTTCCTGATCCACTGGACTGTGCTCTCGTCGGTCGCAGCAACCCGGCTCTGGCGGGCCGGCCGGGGGCAGCCGAGCGTCGCGCGCCGCCGGATGCGGATTCTCGCGTTCGCTGCAGCGCTCCTCACGATCACCTTGTTCCTCGCGGCGGCGACCAGCCGGTCGTACTCCGTCCTCGCCCTCGTCAGCTCGGCGCTCGGGATCGTCAGCGCGCTTGCATTCCTCGTCGCCCTGGCGCCTCCGGCGGTCGTCCGAATGATCTGGCGGCGGCCGGCCCAAGAGCGCGTCCAAGACGCAGTTCGGGATCTGATCGCGCTCAGCCGCAGCCAAGCGGAGGTTGCGACGCGCGTCCTCGGGCCGATGGCCGACATCGTCGGCGCCCGGGCGATCTGCATCAGGAACAACGAGGGAGAGCTGGTCGGTTCGTACGGCCTCCCAGAGGGTGAGCTCGAGCCTGCACAGACCGGCGACGCGCAGCAATTCGAGCTCTACATCCCTTCCGGTTCGCTGACGGTCTGGGCCTCGCCCTACGCGCCGTTCTTCGGCCGCGAGGAGCTGCGGCTCCTCGAGACGGTGGGTGCCTTCACAGGCCTCGCGCTCGATCGAGTGCGCCTGTTCCAGCAGGAGCACCAGGCACGCCTTGCTCTCGAGCGTGCGGACGAGATCAAGACGAACTTCATCGCCCTCGCCTCTCACGAGCTGCGGACGCCGGTGACGACGATCCTGGGCCTCGCTACGACCCTCAATCGCCGAGGCGACGATCTCGACGAGCGCCAGCACCGAGACGTGCGAGATACCCTCGAGCGGCAGGCCGACCGGATGGCCAAGCTCGTCGAGCAGCTCCTCGACCTCTCGCGCCTCGACGCGGACGCAATCTCGATCACTCCCGAGAGAATCAATCTCCGCGATCGGATCGAGGAGATCGTCGCATCGGTTGCGGCCGAGCGAAGAGATGACGTTCAGATCAGGATCGCCCCCGACCTCGAGGCGCCCGCCGATCCGGGCGCGCTCGACAGGATCGTCGGCAACCTCGTCGCGAACGCGCTGCGGTACGGCTCGCCCCCGGTCAACGTCGACGCGGTGCGCCACGACCGCCACCTGCGCGTCTTCGTCGAGGACCACGGCGACGGCGTGCCGCCGCAGTTCGTCCCTCAGTTGTTCGAGCGCTTCACCCGCGGCGCCCGTGAGCGCGTGGGCGGCAGCGGACTAGGCCTGGCGATCGCACGCTCCTATGCGCGGGCGCACGACGGCGACCTCGTCTACGAAGACCTGGAGCCCCATGGCGCGCGCTTCCAGCTCGTGCTGCCGATGAAGAGGAAGGGCAACGGCGATCCTGACGAGGTCGAGATCGAGCCGCCGCCAGACGTGGAAGCCCACCGCTGGCAGCTCGTGGGACGCCGCCGGCAGCCGCTCGCCTAGCTTTGCTGGGTGAACCTCCCGGTTCCCCCAGACCCCCTCCACCGGTCCGTCGCGCTGCGCACGACGGACGATCGCTACGTGATGGGGGCGGGAGGATTCGAACCTCCGTAGGCTAAGCCGACGGGTTTACAGCCCGTTCCCTTTGGCCGCTCGGGCACACCCCCAGGGGTCGGCAATTGTAGCTAGCGGTCTACGATCCCTTCAGTGGCGCGCTACGACGTGATCGTCATCGGCGCCGGGCCGGCCGGCTCGACGACGGCTTACCGCCTCGCGCGCGCGGGCGCGCGCGTGTGCCTAATGGACCGCGCGCGGTTCCCCCGCGACAAGCCATGCGGCGGCGGGCTGACGTTGCGCGCGGTGCGGGAGCTTCCGTTCTCGGTTGAGCCCGTGGTCGAAGACCGCATCGAGACGATCGAGCTCGGGTTCCGCTACACGCGACGCTGGAGCCGCCGTGCCAAGCAGCCGCTCGTGTTGATGACTCAGCGCCGCAGGCTCGACGCGTTTCTCGCCGAGCAGGCTGTGACCGCCGGCGCCGAGTTCCGCGACGGGTCGAAGGTGACGGCGGTCGATCCGAGCGGCCGGGTCGCCATCGATGGGGAGCGCCTGGATGCGGACGTCGTGGTAGGCGCCGACGGAGCGAACGGGATCACGGCGCGCTCGCTGGGGCGGCCGGCCCCCGAGCACGGGGTTGCGCTCGAAGGGAACGTCGCCTACACGCACGTTTCTCGCGAGCGATTCCAGGGGCGGGCAGTTGCCGAGCTCGGTGCGGTTCCGGGCGGCTACGCGTGGGTGTTCCCTAAGGGGGACCATGTCAACGTGGGTGTCGGGGGCTGGCAGAGCGAAGGTCCGCGACTGCGCGATCACCTCCGGGAGCTTTGCGCCGCCTTCGAGATCGATGAGGCCGAGGTCCGGGATCTGCGCGGGCACCGGTTGCCGATGCGCGGGGCGTCGATGCGGCCAGTCGAAGGGCGTCTTCTGCTGGTCGGCGATGCCGCCGGGCTGGTCGATCCGCTATCCGGAGACGGCATGTACGAGGCTGTCTTCAGCGGCAGGCTCGCGGCCGACGCGGCGCTCGAGTTCCTGCACGGCCGGGCGCGCGATCTCGACGCCTACGCCGAGCGGTTCGCGCCCGCCTTCGCGCCGCTCGAGAGCATCTCCTGGCGTGCCAAGCTCGCCTTTGAGCGGTTCCCGCACCTCGCTTTCCGACTCGCGACCACGAATGTCTCGTGGCGGCTCTTCCAGGCGGTCGTCCGAGGAGACCGGCGCGCTTCCGACACCCACGGCCTGAGAGGCGCACCGCTCCGGGTTCTTCAAGCGCTCGGGGTGTAGACACTCAAAATCAAGAGGCGCCGCTTCCGGCGCCGACTCAGAGGCCGTGCGGGCTTTGCCCGTGCGGCCGTCTAAGCCCGGTCTGTTGGCGATACAGCCTCAAGGCGGGCAACAACGCTGCCGATGGGGAGCGTCGTGGAGCTGAATGCGGTCCTTCGGCGTGCCGTGGAGCAGGGTGCGAGCGACGTCCACCTGAAGGTGGGCCAGCTTCCGGTCGTGCGCTGCGACGGGGAGCTGACGCCCTTTGCCGATCACCCGCCGCTCACTGACGCCGACCTCGAGGCGGCGCTCGCCATCGTCTCTGAGTTGACCCCGGCCAAGCGCGAGTCCTTCTACGAGACCGGAGAGCTCGACATCGCCTACACGAGCGGGGATCTACCGCGGTTCCGCGTCAACGCGTATCGGCAGCGGGGCTCGATCTCGTTCGCGTTCCGCGTCATCCCCAAGCACGTGCCCAGCTTCGAGCAACTCAGGATGCCACCGGGCGTGAAAGCGATGGCCGACGAGCATCGCGGTCTCGTTCTCGTCACCGGCGCGACGGGCTCGGGCAAGACGACGACGCTCGCGGCGATCATCGACCACATCAACAAGACGCGCCGGCAGCACATCGTCACGGTCGAGGACCCGATCGAGATCTTGCACGACGACCACAGCTGCATCGTCAATCAGCGCGAGGTCGGGATCGACACCGAGTCCTACCTCACCGCCCTGCGTCGGGCGCTCCGTCAGGACCCGGATGTGATCCTGATCGGCGAGCTCCGGGACGCCGAGAGCGCGGAGACGGCATTGAAAGCCGCCGAGTCCGGCCACCTCGTCTTCTCGACCATGCACACGATCGACTCGGCCGAGACGCTCGGCCGGATGATCGAGTTCTTCCCAGGCATCAAACAGGCGCAGATCCGCTCGATCCTCGCAGGCGTGCTACGTGGGATCGTCAGCCAGCGGCTGCTGCCTCGCGTAGACGGCGGCCGGGTCGCGGCGGTCGAGGTCATGGTCAACAACGCGCGGATCGCCGAGCTGATTCGGGAGAGCAAGACCGAGGAGATCCCTGACGCAATCGCCGAGGGCTCGTTCTTCCAGATGCAGACCTTCGAGCAGGCGCTGATCGACCTCGTGGTCTCAGGCGACATCGATCGCCAGGTGGCGGCAAGCGCGGCCACGAAGCAGCACGACTTCGTCGTCGCGCTCGAGCACGCGCTCAAGCGCAAGGCTGCCGGCGTCACAAGGGAAGACGAGCTTCCGCAGGCCGCCCCTCCGGAAGTGCCGGAGGAAGAACTCCCGATTCCGGCCCTGCGGGTCGCGCCGGCCGAGTGATGAAGCGAGTTCTGCTGGGTCTCGCGCTCGCAATTGCGAGCGTGGCGGGTACGGCGAGCGCCGATACGTATCGCATGGTGCCCTCGGTGCCGGCGAATCTGCCGAGCGCCGCTGTACCGAACCAGCCCGGCGAGATCAGCGTCCCGACGCCGATCTCGACGCCGCCGTCGGTTTCGCAGTCCCTGAGCTTTCAGCAACTGGTCGCCCTCTGGCAGGGGGCCGGCTCCGCCTATGGGATCCCGTGGGAAGTGCTCGCCTCGATCAACAAGATCGAATCGAACTTCGGCCGCAACATGGGTCCCAGCTCCGCCGGCGCGGTCGGCTGGATGCAGTTCATGCCGAGCACCTGGGATCGCTGGGGCGTCGACGCGAACGGCGACGGCGTTGCAGATCCGTGGAATCCGCAGGACGCGATCTACGCGGCAGCTCGCTACCTTGCAGCGGCAGGCGGAGCGCAAGACCTCTCGCGCGGGGTGCTCGCCTACAACCACGCCCAGTGGTACGTCGACGAGGTCCTGCAGCTCGCGCATACGTTCGCCGGGGGCGGCCTCGACACAACTTTCAAGCTCGACCGGTACCAGGTCTCCCTCGACGGGGCCCGCAAGGACGTCGCCGACGCGAACCGGCAGCTCCTCGCAGCGCTGCGGATTCAACAGGCGCTCATGAAGCAGGAGCGCCGCTGGCAGGCTCGCGCCGCGGGAGTGCAGCTCTTGTCCAGGCAACTCGAGCTCCAGAAAGCCGCAACGCTCGTCGGCGTCCGCGAGCACGCGACCGAAGCCCGGGTCGCTCGGCTCCGGGCAGAGCTGAAGAAGGCCGCCGATGCACTGACGCAGGCCAGCACTCAGGCGGAGAGCGCCGCGGCGTCGCCCGTGACCGGTTCGCTGCTCGGGTCACCGGTGTCCAACGATTCGGGCTACGTATTTCCGGTCGGCGGCGGCCCCTCGGTCATCTCGGTCTCGCACCATCACCACGACTATCCGGCCGCTGACATCGCGGCCCCCGAAGGCTCGCCGCTCTACGCCCTTGCCGACAGCGTCGTGCTCAAGTCGTGGGCACAGCCGGATCCGTACTGTGGGATCGGGCTGTCCTTGCGGGCAAGCGATGGGCAGGAATGGACCTATTGCCATCTTTCGTATCTCGACCCGCAGGTCGTTCAGGGAGCGGTGTTGAGCGCGGGTCAATCCGTAGGTCTCGTCGGCCACACAGGCGACGCGACCGGGCCGCATCTCCATCTTCAGACCGACCCGGCGACGCACTACCCACAATTGGAGCCCTGGTTCCAGCGCTTCGCCGGCACTGCTTTCCGCTGGCAGGATGCGCCGACCCCTCAGCCTGGGGCGACGGCGAGCGCGAGCGCCCCCGTGTTCGCGCAGGCGCCGAGTGGAAACGCCGCTTCTGGCGGTGGCGTGATCCGATTCACCCAGTAGGGGGATAGCTCGATGCCCCGGTCCGCCGACGACTAGGGTATGGCGGCTCGTTTCGCTGCGGTTCTTCCTCGCATGGCCGTAATCGGCCTCGTCTGGCTGTTTGCGACCGGAACCCTGACCTATGCCGCTGGGCGGAAGCTGACGACGCCCGAGAAGACGCCCGCGGCAGTTGCGACGCCGCGTCCGACTCTCGTCGTCCCGGACATCCGCGGCCAGGCTTTCGTCTTCGCCAAGGGGATCCTCGAGGACGGCGGCTTCGGCTGGCGCGTCAAAGGCGGTGTCCAAGGTTATGCGACGAACGTCGTCGCCTCTCAACAGCCCGCCGCAGGCACGCGCGTCGAGGACACGGGCGCACCGACTTTGACCCTGACCATGGAACGTGGCACCTATCCGCAGAATGGGACCCCGGAGAACACGTCCCCTTACGCGGGCACCTCGATCGTCCTTCCCAAGACTCCGAGCGCGGGGGCGAAGCCCTCCGCGCGTATCGCTCCGTCGGCAGGACCGAAGAACGCTAAGAAGTCGGTCGCGAAGCGTGCCCACGCGACGGCCAAGCCGAGGCGGAAGGTCGCCAAGCGGAAAGTGGCGAAGCACAAGCTTCACGTCACGCGGTCGCGCCCGCCGGCGTTCGCCGTACCGGGCGCGCGCAAGGAGCCGCTCGATGAGCTGCCGCTAGCGGTTCGGGCCCAGCGGCTGAGCGACTGGCTGACGCCCTCGCGTCGTGCAACGGCGTCGAACCAGCGCTACTGGCTCTACCAGCACGCCTGGATCGTCGCCGGCGCGAAGTTCGGCTGGTGGCACGGTGCGGCGGCCCTCCGGGTGCTCATCAACGTCGACCGCCGAGTGGAGTCCCAGTGGGGGATCGGTCATCAGAGTGAGTCGGTTGCCCGCCGCGCCCTTGCCGCGGTCGAGGCGCAGGCGAAGTGAGGTTTGGCAGGCGCGTGACGCGACGCCTCCGCGAACAGGGGGGTTACACGTTGGTCGAGATGCTGACCGTCCTTTTGATCCTGGGTGTGGTGATGGGGGGACTGACCTCCGTCTTCGTAACCGCGACGAATGCCGACGCCGACATGAACAATCGCTTCCGAGCTCAGCAGACGGCGCGGCTCGCACTCGACAAGCTCCGCCGCGAAGTCCATTGCTCTTCGGCGGCGACCCCGGCCGGATCTGCCACCTCCTCGATCACCCTGACGCTCCCGACCTACTGCAAGACCTATTCGGGAAGCACCTCGGTTACGTGGTGCACGCGGAGCGTCGCGACGAATCGCTACGCCCTCTACCGCGTCGATGGCGCGACTTGCACCGGCGGCGTCAAGTGGGCGGACAATTTGACCCCGACTGCGACGGCGCCCGTCTGCAGCGGCGCGCTTTGTATCTTCAACTACTCGGCGCAGTCGACCTCGAGCCTCGCGAAGCTGCAAGTCGACTTCCCGGTCAACCCGAAGGCTTCCCGCACGGTCGACACCTACGAGCTCATCGACGGCCTCGTGCTCAGGAACAGCACCCGATCATGAGGCTGCGGAGGATGAGCCTGAAGGCCCTCGCCGCGGGCAAGCCAATGGGCGACGAGCGCGGCATCGCGCTGGTGATGGCTCTCGGCATCCTGGTCGTCTGCGCGATCATGGTCACGACGGTCATTGCTTACACCAGCTCCGGCCAGCGAACGTCGTATTTCAGCAAAGCGCGGCTGACCGCCTTCGACGCGGCCGACGCCGGCATGAACAATGCGTTTGCGGTCCTGAACCTTCCCACGAACAACTCGCTGGACCCGAGCATCCTCCCGCCTTGCCACACGACAAACCCGGACACCTCGACTCCGGGAACGACGAACCCGACCTGGTTCACGAGCTCCACCAATCTCACCGCGCTGACGAGCTGGAACAACAACCTCTATGGTCGCGCGACCGCCTATTGGTGCGGGGACTTCGACCGCTACGGCGCCCAGTGGTTTCTCCGCTCGATCGGCTCGATCAGGAACCCAACCAGCCAGATCGGGAATACGACTCGCACGCTCAGCTCGAGGGTCACGATCCAGCCGACGTTGACGCAGCCCAAGAACAACCCGGTCTGGGACTATCTATACGCAGGCCACACGGGGAGCGCCTGCGATCAAACGCTGAACAACAACATCAGCGGCTCCTCGCGCATGTACGTCGCCGGCAACCTCTGCCTGAGCCCGAACGTGCAGTTGGCGCAGTCGACCGTCATTGTCGGAGGAAACCTCGACGTTGCGAACAACGCCGCTGTTGGCGCCAACACGAGCATGAGCACTCGCGTCGAGACGTATGTCGGTGGTAACTGCCGTTACGGCAGCAACAGCCCGCCATGGGTCGCCTGCAGCGGCAACCAGGATGCGAATCACATCTACAGCAAGCTGTCCGACGGGACGACGGTCGCCGTGAACCACACCGCTCCGATCGTTGCCCCACCGGCCGCCGATTTCGCCGGCTGGTACCAGGATGCGATTCCGGGACCCGCCCAGTCCTGCACCAGCGCAGGTGGCACGTCTCCCACGTTCGACAACAACTATCCGACCCGCGACAACAGCGTTTCGACCGTCTTCGACTTGACTCCCTCGACCTCGTACACGTGCCGAGTCGGCAGGGGCTCGTCGACGACCCTGGGCTCGGCGATCACCTCCTCCCAGACCTCGATCACGGTCGCCTCGGCCGGCGGCTTTCCGACGAGCGGGAACTTTCGGGTCAGGATCGACGATGAAGATATGACCGTCACCGGCGGGCAGGGATCGACGACGTGGACGGTTACCCGCGGCGTCAACGGCACGACCGCTGCCAGCCACGTGGCCTCGCAGACTGTCGAACAAGACGACGCAGGCACCAGCGGAGAGCTCTCGTGGAACGCGACGACGAAGACCCTCACCGTCTCCGGAACGATCTTCATCGACGGAAGCGCGAAGGTATCCAACGGCGCGCTCAACACATACAACGGCCAGGCTACGCTCTATCTCTCGGGGACCTTCTACGCGAACGGGTCGCTGTGCGGCGCGACTTCCGGAACCAGCTGCAACTTCGCCGGCTGGAATCCGGACAAAGAGCTGCTGATGATCGTTGCCGACGGGAACGGCGGCCAGATCAACCCCGGTGACGGCGTCTTCATAGCCAACAACTTCTCGTACGAGGGCGGCCTCTACGCGACCAACGCGGTTGAGTTCGGCAACAACGTCAACATCGACGGGCCGGTCGTCGGCAGTCAGATCCTGCTGAGCAACAACCTGACGACCCAAGCGTTCCCGACGATCACGACCGTTCCTGTCGGAATGCCGTCGAACAACGACGTGTACGCGCAGCCGAACCCGCCGCAGAGCTTCTCCGGCTAGCCGCGCTCAACTCTGCTCAACTCTCACGTCGACCCGACCGATAAAGGGAAGATGAACGCTGCGCTCGCTGCGGTCGCGTTCGCTCCCGGCTTGGCGATCGGAAGCTTCGTGAACGTCGTCGCGACACGACTGCCGTTACGGCGCTCGGTCGTGCATCCGCGCTCGGCCTGCATGAGCTGCGGGAGCGAGCTCGCCTGGTACGACAACGTGCCGCTGCTCTCCTACGTGCTCCTCCGCGGCCGCTGCCGCAGCTGCGGCGTGCGTATCGGCTTGGTCTACCCGGCCGTCGAGCTTGCCACCGCGCTGCTCGTCGCCGCCTGCTTCGTTCGCTTTGGGCTTTCCGGCCGCGCGGCGGTGGCCGCCTTCTTCTGCATCGTCCTCGTCACGGTCAGCGCGATCGACCTGGCACATCGGATCATCCCCAATCGGATCGTAGTTCCGGCCGCGGCGCTCGTGCTAGTGGCGCAGACAGCGTTACGGCCGAGTCCGGAATGGGCGCTCGCGGCCCTTGGCGCTGGGCTGTTCCTCTTCGTCGCTGCGCTTGCCTATCCGGCCGGCATGGGTATGGGTGACGTCAAGCTGGCACTTCTGATGGGCGCCGCGTTGGGACGGACGGTCTCAGTGGCGATGATGGTCGGCATGCTTGCGGCGCTCGTGCCGAGCCTCTATCTGCTGGCGCGGCACGGCGGTGCCGCGCGCAAGATGGCGATCCCGTTCGGCCCGTTCCTCGCGCTCGGGAGCGTGGTCGCGTTGTTTGCGGGCGGGCCGCTGCTGCACGTTTACTGGCAGCTCTTCGCCCACTAACGCCCAACTTCGCCCAAGTTCACCCTCACGGTTTGGGCCGTTTCGGCCGATACCTCATTCGAGGGATATGGACACCGAACAGCCCCCGAATCTCCGCACGACCGGTAAACACGGCGGCGAAAGCGCGCCCGCGCGGACTTCCCTTGCCTCGGGGGTCAATGCCGTCGCGGAGCTCGTCGCAGACCTGCTCGCGGCGACGAACCTCCTTTCCGAAGACAAGCTGAACGTCGCGCGCGGGCGGGCCGGGAAGGGCTCGCTTGCCCAGGCGATCGTCGACGAGGGCTTCGCCGCGAGCGAGGGCGTCGCTCGAATGCTCGCCAACCGGCATCACGTGCGCCTCGTCGATCTGGCGCTCACCGGTGTCGATAGACATGCCGCGGAGCTCGTGCCCCTGCACGTGCTCGAACGGCTCGTCGCAGTTCCCTACGCGCTCGACGGAGAGACGCTTCGCGTTGCGGTCGCGGATCCCGCCGACCTGCACGCGATCGATGAGCTACGGCTCGCGAGCCGCCACCAGCTGGAGCTCGGCGTCGCAGCCCGCGAGGACATCCTCACCGAGCTCCGGCGCCTCTCTCGCGCCTCGGAGGCCTTCGGCGCGCGCGCGGCGCTCGCCGAGGAAGAGGCGTTGCACGCGGAGGAGGAAGAGGAGGCCGACGACCTCGAGGTCGAGGACGGCATCTCGGAGGCGCCGCTCGTCCGCTTGGTCAACTCGATCATCTTCCAGGCCGCCGAGGACGGGGCCTCCGACGTCCATTTCGAGCCTCAAGAGGACTGCCTAGCCGTTCGGCTTCGCATCGACGGCGTGCTGCACGAAGTGCAGCGGATCCCGAAGCGAATGATGCCCGGCGTCACCACGCGCCTGAAAGTGCTCGCGAAGCTCGACATCGCCGAGCGCAGAAAGCCGCAGGATGGCCGGATGTCCTTGAATGCCGCCGCCGCGGGACGGATGCTCGACATCCGTGTCGCAACGCTCCCGACGGTCGAGGGCGAGTCGGTCGTCATGCGTCTCCTCGACAAGTCCAAGCGGCCGCCCACCCTCGAGGAGTTGGGGCTCTCAGACGAGATGCGCCAGAAGCTCGAGAAGCTCGTTCAGCGGCCGACCGGCGCGCTGCTCGTGACCGGACCGACCGGCTCCGGTAAGTCAACGACGCTCTACGCCGCGCTGGCCGAGATCAACAATCCCGAGATCAACATCATCACGGTCGAGGACCCGGTCGAGTACCGGCTCGGCGGCGTCAACCAGGTGCAGATCAACCAGCGCGCCGGCCTCACATTCGCAGCAGCGCTGCGCTCGATTCTCCGCTCGGATCCCGACGTCGTGATGGTGGGCGAGATCCGCGACCCCGAGACGGCAAAGATCTCGATCGAAGCTGCGCTTACCGGCCATTTCGTCCTCTCCACTCTGCACACGAATGACGCTCCCGGCGCACTGACACGGTTGAACGAGATGGGCGTCGAGCCGTTCTTGACCGGTTCCGCCGTCACCGGAGTCCTCGCCCAGCGGCTGGCGCGGAAGCTCTGCACGCACTGCTGCGAGATGTACACGCCGTCCGTGGACGAGCTGATCAAGGCGCGCGTCTCTCCGGACATCGCCGCCCAGGCTGACGGCATGATCTTCTACCGCAAGAGGGGCTGCCCTCGCTGCAACCAGACCGGGTACAAGGGGCGGATCGGAGTCTTTCAGCTGCTGGCCATGAGCGAGAACCTCGAGACCCTTGCCGCCGAGAAAGCGAGCCGCGAAGAGCTCGAGCGGGCCGCGATGGAAGAGGGCATGCGGACACTGTGGGATGACGGCATCGCAAAGGTCGCAGCTGGTCTCACATCGATCGAAGAGCTCGCGCGCGTGACGATCTAGCGGGCTTCAAGACCCGTCACTCAGAGCATTGGTCCAAACCGGCACCAGATGCGGAATCAAGTAACCGTCTGATACCGAGAACGGCACGTCCCGGGTGGGCGTCCGACCGGTCGGACCGCCAGGTTCGCGCCGGGCCGGGCAGGTAACAGGCTGTTACCAGGTGCGAAGTAGCGGGTGCAGACCGCGCTGGAAAATCCAGGTTCGCTGCGGGCTACTGAGCCTGAACTTCGCAGCCGAGGTACATCAGCGCCTCGACCGCTTCGGTCACGAACGCCGTCGCCTGCTGCGAGTCGGCAAACGTGTAGGGGCCGGGCTGCATCGGTTTCGAGTTGCGCGCGCCGACCGGATAGACCTCGGCCTCGACGACACAGGAGTCGCCGTAGTCGACCGTCTTCAGCACCGCGATCGAACGTCCGTCCTTCTTCGCATGGCGGACGAAGAGCTCGCGCGCGTCGTCAGATTCCGCCCGTCTCATCGGGTTGTCGAAAGGGGTGCGGCGTTGACCACAGCCTGCTCGACCGTGTCCGCGTCCACGTAACCGTTCACCCGGATGTAGAGCGTCCGGGGTCGCTGGAAGATGAGCACCGCGGGAGCATCGAGCAGCCGGTTCTGAGGATCGGCGCTCGAGCTCACCAGGGCCGAGAGGGCCTGGACCTGCGCGTTATTGCGCACGTCGATCGTGGCGAAGCCGGCATGCGCGACGGCCGCTCCGGCCTTTGCCTCGGCGAGAGTGAGGCTGTCGACTGTCGACTTGGGCGAAACCAGCGCGAGTACGACGACCGAGTGGCGCTTCAGTGCATCCGCCAGCGGGGTGGGCACACCGGCGATCGAGGCGGGTCGCCGCGAGGGCGTCTTCTGGGCTTTCGACTTCCGCGGCGCCATCGCGACCCCGACCTTCGGCGGCGCGAGCGCAACCTTGGCTTTCGCCCTCGGGTGAAGGGGCTTGATCTGATGAACAGCCGCCGAGGAGGCAGAACCGCGACTGAGGAAGAGGAAACCCCCGCCGAGAATGACCAAGCCGGTCAGTGCGACGGCAGCGTAAATCCGAAACCGCTCGTTCATAGTCCATCTATCGGCAGCTGAGCGCGATTGCTTGACGGATTCGAGCAAAGAAAAGGGCGCGGTCTCCCGCGCCCCTTTCGAACTTCGGATCGACTGAGTGCTTAACAGCCGTTCGGGACGATGTCGCCGCCGGGGCCGCTCTTGTGGTAGCTGACTCCGGTGGGCTTCGTGTTCTCGATGCAGTAGCCGGTGCCGGCCGTGTTCACCTTGACGGTGATGTTCTTGATGCCGGCGTCGTAGGAGAGCTGCAGCTTCGTCAGGTGGGCACCGAGGTAGGCCGTCTTGCTGTTGTCGGCCGCGTAGGCCTCGATGCCTGGGATGGCCGCGCGGACGTTGGCCTGGGCGGCCGACTTGTTCGCGCGCGTCCGGAAGCTGAGGTACGAGGGAATCGCGATTGCGAGCAGGATTCCCAGGATGATGATCACGACCAAAAGCTCGATCAGCGTGAAGCCGCGCTCCTCGCGGGCGAGACGCTGCCGCAATGCATTAATCATGTGGTGCTCCCTTCGGTGTCTTGACGCGGTGGCTTTGTCCGCTATCGGCGTCTGCGTTGGGAGATCGACCCTCGAAAGGGGGAGCAAGAGAAAGGGCGCGGTCTCCCGCGCCCTTTCGAACTTCGGATCGACTGAGTGCTTAACAGCCGAGCGGAACGATGTCGCCGCCGGGGCCGCTCTTGTGGTAGAGCACTCCGGTGGGCTTCGTGTTCTGGATGCAGTAGCCGGTGCCGGCCGTGTTCACCTTGACGGTGATGTTCTTGATGCCGGCGTCGTAGGAGAGCTGCAGCTTGGTCAGGTGGGCACCCAGGTAGGCGGTCTTGCTGTTGTCGGCCGCGTAGGCCTCGATGCCGGGGATGGCTGCGCGGACGTTGGCCTGGGCGGCCGACTTGTTAGCGCGCGTCCGGAAGCTGAGGTACGAGGGAATCGCGATTGCGAGCAGGATTCCCAGGATGATGATCACGACGAGGAGTTCGATGAGCGTGAAACCTTCGTCGCGCTTGGCCGGTGCAAGCCGGCGCGAAAGACGTGAAAGCATTGGTTGATCCTCCTTAAGGGATGCGTCGGGTGGCTCGCGCTCCTTATCGGTCACCCTCGGCGAGGCAGCGCACCCCCCGCCAGAGGGATATTCCCCACGGAATTCGGGGCGGGGTAAAGGAAGAGCGCCTTCCTGCCGATTAGCCCGTCTGAGGGACAATGCCGGAGACCTTTCTCTCAATCGACGCTCTACTCGAGCGGACCGTTGCGCGCAATGCGTCAGACCTGCACATCACGGTCGGCACGCCGCCGGCCTTGCGCGTGCACGGGAGCCTGGAGCGCTACACGGATGTCCCCGAGCTCACTCCCGATGACACGCACCAGATGCTCTACCGCATCCTGTCCACGGAACAGCAGAAGCTCCTCGAGATCAACCGCCAGATCGACTTCGCACACTCGATTCCCGGGCTCGCCCGGTTCCGCGTCAACGTCTTTTTCCAGCGCGGCACACTCGGCGCCGCATTCCGGCTCATCCCCGCGGACATCAAGACGCTGGAAGAGCTCGGCATTCCTTCCGCCCTTCACTCGCTGACCGTGAAGCCCCGCGGGCTCGTGCTGATCACGGGCCCGACCGGCTCCGGTAAGTCGACGACGCTGGCGGCGCTGATCGACGAGATCAACCGCAAGCGCTCGGAGCACATCCTCACGATCGAAGATCCGGTCGAGTTCGTCCACCGGCACAAGCGCTGCATCGTCAACCAGCGCGAGATCGGCCCCGACGCGCCGAGCTTCGCCGAGGCCCTGCGCGCGGCGCTGCGCGAGGACCCCGACGTGATCCTGCTCGGCGAGATGCGCGACCTCGAGACGATCTCGACCGCGCTCACCGCCGCGGAAACGGGTCACCTCGTCTTCGCAACCCTGCACACGCAGAGCGCACCGAGCACGGTCGACCGCATCATCGACGCCTTTCCGGCGGCCCAGCAGGAGCAGGTCCGCGTGCAGCTCGCCGGGACGCTCGAAGGTGTCTGCACGCAGGCGCTCATTCCGACTCCGGACGGCAACGGCCGGGTCCCCGCGCTCGAGATCCTGTTTCCCGATGACGCGGTCCGGAACCTGATCCGCCAGGGCAAGGTCGAGCAGGTCTACTCGGTGATGCAAACCGGAACCTCCAAGGGCATGCAGACGATGGAGCAGGCGCTCGCGGATCTCGTGCTTCGCAAGGTGATCACACTCGACGACGCCCTCAGTCGCTCGAGCCGTGCCGAGCAGCTGTTCGGGCTACTCGAGCGCGCGGGCATGGACGTCGCTCCCCACGAGGACAGCTCAGAGACACTCCCGCTAGCGGCCGGCCTTCGGGTCGCGGGGACCTAATGGTCGACTGGAACAAGGAAGTCAAGCTCTCCGATCTGATCGGCCGCAAGCCGAAGGAGGCCGAAGAGACGATCGCCACCGCGCCGGAAGAACGGGGCGCGGACGAGGTTCAGCCGAGGGCCGAGCCCTTCACCCCGCCTGCGCCGACGCCGGCGGCTCCGGTCGCGGTCTCTCCGGCTCCGCCCGTGCCGCCGGCGCCGACGCAGGCAACCCCTTCTGATCCCGAGCCCGTTCCGGAGACCGATCCTGCAGCGGCCGAACGGGTGCCGTGGTACAAGCGCGAGCTCTCACTGGGCAGCGGCGGCGCGAGGAAGCCGAAGGCCAAGAAACCGAAGGTCGAGAAGCCGAAGGCTGAAAAGACAAAGGCCGAAAAGCCCGTGAAGCAACCGAAGCAGAAGAAGCCGAAGGGCGAGCAGGTTCCCTTCTACAAGCGCGAGCTTTCCTTCGGCCGCGGCGGCAAGCCTAGAGCGGCCAAGACGCCTAAGGCCCTGGGGGGCAAGTCCCAGAAGGGCTCGGCCCCGTCGAAGCGCGTGAAGCGCGTGACAGGTTTGAAGATCGGCGGCTCTCAGCTGGCCGCGGCGCGAGTCCACAACAACGGTGTTCCCGAGCTCGTCCAGGTGGCGCGCGAGGCACTCGATCCCGGCGTCGTCGTCGGCGGCGAGCTTCGCGATCCCGACGCCTTGGCCGCAGCTCTAAAGGGCTTCTTCAAGCGACACAAGCTGCCCCGCCAAGGCGTACGGCTCGGCATCGCCAACAACCGCATCGGCGTTCGGATCTTCGACATCGGCGGCATCGACGACGTAAAGCAGCTCGAAAACGCTGTTCGCTTCCGCGCTCACGAGGCTCTGCCGATCCCGATCGAGGAGGCCGTGATCGACTGGCACATCCTCAGCGAGTCGCAGGACGACGACGGGGGCATCACACGACGGATCCTGCTCGTCGTCGCTTACCGCGACCTCCTCGACCGCTACGTCGAGGCGTGCAAGAAGGCGGGCATCAAACTCATCGGAATCGATCTCGAAGCGTTCGCGCTCCTTCGTGCGATCACGGAGCCACTGGCTGCCGAAGCCGGGCCCGCGAGCGCCGCGAACGTCGTCGTAGCGGTCGGCCACGATCGCTCCACCTTTGCCGTCTCGGACGGCCGCGTCTGCGAGTTCACTCGAGTGCTCGACTGGGGTGGGGCGACGCTGAACGTCGCGATCGCGCGCGAGCTCGACATCGCTCCCTCAGAGGCCGAGCCTGTCAAGCGTTCGCTCTCCCTCACGCACGGTGACACGCCCGAAGGCTTGACCGACGACCAGGCGAACCGCGCTCGGGAGGCGGTACGGCGGCAGCTGCAGAGCTTCGCCCGTGAACTCGTCTCCTCGCTTCAGTTCTACCAGAACCAACCCGATTCCTTGGGCATCGGCGAGATCGTTCTCACGGGCGGCACCGTGCACCTTCGCGGGCTAGCCGAGGAGCTTCAGACGCTGATCGGTGTCAACGTCCGCCCGGGTGATCCCCTCGCGCGGGTCAAGGTGGGCAAAAAGATCAAGGACGCTGAGCAGATCGGTTCGCTCGCGATCGCAATCGGACTCGGAATCGAGGACTGAGGCATGCGAGCCATCAACCTGCTGCCGAAGGACGACGGGCGCCGGAGCGGCACCTCGATTCCAACGCCGGTCGCGATCAGCTCGATTGCCGGGGTCACCCTTGTGGCCGCATTGCTCGGCCTGCTCTTTGTGAGCGCGCACGGAACGGTGAAGTCGCGCCGGCTCGAGCTCGCCCAGAAGCAGCAGGAGCTCGCGGCTATCCCGGTGCCGGCGCAGAACCAGGTCCAGCAGCAGGATGCGCTCGTCGCTGACAAGCAGGCGCGCGTGACCGCCCTCAACGCAGCCCTGGCCAGGCGGATCGCTTGGGACCGCGTGCTCCGGGAGTTCGCGCTCGTGCTTCCCGACGACGTCTGGCTGCTGAACCTGTCCGCGCATGCCCCGACCTCTGCGTCGGCCACCGCGGCCACGGCCGAGACCTCCAGCACGTCGTCCGGATCGCTGGCGATCGGCCAGCTCGGTTTCACAATCGACGGATATACGTACTCGCACGACGCCGTGGCGCGTCTGCTGACCCGGCTCTCGGTCATCCCCGATCTGGAGCAGGTTCAGCTCGTGACGAGCGAACAGGCGATGCTCGGGGACCGCTCGGTCGTCCACTTCAAGGTCGCCGCCAACGTGCGTGCGGCGGGAGCGAGCTCGTGAGCAAGAAGAAGCTGCCCCAGTCCGCGCAAATCGGGATCGCGGTCGTCGTGCTCCTCCTGCTCGCGCTGATCGGTTACTTCGCCGTGGTCAAGCCGCAGAAGGGCAAGGCGGCCGACCTCGCGACCCAGATCGCTGCGCAGGACAAGCAAATCGAGGAGGCGCGGGCTCTGCTCGCAAAGTCGAAGGACGCCCAGAAGGTTCGCGTGGCCGACCTCTTCAGGCTGACCAAGGCGATGCCTGACCAGCCGGACGAGGCGGGGATCGTCCTCGAGCTCACGAACGTCGCCCGGCAGAGTGGGATCACATTTCAGTCGATCGCGCCCCAGGGCTCAACGCCCTTGAGCGGGTATCAAGTCGTGCCGATCAACGTTGTCTTCGACGGCAACTTCTTCCAGCTCACCGACTTTCTCTTCCGCTTGCGCAACCTGGTCGACGTGCGGCGAGGGGCACTCGCGGCCAACGGCCGCCTGTTCACCGTCGACACCATTCAGTTCGATGAAGGCGCGCGGAAGTTCCCGCAGGTTCAGGCCTCGTTGACGGTCGACGCGTACATCTACGGGACGGGTGCGACCGTGACCGCGCCGCCGCAAACAACGACAGGCACGCCCGGCGCTACCACGCCTGGGACGACGACGCCCGCGACGACGACCGCAACCACCACGACTCCCGCGCCCGCGACCGCCGCGGCGACGAGCTCGGCCGGAGCGACGAACTGATGGCGAAGAAGAAGAACGATCCCAAGGCGAAGGCCAAACGGCAGAAGGTCTTCCTCGCCGTCGGCGGGGTGTTCCTGCTCGCGCTGTTGGCCTTCCAGGTGCCGCGGACGATGAAGATGATGAAGTCGCAGACTGCAAGCACTTCGTCCTCGACCCCGCCGGCCACGACGACGACCGCGGCCGGCTCGACCCCGCTCGCCCCGCCTACTCTCGACGGTTCTTCAACCGCCGCCGGAACAGGCGCGTCCAGCGGGGCGTCCGCGGCTGGGTCGACCTCGACGACGGCCGACGGCGTCTCCGACCCGAGCAACCCGTTGCCGCCCAATGCCGGCCAGCTCGTCTCGTTCAGCAAGTTCAAGAGCAAGGATCCGTTTCACCAGCAGATCACCGACTGCGGGACCGTTTCGACCGGCGCGGCCGCCACCGCTTGCGCTTCGGGGTCTGCGCCCGCTTCACCGAAGCCGGGCTCGACTACGACGCCCGTCTCCAGCAATGCGCCCCCGACTCTGATTGGGCGCGAGGCGAAGCCCGTCTTGCGTAAGGCGACCAAGGTGACAATCTCCGTCAACGGTGTGGCGAGCACGGTCGCGGTTGGGAGTTCCTTCCCCGCCGGCGCGCCTGTCTTCACGCTTGTCTCGCTGGCGAGCACCGCAGCGAAGATTGGGATCGTCGGTGGTTCCTACGAGAACGGTGCCGCGACCGTGACCCTGAAGAAGGGCCAGGCGGTCACGCTGTTGAACACGGCGAGCGGCAGGCGCTATATCTTGCGGCTCGTCTCGACGTCCTAAGCACACATCACGACTCGCGAAGCCTAAGCCTTTCGCGATGTCGCGCAGGAGCACGCTTTGTGGTCTCACCGGGCGCATTTCTCCGGCCAAGGTCTTTTAAGGAGTCCCACTCTGGCCGCGCATGAGGAGGGCTCGACGAAGGAAGGGTCCGGGCCGGCCGGCCGCGCGGCTCGCGCTTAGGGCCATCTTCGGTCGCGCATCGCACGCCGGCGACGAGCGGCATTCGGCTAGCTGGTCGGGCAGCCGGTCGCGTAGGGAAGCGCCGTCGAACAGTCGAACGTGGACATCTCGCGCGCGAGCACAGTGTTCGTGTTCCTTCCGTCTCGTACCACGACGGTGACTCTTCTGAGCGCACGCGACGTGGCGTGTTGGGTACCGGGAGGCTGGGTGTACGTCGTTACCGGGCGGTCGTCGATGATGTACGTGTCGATTCGATAGGGGTGGTGATCAGGTCCGGTCGTGCTCTGACTCGCATTGCACTCGGGGGGCAGCGGGGTGGTGCAGGTGGTCGTTACCTGGGACGACGACCACGCTGGATCCGACGTGTAGGGGGTAGTGGCCGGAATCGACGTCGAATCCAGAACGATCGACCCATAGGTCAGCGACCGATAGAGCTCCATCTGCTTGTCGGCCAGGACCGACGCCGTTGCGATCAACCCGGACCGGCGCAGCGTGACGATGCCCGAGTTGAACGCCGCCACGGTGGCGAGAATCCCGACGTTCAGGATCGTCATCGCCATCAGCAACTCGATCAGGCCAAAACCGGCCTCTTGCCGCAAGCGCCTGAGCACGACATCTCTATCGGCACGCGCACGCGTCCTCAAGACCCCCCTTTCCGCTGCCGATAACGGTTGTAATGGCGGCCTACGCTTATAGCGCCATCGCTGCGGACGGGCTCGCACAAGCGGGCGAGATCCATGCGCCGAACAGCGACGCCGCGCGCGAGCAGCTCCGCATTCGCGGCCTCCTCGCCGAGCGCCTCCAAGAGCTTCCCGCCAGCGGCGAGGAGAGTGTCCGCACGACCTTCAAGAAGGTCAAGCCGAAGACGCTTCAGATCTTCTCGCGGCAGTTCGCGACGATGATCGAAGCGGGACTCAACGTGGTCAGCGCACTGGTCATCCTGGAGGAGCAGACTGACGACGAGTACTTCGCCT
Organism: Actinomycetota bacterium; assembly: GCA_005884005.1. Lineage (GTDB taxonomy): Bacteria > Actinomycetota > Thermoleophilia > Gaiellales > Gaiellaceae > 13-2-20CM-68-14. Next base: position 65,261 of record VAWI01000015.1, read on the forward strand.
CGGTCGTCAAAGAGCTGCGCGCCGACGTCGAGGGGGGCCTACTGCTCTCCCAAGCGCTCAGCCGCCATCCAAAGATCTTTTCCCGCCTTTACGTCTCGATGGTCGAGGCGGGCGAGGCCGCCGGAATCCTCGACCAGGTCCTCGATCGCGTCGCCTTCCAGATCGAGAAGGACACTCAGATCAAGCGCCGGGTCAAGGGCGCGATGATGTACCCGACGATGGTGTTGATCTTCGCGACCCTCGTCCTGACCGGACTGCTCATGTTCCTCGTGCCGGTGTTCGTGAATATCTTTGGCCAGCTCGGCGGGAAGTTGCCGACCCTGACGCAGTACGTCGTCAATGCGTCGAACATCCTGCGCAGTGACTGGTACATCATCTTCCCGCTGATCGGCGCATCGATCTGGGGCGTTCGGCGCTACAAGCGGACCGAGGCCGGCCGCCGGCTTTGGGACCGGATCAAGCTGAAGGTCCCGATGAAGATCGGCGACGTCGTCCTCAAGGTGACGATGGCGCGCTTCTCGCGGACGCTGTCGACCCTCGTCGCGGCAGGGGTCGACATCATCAAGGCGCTCGAGATCACCGGACAGACGGCGGGCAACTGGGTGATCGAGGACGCGCTCGCCGGGGTGAGATCGAAGGTGCATCAGGGGGTCCCGATCGCGCAGCCGTTGATCGAGAACGACGTCTTCCCGCCGATGGTCAGCCAGATGGTCAAGATCGGCGAGGAGACCGGAGAGCTCGAGAAGATGCTTTCCAAGATCGCGGACTTCTACGAGGACGAGGTCGACTCGGCGATCGCAACGCTGACGTCGATCATCGAGCCCCTGATGATGATCCTCGTCGGCGCGATGGTCGGCGTGATCGTGATCTCGATGTACCTGCCGATGTTCAAAATGCTCAGCCTGGTCAAATAGGCGCGGGCGCCTCGTAGCGCCTCTTCATCCCCGAGAAGCCGCCCCCGATCAAGGCGCGAGCACCTCACGGCGCCAGCCCCCTCGCGCGCGCGTGTAACGAGCACGGTCGTGGAGCCGGTTTTCGCGGTGCTGCCAGAACTCGATCGCGTCCGGCCGTAGCCGGAAGCCGCCCCAGTGCGGCGGGAGCGGCACCTCGCGGCCTTCGTACTCTCGCTCGAGCTCGGCATAGCGGCGCTCGAGCTCCTGACGGCTTGCCAGCGGGCTGCTCTGCTGGGACGCCCACGCTGCGAGCTGGCTGCCCCGCGGCCTGGTGGCGAAGTACTCAGCCGACTCGGCTTCCGAGACGCGGTCGACGGTGCCCTCGACCCGGACCTGTTTCCCGAGTGGACGCCAGTAGAAGACCAGCGCGGCCCGCGGGTTCTGGTCCAGCTCGCCGGCCTTGCGGCTGACGTAGCCGCTGTAGAAGACGAAGCCGTCCTCGCCGGTGTCCTTCAGCAGGACCATCCGCGCCGACGGAGCTCCATCGGCGCCGGCCGTCGCGAGCGTCATCGCCTCCGGCACCTCCACGCCCGCCTGCTGGGCCTCGCGGAACCATTCCCGAAATCGCTCGATCGGGTCGTCAGTCATCTCGGCGCGTGCACGAAGCCCCCGAGCGTGACGAAGCGATAGCCACGCGCGCGTACGAGCGAGATCACGCGCCGAAGGGCCTGGGCGTCGAGCAGCGATCCATCATGGGCGACACCGAGGTGCATCAGCACGATCGTGCCTGGCTGCAGCTGGCCTGCGACGCGACGGACGACCGAGCCGACCGACTGGCCTTCGGAGCGACCCATCCAGCCCCAGGTGTCGAGCGACCAGCGGACGGAGGCGTAGCCCATCGAGTTGACGACTGCGATCGTACGCGCGTCCCGCGCTCCGTACGGAAACCGGAACAGCGGCCGCGGATTTCGACCGGTCTTGACCCGGATCCACCACGCGCCGCGCCGCACGTCGGAGCGGATTTGCGCCGAGGTGAGACCGGTCTGGTCGGCGTGATCGAAGGTGTGGTCTCCGATGGGGTAGCGCCGGCCGATCGCGCGCGCGAGTGCGGGGTGCAGCCGGATCCAGCGGCCGGCAAGGAAGAAGGTCGCCGGCACACGGCGTCGACTCAGCGTCTTCAGGATCGACGCCGTCCCGTTCGCGGTGTCGCCGCCGCCGTCGAAGGTCAGCGCGACGAGCTTGCGATGCGTCGGCAGGCGGTCGACCTCGTGAAAGCCGGCGGCGCCGCTCGCGCCCGCTCCGATCGCGAGCACAGCCGTGGCGACGATCAGCCGCGCCGCCATCCGTGCTCGAGCAGCTCGCGCACTTCCTCGACTCCCGTCTGCCAGATGCGCAGCATCTCCTCGTCGTCGCGCCGGTAGAGCCCGCCGAAGCTGCCGTCGCCGATCACGTCCCGAAGCTGCTCGGGCCCCGCGACGGCATAGGCGGCCTCATCCAGCATCGGCTTACGCTCGGCGGGCGGCTCGACGTCCGGCAGGCGCGTCCAGGGAAAGTTCTCGCCCCAGTTCGCATGTGAGTACTCGGGGTCGATCGCTAGGGCGACCTCCCTGACCTTGGGCCCGGCCCACCAAGAGTGGAAGATGGCCTGCGCGTCAGGGTGGTCAGCCGCCCACTCGCGAGCGAGCGGGCCCGCCGGTGTATTGCCGCCGTGGCCGTTCACGAGCAGGAAGCGCCGGAAGCCTTGGCGGTAGAGGGAATCGAGCAGCTCGCGTAGCAACGCGGCGTACGTCTCGAGCTTGAGCGTCGGGCTGCCCGGATAGGCGGCCGCGAACATCGCCGTCAGCCCGTAAGGCAACACCGGAAACACCGGCACGCCGAGCGGCTCGGCCGCCTCGACGGAGACGCGCTCGGCGAGAATGTTGTCGGTCTCGAGCGAGAGGTAAGCGTGCTGCTCTGTCGACCCCAACGGCAGCACCACGCGGTCGTCGCGCTCGAGGTACTCCGCGAGCTGCATCCAGTTCAGGTCGCGGGTCCTCACACGAGCTCCAGGGATGCGCGCCGTCGTCCTTCGGCTTCGAACAGGCGCAGGAGAAGGTACGCGGCCAAGAAATAGCAGGCGCCGATCAGCGCCTCCTTCCAGACCAGGGTCGAGACCGAGGACAGCGAAGCGCCGGCGGCGACCTCACGCGCTGCGGCGATGCCGTGCGTGAGCGGCATGCCGCTGCCGACGATCTGCATCCAATGCGGCAGCGCCGAGAGCGGGACGTTGACGCCGCAAAAGAGCAGCATCAGGAAATACGCGGGGTTCGAGAAGATGAACACGTCCCGCAACCGCAGTCCGAAAGCGCCGACGACGAGGCCGAAGCCGGTGCACGCGGCCGTCGAGACGAGCACGATCAGCGCCAGCCTCGGCAGGCTGGAGAGCGGCGGGTCGAAGTTCAGGAGCAACCGGCCGACCAGGAAGCCGAACGCCGAGACGACGAAGCCGTTGGCGATTTGCGGGAGGGCACGGCCGAGGAAGAGCGCCATCCGGTTGGCGGGCGTCGCGAGCAGGGGCGCCAGCGTCTGCGTCCAGCGCTCGCCGCCGATTGTCATCGCGACCCCAAAGACGCCCGCCATCGCCGAGACCTGCACGGCGTTGCCGACCACGTAGAAGGCGTCGTTTCGAACGTGGCTGAACCGCCCGAGGTAGGCAAAGAAGAGGATCTGGAACGCCGGGTGCGCGAGCATCGTCGGGATGTAGAAGGTCGGGCTCTGCCAGCTGAACAGGGCCCGGTAGCTCATGACGCCGCCGACAAAGAAGACGCGAGCCCCGCTCATTGGCAAACGCACCGCGGTCATACGAGGGAGAGAGTCGCCTTCTCGCGGGCGCGCCGCTCGAAGACCCTGAGGATGGCTTCGCCGATCAGGAGGTAAACCGCCGCGAGAGCGAGTGCCCAACCGATTCCCGGCCACGGATTGCCGCCGAGCGCCCCGGCGCGGATCGCCCGATACCCCCACGTCGGCGCGAGCCCCCAGGAGAGGTAGTGCACCCAGCCGGGCAGGAGCGACAGCGGCACGATCGCACCCGTGACGATCCAGACCGGGAACTCGAGCATGTTCGAGAGCGCGTTCGCCTCGCGGTAGAGGATGAAGCTTGACCCCAGCACCAATCCCAGCACGCCGAGCGCGACGATCGTGACGGCGACCGCGAGCAAGAACGCGACCGGATGCACGAAGTGGAGCGGGATCCCGAAGACGGCCCGCCCCCAGAGCAGCGTCGAGGTCAGCGAGTAGACGCCGATGGTAGAAGCCGCCAGCGTCTGCGGGAAGAGCACGAGCAAGTACGGAGGAGGGGCGGCGATCAGCGGCTCGAGCACTCCCTGCCAGCGTTGGTAGTTGATCGCGCCCCCGGCGCCGAAGAGGGTCGCCGACCAGATTCCCATCAGGCCTGCCGACAGCGCCGCGTAGAGCAGTGTCCCGGGCTGCTTGCCCGCCTTGAAGAGGTAGTAGGCGAGCGTGGCGAAGATCAACGGCTCGATGATCGCCGTGAAGACAAAGATGCCCGCTTTCGTCGACTGCTTGAGCTGGAACCACCAAGTGATCGCGATCAGCCGGGCGACGTGCATCACGCGATCTCCAGGGTCCCGCGGCGCCGGCTTTCGATCTCCATCAGGCGTAGCAGCGCGTACCCGCCGACGACGTAGATGCAACCGATCAAGAGCTCGGCTCCGACGAGCCCGGCCACCTTCCCCAGGCCCGCGCCGCCGGCGAGTTGCCTCGCCGCGGCGATTCCGTGCGTGAGCGGCAGCCCCTCCGCGATCGTGCTCATCCAGGCGGGCAGGCTCGACAGCGGCACGTTGACCCCGCAGAAGACGAGCAGGAAGCCGAAGAGGATGTTCGACGTTACTGCCGTCTCACGGACACGCAGGCCGAGCGCGGCGTTGCAGAGCCCGAGCCCCGTGCATGAAAAGGCGGTCACGGCAGCAACGAGCACGAGCGGCGCGACCGCCGAGATCGGTACGTGGACGCCCAACAGCGCACTGCCCGTTACGAGCGCGAATCCTGAGACGACGAAGCCGTTCGCGATCACCGGCACCGAGCGCCCGATGAAGAGCGGCAGGCGTCCGGCCGGTGTCGTGAGGACGAGTGGGAGCGTGTGCTGGAAGCGCTCGCCGCCGATCGTGTTGCCCATCGCGAACAGGCACGGAACCGCTGCGTACTGGAGCGCGTTGCCGATCACGTAGAACCGGTCGGACTCGAGGTGCGTGGTGCGGCCGATGTAGGCGAACAGCAGGATTTGAAACAGCGGCGCGATCAGGAAGCTCGGGATCAAGATCCAGGGAGTCAGCCAGTTGAAGAGCGCCCGATAGCTGGTCAGGCCGCCGACGAAGAAGATCCGCAGCGAGGTCACGTCAAGTCACGTCAACGACAGAGTCGCTGTGCGGCGCGCGGAGCGGAGCACGGTGTCCACGAGCAGCGTCCCGGCGATTCCGTATAGCGCGGCGAGGCCGATGCAGGCCGCAACCGGCCACAGCGGTGCGCCCCCGAGTGCGGCCTGCCTGATCGCCCGGACGCCCCAGGTCGGGGCGAGGGCCCACGAGATCGGCCTCACCCAGTCGGGGAAGAGCGAGAGCGGAACCAGGAATCCGCAGACGAGCCAGACCGGATACTCGAGCGCGTTCCCCAGCGCCCAGGCGGTCCGGTAGCGGACGACGGTCACGGAGAGCAGGAAGCCGAGCAGCCCGATCGCGAGCACGGTGGTGGGGACGGCGATCACGAACAGGAGTGGGTGGACGATATGCACGCCGATGCCGAACAGAAAGCGGCCCCAGAGCAGCGTCGCCGCCATGCTGTAGATGCCGACCGTCGACATGGCGAGCGTGATCGGAATCAGCACGAGCGAGAAATGAGCGGGCGTGCCGACGATGGCCTCGAGCGTCCCGTACCAGCGTTCGCGCTGCAGCGCCGAGCTGGCCGCGACGCTCGTTGAAGACCAGATGCCCATCACGCTCGAGCCGAGCGCCGCGTACAGCAGGGCGCGCGAGTCGTGGCTCGTCCGGAACATGAAGAAGGCCGTCGTCGCGAAGAAAAGCGGCCAGAGAATGCCGAGCAGCCCGTCGAACGAGGAGCGGGACAACATCTTCATCTGGAAGAGCCATCCGATGGCGACGAGGCGGAGAGCCTTCACGAGCCGGTGACGAGGCTGACGTAGGCGTCCTCGAGCGTCGGCTCCCGGGCCGCGACCCGGCCAACCCGGACGTCGCCAAGGCAGCCGAGCAGCTGCTGGGTCAGCTCCAGGCCTTTCGGGGCCTGGACGAGCAACAGCTGGACGTGTTCGCGTTCCTCGACCGAGACCGAGGTCACGCCGGGGCTCGCGCGCACGCGCTCGAGGGCGCCGGCCGGCAGACCATACGCCTCGATCTCCACGACCGTCCGGTCGGCGACGACCGACTTGAGAGCGGTGGGTGTTCCCTCGGCAACGATCTCGCCTTCGGCGATCACGGCGATCCGGTCGCACAGAGCGTCCGCCTCGTACATGTAGTGGGTCGTCAGCAGGACCGTCTTTCCGGCCTGGGCAAGTTCCGCGATCGTGTTCCGAAGCTCCCGAGCCCCGACCGGATCGAGACCTATTGTCGGCTCGTCGAGCACGACGACCGGCGGGTCGTGGAGGAGGCCTCGGGCGATGTGGAGCCGCTGCTTCATCCCGCGCGAGTAGCCCTCGACGCGCTCCTTCTCGCGTCCCATCAGGCCCACGAGCTCCAAGAGCTCGGGGATCCGCCGCTTCTGCACCTTCGGCGGCACGCCGTAGAGCTCGGAGAAATAGCGGAGGTTGTCAAGGCCGCTCAGCCGCTCGTAGGCGCCGCGGTCGCCGCCGAAGACGTAGCCGATGTTCCGCCGCACGGTGCGGGCGCTGTGGACAACGTCGTGCCCCAGCACGCGGGCCGCTCCCGAGGTCGGGATCAGCAGCGTCACCAGCATCTTGATCGTGGTCGTCTTTCCGGCGCCGTTCGGCCCGAGCAAGCCAAAGAGCTCGCCCTCGTTCACCTCGAAGTCGATTCCTCGCACTGCCTCGATGGTCTTCGTGCGGCGGCGGACGAAGCCTGACGTCTGCCTATAGGTCCGGCGTAGTTTCTCCGCCTCGATTGCGGCCATGCCCGGAGCCTATCCAGGCTTTCGGAACGTAAGCTTCAAAGGTTCTTCGCTACACTCAGCCGCGCGCGGCGGCGTAGCTCAGCTGGTTAGAGCAGCGGAATCATAATCCGAAGGTCGAAGGTTCGAGTCCTTCCGCCGCTACTAAAGCGCGCTTAGCAAGAAAGGAACGATGGCTACCGGAGTCAGAGACGCGATCACCCTCGCCTGCACCGACTGCAAGCGGCGGAATTACCAGACGACGAAGTCCAAGCGGAACACGCCGGACCGCGTCGAGCTGCGCAAGTACTGCCGCTGGTGCGGCCGTCACACTACGCACCGGGAGACGCGCTAGTCGTGGCCCGGCAGACTCGAGCCCAGCGGCGCGCTCGCCGCGCCCGGCAGGAGCGGCAGGGCAACGGTGCCGACGCGAGGCCGGTTCAGCGGCAGCCCCAGATGGCCGGCGTCGCCAGGACCGAGCCGGCCGTCGAGCGGCGCCTTCCGGGCTCAGGCTTCCGGCGCTTCGTCGGCGAGTCCGCCGCCGAGCTGAAAAAGGTTGAGTGGCCCGGCCAGCAGCAGCTGATCCAGGGCGTGACAGTTGTCGTGATCGCCTGCATCATCGTCGGCGCATATCTCTGGCTGGCCGACCTCGCCTTCAAGCGGCTCGTCCAGAACGTCTTCCTGGGTCAATAGCGACGGGGTGGTAAACGGATGAACATTTGTGGAAACAAGGACGCGTAGCGTGTTTCGTTGGTATGCGATCAACACGTACTCCGGTCACGAGAACAAGGTCAAGACGAACCTCGAGCACAGGATCGATTCGATGAACCAGCATCCGCGATTCCGGCGCGTCGTCGTACCGACCGAGCAGGTCATCGAGACCAAGGACGGGCAGAAGGTGCAGACCGAAAAGCGGATCCTGCCCGGCTACGTGCTCGTGAACATGGATTTGAACGACGACGCCTGGACGGTCGTCAAGAACACGCCCGGCGTCACGGGCTTCGTGGGGGCGGGCACCAAGCCCGTGCCGCTCTCCCAGGGCGAGGTCGACCGAATTCTGCGCACCGGCGCGACCGCCGGCGAGCGTCCGCGCGCCCAGGTCGAGTTCTCGCTCGGTGAGTCCGTGAAGGTAACTTCCGGCCCGCTGTCCGACTTCGACGGCGAGATCGTCGACGTGAATCCCGACCAGCAGAAGCTGAAGGTGCTGGTCGACATCTTCGAGCGCCAGGTGCCGGTCGAACTGGGCTTCGACCAGGTCAAGAAGATCGACTGATGGCGAAGAAAATTCTCACCATGATCAAGCTGCAGATTCCCGGCGGGCAGGCGAACCCTGCGCCGCCGGTCGGGCCTGCGCTCGGCCAGCACGGCGTCAACATCATGGAGTTCTGCAAGGCCTTCAACGCGCAGACGTCCGACCAGAACGGTCGAATCATCCCGGTCGAGATCACGGTCTACGAGGACCGCTCGTTCGACTTCATCACCAAGACCCCGCCGGCGGCTGTCCTGATCAAGGAGGCGCTGCGGCTCGAGAAGGGCTCCGGTGAGCCGAACCGCGAGAAGGTCGGCCGTCTGACCCGCGACCAGGTGCGCCAGATCGCCGAGACGAAGATGCCCGACCTCAATGCAAGAGATGTCGAGGAGGCAATGAAGGTGGTGGCGGGAACAGCCCGTAGCATGGGCGTGGAGACCGACGTATGACGCTTCCCAACGTTCTCAGCGGATGCGCTGACATGCGCGGTACGGCCGGTGCGTACCTCCTGAAGGGGGCACACGGCGGAAACATGGTTTCCCCCGTGAAACGAGCAAGCCGGAGGCGCGCGAAGTGACGCAACACGGGAAGAACTACCGGGCGGCGCGCGCCGCGATCGACCGCGAGCGGCAGTACTCGCCCGCCGAGGCGATCCGGCTCCTCAAGAGCTTCCCGGACAAGAAGTTCGACGAGACGGTCGAGGTGCACTTCAACCTCGGCCTCAACGTCCGCCACGCCGAGCAGCAGCTTCGAGGCACGTTGATGCTTCCCCACGGCACCGGCCGCGAGTCGAAGGTCGCTGTCTTCGCCGAAGGAGACAAGGCGCGCGAGGCGCAAGAGGCGGGCGCCGACGTGGTCGGTACGGCCGACCTCGCGAAGCAGATCGAGGAGGGCTTCGACGACTTCGACGTCGCGATTGCGACCCCTGACCAGATGAGCGTCGTCGGCAAGCTCGGCCGCATCCTCGGGCCCCGCGGAAAGATGCCGAACCCGAAGACCGGCACGGTGACGATGGACGTTGCCAAGGCGGTCCAGGAGGCCAAGGCCGGCAAGCTCGAATACCGCACCGACCGTGGCGCGAACGTTCACGTCGCGCTCGGCAAGAAAAGCTTCGACGAGCGCCAACTCGCCGAGAACTACGCGGCTCTGCTCGACGAGATCGTCCGAGCAAAGCCCGCGGCCGCGAAGGGCCGCTACATCAACGGCGTTACACTGACGACCGCGATGGGCCCCGGAATCCATGTCGACCCGGCGCGGACGAGGGGCATCGTCGAAGAGCTCGAGGAGAGACCGGCAGAAGAAGCCGTACCCGCGTAAGAACCAGCCCATCGCCAGAGACCACTGGTAGCGCGAGAGCGCAGAAGTCCAGTCGAGGCGGTCCTTCCGAGAAGCCTTCTCAGTCGGGTCCGCCGTTGGCGGGCCCGAAGTATTTGAGGAGGTGATTCGATGCTGAGACAGGACAAGGAACGGATCGTCAGCGAGCTTGCCGAGCGCTTGAAGAGCTCGCAGAACCTGCTCGTCGCCGACTACCGCGGCTTGACGATGCCGGAGATCGACGAGCTGCGCACGAAGCTGTTGGAAAGCGGCGCGCGCTTCTCGGTCGTCAAGAACACGCTGACCCGACGCGCCGCCGAGGAGGCGGGCGTCAAGCAGTTGCTCGACCTGATCGACGGCCCGACCGCGATCGCGTTCATCGACGCCGAGGGCGATCCCGCGGCGGCCGCGAAGATCCTGAACGACACGGCGCGGGCGCACGACGTGCTCGTGATCCGCGGCGGACTGCTCGAGGGCGACACGGTCTCGGACGTCGAGGTCAAGCGCCTGGCGACCCTGCCGCCCGCCGACGTGGTGCGCGCGCAGCTCGCCGGGGCAGTGGCGGGGCCGCTGACGACCGTGGTCGGGCTGTTCACGGCGCCGCTGCGCGATCTCGTCAACGTGCTTGATGCCCGCATCACCCAGCTGCAAGAGCAGGGTGAAACGGTGCCCGAGCCGGAGGCGGAAGCTCCCGCAGAGGAGCCCGCCGCCGAGGCCGAGACCACGGAGCCCGAAGCAGCCGTCGAGGAGGCGCCTGCAGAGGAAGCGCCGGCAGAAGAACCCGCACAGGAATCGAACGAGGAAGGACAGGAGGAGTAATGGCAAAAACAGACACAGACAAGCTCGTTCAGGAGCTCGGGGGCATGACCGTCCTCGACCTCGTCGAGCTGAAGAACAAGCTCGAGGAGGAGTGGGGCGTGACGGCTGCGGCTCCGGTGGCGGTTGCTGCCGCCGCGGCCCCGGGAGGCGACGGCGCAGCGGCTGCCGAGGAGCAGTCCACCTTCGACGTCGTCCTTACCGCGGCCGGCGGCCAGAAGATCCAAGTGATCAAGGTCGTCCGAGCGGTCACCGGGCTCGGCCTCAAGGAGGCGAAGGACCTCGTCGACAGCGCGCCCAACCCGGTCAAGGAGGGCCTCGCCAAAGAAGAGGCCGACACGATCAAGGGCCAGCTCGAAGAGGCCGGAGCGACCGTCGAACTGAAGTAGTTCGAGCAAGAGCCGCGCTTCGAAGGAGGTCGCCTCAGGGCGGCCTCCTTCACGTGAGTGTGGCAGCCCGCTGGAAGGTCAAACACGGCCGTCTTGACTGCTTTCGCGATCCGTAAACCCTCGATGAACCGGGGGGCACAGCGTCATGTGACCGGAGGGAGAAGGGGAAGGTGAGGAGGCAGTTTCCCCGCTGCGCCCGGGACACCCGAGCGTAAAACTGCTGTAAAGAACTACCTCCTTCAAGGGGTTTCCCCGTACGGCCGAAGACGTGTCGAGCCGAGGACGCTTGTATCGATCCACGTCCCTGGAGGTAAGGAATGCGTCTCACGAAGCTCGTTACGGTCGGACTCGCCACGGCGGCGCTCGCTGCTTCTGGCGCGACGGCCGATCCTGGTCACGGCAACTCCGCCAGCCATGCGTCGCACTGCGCGCCGGCGCCGGTGCAGCTCGCGGGCACGCTCGCGAACGATCCCGCGACCGGCGACACGTTGTTCCAGCTCACCGTGAAGCGCGGGAACATGCTGGGGCGGCTGTACGCCAAGGCGGGCAATCCGGTTACGGTCAACGTCGACACCAAGACCCGCTACCGCAAGGACGGCGCCGCGTCGACGGTCGACGCTCTCGCACAGAACGACCGTGCGCTTGTCTTCGCGAAGGTCTGCCGAGCCGACGTCAAGAAGGCCAGGCAGTCGGGTGGCACTCTCCCCGCGCTCACGGCGCGGCTGGTGCTCGACAAGGGCCCCAAGCCGGACACGGCGGGCGACAGCACCACCAACTAGCTCGAGCACGTATTTGCCGCAAAGGGCCGCCTGAGCGGCCCTTTGCATTTCAGTTTGGGGGCGTGCGAACAGGATCTAAGAGGCGCCGAAAGGGCGGCGTGGGCGGCTTCCGGCGGCAAAATCCTCTATAGTGGCGTCAACGGGTGCCTCCCGCAGGCTCTGCCTTGCGCAGGAGCACCCTCTTTCGCTATCTTTGTGGGTCGCGCCGTAGTATCGCCTGTCCGCATTTCTCCACGCATTCCACACACAGAGCCGTAAAGGGAGGCACCCTCACTTGACCGCACGGGTTGCCGCGCCTCGCGCGCGGAAGAGTTTCTCGCGCTTGAAGCACGTCCTCGACCTTCCGAACCTGATCGACATCCAAAAGGCGTCGTTCGCTTGGTTCCTGGAGGAAGGTCTTCGCGAGACGATCGACGACATTTCGCCGATCGAGGACTACACGGGCACTCTCGCCGTCGAATTCGGCGACTACAAGTTCGGCGAGCCGCCGATCTCGATTCAGGAGTGCCGCGAAAAGGACCTGACGTATCAGGCCCCGCTGAACATGACCGTCCGCTTCGTCAACAAGGAGACGGGCGAGATCCGAGAGCAGAACGTCTTCATGGGCGACTTCCCGATGATGACCGAGTTCGGGACGTTCATCATCAACGGCACCGAGCGCGTGATCGTCACGCAGCTCGTCCGCAGCCCGGGCGCCTACCTGATGGAGCCCAAGGACGCCACGAAGCAGGTCTTCACCGCGAACCTGATGCCGTCGCGCGGCTCGTGGCTCGAGCTCGAGATCGACAAGAAGGGCATCGTCTACGCCCGCATCGACCGGAAGCGGAAGCTGCCGATCACGACGCTGCTCCGGGCGCTGCCCGAGGAGGATCCGTCTACCGGGTTCAAGCTCGACACGAGCACGAACGAGGCGATCCTCAAGCTCTTCGACAACTCGCCGTTCATGGTCAACACGATCGAGAAGGACCCCTCGGAAACCGAGGAGGAGGCCCTGATCGAGGTCTTCAAGAAGCAGCGTCCGGGCGAGCCCCCGACGCTGGACAACGCGCGCAACCTGCTGAAGGCGCTCTTCTTCGACCCGAAGCGCTACGACCTGACCAAGGTCGGGCGCTACAAGCTCAACCAGCGGCTCGAGGTGAACGTCAAGGAGGACACGCGGGTCCTCACGACCGAGGACATCCTCGCGCTCGTCCGCAAGCTCGTCGAGCTGCCGATGAAGCTCGGGGTCGATCTCGAGTCCAAGGACTTCGCGGCCGACGCGATCGTGCTCTCCCGCGATCCGATCCGCGGCGACCTCGACGAGTACGAGCACTTCGGCAACCGCCGCCTGCGCACGGTTGGTGAGCTGATCCAGGAAGCGTTCCGCGTCGGTCTCTACCGGATGGAGCGCGTCGTCCGTGAGCGGATGACGACCGAGGACGTGGACACGATCACGCCGCAGACGATCATCAACATCCGTCCGGTCGTCGCGGCGCTGAAGGAGTTCTTCGGCTCCTCGCAGCTGTCGCAGTTCATGGATCAGACGAACTCACTGGCCGGGCTGACGCATCGGCGACGCCTCTCGGCGCTCGGCGCCGGCGGTCTGACCCGTGAGCGCGCGCCGATCGAGGTGCGCGACGTCCACCCGACCCACTACGGGCGCATGTGTCCGATCGAGACGCCGGAGGGCCCGAACATCGGCCTGATGGGCTCGCTCGCCTCGATGGCGACCGTCTCGGAGTTCGGCTTCATCCAGACGCCGTATCGCGTGGTCAAGAACGGCCGCGTGACCGACGAGATCATCTACCTCGACGCCGCCGAGGAGGCGCAGTTCACGATCGCGCAGGCCTCGGCGCCGCTCGACGAGAAGACCGGCAGGTTCCTGGACGACCAGGTGCTCTGCCGCTCCCGGGAGGGCGAGGCCGTGACGGCGCGCCCGCAAGACGTCGAGTACATGGACGTCGCACCGGCGCAGATCGTCTCGGTGGCAACGGCGCTGATCCCGTTTCTCGAGCACAACGACGCGAACCGCGCGCTGATGGGCGCGAACATGCAGCGGCAGGCAGTGCCGCTGATGATCCCGCAGGCGCCGCTGATCGGCACCGGTCTCGAGTACCGGGCCGCCGTCGACACCGGGGACGTGGTCATCGCCGAGAAGGCCGGCCAGGTCATCGACGTCGATGCCGAGAAGGTCGTCATCGAGACGCGGGACGGCAGCGACACGTACGACATGACGAAGTTCATGCGCTCGAACCAGGGCACGTTGATCCACCAGAAGCCGATCGTCGGCCTAGGCGACCGTGTCAGCGCGGATCAGGTCCTCGCGGACGGCAGCTCGACGGACAAGGGCGAGCTGGCGCTCGGCGCGAACCTGCTCGTGGCCTTCATGCCTTTCGAGGGCTACAACTTCGAGGACGCGATCGTGATCTCGGAGCGGTGCGTCAAGGAGGACGTGCTCTCCTCGATTCACATCCACGAGTACGAGATCGACGCCCGTTCGACCAAGCTGGGTGACGAGGAGATCACGCGTGACATTCCGAACCGCTCGGAAGAGTCGCTCAAGGACCTCGACGAGCGCGGCGTCGTCCGCATCGGCGCCGAGGTCGGCTCCGGAGATCTGCTGGTCGGAAAGGTGACGCCGAAGGGCGAGACCGAGCTCACGGCGGAGGAGAAGCTGATCCGCGCGATCTTCAAGGAGAAGGCGCGCGAGGTCCGCGACACCTCGCTCAAGGTGCCTCACGGCGAGGGCGGCAAGGTGATCGACGTCAAGACGTTCTCGCGCGAGGCCGGCGACGACCTCTCGCCGGGCGTCAACGAGCTCGTCCGCGTCTACGTGGCGAAGAAGCGCAAGATCGCCGAGGGCGACAAGCTCGCCGGCCGTCACGGCAACAAGGGCGTGATCGCGCGCATCGTCCCGGAGGAGGACATGCCGTTCCTCGAGGACGGTACGCCGGTCGACGTCGTCCTCAACCCGCTCGGCGTCCCGAGCCGGATGAACATCGGCCAGATCCTTGAAACCCACCTCGGTTGGGCCGCCGCGCGCGGCGTCTTCAGCGAGAACGGCGACGGCGAGGCGCAGCCGATCGCGACGCCTGTCTTCGACGGGGCCAGCGAGGCCGACGTCGACGAGGCACTGATGAAGTGGGTCGAGCAGAATCCCGACTCCCCGATCAAGTTCGTGGTCGATCGGAAGCAGCCGGAAGGACGGCGCTGCTCGGGCAAGGTGCGCCTCTTCAACGGCAAGTCGGGCGCTCCATACGAGCAGTCGATCACGGTCGGCTACATGTACATCCTGAAGCTGCTCCACCTCGTGGACGACAAGATCCACGCGCGTTCGACCGGGCCGTACTCGCTCGTCACCCAGCAGCCGCTGGGAGGCAAGGCGCAGTTCGGCGGCCAGCGCTTCGGCGAGATGGAGGTCTGGGCGCTCGAGGCCTACGGCGCCGCGTACACCCTGCAGGAGATGCTCACGATCAAGTCCGACGACACGGTCGGGCGCGTGAAGGCGTACGAGGCGATCGTCAAGGGCGAGAACATCGCCGAGCCGTCGATCCCCGAGTCCTTCAAGGTGCTGCTGAAGGAGATGCAGTCGCTCGCGCTCGACGTCCACGTCCTCTCCGACGAGGGCAAGGAGGTCGAGGTGCGCGAAGAGGACGACGAGCTGCTCCGCGCCGCGGAGGAGCTCGGCATCGACCTGACCCCGGGCTCGCTGCGCACGACGCCGCGGCCGCCGACGGCCGAGGAGGTCGAGGAAGGCCAGGAGCGCGTCGACCAGGACGGCGACCTGAAGGTGCCTACCGACGAGGTGCTCGGAGATCTCGCTGACGTCGAGGTCGCACCCGAGGAAGTCGCAACCGAAGAAGCAGAAGAACAAGCAGGACCACTGACGGAACCAGCAGACGTAGAGGAATAAGGCCTACGGCCCCTGAGATGACGCGCAATTTGACTGAGACAAAGACTGGAGTGACGCGCACTTGATCGACATCAATGACTTCGACGCAATCCGAATCGGGCTGGCGTCGAGCAAGCAGATTCGCGACTGGTCGTCCGGCGAGGTAACGAAGCCGGAAACCATCAACTACCGCACGCTCAAGCCCGAGCGCGACGGCCTCTTCTGCGAGCGCATCTTTGGTCCGACCAAGGACTGGGAGTGCTACTGCGGCAAGTACAAGCGCGTCCGCTACAAGGGCATCATCTGCGAGCGCTGCGGCGTCGAGGTAACGCGGCAGAAGGTCCGCCGTGAGCGGATGGGTCACATCGACCTGGCCGCGCCCGTCTCGCACATCTGGTTCTTCAAGGGCGTCCCGAGCCGGATCGGCTATCTGCTCGACATCGCGCCGCGCGAGCTCGAGAAGGTTCTCTATTTCGCCGCCTCGATCGTCACCTCGGTCGACAACGAGGCGCGCCAGAAGGACCTGAACGGCCTCGAGGACAAGGTCAAGGCCGAGTCCGAGCAGATCATGGTCGACCGCGACGAGCAGCTCGTGACGCTCGAGGACCGGCTGAAGCGGCGCCGGGAGTACTTCGCCAAGGGCAAGGAGCGGAACTTCGACGAGGACGACGACTTCTGGGCCCGCGGCCTGTCCAACTGGGCGGAGGAGCAGGGTCTGCCGACGCTCGAGGAAGCACGTGAGCTCGTCGGCGGCCTGTTCGTCGAGGTGGCGCCGCAGATCACGACCGAGGACTCGAAGAAGCTGCGCGAGTCGGTTCGGAACGCGGCTATCCGCGACGACCGCAAGCTGACGGCGAAGGAGCTAGAGACGGTCGGCAACGTCGCGATCCAGATCCGCCAGGCGCTGGCACCCCTGAACAAGCAGCTCGCGAAGGCAAGCGGCTCGAAGAAGGGCGCGCTGACGAAGCACATCAACCGGGTCCTCGACGGTCTGCTCGACAAGAAGGCGAAGATCCACGAGGACGACGTCGAGCTCGTCAAGGACATCGACGAGAAGCACCTCGAGAAGGCGCGCGGCCTCGGCAAGGGCCTCCTCCGTGAGGCGCTCGAGACGGCTGATCCCAGCGCCTCGGACGAGGAGGTGCGCGAGCTGGTCAGCGACCTTTGCCTGCGGACGGACGGGAAGATCCAGAAGGAGGACTTCGACGCGCTCGTCCAGTGGCTCGTGAAGGTGCGCGAGATGTATCAGGACATCGAGTCGCGCCGCGCGGACACGCGCGAGGCGGCGGTCGACTCCGTCAACCGGCTCGAGGAGACCTGGAACCTCTTCCGCGAACTCGAGCCGAAGCAGATCGTCAACGACGAGCAGCTCTTTCGCGAGCTCAAGGACCGCTTCGGCTCGCCCTACGGCTTCGGCGTGTACTTCGCCGGCGGCATGGGCGCGGAGGCGATCCGCGAGTTGCTGAAGGACCTCGACCTCAAGGCCGAGGCCAAGTCGCTGCGGGAGATGATCAAGACCTCGAAGGGCCAGAAGCAGCAGCGCGCGATCAAGCGGCTAAAGGTTGTGAGCGCGTTTGTCACCTCGGAGAACAAGCCCGAGTGGATGGTCCTCGAGGCGGTCCCGGTGATCCCGCCGGAGCTCCGCCCGATGGTCCAGCTCGACGGCGGCCGTTTCGCGACGAGCGACCTGAACGACCTCTACCGCCGCGTGATCAACCGGAACAACCGCCTCAAGCGGCTGCTCGACCTCGGCGCGCCCGAGATCATCGTCAACAACGAGAAGCGGATGCTGCAGGAGGCTGTCGACGCCCTGTTCGACAACGGCCGCCGCGGCCGTGCCGTCACCGGCCCGGGCAACCGGCCGCTGAAGTCGCTCTCCGACATGCTCAAGGGCAAGCAGGGCCGTTTCCGGCAGAACCTGCTCGGCAAGCGGGTCGACTACTCGGGCCGCTCGGTGATCGTCTCGGGGCCGAACCTGAAGCTGCACCAGTGCGGCCTGCCGAAGCTGATGGCGCTCGAGCTCTTCAAGCCGTTCATCATGAGCCGGCTCGTCGAGCGGAAGTCCGTCCAGAACATCAAGGCCGCCAAGAAGCACGTGGACTCGATGGTCCCGGAGGTGTGGGACGTCCTGGAGGAGGTCATCGCGGAGCATCCGGTGCTGCTGAACCGCGCGCCGACGCTCCACCGCCTGGGCATTCAGGCTTTCGAGCCGGTGCTCGTCGAGGGCAAGGCGATTCAGGTGCACCCGCTCGTCTGTCACGCCTTCAATGCGGACTTCGACGGCGACCAGATGGCAGTCCATCTGCCGCTCTCCGCCGAGGCGCAGGCCGAGGCGCGGATCCTGATGCTCTCGGCGAACAACATCCTCTCGCCTGCGCACGGGCGTCCGTTGACGACGCCGACGCAAGACATGGTGCTGGGCGAGTACTACCTCACGTACTCGGAGCGGAACCTGAACGAGCTCAATGCCGAGGACATGGATCCGCGGCCGAAGCGCTTCGGCTCCGAGGAGGAGGTCGAGCGGGCCGTCGATTCCGAGCAGGTCGGGCTGCAGCAGCCGATCGAGTACCGCCACGGGGAGGAGGTCGTGCTGACCACGCCCGGCCGGGTGATCTTCAACGTGGAGGTCGAACGGGCGCTGCGCGAGGCGCAGGGGCTCGACGAGACGCCGGAGGACTTTCCGTACGTGAACACGACGCTGTCGAAGAAGGAGATGGACTCGTTCATCTCCGATCTGGCCGAGCGCTTCGGCGCCCAGGTGATCGCCAGCGTTCTCGACACGATCAAGTCGCTCGGGTTCAAGTACGCAACCGACGCCGGCGTGACGATCTCGAAGAACGACATCATCATCCCCGAGTCCAAGGAGCAGATCCTCAGCGGCTACGAGGAGCGAGTCAGTGAGATCGAAGCCCTGTACGAGCGCGGCCTGATCACCGAAGAAGAGCGCCACGAGAAGATCGTCGAGCTCTGGACCGAGGCGACGGAAGAGGTCGCCGAGGCGATGGAAAAGAACCTCAACGAGCTCAACCCGATCTTCATGATGGCCAACTCCGGGGCGCGCGGGTCCTTCAAGCAGATCCGCCAGCTCGCCGGCATGCGCGGCCTGATGGCGAATCCGAAGGGCGAGATCATCGAGCGCCCGATCAAGGCCAACTTCATGGAGGGCCTGTCGGTGCTCGAGTACTTCATCTCCACCCACGGCGCCCGCAAGGGCCTCGCCGACACGGCGCTCCGCACGGCCGACTCGGGCTACCTGACGCGGCGTCTCGTCGACGTCTCGCAGGACGTGATCATCCGGGACGGGGACTGCAAGACGAAGGAGTTCATTGAGCTCCCGATCCAGGTTCCCGAGGGGCTGAACAAAAGCCTGCTCGGACGCAGCGTCGCGGAGGACGTCCACAAGCCGCTCGCCTCGGGCAAGCCCGGCAAGACCGTGCTCGCCGAGAAGGGCGCGCTCGTGACGATGCCGTTGCTCCGTGAGGTGCTCGACGGGCTCGGCGAGGAGGACTCAGTCGGCGCGACGCTGCCGGTCAGGTCGGTGCTCAAGTGCAAGAGCGAGTTCGGCGTCTGCCAGACTTGCTACGGCATCTTCCTCGCCACCGGCGGGATGTGTGAGGTCGGCGACGCGGTGGGCATCATCGCCGCGCAGTCGATCGGCGAGCCCGGCACGCAGCTGACGATGCGGACGTTCCACACGGGCGGCGTCGCCGGCGCCGACATCACGCACGGCCTGCCGCGCGTGGTCGAGATCTTCGAGGCGCGGAACCCCAAGGGCGCCGCCAAGTTGTCGGAGGTCTCGGGCACCGTCAAGATCGAGGACACCGACCGCGGGCCGAAGCTCTCGATCCTCGTCGAAGGCGAGGAGGAGCCCGTTAGCTACCAGTTGCCGCGCCGGACGCGTGTGCTCGTTGCCGACGGCCAGATCGTCGAGCCGGGCGACGCCCTCCACGAGGGCTCGCTCAACCCGGCCGATCTGCTGCGCCTGAAGGGCGACACGGCGACGGAGCTGTACCTCATCCAGGAGGTGCAGCGTGTCTACAAGTCACAAGGCGTCGACATCCACGACAAGCACATCGAGCTGATCGTCCGTCAGATGCTCAAGAAGGTGCGCGTCGAGAGCGCCGGCGACACCGACCTCCTGCCGGGCCAGCTCGTCGACAAGGTCGTGCTCGATCGCGAGAACGCCCGCGTCAAGAAGGAGAAGAAGGAGCAGGCGACGTGGGAGCCGCTGATCCTCGGGATCACGAAGGCGTCGCTCGCAACCGAGTCCTTCCTCTCGGCAGCCTCCTTCCAGGAGACCACCAAGGTGCTGACCGACGCCTCGATCGAGGGCAAGGTCGACCGCCTGCTCGGCCTGAAGGAGAACGTGATCATCGGGAAGCTGATCCCGGCCGCGACGGGCCTCAAGCGCTACCGGACGATCGACATCAGCCCTTCCGAGAAGGTGCCGGCGGAGACGTACGAGCGCGAGGCGCTGCTTGCGGC
>VAWI01000073.1 GCA_005884005.1 Actinomycetota bacterium
TTCTCCCCGACGGTGCGCCCGAGCATCGTGTCGCCGGCGAGCGCGACCCTCACGCGAACCCGTGCCGTCCGTGGAGGCGGACGAAATGCGCGCCGCTGATCGTGCGAACCTGCTGCAGCACCTGGCGGCGCTTCTCGAACAGAACGACGTCCTCGTCACCGCCGGGGCCGAGCGGCTGCACGAGCCGGCCGCCCTCAACGAGCTGCTGAACGAGCGGTGCCGGCACGCTCGGGTACGCGGCTGCGACAACGATCGCGTCGAAGGGCGCGTGGTCCGCCAGTCCCTCGCTCCCGTCTCCGACGAGGACGACGACGTTTGCGCGCTCGGCGAGCGCGGCGCGGGCCGTTTCCGCGAGTTCGGCGAAGCGCTCGACGCTGAACACTTCGCGCGCAAGCCGCGCAAGCAGGGCTGTTTGCCATCCGTAACCGGTGCCGATCTCGAGCACACGCTCGTCGCCCGCTAGCGCGAGCGCTTCGACCATTCGCGCAACGAGCGATGGTTGCGTCGTCACCTGCTGGTGCGGGATCGGGATCGGCGTGTCGGCGTCCGCCTGACCGGCGTACTCGGGCGGGACGAAGTCCGCGCGAGGCACGGCAGCGATCGCCGCGAGCACCCGCTCGTCTGCGACTCCCGTCGCGCGCGCCGCTGCAACCAGACCGTCCACGGCGCGAGTATGCGCGGGTGTCCGCCTGGCCGCATGCGCGCGTCGAGCTGATCGAGGAGCAGCAGCGGCTGGGCGCGCTCGAGCCTCCCGCGTGGCGGTTCCGGCGGGGGGCGCGGGTTGGCGCCGTCTTCGTCTGCTTCGCCCGCGGGGGCACCGGGCCGGGCAACACTGGCGACGCGGCCTGGGCCGCCGCTTCCGTCGGCGATGAGGCGGTCGTCGTGCCCGGCCGCGCGGGCGCGCCGTACGAGGCGGGCCTGCTCGCCCTGCGCGAGGGAACGGTGCTCGAAGCTGCGGTGCGCGCGCTCACGCAGCCGCCGGATGTGCTGCTCGTCGACGGCACCGGCCGCGACCACCCGCGCCGCGCCGGCCTAGCCCTGCACCTTGGTGGAGTGTTGGACCTACCGACGGTCGGCGTCACCCACCGCCCGCTCGCCGCGGAGGGCGAGTGGCCGGCGGACGAGCGCGGCGCACGGAGCCCGCTCCTCCTCGCCGGCGAGCTGGTGGGGTACTGGCTCCGTACTCGTGCGGGGACGCGTCCGCTCGCTGCTCACGCCGCCTGGCGGACCGACGCCGGCACAGCCGCGGAGGCGGTGCTCTCAACGTGCCGAGCGCGCACACCGGAGCCGCTGCGCGAGGCCCGCCGCCGAGCCCGCGAGGCGCGGGCGGCCCCCGTGAGGCGCTAGTCCTCGTCCTCGCAGATGTCCGCGACCTCGGCGCCGGCGGCGCGCACGAGATCGGCGGCCGCGATCCGCACTGACTGCTCGTGCGAGCCGGCCTCTAGCACGACTGTCTCACGCGCCGCGACGCGGCTGTCGACGATCACCTCGTCACGTCGCGCGCCACCGACCGGAGGCACTGCCCCGAGCTCGAAGTCGGGATAATCCCGCCGGAGGTCGTCCTCGCCCGCGAGGTGAACGTCCTTCTTGCTGCCGCCGGTGACGTCTCGGACCTTGCGTTCGTCCAGTCGGCGCGAGGCCGGCAGGACCGCACGCAGGTACCCCTCGGCGGTCTTGACGACGAGCGTCTTGGCGACGTCGTCCGGCCCGAGCCCGAGCGCTTCAGCTTCGGCGAGCGCCGACTCGGTGTGGGCGTGAGGCAGGAGATCGTAGGCAGCGCCCGCCTCGTCGAGCGCACGAGTCAGGTCTTCGATCGCCACGGCTTAGTGCTTGGTCTGTTTCTTCGGCTCGATGAGCGCGGCACCCGCGGCGGGCGCGACGATGCTCTCGTGGCCGTCCTCCCAGCGCACGCGGTAGCGCGGCGGCTGTTGCTGAAGCACGTCTTCGATCACGCCGGTGTGCGCCGGCTGGCCGACCCGCTCTGACTCGAGCACGATGCTGTCCCCGATGTGAGCTTCCATCTCACAAACCTCCTTAAGAGCTCTCTTGTGTGTGCTGTTCTACAGGGTTGCGGGCTAGTAGTGAAGTTCACGCGCCTCCAAGGCGCCGGCTAACAACCGCGGCTCGCGCTCGGTCCAAATGTCTATGCGGAGCCGACCGGCCTGACGAAGGTGACGCTCGCTCAGTGAAGGTTGCGCTGACGTTCGACACGGAATTCCCGGGCCGGCCCACCCTGCCCGGTGTCGAAGACCGAATTCTTGCTTCTCTGGACGCGGCAGGAGTGGAGGCCACGTTCTTTCTCCAGGGCCGCTGGACGCGCGCGAACCCGGAGACAGCCCGCCGAATCGTCGAGGCCGGGCACTCGGTCGGCAATCACTCGAACTACCACGCCCCCATGAACGGCCTCGACGACGAATTGCTCCGCCACGACATACGCAAGGCCGAGGGCACGATCCAAAGCGTCACGGGCGTCGACCCGCGCCCGTTGTTCCGCTGCCCATTCGGCGCCGGTCAGGACGACCAACGGGTGCTGGCTGCGCTCGAGGAGCTCGGCTATCGCCACGTCGGGTGGGACGTCGACCCACGCGACTGGGAAGAGGATCGCACCGCCGAAGAACTAGAGCGGCTCGTGCCCGACGGCGTCCTCGAAGACGGGAACGACAAGACAGTGCTCCTTCACGCGTGGCCGCTTGCAACCGCCGAGGCGCTCCCGATGATTCTGAACGCCCTAGGCGCGGAAAGCGTGCAGTTCGTCGCTCCCGGCAAGATCTAGCGCCCGCGGATTGCCCTGTAAGCCGGTTGTAAGTGAAGCGGAGCAGTCAACCGCGGAAGGGTGATGGATCAAGCAAGGGCTCTTCGTCGATAGTGAATTTGCAACCGAGAGACGCCCCGATGCGGCGGGGGCGACCTCGGAAGTCATACCGAGGGGCCTCCTTTGCGGCGGGGCCTCGAGGACTTCACTGCGGCTCTCTCACGGGAGACGAAGCGGGGCCTGGCGGCGGGCCCCGCTTCTCGTTTCCGCTTTCTGTTGTCTGGAGATAACCCCCTTCAGGGGGGTGCCCGGTTCCAGGCCAGCGTCCAATATCTGAAAGCGCCAACCGGACGCCTGGGCCGCAGAGACGGACGGGAAGCGCAAATGTGAAGGGCGGCCACTACGGCCGCCCTTTCTTTTTGAAGTGAGGGCGTCCAGGCAAGATGGTCGTAGGTGCCGGACCCGCTGCCCTCCTCGGAACACCGCTACGGACGGCGCGGGTTCCTGCTGCTCGTGGCGGGCGGCGCTTCGTCCCTGCTTTGGGCCGGGCCGATTTCCAGCTTCTTGTCGCCGCTGACCTCGGCGGGGAGTCAGCTCGTCGGCAATCTCTTCCCGGTCGGCGGCTGGCGGATCTACACGATCTCCGGCTCGATGCCGATCTTCGACCCCGCGAGCTGGCGACTCGAGGTCGGCGGCCTCGTCAAGCGGCCGCGGACGCTGACCTACGACCAGCTGACCGCCCTCCCGCGGGCCGAGCAGACCTCGACCTTCCACTGCGTCACCGGCTGGACGGTCAAGAACGTCCACTGGACAGGTGTCCGCTTCCAGCAGCTCTTCGACCTCGTGCAGCCGCTGCCCTCCGCGACGGCGGTTCGCTTTGTCTCGATGGAACGCCCCTACGACGACTCGCTCACGCTCGAGCAGCTACGGCTGCCGGACGCCATGCTCGCGCTGGAGCTCGACCACCAGCCGCTCTCGCGGCCCCACGGCGCGCCGGCACGCGTGATCCTGCCGGAGATGTACGGCTACAAGGGCGTCAAGTGGCTGACGAAGATGGAGTTCGTCGCCAAGCAGCCCCGCGGCTTTTGGGAGCAGCACGGCTACGACCAGAACGCCTGGGTGGGGCGCTCGAATGGCTACGGCTCCTGACGTCCGCCGCCTGCCGCGCTTCAGCCGCACCGAACGCGCCCTGCACTGGGTGCATGCGAGCGCGTTCTTCGTCCTGCTCGGCTCGGGGCTCTGCCTCTACCTGCCGAGCCTCGCGCAGCTGGTCGGCCGGCGCCCACTGCTGAAGGACATCCACGTCTACACCGCGCTGGCCTGGCTGGTGGCGCTCGCCCTCGTCATCCTCGCCGGCGACCGCCGCCGCCTGCTTGCCGATGCACGTGAGATCGAGATCTTCGACGACGACGACCTCGGCTGGCTGCGGCGGCGCGGCAACCCGCAAGGGCGCTTCAACGCCGGCCAGAAGATCAACGTGATCGTCACGGCGGCGCTCGCCTTCCTGTTCACGCTCACCGGCTTCTTCCTCTGGTACGGCGAGCGGAACCACGCGTTCCGACTACAGAACGCGCTCGTCGTTCACGACTGGCTGATGTACATCTCGTTCTTCCTCGTGCTCGGCCACCTCTACCTGTCGCTCGTGCACCGTTCGACGCGCCACTCGCTGAGCGGAATCACGCGCGGCTGGGTACGCGAGGACTGGGCGCTGAAGCACCACGCGAAGTGGGCGGCCCAAGCGAGCCCCGACGACTGACGCCGCGTGGCGCGTTTCGTCGGCCGCGACAACGTCCGCAAGCGCCTGGCGCCGCTCGAGGGCGAGCCCGGGCGGACGACCTATGCCGCAGGGAAAGTGCGAATCGAGACCGCCGGCGAGGTAATCGTCGTCCGGCCGGCGTTCGGGCTCGCGCACGAGGCCGAGTACGAAAGCGTGCAGCTAGAGCCTTTGCTCGACGCTTTGGCGGCCGACCACGTCGTCGCGGCCCTGCTGGTGCGCCTCGGCGGCTATGCCGTCGGCGTCTTCGAGGGCGAGCGCCTCGTCGCCTCGAAGGTCGGCTCACGCTTCGTCAAGGGCCGCCACAAGAAGGGCGGCTCGTCGTCCGGCCGCTTCCGGCGGCGGAGAGAGGAGCAAGCGCGCGCGCTCATCGACGAAGCGGCCGAGGTCGCGGTGCGGGTGCTCGAGCCCTGGAGCGAGCGGGTGGAGTTCACGGCGCTCGGCGGCGACAGAGCCGCAATCGATCGCGTTCTGGCGACGAGCCCGGAGCTCGGCCGGCTCGCGGAGAAGGCGCTGCCGCGCTTCTTCACCGTCCGGGACCCGCGCCAGGCCGTGCTCGAGCGCCTGCCGTACGACCTCTACGCAGCGGAACTCTCGACCGCTCGGCGGTAGGAATGTGAGCATGGAAGCCGAGACCCGCTACGCGCGAAGCGGCGACGTCAGCATTTCCTACCAGGTCACGGAGCTCGACACCGCCGGCGACGGCTTCTTCGCCTCGTTCGACGGGCCCGCGCGAGGGATTCGCTGCGCCCGTGCGATCACCGAGAGCATGCGCGATCTCGGCATCGAGGTGCGGGCCGGCCTGCACACGGGCGAATGCGAGCGCATGAACGCCAAGGTCGGCGGGATCGCGGTGCACATCGGGGCGCGGGTCGCAGCCGAGGCCGGCCCCGGCGAGGTCGTCGTATCGAGCACGGTCAAGGACCTCGTCGCCGGTTCGGGAATCGCCTTCCGCGACCGGGGCGCCGCGGAGCTGAAGGGCGTTCCAGGTGAGTGGCGGCTGTTCGCCGTCGAGGGCCCCTGACCGGCGGGCTCGACTACTCGGCGTTTTCGAGCTGCCGCCGATAGTCCTCGCTGTCGAAGTGCCCGAGTGACTCGGCGATGAAGCCATCGGCGTCAATCCGCCACTCTTCGAACCCGCTGATGCGAACCGCACGGCCTGTACCGCCCGGACCAGTGTGGGTGCCGACGAGGGTCCACCGGTAGACCGCCTGGTCTCCGTCCACGACGAAGTCGTCCATGAGCACTTCCAGGTCGGGAAAAGCAGACATGAACCTCTGCGCTACATCGGTGATAGCTTCGCGCCCGATCGCGGGGTCGTTGTCGTTCACGCAGAGTGAGCCATTCGGTGCGAAGAAGGCCGCGACGCTAGCCGCGTCCTGACTACACCAGGCCGCGGTGTAGCGCTGGGCAAAGCCCCGCAAACTCTGCGGATCGATCGCCATCTGCCCTAGAGGACAGCCGCTGAAGCCGCCGGCTCGGCAGACTCTCGCGCCGCCAGCCGGAAGTACGCCGTGGTCAAGGCCGCGGCCGCGAACGGGACTGTCAGGCTGTGCGCGACGAGCGAGCCGAGCCAGATGTCCAGGAAGTTCGGGAGTGGGGTGAAGAGCGCGCGGATGATTGCCGAGGCGATCGCGATCAGCAGGAAGGTGATGATGATGAGCCCGAACACGCTCCAGCCGTTGCCGCGCACTACTTCGCGCGAGCGCGTAAACGACTCGCCTGCCGAGCGGCCTTCGAGCACGATCACCGGGATCAGCATCGACCAGATCGTCAGCAGGTAGAGGCCGGGCACGATCAAGAGCAAGAACCCGACGGCGATTCCGATCGCTGCCAGCACGCCCGCGATGGTCGCCGACGCCAGCCGCGGCCGGACGGCGCTGTAGGTCTCGCCGATCGAGCGGTCGGCTCGTCCGTCCCGCACGTCGTTCACGGTCTCGACCAGTGCAGCCTGAACCCAGAAGTAGCCGACGACGCTGAACAATGCCGCGACGAGTCCCCAGAAGAGGGCCGCGACCCAGCTGTCTCCCGCAGCGCGATCGACGAGGGCGGAAAACAGGTCGAGGACTGCGTAGACGATCAGAGCGGTCATGAAGAAGCGGCCGAGGAACCGCTTGTAGAGGCTCCAGGATTCGCTGAGGACGCCGCCGATCTCCATGCGGCCCGGACTCTACTGTGGTCTGGCCGGTGACGTTGCCCGCTTCCTGGCCCGCGAGCACCAAGCCAGAGGCCGCGATCGGCCGCAGGCAAGGCTCGCTGCCTTGACAAGGGCGAGCGTGGACTCTGGCGCCGCGTGATCGCGGGTCAGGGAGCTCGGCCGACGTCGCCGGTCAGACCACTAGCTCAGCCCGCCGGTAGCGAAAGCACGAACGTCGAGCCGCCGCCCGGCTCCGACTCGACCGCGATCTCCCCGCCCATCCGGTGCGCGAGTTCGCGGCAGATGTAGAGACCGAGGCCGGTTCCGCCCGGCGTCTGCGTCAGGTGCGGATCGACCCGGTAGAACTTCTCGAAGATAGCCTCCTGCTCCGTCGGTGCGATGCCGACGCCCTCGTCGGCGACGGCCAGCTGGACGTGCCCGTCGGTCTCGCTGACGGAGACGGTGATCCCGCCGCCCTCCGGCGAATACTTGGCAGCGTTGTCGAGCAGGTTGATCAGGATCTGCTGGATGCGGTCGTGGTCGCCGGTGGCGCAGGCTTCGGGCGGCGCGTCCAGCGTCACGGCCACGCTGATTTGCGGCTGCATCGTCTCAACCGTCCTGCGAGCGAGCTCGGCGACGTCCACGCGGTCGCTCTCGACGGCGACCTCGCCGCGGTCGAGCCGGCTGGCGAGCAGCACCTCCTCGGTGATCTGCGCGAGCCGTTCCGACTGTGTCGCGATCATCTCCAGGAGCTCACTTCTCTGATCGGCGGAGATGTCGATGTCCGGCCGCAGGAGCGTGCGCGCGGCGCCGTAGACCGCGGTCATCGGCGTCCTCAGCTCGTGGGAGACAGTGGCGATGAAATCGCTCTTCGCCCGCTCGAGCTCGCGCTCGGCGGTCAGGTCGCGGAACGCGTAGACGACGCCTTCGGGCCTGCCCACCGCCACGAAAGAGAGCCACAGCTCCCGACCCCCGACCTCGACCGGCACGCGGGCGACGCGCGGCACGCTGTCGTCTTCGGTGATCGCGACCTGCTCGGCGATAGCCGCCCAGCCGGGCACGACTTCGGCAGCCGGCCGGTCGAACACGTCCTCGCTGGAAAGCCCGACGATCAACTCCGCCGAGCGGTTCCAGAACCGGACTAAGCCATTGCTCTTGACGTAGAAGATCCCGTCGCCGACGGCTTCGAGCAGCCGAGCCGCCTGCTCGCGCTCGGCGGCGACGGCGTTCGCGGCGGCCTCGGCAGCCTCGGCCCGGCGCCGCTCGGCGTGGAGCCGGGCCATCCGCACGGCCGCGCCCATCTGCCCGACGAGGCCTTCGACGAGCTCGAGGTCCTCATCCGTGTACGTCCGCTCGTCGCTCATGAGCTGGACGACGCCGACGACCCGGCCCTCGTGCTTGACCGGCACCATCATCGCGGCCTGGACGTGGGTCGGCCCCGTGTCGGGCAGCTTGCGGACCGTCCCCTCGCGGTCGACGTCGTAAAAGGTTCCACCCTCGTCGCCGGCGACGCGACCGCCGACGTCGTTCTCGAGCAGCGGCTTGCCGGTGCGGATGACCTCGCTCTGCATACCGCCGGCGGTCGAGAGCTTCAGCTCCGGCAGCGTGGTCGGATCGACGTGCTGGCCCTCGACCCAGGCGTACTCGCAGCGAATCAGGTTCTCGCGCTCGTCGAACGAGGAGACGACGACCCCGTCGTGCTGAATCGCGTCCGCGAGCAACTCGTGAAACCGGTCATAAACGCGCTCGATCTCGAGTGTCTCCCCGAGGTAGCGAGCCGCGTCGAGCAGGAGCTGAGCCGTCTCAGCCTTGCGCCGCAGATCGTGCTCGACCCGCTGGTGGTGCGCGAAAACGTCGTTCGGCGGCTCGACGGGCATGTGCTCAACGTAGCGCTTTGGGGAATTTGCGAAAAGCGCCGGGTGGGAGAGAGGGGGAATCACTTGCGGAATCTAAGACGAGACCGCTGACTATTGGGCGCAACGACTCGCGCGGTTACGCGTTAGCGTCTTAGAATCGCTGCACTTGCGAGACGAGGATGTCCGCAGCGCGTGCATGGCGCACCTATCGATCCTTGCCGCCGAGTTCGGTGAGGACATCCCGTACGTCGGCGGACTCCAGCGCGGGTTCCCGTTTCGCGGTAGTCGGATCCCTTTCTTGAACCGACAGAAAGGCATCTACCGAAGCGCCGCACAAACTGGACCCGCGGCGCTATCGATACAGACGTCAGCGAAATCCCCATACGACGACGAGATCGTTGAGGACGGGTTCATCTATGCCTACCGGGCGGGCGACATCAATCAGTCGGACAATCGCGCTCTTCGGGCCGCCTATGAGCTCCAAGTCCCGGTCGTGTATTTCATCGGGACGCGGCCTGGCTGGTACAAGCCCGTCTTGCCGTGCTACGTCACGTCTGACGATCCAGTTGGGCGTTCCGTCGTGGTCACTCCGGGGACGTTCGTCGGACCCGTCGACGAGCCTGCTCCTGCGCCGCTCGAAGATTCCATCGAACGCGCGCTTCCGAGGTCGAGTCGTTCCTGCCTACAGCAGCCAGTGTGCGATTTGCACGCTGAAGGAGATCCGGCTACTGGACGCTGCTCACATCCTTGGCGATGTGGAGTCCGGAGGCGAGCCGACCGTACGCAACGGTCTCAGTCTTTGCTCAATCCACCATCGCGCGTTCGACCAAAGCCTCGTCGGGGTTTCACCTGACTACACCGTGCACGTGTCGCGCCGTCTGCTCGAAGACGAAGACGGGCCGATGCTCGATCTTCTGAAAGGTTTCCACAACATTCCGCTCCACATGCCGGTCCGAGAGCCGGACCGGCCTGACCGGAAACGCC
>VAWI01000057.1 GCA_005884005.1 Actinomycetota bacterium
GTGTAGGGCACGCTGATGACGATGTGCCCGATCACCACGGTCAGAACCGAGCGTGGCACGCCGATCGTGTGGAAGAGCAGGAGCAGGGAGATCCCGAAGACGACATATGGGATCACGAGTGGGCTCAGGAGCAGCGCGGAGACGGCCGCCTTCCCCCGGAATCGGCGGCGCGTGAGCGCCATCCCCGCGAGCAGGCCGAGGACGACAGCCCCCGCGCTCGACAGCGCCGCGATGATCCCGCTCGTCTCGAGCGCGCCCCTGAGCTCGGAGTTGGCAAGGAACTCGTGGTACCAGTGGAACGTGAACCCCGAGAGCGGGAACGACGGCACCTCCGAGTTGTTGAACGAGAAGATCAGCAGAATCAGGATCGGCGCGTAGAGGAAGACCACGACGAGAGCAAAAAAGGCTCTCAGCAGCCGCGCGCCGT
Source organism: Actinomycetota bacterium (assembly GCA_005884005.1). GTDB lineage: Bacteria > Actinomycetota > Thermoleophilia > Gaiellales > Gaiellaceae > 13-2-20CM-68-14. The sequence continues at coordinate 428 of VAWI01000057.1, forward strand.
TCTTCGAGAGCGCGACGTCCATCAGTCCACGGTCACCTCGCCGGGCTGGAGGAAGCGCGCGAAGACGACGGTCAGGATCGCGACGACGCCGAGGAGGAAGATCGAGAGCACCGAGCCGATTTCCCAGTCGGGAAAGCCGGTACTGAACAGGTCGACGATCTGGTTGCCGTAGAGGTAGCCGCTCGCACCCCCGACGAGCGACGGCGTCACGAACTCGCCGAGCGTCGGGATGAACACGAAGAGGAACGCCGCAACGACGCCGGGCAGTGAGAGCGGTAAGGTCACCCTGCGGAAGGCCTGCAGGCGACTCGCCCCGAGATCGCTCGCCGCCTCCAGCAGCCGGCGGTCGAGGCTCTCGAGCGAGACGAAGATCGGGAGGGCCACGAACGGGAGCCAGATGTAGCCGAGCACCAGCATGACTGCGAACCTGCTGTAGAGGAGCTGGGAGAGCGGGTGGTCGGGCGACCGGAGCCCGGTCCAGAAGAGGAACGTGTTGACCGCGCCCTGGTTTCCGAGAATCACCTTCCAGGCGAGCACCCGCAGCAGGTAGCTCGTCAGGAACGGCGCGATCAGCAGGAGTAGGAGGATGTACTTGCGCTTTGTGCCGGACAGCGCCAGGTAGTAGGCGAGCGGATAGGCGAGTAGCACGATGATCGCCGAGACCGTCAGCGACAGCTTCACGGACTTCCAGAACAGCCGCAGGTAGACGGAGCTGTGCAGGAAGTCGTGCCAGGCCGTCAGGGTGAAGCCGTGCGGGCCCGGGTTCAGCGAGTAGACGTCGAAGCTGTACGCAGCGACGATCGCGATCGGCACGAGAAAGAACGCGGCCAGCCAGGCGAGCGGGAGGCCGAGCAAGATCGGCGTCGTCAGGTCGAGCCGCAGCCGTCTAGGCCGGGGGACGTGCTCCGGCGAGCTGTCGGCGTTGGCGAGCGCCATCGTTTACCGGGCAGTGGCCTGGCCAGTAACGTTGCCCGCTTCCTGGGTCGCGAGCACCAAGCCAGAGGCCGCGATCGCCCGCAGGCAAGGCTGGCAGCCTTGACAAGGGCGAGCGTGGACTCTGGCGCCGCGTGATCGCGGGCCAGGGAGCCGGCGAACGTTGCTGGTCAGGCCACCGGTCAGGAGGCCTTCACTTCTTCCCACATCCTTGCGTAGAGCGCACGCCGCGGGATGTCGCGGTCGAGGTGCGCGTTCGGCTCGGTCACCGCCTTGGGATTGGTGAGCTGGAGCGCCCTCAACAGGGCGCTCGACGACGGCCGCGCGAGCGTGTTCGCATGGCCGTAGCCATAGTTGTCCTCGAGCCACTTTCCCGACCGGGCGGAGCTCCAAGCGTTGACGTACGCGTGGGCGAGGTGTGGCCGCTTCGAGCCTTTCATGAGCATGAACATCCCGACCCAGGCGATCGGCTTCTCCTTCGGACGCATGTAGACGACCGGCAGCTTCTTCTTCTTCATCTGCACCCAGTCGTTGGGCCAGGCGTAAGCAATCCACAGGTCGCCCGACCCGAAGGCCTCCCACAGGTTCGTTTCGGAGGACCAGATCAGGCGGACGAGGTGCTTCTTCGACATCAGCAGCTTCTGGGATTTCTTGAGCTCCGAGTCAGACTGGCGATATGGCCGAGGGAACCCGAGGTAGAGGCCTGCCATGACGAGCATCTCGAGATCGTCGTACCAGGCGATCTTGCCCTTGTAGCGCTCGTCGAACAGGAGGCCCCACGAACGGGCCTTGGGATGCACCTTGTCGCTCCGGTAGAGGATCGCGTCGAAGCCCCAGTCGTCCGGGATCCCGTACTGCTTGCCGTTGTACTGGCCGGCCTTGACCATGAACGGGTTCAGGTGCTTGAAGTTCGAGATCTGCTTCGTGTCCCACGGCTGAACGAGCCCGCTGGTCGCGAAGTACTTGACCCAGCCGACGTAGGGGCGAAAGAGGTCGGGCTTGAGCCCGGCATGGATCCGGCCGAGCGCGTCGGACTCGCTGGTCATCTGGGTGAACTGCGGCTTGTTGCTCGGGTGAGTCTTCACGTACTGCGCGAACATCGCCTGGCCTCCGTCGTTCCCGTAGCCCGGCCAGTCGAGCACCTGCAGCCGACCCGACTCCGCGCCCAGCCGCTCGAGCGCGGCTTGCGCCGTGTCGAAACGGCTCCCCAGGAGGGTCGCTCCTCCAGCGGCAGCCGTGAGTCTCAAGAGCTGCTCTCGGCTGAGCCGTTTCTCCGTTCCCTCGTGCTTGTCCATCACGCGCCTCCTTCTTCCCCCTAGTAGCTGGGCGGACTGACGATCCACATCACTTCGGCGAGCTCCTGGCCGATGTTCGAGACACGGTGTGGCGTCGAGCTGCGGTAGACGATGCTGTCCCCGGGCTCGAGCTCGAAGACCTCGCCGCCGAGCTCGAGCTCCACGGTCCCTGATTGGACGACGAACAGCTCCTCGGAATCGCCGTGCGCGTAGGCCTCCGCGCCCGTCGACCCCCCCACCTCGAGCTCGCCGGCGAAGACCTCGAGATGATGAAGCGCCCCCGGTGTCAAGAGCAGCTTGCGACCGAGGATCCCGAACGAGAGCGCCGGCCGGTCGGCACGCCGAAGCACCCTCGGTCCGGGCGGACCGTCCGGCTCGAACAGGTCGGCCATCGACACCCCGAGCGCATTGGCAATCCGCCGCAGGGAGGCGATGCTCGCGCTCGACCGGCCGCGTTCGACCTGGCTCAGGAAGCTCTCGCTGAGGCCAGACCGTGCCGCGATCTCCCGGAGCGTGCACCGCCGAAAGCGGCGGAGGGCTTGGAGTCGCTCGCCGACATCGATCTCTGTTGAGACGTCGGGTGCGCTCGACGGCATCCAGATCTCCTTAGACCCCGTCGAAGGAAAACTGAAGCGACACTACGAGATTGTTGAAGTCGCGTCAACGTCTAGGCGCTGCGGTTCTCCATGTTCTCGATGCGGTCAGCGAGCAGGTGTAGTGAGCGCTGGACACCGACGACCAGACCCATCAGCAACTGATTCATCTCGTCCACCGGCGGTGCGACCCCGGAACCACCCGCAGCCTGGGCTTTCGCATAAGCGGGCATGGACTTCACCTCACGCCGAAAGACCTCGTCGATTTCATCCCCTAATGCCATTTGCCGTCTCCTCTTCGATTTGCGGCAACACTAGAACAGGCGGCTGAATGTGGCTCGGCGGCGAGCCGGGCGCCTCGGTGACCGATAGACGAGCTAGCTCCAGATGTAGGCAAATGCACACACATCGCCTAGAGCTGCAGTGGGAGGATCCGCCGCGACGTGTCTCGAAGTAGCTGACGGCCGCGGCCTACCGCAGGGTCTCGGCCAAGGTGGAGGCGTTGACCTCCCACCCAAGCCGCCGCCCGGCCGCGAAGTCAGACGACGATCTCAACGCGGGGCGGCGGCTCCTCTCTCGGGAGCGAGCGGGCGTGCCACCCGGCTTTACGTCCCTCGTACAAAGATGGGCCGCCCGGCCCATGACAAAACGGCTCGAGGTCTGGAGACTGGGCAGCACCTCGAAATGGAACCGGCGCCTGAGGGGCAAGGGAGAGCTCAGGAGCCGCGGTCACTGAGTGGCTGAACGGCTCCGTCTTCGAGGGGTAGCGCTGGGCGGCTCCAAGGGTCAGGAGCCGCCGACGCGCCGAAAAGAACGTTGGGACACGACCGCGAGCCACGGCTACCGTTCGACGGTTCGATTGGCGGAACCGCGGGAACACTGAGCCGCGATGGCCGAGCAGAGCAGCGAGAACGAAGTGCTCGCACAGGAGCTGGAACACATTGGACAGAAGATCAAGGCTCTTGAGTCGCGCATGACCGAAGTCGAAGAAGTAATCCCGCGCCTGGAGACGGCGGCCCAAACGACAGCTCGGGCCCTGGAAGAGGTCTCGGCCCATTGGGACGCGGTTTATAGGGCGATGCGGCGCGCAGAATAGTTCCGGCGGCGGTTCAGGCCCATCGAGGGAGCTAAACGCCGAACACGCCTCGGCCGCCCGGACCGCCCTATTTTCGCTTGCTTGGTCGCGATTTGCTGCGCGTCCGATTGCTCGCGAGCTGCCTGCCTACGACGCCGAGGCTCGAGCGGCTCGGGCCCGCGCCGCCGACACGCGCGGGCCCCTTCGCCTGCCTATGAACGCGCGCGACTGATCGCGCGCTCGAGCTGCGCTTTGGTCATGGTCGAGCGACCATCGATCTTCAACCGCTTCGCCTGGTTGTAGAGCTGCTCCTTCGTCCGACTGCTTCCGCTCGAGGACGAGCTGCCGGACTTTCCGCTCGACGAGCTCCCCGTCGCTCGAGACCGCGTCGTTCCGCTGGACGAACCGCTGCGACTGCGGCTGCTCTTCCCGCTGGCGCTGCCGCCCGACCGCTTCGCCGACGAGCTGCCTCGTCGCGTCGCCTGCGAGGATCGGCCTCGGCCGGAGCTCGCTGACTTGCGTCCTGTCTGCCGGGAGCGGTCAACCTGGCCGCTCCCTTTGTCCTGCTCATCGTCTCCGTTCCCGAGCAGCTTCTTCGCGACGCCGACGGCTGCCGGAACAGCTACGCCGACAGCTGCGCCGGCGACGACCTTTTTGCCGGTCGACATGCCTTCTTTCTCGTTCTCGTTGTCGTCCATCTCGACCTCCACTTGCTCGTTTTGCAGCGTCAGCTCCCGCTATTCGCCTCGTTGAACGATTCGATGAAGCGCGGGACAATCCGATCGCGGACGATCTCCGGGCCTTTCGAGGCGAGGTACTCGCCGGCGGCCGCTGCCGCGTCCTCAGCGGCGGGGATCAGCGCATCGCGCGCGGCGTCCCACCCGCCCGAAAGGACCGAGCTGAGGACTGAGCCGGCGTCGCCACCGGATGCCGAGCCGCCGTTGCCGGAGTTCGAGCCGCGATGCGACAGCGCTCTCTTCGCCGCCAAGGCCGCGACACTCGTGGCCGCGGCGGCGGCTGCCGCCTTGACCGCGGTGCCCTTGCCGGGGCCGTCACCGCCTTGCTGCGATTCCTGCTGTTGTTCCTCGACTGCCATCATCCCTCCTCGGTTTCGCTATGAGCGTGATTTCGCGCGGGCAGAGCTGGAAGTTCTCCCGCTGCGCGAGCTGCTGCCGCCGCCCTTGAGCTCGTCCAGTCGGCTCATGAGCGCCTCGTTGACCGTGCTGAACGTGCCCGCGGCCTCGTCGGCGTGCTCGCTGATCTCGTCGGCGAGCTTCACGAGCTTGTCGAAGCTGGCGTTGTTCTTGATCTCTCCGCGCAGCTGATCGACCAGGGCCGATAGATCATCGGCGACTTGCTCGACGTCTTTCAGTGAAGCCATCCTCGTTCTCCTTTCAGTCGATGTCTGATTCCGACTATCCCCATCGCGCCCGGTTTCATTCCCGCCCTCACAGCAGGTTTCCGAGCGGCCCGAGATTGATGTTGAGATCACGGTCTTCCAACTCGAAATGCTCCTTGAGCTCCTGCATCCGCTGGTCGAGCTTCATGAACGTCTCCCCCATGCGCTCGACCTGCTCATCGGTCAGCGTGTCCATCTCCATGCGCCTCAGCGCCTGCCGCTCCATCAGCTGGCGCAGCAGCTCGACGAGCGTCAATACGAGCTGTGCGAGGCCACGCTCGACCTGTTCCGGATCCGCGTTCACTCGGCGGGGGAACGCTTTCGGCAAGTGCTCGAGGTCGCCGGCGATTCGCCCGAGGCCATCCTCGCCCGTCAACAGCTTGTCGATCGGCTCGTGCCGAGCACTCACGCCTCGCCCTCCCCATTGGCCGCGAAGGTGTACGGCGGCCACGGCCCCGTGCAGACGATCGTCAGGTCAGCGTGCGCGGCCTCGAGCCGGCGCACCTCGTCGCCAAATGCGGCGACGTCCCGACGGGGCACGAGATAGGCGGCCTGGAGCAGGTCGGGAGACGCACCGCCGAACCGAGTGCTTGCGCGCGACAACCGGGCGAGTGGCTCGTGGAGCTCCTCCGCGAGTCGCTGGCGGGCCTTCTCCTCCGCGAGCCGGGTCCGCATGTAGTCGCGGCCCGAGGGCTCGCCGGGCGTGTTCTGGGACGCGCGGTCGCCGCTGAGAGCGCGAAGACCAAACTCGAGACAGCCGCGCACCAGCTTCAGGCCGCGAGCGAGTTCCGAGGCCTTTGTCTTCACCGCAGCCGCGAGCTCCTGCTCATCCGTGAAGGTGTGGCCGAATCGGGCGGGCAACACGGCGCCGCTACGCGCCATCAGCTCCTCGACCACGTTGGCGTGAGACAAGACCGCTGCTTGGGTGACATCGTTCCGTTCGACAGTGCGACTGACGATGAGCTCGAGCCCCTCGACACGATGGCGCTCGAGTGGCCCTTCGTCGACCCCGACGACAGCTGGTGGTAGCTCCGCGAGCTCCTCGACCACGCCGTAGAGATGGATCACGGCCCCGCTCCTGTGGCGGAGATTCGCTCGCGCGACTCCTCGAGAGTCGCCACGGACGAGAGCAGGACGCGAAGTCCGACGTAGACCAGGTCCACGTCCGCAACCGAGAGCGTGATATCACCGGATACCACGACTCCCCTGTTGAGCACGCGGTCGACGAGCTCGAGAAGCGTCACCTGGTGCTTCAGCGTCTGTTGCTCGCTCATGCTCATTCGGCGCTGAGTTCCACCGGGACAAAGTTGTAGGCAGGCCATGGTCCTGTGAGCTCGAGGTCGACGCCGTCGTCTCGGATGTCCCGGGCAAGGGAGGCAAGCGCGTCCTCGAACGCGCCTCGGTCCGCGGTCACGAGGTAGGCACCGTTGAAGACCATCTTCTCGTCGCGCCCCGAGAGCTCCGGCGTCTGCAGCGGCAGCGCGAGCCCGTCCTCAGCGGCGGCGAGCAAGTGGGTATGAATTCGATCGGCGGCTTCGCCGCGGAAACGTTCGAGCTCCGAGGCGACGAGTTGCTCGAGTCGGCGGCGCTCCATGTAGGCGCGCCCGCCCTCGGCAGTCGAGATCTGCGTCTCGAGCTGCCGGATGTCGTCGTTCTGTTTCGCCCGTCCCGCGGTGAAGCGGTCGCTGTCGATGAACGCCTTGACGCCGACCTCCACCTTGCCACGGACACGATCGAGTGCGGCTTGAAGCGTCTCGCGTCGCTCCGAGAGGAAGCGCCGGAGCTCGACCTCGCTGCGGTAGACCGTGCAGAAGCGGCACGGCACAACGGACGCGTCTTCCAGAACGCGCTCGAGCACCTGCTCGTGGGCGCGGATCTTCTCCTCCAACCAGGTCGCGTCCCTGAGCCGCTCGGGCAGCGTCGGCTCGTCGAACTCCTGCAGCGAAACCCGGCTCGCCACGCCGACGAGAGACCCTTCTGCGACGAGCTCGACCTTCTGCGCGGCGCCGGCCGCGAGCCGCGCGCCCAGAGGCACCGACGTTTCGTCAGCGGCTGCGACGCCGTAGAGGTACCAACCAAGGTCGTTTCGGCGGAGCGGGGCGGTCGCGGCGGGCGTGGTCAATCGGACTTCTCTTTCGGCGCTGTCGGCAGGCCCGCTGACTCCTCGAGCTTGCGCAGGCGCTGCTCGAGCTCACCTTGGCCGTTTTTCTTCGAGAGGAAGGCGTCGCCCTCCCACCAGTCGATGCCCATCTCCCGCGCCTTGTCAGCCGACGCGATCAGGAGGCGGATCTTCACCGTCAGGAGCTCGATGTCGAGCAGGTTGATCTGGATGTCGCCCGCGATCACGATCCCCTTGTCCAGCACGCGCTCGAGCACGTCGGCGAGCTGCGCCGGCTGGCCGGATCGATAACCCTCGAGCTCGCGGCTGCTCACTGCTGGTCCCCCCGATCGGCCTGTGAGCGGCTGTAACGGCGCACACGGGCATAGCGCCTGAGCTTCCGGTCGTCGTCGAGCTCGAGCTCGTAGGACGCGAGCACGTCGGTCGATTCCGGGATCCTGGAAAGCTCGAGGACTTCAAGCGTCACGAGCCAGCCGTCATGCGTGCGCTCGAACGCGGAGACTGACTCGACGGGACGCTCCAGCAAAGCCGAAAGCTGTTGGCGAGCCCGTTGGACCGTCTCCGTGGCTTCGTCCGGCGACGCGCCTCGGACCGGCTCTTCTCCCCGATCCTTCCCGACGTCGCGGCTCGGGCGGGGCTCGGCCTGCGGCGACTCGTGGTCGGCCGCCGGTGCCTCCTCTGTCTCAGCCGCAGGCTCGTCTCTGTCCGGGCGGGGCTCGGCCTCCGGCGACTCCTGTTCGGCTGCCGACGCCTCCGCAGCCTCACCCGTGGGTTCGGATTCGCGCTCCTCGTTGTCGCTATGGGAGGTAAGCGCTCGCGCTGCCGCGGCGGCTGCGCCCACTGCCGCTCCTGCGGCCGCGACCTTGGCCGCGTGCTTGACCGCCTCGAGCGGCTCTTCGCCGCCTCCGACGACGCCGTCGCCGGCCTCGTCTACTTCCGGGCCGGTTTGACCGCGGCGGCGATCACGCGCCTGCGACCGCTTACGCTGGGCTTCCGTCGGCTCCGCCACTTAGGACTCCTCCTTTTCGAGTCTTGCGAGCAGTTCGTCCTCGATCGACTCGTACTCCTCGGCCGTGATGGCACCAATCTCGAACTGCCGCTCGGCCTCCGCGAGCCGTCTCCGCAACGAGCCTTCGTCCCGAAGCTCGCGCTCGGCCTCCG
>VAWI01000058.1 GCA_005884005.1 Actinomycetota bacterium
CCGAAGCTCTCGGCCTGCTTCAGGCGCTCCTTGATCATGTCGCCGACGATCACGACCGCCGCCCCGAGGAACTGTGCCGAATGCGCGGCAGCCAGCCCAACCGGGCCCCCGCCCGCGATGTAGACCGTCGAGCCGGGACCTACCCCAGCCGTGTACGCGCCGTGGAAGCCGGTCGGGAAGATGTCCGACAGCATCGTCAGGTCGAGGATTTTCTCCATCGCCTGCTCTTTGTCGGGGAACTTGAGCAGGTTCCAGTCGGCGTACGGGACCATCACGTACTCGGCCTGGCCACCGACCCAGCCGCCCATGTCGACATAGCCGTATGCCGAGCCGGGGCGGTCCGGGTTGACGTTGAGGCAGATACCGGTTTTACCCTCCTTGCAGTTGCGACAGCGTCCACAGGCGATGTTGAAGGGCACCGAGACGAGGTCTCCCTTCTTGATGAACTCGACGTCGCGGCCGAGCTCGATCACCTCGCCGGTAATCTCGTGGCCGAGGATCAGGCCTGACGGGGCTGTCGTTCGTCCGCGAACCATGTGCTGGTCGGAACCACAGATGTTGGTCGAGACGATCTTGAGGATGGCGCCGTGCTCGCACTTCCGGCCGACGTTTCGCTTGTTGACCCCCGGTCCGTCCTTGAGAACGAGCCCGGGGTAGTCGATGGTTTGAACTTCGACCTTGCCCGGCTCGATATAGGCAACTGCTTTGTTGCCTGGCATAAGCCATCACTCCTTCGCGTTGTCCTGAGATTTCCGCTCGTACGCCCCCCGGCCACGGGTGGGGGCGTGGCCGTCAGCGGGCCGTTCCAATTAGGCGTCACCTCCTCGCAGCGGTTCTGCGTCGCGGTGTCGCCGTTCCGCTGAGCTCGCGACCAACGCTCGCAGAATCCCGCGCCGAGCGCCAAGCGCCGCCGTAATCGTGCCCGCCTTTCCTGGTGGCCGCTTGTAGCGCACCTCGTCCCTTTCCTCGCTGCTAGGCGAGGTTCAACCCATTTCGCCTACCGCGAATGGGAGGCCGCCAAACGCATCCGGCGTCCTAAAAACGCGCTATTTGCGCAAGGAACGAGGGGCCGCTGCGTCGGCCCGGTAGGCGCGAAATGCGCGACATCAACGAGGTCGTCCGAGGCGCCTGCCACGATCACCGCGTCAGGCCACAGCCTGCGTCTGCCGATCTCAAGAGAAGTGACGACCGCCGTGGATCAACAACGAGCTCTGCGAGCTGAAGCTGAAGCTCTGCGTCCTAGAGAGACGAGGGCGAGTTGTGAGTTCTGAGGATGCGGCGATGGAAGACCGGATGGACGCGATCAGGCTGAAGCAAATCCTGGGCGAGCCACTCACCGACAAGGAGCTCATGTGCCTGCAGATCGAACAGAACGGGTTCGGCTGCCCTGTGTGTTCGGATGAGCCGTTCTCTCAGTCCTCGTAAGGCGGCTGCGCCTCGGCTCGAACCCCTCGGACGTACGCCGGAGTGAGGGGAACCGAATAGAGCTCGTCCGGCCCGGCGATGGGAGCCGGACTTCAATTCGGAAGGTGGCGAGGGCCGGAATCGAACCGGCGACACCACGGTTTTCAGCCGTGTGCTCTACCGACTGAGCTACCTCGCCGCGGCTGCACGAGTCTAGCGACGCTTGGCCGCGGCTAGGCCGACCAAAGTTGGAGGCCGTCCTCCTCGCGCTCCGCTGCGCGGCCGACGGTGGTGAGCTCTGTAAGCACAGCCTTCGCCTGCGGGCGGCGCCAGCCGAGCGCGCCCGCTATATCGGCGGCCGAGACCTCGTCGGTCCCCCCGAGGACCGCCAGCGCCAGCTCGCAGCGGGCTTCGGCCTCGGCAGGTAAGGGGCGCAGCGATCGACGCCAGCGGCGGGCGAAGATGTCCTGCCGGATCGCTCGCCAGCCCTGCGCTTGCTCGGCCGCACCTGCGTTCGTGAGCACGAGGCGGCGCTGCAAGCGTGAAACGGCGCGGTCGACGGCCTTTCGATCCGAGGTGCCGATCACTCGGCGGATCTCGGGGCCCGTCAACGGCTCGTTCTCGAGCACGGCCTCGGCCACCTCGCGCTCGATCGGCTCGAGCTCGTCCTCGCGAAAGTCGTCCGCGGAGCCCGCCCGTCCGGTCAGCGCGTAGGCGGCAGGCAGCAGCCGCGGCGCGATCAGCAGCGCCGCGTTACAAAAATGCCGGCCGGCGCAGGCGAGTCGCCGCTCCGGCAATTCGTCCTTCCAACGCCAGAGCCGCTGGAACTCGGGCGAGAATTCGAGCGCCTTCCCCGTCTCGTCGCGGACCGCCCAGTCAGCGTTCGGCCCCGCAATCTCATGCCAGAGCGAGGGAAGCACGAGGTCGGCCTTGCCCCAGGCAACCGCGATCCCGATCCGATCTACAAATGCCGCCGCATCCTCCACCGAGCGGATGCGACTTCTGGATCGCACGGAGAAAGGCTAGTCCCAAAGGAGGCCGGCTTTGCCGGCCTCGCTGCCCTTGTGGACACCAGCGAGGGGCCCACGGGGGAAACCGGGTTCCCCCCGTGAAAGCGAGCGGGCCGCTTTCGCGGCCCGCTAACGCGGGACGTACGGGCCGGTGTTACCGTGCCGCGAACGTCCTTGTAGACGAAATCCTAGGCACGCTCAGCCTTTCGGGCAAGAAGCGCCGTCCCGGGGTTGGTCGAAAACTCCGCAAAATCCGCGAAGCCGCGTCGGCCGAGCTCCGCGCGCAACCGCTCGGGCGGAACGTAGATCGGCGTCTCGGCGCCGCCGGAAAACGCGACGATCAGGAACCCGCCCGGCGAGAGCACGCGGTCGAGCTCGTCGAAGAACGGGATCATATTGCTGAGCCCGACGAGGTCGAACGCCGCCTCGCCATACGGCAGTTTCGCGGCGTCGGCCACCTCGAACCGCACCTGGCGGCGCAGCTCCTCCGTCAGGTTTTCGCGAGCGCACTCGATCATCCGCTCGGCGAGATCCGCACCGACGACCTCGGCCTCTGGAAAGCGCCGCGCGATCACGAACGCGGCTCCGCCGGTGCCCGTGCCGAGGTCGAGCGCTCGTTTCGGCGGCGGCTCGACCCGCTCGAGTGCGGCCTCGTACGGCGCATACGCAGTCTCCGAGGCGCGGATCGCGTCCCATTGCGGCGCAAGCCGATCGAACTGGAATCGCGTCGCCCTGCGCAGCAGAAACCAGAGCCGAGGCCTTCGCACGACGATGTCTGTCGTCAGCCGCGCGAAGCGTTGGGCAAGGGGCTGGAAGTTCATACAGCCCGGAGCCGCATCCGGACATCCTGCCCCGGCACGGCGCCGAACAGCTCGGCCGCGTTCCCGCCGCTGATCGCGAGCGCAATGTTGCGATAGGCGTCCTCGTAGAGGATCACGTCGCCTTTGCGCGCATCAGCGAAGGTTCGCGCGACGACGGCGTAGTAGCGGTCGAGGCCGAGCTCGACCTCGATCGTCGTGCCCGGCGGGACCTCGGCCCGCTGCAGGTGTTCGCGGGTGAGGTTCAGCTGCACGTTTCCGAAGCGATCGATGTAGAGGACGGTTGCGTGGATGCGGTTCTCGCCGATCGTGGGCTCGGGCAGGTCGAGGCGCGCGAGCGCATCGGCGGCGAGCGGCGGCCCGAGCTCCTCCAGCGAGACGCCCACCGCCAGGTGGGCTGCCGCGGGCGCAAAGAGATCCCTGCCGTGAAAGGTGCGCGAGACGATGTCGAGCGCGTACTCCGCGTTGGCGAGCTCATGAACGGCATCGATGCCGCCCAGCCGCTCCGCCGCCGGCACCAGGAGGCCGTTGTCGGGTCCAACGAAGATCCGGCCGGTACCGCTTCGCAACGCGAGCGGTCGCCGGGCGCTGCCGACCCCGGGATCGACCACTGCGAGGTGGATGCCCTCCGGCATGTACGGCGTCGTGTTCGCGAGCACGAGCGCACCTTGAAGAACGTGCTGCGGCGAGATCCCATGCGTCACGTCGATGATCTCCACCTCGGGAGCGATCGACTTGATCACCCCGTGGCAGGTACCCACGAAGTCGTCCTGAAGGCCGAAGTCGCTCAGGAAGGTGACGAACACGCGCCGGAGCGTACGACGTTTCGCGCAAAGGTGGCTAAGCGCTGGCCGCGAGCACAGCCCCGACCAATCCGTCGAGATCATGCGTATCAGCCTGTTGCACGACACGCACGCCGGTTTCTTGCGCTGCGGCAGTCGTTTCCGGCCCGATCGAGACGGCCGGGATCGAAAGCCCGAGCTCCCCGTAAGCCCGGGCGGCGGACGCCGAGGCGAGCACGACGATGTCACCTCGTAGCGGCTCCCGCGGCCGAACCGCCCGTGTCCGGTAAAGCGCGACGAAATCGGCACCGAGCTCGTCGACGAGCAGGCGGCGAGCGTCCTCGGCGCCCGCGAAGAGAACGCGCCCGGCTGGGCGCGGGAGCTCGGCGAGCAGCCCCTCCTGTGTCGAGACGGACGGGACGAGATCGACTTTCCCGCCCCAGGTCTCCGCGGTCGCCCTCCCGATCGCAGCCACCCGCTGAGGCGCGCCCTCGGCGCGGCGGCGCAGCTCACGCGAACCGGTGATGCTGGTTAGGACGAGCCAGTCGTACGGCCGGAGATCGATCGGCCCGGTTGCGATCGGCTCCAGCTCGATCAACGGCGAGACGACAACGTCGAAACCGAGCGCCTCGAGCCTGTCGGCGAGCTTCGCCGAACGCTCGGCCGGACGCGTTAGGACGACGATCAGTCCGCCGCGAATTGGACAAGCTCCCGGGCCAACTCGCCAGGATCGTCGCCACTTCGGCGCTCGAGCCACGAGCCATCCTCGGCGGCGACGAGGGCCGTGAGTCTCTCGCCGTCGTGGTGGGCGGCGACCGGCGCCAGGCAGCCGCCCCCGATTGCAAAGACGCACGTCCGCTCGGCCTCGACGCGCCGGCGGGTCTCGGGATGGTCGGCGCGCGCAACAAGCTCCTCTTCCCCCACGCGTACCTGAAGCGCAAGCGCCCCTTGGCCGGCCTCCGGCAGCAGGTCATCAGGCTCGAAGCGACGGCCGATCTCGGCGGCCAGGCCGAGACGGTCGAGCCCGCAGGCGGCAAGCACGACCGCGTCGAGGCCCCGTTCGCCGCGCTTCCGCAGACGTGTATCGATGTTCCCGCGGAGCGGCTCGATCGACAGCTCGGGCTCCAGCGCCAGCAGCTGGGCCTTTCGCCGCACGGACGCTGTGCCGACGCGCATCCCCGGTCGAAGCTCCGCAGCGCCGCAAAGCGCGTCGCGAGCATCCTCTCGGTCGAGGTAGGCGCCTACGGCGAGGCCGTCGGTGTCGGCCGAGGTCATGTCCTTGGCCGAATGGACGGCGACGTCGATCCGCCCGGCGAGCAACGCCTCCTCGATCTCCTTGACGAACACGCCGCGCGAGCCGATCTCGCCGAACGGCTTCGTCCGGTCTTTGTCGCCCGCGGTCGTGATCGGGACGAGCGCGATCTCGACACCGTCGCGCCGCAGCCGATCGGCCGCGAGCTCGGCCTGCGTCAGCGCGAGCCGGCTACCGCGGCTGCCGATCCTGATCAGGCTCAAGGCTGAAGAGGTGGCGTACGGCGTCTGCGTAGGCCGCGCCGTCGGCGCCGGCGGCCGCCTCCTTCAGCCGCACCGTCGGGTCGTGCAGCAGCTTGTTGACGATCTGCACCGTCACGGCCTCGACAACGCGGCGCTCCTCCGGCGAGAGGTCGGCCAGCCGGCGTCCCGCACGCTCGAGCTCGCGGAGGCGAATCTCCTCGGCGCGCGCCCGCAGCGAGGCGATCGCGGGAACGACACCGCGTGAGGCCTGCCAGGCGCGGAAGCGCTCCCCCTCCTCGGCAACGATCGCCTCGGCGCGCGCCGCAGCACCCTCGACCGTGCCGGTCCCGACGGCCTCGTCGAGGTCGTCCACGTCGTACAGGAACGCGTAGGGCAGGTTCGCGATCTCGGGATCGAGGTCGCGCGGAACGGCTAGGTCGATCAGCAACAACGGTCTGCGCTCGCGACTCGCAAGCGCCCGTTCCACGTCGTCATGAGAGACCTGGAAGCTGCGCGAGTTCGTCGATGCCACGACGACGTCGGCTTCGGCGAGCGCCGAGGCAACTTCCCCCAAGGTCAGCGGCTCGGCCTCGAGCCTCCGCGCGACCCGAGCCCGCCGCTCCTCGCCCCGATTCGCAACGAAAGCGACCCGCGCCCCGCGAGCGACCAGCCTCCCGGCCGTCGCCTCTCCGATCTCGCCGGCGCCGATCAGCAGCACCTGCCGATCGGTCAGATCGCCGAGCACGCGCTCGGCGAGCACGGCCGCAGCGGAAGCCGCGGAGGCTCCGGGATCTCCAACCTGAGCCTGCGTGCGCACCTTGCGGCCGACCCGTAGCGCCTCGCGGAAGAGACGGTCGAGGAGCGGCCCCGGCGCCCCGAGCGCGTAGGCGGCGCGGACCTGCCCGAGGATCTCTGTCTCTCCACGAACGCGCGAGTCGAGCCCCGCGGCGACGCGGAAGAGGTGCCGCGCAGCCTCGTCGTCCCCGCGCCGGTACAGCGCGCCGTCGGCGGCGCTGAGCGCGCCCGCCGCACGTTCCTCGGCCCCAGGCCCGGCGACGTAGAGCTCGGTCCGGTTGCAGGTCGAGAGGCAAACGGCCTCGCCTTCATCACCGGCGAGCTCGCGGGCGAGGTCAGCCGCCTCATCCGGGTCGAGCGCCACCCGCTCGCGCACCTCGAGCGAGGCGCCGTGGTGGGAGATGCCGACGAGCGAGAGCTCAGCCAACCGGAACCTCCTCGCGCTGCTCCTGCTCGGCTTCGCGCCGCTCGCGCACGACTCCGGTCAGCTCGTCCAGCTCGCGTTCGAGCCGCCCCAGCTTCAGCGCGATGATCAGCACGTATACGAGCACGACGAGGAAGACGATCCCATAGGCAGCTGCAACGTACTTCTCGGCCGGGGTCACACCGAGGATCACGCGAGCAGCTCCCGCAGCTCCCGCAGGCGCGAGTCGATCCGTTTCCCGGCCAGCTCGACGTGGAAGAGGGTCGCGGCCAGCGTCAGCATCGCCGCCAGCGAGACGCAGAAGGTGACGAACATCGAGCCCGCCATCTGCGGCCCCTGGAGCGTGAAGACGACGGGATGGATCAGCTGGTTCGCAAGCCGGATCGCGAGGAAGCTGATCGGAATCAGCACGACCCCGAAGACGGCGTAGACAGCGCACATGTTCGCCCGCGCCGGCCCCGGCTCGACCGAGTATCGGAGCATGAAGTACGCGCCGTAGAAGAGGAAGAGAACGAGGAAGAGCACGAGCTGGCTCTCGCTCCAGAGCCACCAGTGCCCCCAAGAGATCTTCGCCCAGAGCGAGCCGGTCAGGAGCGTCAGCGAGCCGAAGATGACGCCCTGGTGAATGGCGACGTAGCTCTCGAGGTCGGCGCCGGGCTCGCGCTTCCACAGGTGGCGCAGCGCCTTCCACGCGCCCCAGCCGAAAAAGGCGTAGGCGGTCAGCGCAATCGGCACGTGGATGTAGAAGATCCGCTGCGAGAACCCCTGGTCGGCATCGGTCGGCACGTAGAAGAAGATCAGGGCGACCGACGCCGCAATCAGCACACCGGCGAGAGCGGCCAGCGCCGCAAGCGGATTTTCACTCGTTCGAACGCGCACGGAAACGCCTGCATCTTCGCAGAAGGCACGGCACGATGATCGGGGGCACACACGCGTTTCCACCGACGTCGAGCGAGGTCACTTCGCCGCCGCGCCGACCTGCCGGGCGCGGCACACGAGCGATCAAGAGACACTGCGCCGGAAGATGGCATGGCCGCGGCGGCCGGACTTTCGGCGGTTGGCCGCGAAGCAGCCGGACTTCCGGCGCTAAACTCGATGGCGTGCAGCGGCGGGGGAATCCGGTGCGGCTGGTGATTGCGCTTTCCGTGGCAGCCGCGCTCGCCGTTTTTCTGCTCTACACGAGCTTCGCCGGCGGGGCGACGCCTTCGTTGAAGCCGAGCCAGCTCGCAGGCCACAGGGGGAAGCTCAGCGTCAGCGGTTACGTGCTAGGGCCCGTGAGAGGCGATCCGCACGCGTCAAGCGGCCTCCGCTTCAAGCTCCGCGATATCGACGGGCCGCACGAGAACGTCCGCGTCCCCGTCGTCTTCCACGGCTCCGAGCCGGACCTCTTCAGGGCAGGCCGCCACGTCTACGTCGTCGGCAACTACAACGGCAGCAGTCTCGCCGCGACGTCGATCACGACCAAGTGCCCGTCCAAGTACGCGCCGGCGAAGAGCTAGTGGTCTAACGATGCAGGACCTAGGCCGTGCCGCGCTCGCACTCGCGTTCGGACTCGTGGTCTATGCCGCGGTCGGCGGCGGCCTAGGCGCCTACACGCGCCGGCGGCGGCTCGTCGCTTCCGCGCGAAACGCCCTCTTCGCCTCGTTCGGTGCTACCGCCGTCGCTGCAATCGTGCTGCTGAACGCGTTCCGGACGCGCGACTTCTCCTTCGCTTACGTCGCCGAGCACTCGAGCAAGGCGCTGCCGTTCCCCTACGTCTACACGGCGTTCTGGGGCGGCCAGGAAGGCTCGCTGCTGCTTTGGCTGTTGGTGCTGACGGTGGTCGGCTCGGCCGCGGTCGCCTTCAACCGTCGCCTGACCACCGAGGTGCTGCCGTGGACGGTGCCGGTACTCGGTGGTGTGGCGAGCTTCTTTGCACTGCTGCTCGTCTTCGTCGCCAGCCCGTTCGCGACTCAGGTCGCCCCCGCCGACGGCGCCGGGCTCAACCCGAGCCTTCAGAACCCGTACATGATGATTCACCCCCCGCTGCTCTACCTCGGCTACGTCGGGTTGACGATCCCGTTCGCCTTCGCGGCCGGGGCGCTCCTCTCCGGCCGGTTCGACGAGCGCTGGATCGTCGCGACGAGGCGGTGGACGATTCTCGCCTGGACGGCGCTCGGGATCGGGATCCTGCTGGGGGCGAAGTGGGCCTACGAGGAGGTCGGCTGGGGCGGCTACTACGCCTGGGACCCGGTCGAGAACGCAGCGTTGATGCCCTGGCTGGCCGCGACCGCCTATCTCCACTCCGTGATGGTGCAGGAGAAGAAGAACATGCTCCGCGTCTGGAACGCGACCCTCGTCGCGGGAGCCTTTTGCCTCTCGATCTTCGGCACCTTCCTCACCCGAAGCGGGCTGATCAACTCGATCCACTCGTTCGCGCAGTCCCCGATCGGTGCCTGGTTCCTCGGCTTCATCGCCCTCGCTGCGACCTTCTCGACCGTGCTGATCATCTGGCGGCTGCCGCTGCTCCGGGCGCGCACGAAGCTGGAGTCGCTCGCCTCCCGTGAGGCCGCCTTCCTCTACAACAACCTGCTGCTCGTCGCCTTCACCTTGACCGTGCTCTGGGGCGTGGCGTTCCCCCTGCTCTCTGACGCTGTCCGCGGCGAGGCGGTGACGGTCGGGCCCCCGTACTACGACTTCTTCCTCAAGGTCTTTGGCCTGCCTCTGCTACTGCTGATGGGTATCGGTCCGCTGGTGGCCTGGCGCCGGACATCGCTGCGGGCGCTCGGCGAAACCGTGCTGGGACCCGCCCTCGCCGCTCTCGGCGTCGGAGTGATCCTGATCGCGCTCGGCGCGGGATCGAGCACCGCCGGGCTGCTTGCCTACACGTTCTCCGCCTTCGCGCTCGCCGCGATCGTGCTCGAGTTCGCCCGCGGCACGCGCGCCCGGAAGGCGCTCGGCGCCCCGAGTTGGTGGTCGGCGTTCTCGGGCCTGGTCGCACGAAACCGCCGCCGGTACGGCGGCTACGTCGTCCACGCCGCCGTCGTCCTGCTTGCGATCGGCGTCGCGGGCTCGAGCGCCTACGGAGCAACGAAGATCCAGCGGTTTCGCCCCGGAGACACGATGCACATCCGCGGCTACGAGCTGACCTATCTCGACAGTGTGCAGAGGCGAGCGGCAAATCACCTGGAGCTTCGCGCGCGAATCGCGGTGACCCAGAACGGCAAGAGTGCCGGGACGATCATGGCTGGCAAGAACACGTATTTCGCCGAGCAGCAGACCTCGAACGAGGTCGCGATCAAGCACGATTGGCTCCGCGCGCAGGATCTGTTCGTGATCGGAGACGAGTTCAAGTTCGGTAAGGGCGATACGGTCAAGGCCGTCTACCTGAAGGTGCTGGTCAAGCCGCTCGTCAACCTGATCTGGCTCGCCGGCTTCGTCTTCCTGCTCGGGTCCGTGATCACGCTCTGGCCCGACGCGCGCGAGCAGCGGCGCCTGGCAGCGAGGACCGAGCCGGGCCCGGTGCCGGCTACTCCGTAACCACGTACTCGAACGCCGCCCAGGCGACGAGCACGAAGATTGCGTCGTAGAGCGCCAGGAAGGCAAGGTACTTCCCGCTCGAGGCGGCGAGGCTCGAGCCGACGCCGCCGACGACGATCGGGATCGCAAGCGGCAGGAAGAGCAGCGGCAGCAACAGCTCACGCGCCCGTCCGGCCGCCGCCATCGCCGCGAGCACGGTTCCGACCGCGCAGATGCCGATATCCGCCAGCGCGACGCCGGCGATCGTCGCCCCGTCGATCGAGGTGAAAAAGAGCGCGAACGCCGGCAGCGCCACGGCCTCGGCGACGACGAGGAAGGCGAGCGTCGCCACGACCTTCCCGACCCAGATCGCGCTGCGGTCGGACGGTGCGAGCACGAGCCCGTCGAGCACCCCCTGCTCGCGCTCGGCGACGAAGGAGCGGCCGAGGCCCAGCAGCGCCGTGAAGAGAATCGCCACCCAGAGCAGGCCGAGCGACGCGTGCGCCGAGGCGTTCGTCGGCAGCGCAAAGTGAAAGACGACGAGCACCGCGACGATGAAGAGCAGCATCGCGGGCAGTGTGTCGCGCGCCCGCAGCTCGAGCAGCAGATCCTTGCGGGCCAGTGCCCCCGCGTCCAAGAAATACCGCCTCACCCGAGGGCCAGCTTCCCCGTCGCGAAGCGGTCGAGGCGCTCAGGCGCATGGCTGGCGACGAGGAACGTCCGCTCGCGGCGCAGCTCGTCGAGCTCCCGTTCCAGCAGCGTCTCGCCCGCCTCATCCAGCGCGTTGGCGGGCTCATCGAGAATCAGCAGCTCGGGGTCGTGCAAGAGAGCGCGACAGAGCGCCAGGCGCTGCAGCATCCCGCGCGAGTACGAGCCGGTGCGCTCCGAGCGAGCCTCCCAAAGCCCGAAGCGCTCGAGCAGCATCCCGATCCGCTCGCGCCGTTCTGCCACACGGTAGAGCCGCCCGTACAGGTCAAGGTTCTCGATCGCGGTCAGTTCGCGGTAGACGAGTGGCTCGTGCGCGAGGTAGCCGACTTGGCCGCGCTCGGCGTCCACCTCCAGCTCGCCGGAGGTTGGGATCAGCAGGCCGGCGCAGAGGCGCAGCAGCGTGGTCTTGCCGGACCCGTTCGGGCCCGTGACGACGAGAAAGCCGCGCGACTCCAAATCGAAGTCGACCGGCTCGAGGGCACGTTTGTCGCCGAAGCTGCGCGCGACTCCGCGCGCGCGGATCATGGTCACCCCGCCGCCTCCGCGAGCACGAAGCCGAAGAAGACGACGCTGATGACGCCGTTCATCGTGAAGAACGCCGCGTTCAGGCGCCGCAGATCGCCGGGGCGCACCAGCGCGTGCTCGTACGCGAGGAGGACGGCGACCGCAGAGACGCCGAGCCAGTAGAGGGCGCCGAGATGAAGCCCGAAGCCGACCGCGGCGAGCAGCCCGACGGTCGCCGCATGCGCCAGGCGGGCGCCCCAGAAGAGCCGGCGCTCGCCGAACCGCGTCGCGAACGAGTGCAGCCCCTGCTCACGGTCGACCTCGAGATCGAAGAGCGAGTAGAACAGATCGAAGCCCGCCACCCAGAGCGCCACGGCGCCCCCGAGCGCCCACGCAGGCCAGGGCAGGCGGCCGGTGATCGCGACCCAGGCACCAACGGGAGCGAGACCGTCGACGGCGCCGAGCCACGCATGCGAGATCCAGGTCCAGCGCTTCAGGTAGGGATAGACGACGAAGGCGACGACCGGAATCGGCCAGAGCCAGCGAACGATCGGATCGAGCTGGTAGACCGCCACGAGGAAGAGCGCGAGCGACGCCGCGCAGAAGACGACCACCTGGCCGCGGCTCAGCAGCCCGCTCGGCAGCTCGCGGGTAGCGGTGCGGGGATTTCGCGCATCGATGGCGGCGTCGATCAGCCGGTTCAGGCCCATCGCCAGCGAGCGCGCTCCGATCATCGCAAGCGTGATCCACACGAGATCGT
The DNA here is from genome assembly GCA_005884005.1 of Actinomycetota bacterium. Classification (GTDB taxonomy): domain Bacteria; phylum Actinomycetota; class Thermoleophilia; order Gaiellales; family Gaiellaceae; genus 13-2-20CM-68-14. The sequence continues at coordinate 12,198 of VAWI01000058.1, forward strand.
GCGCCGACGGGATCTTGTTGACGCACAGCAGCGCCCCGACGTAGGCAAACGGCAGCGCGAAAACGGTGTGCTCGATCTTGACCAGCGACGCGAAGCGCCGCGGATACGAGGCGGCGGCCGTGATCATGTCTGCCGGTGTGCGGTCCGCTCACCGGCGAGCAGCTCGAGCGCGTGCCGGAGCGCGGGCTGCAGCACCGCGAAACCATCGCGGCAGCCACCGGGAGAGCCGGGCAGATTGACCACGAGCGTCTGGTCGCGCACGCCGGCGATCCCGCGCGAGAGCAGGCCGTGCGGCGTCTTCGCGATCGAGTCGGCGCGAATCGCTTCGGCGATGCCCGGCGCCGGCCGGTCGACCACCTCGGCGCTCGCCTCAGGCGTCACGTCGCGGGGCCCCAGTCCGGTTCCGCCCGTGGTGAGTACGAGCGAAGCATTCTCCGCGAGCTCGACGATCGCGTCGGCGATCGCTTCACGGTCGTCGGGAACGACGCGCCGCTCGACCTCGTAGCCTCCCCCGGCGAGCAGCTCGGCGAGCACATCGCCGCTCTCATCCTCCCGCTCCCGCGCCGAGACACCATCCGAGACGGTCAGCACCGCAGCTCTCATGCGGGCACTTTGCTCTTCTCGACCAGACGCACGCCCGTGATCTCGAGCTCCTTGTCGACCGCCTTAGCCATGTCGTAAACGGTCAGCGCTGCAACGGACGCGGCAGTCAGGGCCTCCATCTCGACGCCTGTCTGCGCGATCGTCTCGGCGGTCGCGAGGATCGTGACTTCACCGCCACCGACTTCGAGCTCGACCGCGATATGGGACAGAGGCAGCGGATGACACAGAGGGATCAATTCGGCCGTGCGCTTCGCGGCCATGATCCCCGCCACCTGCGCCGTCGCGAGCGCGTCGCCTTTCGGCAGCTCGCGCAGCCGCCGCGCCGTCTCGGCGCCCATCCGCACCTCTGCTCGCGCGACCGCCCGTCGGCGCGAAGGTTCCTTGCCGCCAACGTCGACCATCCGCACCACCCCCGTGTCGTCGACGTGTGAGAGCTCGCTCATACGCCCTTAGGAGACCCGAGCCGAAGCGCGGTCGAGCTCGTCGAGCTGGGTGGCGAGCCAGTGGGCAAGGTCGTGCTCGCGCACATGCGCCCTGATCGCGTCGAGCCGGCCGCGGCGCTCCGTCACGGGCATCTCGAGCGCCTCGTGAATGGCTTCGGCCTGCGCGGCGACATCGAAGGGATTGATCTTGAGCGTCCAGGAGCCGAGCTCTTCGCAGACGCCGGTGTTTTCGGATAGGACAACAACCCCTTCGCGAGTGTTCACCAGCGGTCCCTCCTTCGCCACGAGGTTGAGCCCATCGAAGATCGCATTCACGAACAGGACGTCGAACTGCTTGTACGCGGCGACCGAGCCCGGGAAGTCATCCGCGATCCGAAGGTCGATCGGGACCCATACGCCGGTCTGGAAGCGGTCGTTGACGCGGCGCGCCTCGCGCTGGATCGCGCCGAGATACTCCGCGTACTCTGGAATGTCCTGCCGGGAGGGATCGAGCAGCGCGAGCAGCGCCACCCGCTCGTGCATCTCCGGATGCGCCTCGAGGTAGAGCTCGAACGCCCGGAAGCCGCGAACGACGTTCTTCGACGGATCGGTGCGGTCGACCCGTACGATCAGCCGCTCCGGCCGCCGCTCGACGATCTCCCGCTCCGCCTCGAGCACCCCGGGACTCTCCGCGAGCTCGTCGAACTCCTCGGGATCGATCGAGATCGGCGAGGCGGCCACCCGGGTCCGCCGGTCGCGGTAGTCGGCGGTCCAGTTGCTGAAGTCTCCAGACGCGCCGGCGATGTCGACGGCGCAGCGGAGGAAGGCGAGGCGCCAACGGTTCGAGTGGAAGCCGACGACGTCGTTCGCCAGCAACCCGTCGTGGATCGCTCGGCGCATCTCCCTCGGCAGAATCCGCCAGTAGTCCGGCTGCGGCCAGGGGATGTGGACGAAGTGCGAGAGCGTCGCGTCGGGCGCCTCCTCGCGCACGAGCCGTGGAGCGAGGTAGAGATGGTAGTCGTGGAACAGCACCGCCGAATCGGGTTCGGCTTCGAGCTCGTCGAGGACGGCGGCGGCAAATCCTTCGTTGACGCGCACGTAGCCGTGCTCCCAGGCGTGCTTAAAGCCGTGATCGACGGCGGGCGTGTGGGCGAGCTCCCAGAGGTAGTGCTGGAGGAACCACAACATCGGGTTTGCGACCACGTTGTAGAACCAGTCGTAGGCCACCTCGTCGTGGGCGACCAGCCGCAGACGGAACGCCGAGCCGTCTCGCGCCGTCTCGTCGATCGTCTCGTCGGCGACAGCCCGGTCCTCTTCTGAGATCGCGCTCGCGATCCAGGTCACGTCGTGGTACGAGACGAGCCCGCGCAAGGCGGTGACCAACCCGCCGCCTCCGCGCTTCGCCACGCGCTCGCCGTTCTGCCGCGAGTACGAGACCGGCCCGCGGTTCGAGACGACGATCAGCTTGCGCCGCTCGGCCATGACGAGAGCGTATCGCCGCGAGAGGTATTGAAAGCTACGCGGCGCCGACCACGGCGAGCTCCGTCCCGGCCGTATCGTTGCCGAGCAGCCGGTTGTAGAGCACCAGCCAGTCGCGGAGGAGCCGGGGCATCAGGAAGTTCCGTCGCACGTACTCCTTGCCCTTCAGCGCGCGCAAACGTGCCTCGGTTGGATCACGCAGGATCTCGATGCAAGCGTCTGCGCACTGGGCGGACGAGTCGACGAGCCAGCCCGTCTCTCCGTCCTGAATCTGCCGGACGATTCCGCCCACACGCCCGGCCACGGTCGGTCGGGTCTTCCAGAGCCCCTCGGTGACGGTCAGGCCGAACCCTTCCTTGATCGACTTCTGAATCACCGCGTGCGAGTGCACCTGGAACGCGTTGACCTCGACACCGCCGATGTTGTTCAGGTTGGAGAGGATGTAGATGTCGGGGTCGCCCTGGGCATAGCCGACGGTCTGGTTGTAGTAGTCCCAGCCCTCAGGATCGTCGTGAGCCATCGAGCCGACGAGCGCAAGCTGCACCTCCGGGAAGCGCTCTTTCACCTCCCGATAGGCATCGATCACGCCCAGCGGATCCTTCCAGGGATCGAAGCGCGAGACCTGCGTCAGCAGGGGTCGCTCGACGTCGATCCCGAACTGGTCGACGATGTAAGCGGCGTCCTCGGACGAGAGCGCCATGTTTTTCGGCGTCAGAGGGTCGATCGCGGGCGGCCAGATGTACGAGGGCGGGAGCCCCGGCGCCGCGGGGACGTAGTCGTTCATGTGGAAGATCGCCGCGTCGTACCGTCCCAGGGCCGGCAGGAGGAAATTGAGTACGTCCTGGTTCGGCGCGGACAGGTCGATGTGGCATCGCCAGATCCAGCGCGCCTGTGAGGAGGGGAAGTGCTCGATCATGAAGGCCGGCTGGGGGTCGTGGACGATGACGAAGTCGTAGTCGTCCTCCAGGTCCTGCGCGTTCTCAACGTTGTAGCGGCGGTAGACCTCCTCCTGATCGGGCGTCAGGCCCTGCGGCGAGCCCTGGAGGGCGTTGTGGATGGTCTTCGTCGCCCCGAAGAACTCATCGGCCCCTCGAATGATCCGCCATTCGGCATCGAGGCCCGCGTCGCGCATCAAGGGGACGAGCGCGTAGAGAATCTCGGCGACCCCTCCGCCGAACGCGGTCGCGGAAAGATGCAGCACCCGCTTGCCCTCGAGCTGGGCCGCGAGCGTGCGAATCTCCTCCATCAAGCCGCGCGAGGCAATCGTGCCGTAGTCGAGCAGCGACTTGTTTCCGACGTTGATGAGCTGGAGCATGTGAGGGCGGGGGATCAGATGGCGAGAGCGCGCAGAATAGAGGCTATTCGCCCAGGAACTTCACGAACCGGAGCCGGGATCCTCCCGACTCGCGCTCGCCAATTTCGACCTCATCGGCGACTGCCCGGATGATCGCGATCCCGAGGCCGCCTTCACTCAGGTCGCCGTTGCCGCCGCCCGCGAGCTCGGAGGGCTTGAACCCCTGACCGTCGTCGGCGACCTCGACGACGAGCCGGTCCGGCTCGATCTGGTAGACGATCTCGACGGTGCCCGCACGCCCCTCCCGGTAGGCGTGACGGACCGAGTTGGTGCACGCCTCGGTCAGGGCGAGCTTCAGGTCGCTGAGCGCCTCCTCGGTCAGCGGACGCACCCTGGCGATCGCGGTCAGCGCGAGGCGGCCGAGGGTGATGTATTCGGCCTTCGCCGGGATGGTTAAGCGGACCATCCGGTCTTGGGGGTCCATCGAGGCCCTCTTCCCTCTGTGGAGCCGGCCCTAACCTCTAACCCGGGTTCGCCGGTCGTTCCACGAGCCTGAGGTTCACCCGATGCCGCCGGCCGCCGCGGATGAAGACAATTGGGACGGACTGACCGGGGGAGAGCTCCTCGGTGACCACCCGCACGACGTCTTCCGCGCTCCACACGGGGTGGCCCGCGATCGAGACGATCACGTCGCCCCCGCGGGTGAACGGCGACCCGAGCAGCTCCAGCTTGTCCGTGCCGCCCCGAAGGCCGACACGGGCGCCCGGCGAATGCGGGTTCACCCTCGTGACGACTGCGCCGTGCATGACCGGGTAGTGAAGCTGGGTCGCAATCGACGGAATCAGGTCCTCCGTCTCGATCCCGACATAGGCATACGAGACGCGACCGGCCGCGATCAGCTGGGTCATCGACCGTCGCGCGGAGTCGATGGGCACCGCGAACCCCACCCCCTCGGCCGCACCCGAGTCGCTGCGAATCTGCGCGTTGATCCCGATCACGCGGCCACGGGCATCGAACAGCGGGCCGCCCGAGTTGCCGTGGTTGATCGCAGCGTCGGTCTGGATCGCGTCGACGAGGCTGTACTGCGACGTCAGGGAGTCGATCGAGCGCTCGGTCGCGGAGACCACGCCGACGCTGAGCGAGTTGACGTTCCCGAACGGGCTTCCGATCGCAGCCACGGGCTGGCCGACCTTCACCTGGCTCGAATCTCCAAGCGGTACGGCGTCGAGCCGGTGATCGGCGGGATTGACCTTGATCAGCCCGACGTCGTCATAGATGTCCCAGCCCACGACCTTGGCCGCAACTCGATCTTGATCCTGGAACTCGACGAACAACCTGCCGGCGGCGGAAACCCTGCTGGCCCCTTCGCCCGCGTTCGTGATCACATGTGAGTTGGTGAGGATGTAACCCTTTGGCGAGACGACGAAGCCAGAGCCTTGCGATTCCTGGGCCGACGGGCTGTCGCCGCCGTAGACAGCGAAGATGGTGACGACGCCTGCGGCGCGCGTCGAGTAGATCCGGCTCGGGTCGAAGCCGTTGCCTACGAGCGGCTTCGCGTCGGACGAAACCGCCGCTCTCGGCGTTGCAACCGCCTGCGCCACGCCCGGTGTCTGGACGACGACAGTCTTCTTTGTTCCATTCGTGAGCCAGCCGGCCGCCTTTCCGACCACGAGGACAGAAATGCCGCCGATGACGGCGGCAACGATCGCAACGATCGCGAGAGAAACGGGGCGCTCGCGCACGGATCGCACTGTAGCTGCGTGCGCTCTACACCTCCGCGCGGAAAACGCGCTCGAGCTGAGCGCGGCGCGCTCCGCTGAGCCACGGTCGTAGAAGATCAGCGGCACTCAACGCGTCTTCACCCTCGGCCACCCACATCCAGACCAGTTTTCGGCCGGCTCCGTTGCTATACGGCCCGTAGACGATTCCGCATCTCACCGCGGCCGCGAATCGCCGAACGGGTTCCTCGTTCGTCATCCTCACCGATAGGCGTAAGCGCCCATCGCATCGCGTGGCTGTTCCCTCGCCCTCATAGAGACCAGCTGCCCAACCAATCACTTCGTAAGAGTGCCAGAGCCGTTGGACAGCAAAAGTCCTGCAAACATCTCCTTTTGAGCCTTTTCACGTAAAAAGGCATGTCCTCGAGAGGCGGTCTGCTTCCCTACGCCTCTCCATCATGCCCCTCGTTTGAGAGGCAAAGTCGCCCTGTCGGGCGAAAAGGTCCCCTTCGGCCACGCACCCGTGACCCGCGCGTAACAATTTCACCGCTACGCTCGCCTTGGGGAGGAGGCTGGGGCGCCTTGGTTCACACGTCAACCCAGGAGACGCACAGCGGCCACCCTCAGGCCGTCACGAGCTCGGACTCGCGCGCTAGCTCGACGGCCGGCAAAACAAGCGAAAAGACGGTCCGCCCAGGCTTCGTCTCGAGCTCGATCCTGCCGCCCATCAGCTCGGCAAGCTCTTTCGCGATCGCCAGGCCGAGCCCGCTGCCCGACGCCTTCGTGCTCTCTCCCCGGTAGAAGCGCTCGAACAACTCGGCTCGATCGTCGGCGCTGATGCCGGGGCCGAAGTCCGCGACACTGATTTCCGCCCAGCCGTCGGCCTGCCGCACGTCAACCTCGACGGGCGTGCCCGGAGGAGTGTGGACCAGCGCGTTCTCGAGCAGGATGCGCACGATCTGGAGGACCCGCTGGGGATCGCCGCGCGCCTCCGCCCCGCCGTTGCGCCCATATTCGAGCGGATGCTCCAACGCCCGCGCGACACCCGCAAACTCGTCGACTGCCGCACCCGCCAGGCTCTCGAGATCGACCGGTTGCGTCTCCACGTGCAGTCGGCCGGCGTCGAGCTTGGATAGGTCGAGCAGGTCGTCGGCGAGCTTCGTCAGCCGCCGCACCTGCCCGGCCATCGTCTCGAGGAACTCGCGCCGCGTGCGCTCGTCGAGCTCTTCATCCTCCAGTAGCTCGAGGAACCCGCCGAGCGAGAACAGCGGCGTCCGCAGCTCATGCGAGGCATTGGCCACGAATTCGCGTCGCGCGTGATCCAGACCTGCGAGCCGCGAGCGCATGCGCTCGAAGGCCCGCGCCAGCTCCCCGAGCTCGTCTGCGCTGCGATCCGCAACCTTCTCGTCGAAACGGCCACCGGCGATTCTGTCGGCGGCCCGCTCGAGGCGACGAATGCGGCGCGCAAAGAGACGCGCTGCCCCGTAGCCGACCACCAAGGCAACGATCAGCGCCAGGCCGCCGGCGAGGAGCATCCGCCTCTGGACCGCATTGACGTCGGCCAGGGCATCGTGCAGCGGTGCCGAGAGAAGCAGGATGTTCCCGTTCCCGACCGGGATCGCAACCTCGGCAAACTCGTCGTCGCCGTGCGAAACAGTGCCTTGCTCGAGACGAGACGTCCCTGCCGAACGGATCGCGACCGGGTCGTCCGTAAAGGCCGCCGCGCTGCGGCCGGGGAGCGAGTACCGGGTCGGCGTCACCACCAGGGGCGACTGCGAGACGACGGACATCAGCAAGACTCTGGCATTCGTGCTCGCCGCGGCATTGGAGTAGAAGTCCGGGTCGTTCGGCCGCTGCCTGTACTCCGCGACGAGGGCCTTCCTCGCTCGAGCAAGGTCGTTCAGCCGCGCGTCCACCAGACGGGTCTTGAGCGAAGGGACGACGACGAGGTAGACAAGCCCGAGCACCAGGGCGACGACGCCGAGGAGCGCCAGGCTCAGACGCGCCCCGACGGTCCGGAGCGGGTTCATCAGTCGCGGAACCGGTACCCGACGCCGCGCACGGTGAAGATGTACTCGGGCTCACGGGGGTCTCGCTCGAGCTTCTCGCGCAGATGCCGGACGTGCACGTCGATCGTCCGTGGCTCGCGGTAGGCAGAGTCGCCCCACAGCGCTCGAAGCAGCATCTCGCGCGTGAAGACCCGCGCCGGCTCGCCGGCCAGCGTCGTCAGGAGCTCGAATTCCACGTACGTCAGCTGCACGGGCTCGCCGGCGAGCTCCACTGTCCGACGCGCGGGATCGATCCGCAGCTCACCCGCTTCGATCAACTCGACCTCGCGCGCTCGCTCGCGAGGCAGGCCCGCCCGGCGCAGGAGTGCCCGGACACGACTGCGGAACTCCCGAATCGAGAACGGCTTCGTAATGTAATCGTCCGCGCCGAGCTCGAGCCCCAGCACCTTGTCGAGCTCCTCCCCGCGAGCGGTCAGCATGATGATCGGAACGTTGCTGTCCGCGCGCAGGCGCTTACAGATCTCCAGCCCGTCGACCTTGGGCAGCATCAGGTCGAGAACGACGAGATCGATTCGCTCGTCGCCGAACAGTCTGAGAGCCTGCTCGCCGTCTCTCGCCTGCACGACCCGAAATCCATCGCGCTCGAGCGGATACGTGAGCAACTTCTGGACGGAATCCTCGTCGTCGACGAGCAGGATGGTCGAGGAATCGGGCATCGCGCACCAAGTCTGCCTGCCCGCGTCGAGTTCTCGCCGTCCTACTATAGCCCCGGCATGGCGGCGCACCCGCCTCCCGCGCGCGCACGCGCGCGCCCCGGCTCGCTCGAGCGACCGATCAACGGCCGTCTTTACCGTGGCACGTGGCTGCTCGTCGGTATTCCGCTGCTAATCGCCGCGTTCAGCGTCGGCAAGCCGCCGGCGTTGAGAGCAGCGGTTCCGACTTTGCCGCCCGCGTTCGACAAGCTCCGAGCGGTCGCATTGGCCCGCGACCTGGCGCAGACCTTCCCCGACCGCTCTCCGGGGTCACCAGGCGCGGAGAGCGCGCGGCAGTGGTTCGCCGACCAGATGGCGAACCTCGGCCTTCGCGTCCGACGCGAGCCGTTTTCGGCCACGATTCCCGGACGCGGACGCGTCCAGCTCGAGAACCTGATCGTCACGATTCCCGGCCGTTCGCCCCAAGCACTCGCGGTCCTTGCTCACCTCGATGACGTCGGCACGGGCGCCGGCGCGAACGACAACGCCTCGGGAATCGCGGCGCTGATCGAGCTCGCGCGTTCATACGCGAGCTCCGTCTCCGGAAACGCACCGCCCGGCGCCAGCATTGTCAGCCCTGCGCACACGCTCTTTTTCGTCGCCACGGACGGAGGCGAGTTCGGCGGCGTGGGGGCGAACCGCTTTGCAACCGACTTTCGCGACAGAGTCGTGACCGCGATCGTGCTCGACTCGATCGCCGGGCAGGCGACGTCGCGACTGGTGCTCGCGGGGGATAGCGCACGGGATGCATCGGCGGGCCTTGTCGAGACGACCGCGGCGCGCATCCAGGAGCAGAGCGGCGCGCCGCCTCGGCGTCCGGGCGGCTTTTCGCAGCTGCTCGACCTTGCGTTCCCGTTCACCCTCTACGAGCAAGGCCCGCTCCTCGCTCACGGTGTCGGTGCGATAACAGTTACAACGGCGAACGATCGGCGGCCGACGGCATTCTCGGACACGCCGACGCGGTTGAACGGCGGCCGCCTTGCGCAGGTCGGCCGCAGCACGCAGGAGCTTCTGCGGGCACTCGATCAGGGAGCCGAGCTCGTGCAGGGGACGTCGAGCTATGTCTACCTCGGCGCGCGCGTGATTCGAGGCTGGGCGATCCAGCTCGTCCTGATTGCCGCACTACTCCCGTTCGTGATCTCGACGATCGATCTCTTCGCACGGTGCCGCCGGCGCCGGTTGCCGATTGCGCCTGCGCTACGCAGCTATCGCAGCCGCTTCGTCTTTTGGATCTGGGTCGGCGCGGTCTTCCAGCTCTTCGCCTTGGCCGGCGTCTGGCCCGGCGGAGCGGCACTCCCGATCGCGCCGCACAGTGCCGCCGCTCGGCACTGGCCGTTGGGCGGACTGATCGGGCTCGCCGCCCTTGCCGCGATCGGCTGGGCGCTCGCCCGCCCCCGCCTCGTCCCGCGACGGCCCGTCGGGATCGAGGACGAGCTCACGGGCCACACTGCCGCGCTCCTGGCACTCGGCGTGGTCGGGCTACTGGTCGTCGCCACCAATCCCTACGAGCTGATCCTCGTCCTGCCGTCCCTCCATGCGTGGCTTTGGCTGCCTCAGGTGCAATCCCGCCCGCCTTGGCTGCGTGCAGCGGTGCTCGCCGCGGGCTTCCTCGGCCCGGCCGTGTTGGTGATCTCGTTCGCAACTCGCTATGGGCTCGGGCTCGACGCGCCCTGGTACCTCGCCGAACTCTCGGCTATCCACTTCGTCTCGATCCCAACCTTCGTGATCGGGTTGGCCTGGCTCGCGACCGCTGCGCAGCTCGCTGCGCTCGCCGCCGGCCGATACGCGCCGTACCCGAGCTCAACCGAGCGCGGCCTCGGCCCGATTCGAGCGGGGCTCCGCCGTGCTGTCCTCGCCCAGCGCGCTCGGAAGCGAAAGTTCGACGAGCGCCAGCGAGCGGCCGGCGCCTGATCAGTCCAGCCGGAGGTAATCGACGAGGGAACCGTCGGCGAGCTCGCCCTCACCCCGGGGGACGAGCACGAGCGCATCCGCAGACGCCGAGCGCGCGATCATGTGAGATT
>VAWI01000001.1 GCA_005884005.1 Actinomycetota bacterium
TTGGAGACGAAGCCCGGGAAGTCATTCGCGACGGCGGGCGTCTTCCCCAGCTCGCGCGCGAACTCGATGATCGCCTCGGCCGTCTCGTCCGAAGTCTCGCGGCCCCGCACGACCTCGACGAGGTCGAGCAGGGGCACCGGATTGAAGAAATGCATCCCGATCACTCGATCGGGGCGCTGCGTCGCCGCTGCCAGGGAGGTGATCGGAATCGAGGAGGTGTTCGAGGCCAGGATCGCCTCGTCGGGGAGCGTCAGGTCGGCGCTGCGGAAGGCGTCCTCCTTGACCTCGGCGTCCTCGATCACAGCCTCGATCATCAGGTCGGCAGGGACGAGCTCATCGACGCTCTGGACGCGCGCAAGCACCTCGTCGGGCGGCCCGCCGCCTTTCTCTTCCAGCCTGGCCAGGCTCTTCCGCATCGCCTCCAGCCCGCGGTCGACCGCTCCGGGCGCAGCGTCGTGCAGCGAGACGCGCCGGCCCGAAGCGGCGACCACCTGCGCGATGCCGCCGCCCATCTGACCCGCGCCGACGACAAGAACGTGCCCGAAGCGCACGTCCGAGAGGCTAACGTCCAGCGCCGCGGTGGTCCGCTTCGAGCTCTCCGTCGAGATCGCCAGGCCCGTGCACGAGGTCTGGGAGTACCTGATCGAGCCGGAGAACGTGCCCGAGTGGCAGGCGAGCGCGTCCTCCTCCCATCAGATCTCTGACGGGCCGATGCGGGTGGGCACACACCTAGAGGACGAGCGCCGCTTCCTCGGCCGCCGCGCACGCTCCGAGGTCGAGGTGACGGAATTCGAGCCGGAGCGGCTGTTCACGCTGCATGGCATCTCGGGCCCGGTGCGCTTCACAGTCCGGCATCGGCTCGAGCGGACGGCTGCCGGAACGCACCTCCACATCGAGGCGGAGGCAGATCCGGGCGGGGTTGGGCGGCTGCTGCGGCCGATGGTCGAGCACGCGGCCGCGCACGAGATCCGCAAAGACTTCGACCGGCTGAAGCACGAGCTGGAAGGGCGAAACTAACCGACCGCGGCGCTCAGACCTCAATCAGAAGCGCATCACCCTGACCACCGCCGGAGCAGATCGCAGCCAGGCCGAGGCCGCCGCCGTTCCGGCTTAGCTCGTTGATCATCGTCGTCACGATCCGGCCCCCCGAGGCGCCGATCGGATGGCCGAGCGCGACAGCGCCGCCGTTCACGTTCGCCCGGTCGGGATCGGCGCCGAGCAACTTCACCGAGTTGAGCGCGACCGACGAGAACGCCTCGTTCACCTCGATCCGCTCGACGTCGTCGATCGACTTGCCGGCCTTCGCGAGCGCCTGCTTGCCTGCTTTCGCAGGCGTGCGCGCGAGGTACGCGAACTCATCGGCGACGTAACCCTGCGCGAGGATCGTCGCCAGCGGGTCGAGGCCGCGTCTCTTGGCGAACTCCTCGGAGCAGACGACGACACAGCTGGCGCCGTCGTTGACCCCGGGCGCGTTGCCGGCCGTGGTCGTTCCTTCAGGGTCGAAGACCGGCTTCAGCTTTGCCAGCGCTTCGATCGAGGTGTCCCGGCGCGGCCCCTCGTCGGCTGCGACGTCGCCGACCGGAACGATCTCGCCGTCGAAGAAGCCTTCATCCTGCGCCTTGACCGCCCGCTGGTGGGAGCGGAGCGCCCAGCTGTCCTGCTCCTCGCGGGAGATCCCGAGCTCTCGGGAGACGAACGAGGCCTGTTCGACCATGTGGCGCCCGTCGAAGCTGGACGTCAGCCCGTCGTGCGTCATCAGGTCGATCAACGTCCCGTCGCCGAGCCTGTACCCGAAGCGCGCCTTCTTGAGCACGTACGGCGCGTTGGACATCGACTCCATTCCGCCGGTGACGACGAACTCGACGTCGCCGGCCCTGACCATCGAGTCGGCAATCTCGATCGCCCTGATCGACGAGGCGCAGACCTTGTTGATCGTGTCGGCGGGCACCTCGATCGGCAGGCCGGCACCGATCGCGGCCTGGCGTGCGGGCGCCTGGCCGGCTCCGCCCTGGAGCACCTGGCCCATGATCACGTACTCGACCTCGTTCGGCTCGAGCCCGATCCGCTCTAGCGCGGTCTTGATCGCGCGCGCGCCGAGCTCTGTCGCCTCGTAGTCCTTGAGCCCGCCGCCGAGCCTCCCGAAGGGTGTCCGAACAGCGGAAACGATCACTGAGCGTGCCATCTGGGCCAGCGTAACAACCGGACCCAGGCCGCCAGACGCCTCGGCAAAACCGGTCTCGGCTTGCTTCCGTATCGACCGTGGGGACCGATTCGACGATCGGAAGGGAGATAGATATGCATGGACCCTCTCTCGGCCGCCGCTTCACCAGGGCGGTCACACTCTGCACGCTTGCCGCTCTCGGCTTGCTCTTGACGGCCGGATCTTCGCCGGGCGGCACAGCGGTCGGCCACGAGACGTACACGGTCACAAATCTCGTCTCCGACGGGACGATTCCCGCGGCTCACACCGACGCAAATCTCGTCAACGCCTGGGGGCTGACCGCGACCGCGTCGTCGCCGTGGTGGGTCGCAAACAACGCCACCGGCACGTCAACCCTCTACAACGGCGACGGCGTGGCGCAGTTTGGGACGACGCCGCTCGTCGTCAGCGTCCCGAACTCGCCGACCGGCGCAGTTGCCAACACGACGAGCGACTTCGTTGTCTCGAGCGGTGGCGCGAGCGGCCGGGCCGTCTTCATCTTCGCCACCGAGGATGGGACGATCCGCGGCTGGAATCCAGGCGTTCCGCCGCCGACACTGTCGACCGAGACGGAGGTCGCGGTCGACAACTCCACCGCTGGATCCGTCTACAAGGGCCTCGCGATCGGCTCGGTCGGATCGAGCAACTTCCTCTATGCAACCGACTTCGTCAACGGGCACATCGACGTCTTCGACAAAACCTTCCACGCCGTCGACATGCCCTTCGTCGACCCGGGACTGCCCGCCGGCTACGGCCCCTTCGGGATCCAGAACATCGGCGGCCATCTGTTCGTCACCTACGCGAAGCAGAGCGGAGGCAATGACGAGGTGGCTGGACAAAGCCTCGGCTTCGTCGACGAGTTCGAGACTGACGGGACCTTCATCACCCGCGTCGCCACGCGCGGGCAACTGAACGCTCCCTGGGGACTTGCGATGGCGCCGTCGAACTTCGGCCGCTTCAGCGGCGACCTGCTCGTCGGCAACTTCGGCGACGGGACGATCAACGCGTACGCGCCGCAGCCTGACGGCACGTTCGCGCACCGCGGGCAGTTGCGCACGGCCGACCGCAAACCTGTGACGATCGATGGTCTCTGGGGCCTCGGCTTCGGCAACGGAGCCGGTTCGGGCGCGACGAACGCGCTCTACTTCACGGCCGGCCCGGACGACGAGTCGCACGGGCTGTTCGGCAGGATCCAAGCCCAGTAACTGCTGTCTCGGCCCGGCGGCGTCCGCGCTGCCGGGCCGACCTCTAGCCGTCGACCACGAGTCCCTGGAGGGGCCCGAACAACCGCCGCGAGCGGCGTGAGGCGCCCGGAAGCCTGACGAGCCGGTGGGTAAGCGGCTCGCCCCGATTTCGGCGATCGAGCTGCTCCTCGGCGATCGCGTACCACCGCTCGTCGACGAGCTCTGCAGGCTCTCGTCCACGCACCTCTTCGACCGGGAGCTCGAGGTGCTCGGCCCACAGCCGCTCCCGTGTCGCGCGTGCGAGCTCCGGCTCGCAGCTGACGAGATTGACCTCGGTGTCGTTGAAGAGCGAGTGCTCGTTCAGATTCGCCGAGCCGATCGTCAGCCAGCGGTCGTCGACGATCCCGATCTTCGCGTGGACGTAGATCGGCTCCCTGTCAGCACCGTTGCGCGCGTAGAGCGCGCAGGCCAGGAACCGCCCGGCGCCGGCGTCCGCATCGGCGAGCACGCCGACCTGGCCGCGGCTGTCGTCGTTGCCGTTGTCGGGACGCGACGGCAGGACGGCGACGATGCGAAAATCGTCCCGGGGCGGGTCTCTCAGCTTCTCGGCGAGGATCTCGACCAGCTCCGGCGACCAGAGGAACTGGCTCTCGAGGTAGACGAGGCGCTTGGCTGAGCGGAGCGCACGGACGTAGGTCTCGAGGATCCGGAACTCCCCGTGCGGCCGCGCCGGGTAGACCTTCTCCGGAATCGTCTGCACGAGCTGCAGCTGGTGCTCCCCGGCCTCCGCGGGCATTGAGGCCGCCGGCAGCTCCCCGCCCACGACCTCGTGCCAGCGGAAACGGAAGTGCTCGGCGACGTCCGCGACGACGGGGCCGCGGACAAGCGCCGACGCGTCGTGCCAGCCGAGTGACGGCCGCAAGGGGTGCTCGCTCGAGTCGTAGCGGTCGCCGTTGAAGGCCGTCAGATCGATGCCGCCCACGCTGGCGACGCGGTCGTCGACGACGACGAGCTTCTCGTGGTGACAGTGGAGCGGCCGCTCCTTGGCGTCGAGCGCGACTTCGACGCCGGCGCCGCGCAGCCGCTTCGCCACCTCGCGAACATCCGCGCGCGAGGGCTGGAAGAGCGGCAGCGGCGCTCCCGCCCAGAGCAGCAGGCGCACGTCTACCTTTCGCGCAAGGTCCGCGAGCAGGTCGAGCAAGACGCGGCGGGTCCGTTCGCGCACCAGAGCGAGCTCGGTGGAGACGTACCAGCCGGTTATGTGGACGTGCGACTCCGCGTTCGCCAGCTCCTCGGCGAGGCGCGGCAGAAAAGCGGCGCCGTCGATCAGGATCTCGAGGTCGTTGCACTGACGCGGCGGCGGGTCGCCTTCGGCCCACAGGCTCGGCGACGGCTCGAAGGCCCTCCCCCAACCCGTCCTGGCGAGCCTGCGGCGGTGATGCGCCCGCACGAGCGCCTCGATCCGGTCGCCCAAGGCCGCGTCGGCGCGTGCGAGGAGGTTCGAGTCCATGCCGACTTTCTTACCGAATCACGACGATCGCTAATCAGCAGTTTGACGGGCGTAGCGCCGCGCGCGTACTCTCAGCGAGATGACTCCTGCCACGCAGACCTGGGCCTGGACCTGGCGCAACGAGCGTGGCGGGAGCGTCGCCTGACCTGACGTAGGCATACAGCCCGTTCCGCTCGCAAGACCTTCCAGCCGGAGGGTCTTTTTGTTTGCAAGGACATGAACGCAACCACCGTCGTCTCCACCGATCTCCTTACCCCGCTCGGGGCCTACCTGAGGCTGCGTCAACCCGGCCTTGCCTCGTTCCTCTTGGAGTCGGTCGAGCACGGCCGGCTCGGGCGGCACTCGTTCATCGGCGCCGGCGCGCGGCTCATCGGCTTCGAGGAAGCCGAGACCCTGGGCCGGCCTGTCGTCGGCTACCTCGGCTACGACCACGCGACGCGGCTGGAGCCGACAGTTTCCCTGCCCGGAGATGGCCGCGACCTGCCTGAGAGCCGGTTCGTCGTCGGCGACACGCTCGTCCGCTTCGACCACGGGCTCGGGATGGCGGAGGTCCTCTATGGCGATCCCGAAGAGGTCACCGAGCTCCTCGGCGGCCCGCAGCCGGACCCGAACGGAGGCGCCCGAGGGCGCGCGGGTTCGACACGGCGGCTGCCGTCGCGCCACGACTACGAGCGGAGCGTGGTCAAGGCGAAGGAGCACATCCGGGCCGGCGATGCCTTCCAGATTGTCCTCTCGCAACGCGCCGAGCGCCCGACCTCGGCGACCGCGCTCGAGCTCTATCGATCGCTGCGGCGGGTCAACCCTTCGCCGTATCTCTTCCTGCTCGAGCTCGACGGCCTCGCGCTCGTCGGCTCCTCGCCGGAGACGCTCGTCAAGCTGGAGGGTCGCCGCGCGAGCCTCAACCCGATCGCCGGCACGACCGCGCCCGGCGCCGGGGACGCCGAGCGCTTGCTCTCCTCAGAGAAGGACCGGGCCGAGCACGTGATGCTCGTTGACCTCGGCCGCAACGATCTTTCGCGCGTCTGCGTTCCCGGGACCGTCCACGTCGAGCGCTTCCTCGAGCCCGAGCGCTTCTCCCACGTGACGCATCTCGTGTCCGAGGTCGCCGGGGAGCTGCAGGGCGAGGTCTCCCCCTTCGAGCTGCTCCGCGCATGCTTCCCCGCGGGCACCGTCTCAGGCGCACCGAAGGTGCGCGCGATGCAGATCATCTCGGAGCTCGAAGGCCACCGCCGCGGGCCGTACGCGGGCGCCGTCGGCTACTCGCTGCCGCCTCAGGCGTCGCTTGCGATGCCGTCTGGAGAACGTGCGGGCTCTGCCCGTGCGTCCGCTTCTAGCACCCTCGATACCTGCATTGCGATTCGCACGATCGTTCTGCACGACGGCCTCGCGCTCCTCCAGGCCGGCGCCGGCATCGTCGCCGACTCCGATCCGCCGGCCGAGCACGAAGAGTGCCTGCGGAAGCTGGCCGCGTTGGAATTGGCGATCGAGTTGGCAGAAGCTCGTCGCTGATGGAAACTCGAGCGTCCTCCCGTTCCTGGGGCGGCAGGCCGTGGCGGAACCGGGCTCTGCCCGGCGGGAGCCACGGCCGGCCAGGGCCGGAGGCGATTGAGCTCGCGGAGGCGCGGCCATGATCCTGCTGATCGACAATTACGACTCGTTCACGTACAACCTGGCCCATCTGTTCGGGGCGCTCGGCTGCGAGGTGAAGGTGGTGAGGAACGATGCGATCGACGCGGACATGGCCGCGGATCTGATCCCGAGCCATCTCCTCATCTCGCCGGGGCCGGGCCGGCCGGGCGAGGCGGGCGCGACGCTCGAGATCGTCAGGCGGCTCGCTCCGCACATGCCGACGCTCGGCGTCTGCCTCGGACACCAGGCGCTGGTCGAGGCCTTCGGCGGCGAGGTCGGTCCCGCACAACGGCTCGTCCACGGCAAGGCGAGCCCCGTCCGCCACGACGGCCGTGGCATCTTCGCGGGGCTGCCCGAGGAGTTCGAGGCCGGCCGCTACCACTCGCTCGCGGCAATCTCGGTGCCGGACGAGCTCGAGATCTCCGCGACCTGCCTCGAGGGAGAGGTGATGGCGGTACGCCATCGCTCGCTGCCCGTCGACGGCGTTCAGTTCCATCCCGAATCGGTGCTGACACCGGTCGGACCCGCCCTTGCTCGGAACTTCTTGGAGGCGCACGCGTGATCCAGCGAGCGCTCGCGCGGTTGCTCGACGGCCACGATCTCTCGCGCATGGAGGCGCGTGGGGTGATGGGTTCGATCATGAGCGGCGAGGCGACGCCGGCCCAGATCGCCGGCTTTCTGATCGCGCTCCGCGCCAAGGGCGAGACCGCGGACGAGATCGCCGGCTGCGCCGAGGCGATGCGCGAGCACGCGCTGCCGGTGCGGCCGCAGCGCGACGATCTGGTCGACACCGCAGGAACCGGCGGCGACGGCGCCAGAACGATCAACATCTCGACCGCGGCGGCGCTCGTCGCGGCGGCGGCCGGAGCGGGTGTGGCGAAGCACGGCAACCGTGCCGTTTCCTCGGCCTGCGGCTCGGCCGACGTCCTCGAGGCTCTGGGCTTCAATCTCGAGCTGTCCACCGAGCGAGTGGCGCGCTCGATCGACGAGCTCGGGTTCGGCTTCCTCTTCGCGCCGACTCATCATCCGGCGATGCGCCACGCCGCGCCCGTTCGGAGCGAGCTCGCGGCGCGCACGGTCTTCAACGTGCTCGGCCCGCTCACCAACCCGGCGGGCGCCCGCGCTCAGGTCGTCGGCGTCTACGCGCCGGAGCTCGTGCGCACGATCGCCGAGGTGCTCGCCCAGCTGGGAGCGACCCGCGCTTTCGTCGTCCACGGCGCGGGCGGGATCGACGAGCTCTCGCCGGCGGGGCCGAATTTCGTCTGCGAAGTCGCGAACGGCGGCGTGCGCGCCCGGAACATCGACCCGCTCGAATTCGGACTTCCGCGTTGCGACCCGGGCGATCTGCGCGGAGGCTCGCCGGCGGAAAACGCCGCCGCGATCCGAGCCGTCTTCGCCGGCGAGAACGGCGGGCGCCGCAGCGCTGTCCTCCTCAACGCAGCCGGCGCGATCGCCGCGGGAGGCCACGCGGATGACCTCGCCGGCGGGCTCGAGCTCGCTCGGGAGGCGGTCGACTCGGGCGAGGCGGCAGCGCGGCTGGAGCAGCTGGTGAGCTTCTCGAACGAATCACACGAGGGCGCGTAGCGTGGGTCGTTTCCGTGACGCGCTTGCTGCGCCCGGCCTCGGGGCGATCGCCGAGGTGAAGCGCCGTTCACCGTCGGCGGGAGATCTCCGCCCTGACGCCGATCCCGCGGAGCTCGCGGCCGGATTCGCAGAGGCCGGCTCCGCAGCTGTGTCGATCCTCGTCGACGAGCGCTTCGGCGGTTCCGTCGGCGATCTGCGCGCGGCCCGCCCGGCCAGCTCCGCGCCGCTCCTGGCGAAGGGCTTCTTCCAGCAAGAAAGACAGCTGGACGAGCTGAAGCAGGCGGGAGCCGATGCCGTGCTTCTGCTCCTGCGCGATCTGGACGACCGGCGCGCGGCGGCGATGCTCTCGCGTGCGAACGAGCTCGGCCTGGATGCGCTCGTCGAGGCACACGACGTGGACGAGCTGGCGCGCGCGGTCGGGCTCGGCGCCGAAGTGATCGGCGTCAACGCCCGCGACCTGGACACCCTCAGGGTTGATCGCGGCGCTGCCCTCGAGCTGGTCGCCTCCGCACCGCGCGACCGCGTCGTCGTCGCGGAAAGCGGCATTGCGGCCCGCGCGCATGGTGCCGCCGCGGAGCTCGCCGGCGCCGACGCGATCCTCATCGGCTCGGCATTGATGTGCGCGCCGGATCCCCTCGCGAAGCTGCGCGAGCTACTGGCGCGGCCACTCGTCAAGATCTGCGGCCTGACGCGCGAACAGGACGTGGCCGTCGCCGCCGAGGCGGGCGCCGACCTCGGCGGCTTCATCCTCGCCAGGGAGACCCCGCGGCGAGCTCCTGCGGTTCTCCCCGTTCCGGAGACGATGCTCTCGGTGGCCGTCTACGTCGGCGAGCGCGGCAATGCACCCAGCGATCTCGCCCAGCTCTACGCGCGCGAGGATGGCCATCGTGCCCGTGACGGCGTCTTGCTGCGCGGCGACGAGCAGGTTGCGCGGGTCGTCGACCGCGCATGGCAGCAGGAAGACCCGGAGCACCTCGAGCGCGCCCGCTCCGCCATAGGCCGGATCGTGCTCGCCGGAGGGCTCACGCCTGAAAACGTCGGCGAGGCGATCGAGGCGGTGCAGCCGTGGGCGGTGGACGCCAGCTCGAGCCTCGAGAGGGAGCCCGGGATCAAGGATCACGACCGAGTTCGCGCCTTCGTCGCGGCTGTTCGATGAGCGCGCCCGGCCGCACCTTCGGTGAATACGGGGGCCGCTACGTCCCCGAGACGCTGATCCCGGCACTCGACGAGCTCGAGCTCGGATGGCGCGAGGCATTGGCCGATCCTGCATTCAGAGACGAGCTGGAAGCGCTGGGGCGAGACTACGGCGGCCGGCCCACGCCGCTGACGCTTGCCGAGCGCTTCGCCCCCGGCAAGCGCGTCTACCTGAAGCGCGAGGATCTGCTCCACACCGGCGCGCACAAGCTCAACAACGCGCTCGGCCAGGCGGTGCTGGCACGCCGACTGGGCAAGCGCCGCATCGTCGCCGAGACGGGCGCCGGTCAGCACGGTGTCGCGAGCGCGACCGTTTGCGCGCGCTTCGGGTTCGACTGCGTCGTCTACATGGGGTCCGAAGACATGCGCCGCCAGGCGCCGAACGTCGAGCGGATGGGCCTGCTCGGCGCCGAGGTGCGTCCGGTTGAGTTCGGGACGAAGACGCTGAAGGAGGCAACGAGCGAGGCGATCCGCGATTGGATCACCAATGTCGAGACGACGCATTACCTGATCGGTTCGTGCGTCGGTCCGGCTCCCTACCCCAAGATCGTCGGCGAGCTGCAAGCTGTGATCGGCCGGGAGGCACGGGAGCAGATCCTCGCGTCCGAAGGCCGCCTACCCGAGGTCGCGGTCGCGTGCGTCGGCGGCGGCTCGAATGCGATCGGCCTCTTTGCGGGATTCCTGGACGACTCTTCGGTCCGGCTCGTGGGCGTCGAGGCCGCCGGCGCGGCGAGCCTCGGCACGGGCCGCGCGGGGGTCCTCCACGGCTCGCGCTCCTCGCTGCTCGCCGACGAGGACGGGCAGGTGCTCGACGCCCACTCGATCTCGGCCGGCCTGGACTATCCCGGTGTCGGTCCCGAGCACGCGTTCCTCCGCGACACGGGGCGCGCCGAGTACGTCGGCGCCGGCGACGAAGAGGCGCTCGCCGCGTTCCGCCGGCTGGCCGAAACGGAAGGGATCATTCCCGCGCTCGAGGCTTCCCACGCGCTGGCGAAGGCACTGGAGTTCGACGAGGAGCTAATCCTCGTCTGCCTCTCCGGCCGGGGCGACAAGGATCTCGCGGAGGTCCTGTCCCGGTGAGGCGTATTCGCCGCAAACTCCGCACCCCCACCCTTCTTTGGGTGGGGCCGCTCCCTCCGCCCTCGGCGGATGACGCTATCGAAGAGCCTGCAACGTGTCTTGCGCGCGAGCGTGCCGATTGTGTGCCGGTTCTTCCACTGGCTTGAAGAAGATCGCGATCTACCTGATGTGCGGGCCGGGGACGCCCGAGCTCGCCGAAGCCGCCGTCGAAGGCGGCGCCGACATCATCGAGCTCGGCTTTCCGTTCTCGGACCCGCTCGCCGACGGCCCGGTGATCCGTCGTGCCGGGGAGCGGGCGCTGGCGGAAGGGATGCGGACCGCCCCATGCCTCGAATGCCTCGCGGCGACCCGTCGAAATCTAGAGGCGCCTCTGATTCCGATGACCTACGCCTCGCTGCTCGAGGCGTACGGCTACGAGCGGTTCGCTGCCGACGCGGCGGACGCCGGCGCGACCAGCCTGATCGTGGCCGATCTGCCCGTCGACGCCGAGCCGGGACTCCGCCGCGTGCAGCTGGTCGCTCCCACCTCGACCGACGACCGGATCGCACTCGCAGCGCAGCGGACGGACGGGTGGCTCTACCTGGTCACGGTTACGGGGACGACGGGGGCGCGCGAGGGCATCTCATCTGCTCTCGGCGGACTCATCGAGCGCACCCGCCGACTCACCGAGCTGCCGCTTTACGCTGGTTTCGGCATTTCGACGCCTGAGCAGGCAGCCGCGGCAGCGGAAGTCGCCGACGGCGTCGTCGTGGGGTCACGCGCCGTCGAAATCGCAACAGACGGGCCGGCGGCCCTCCGCGACTACGTTTCCTCGCTGCGCGAAGCGGTCGACTCGGTATCCGCCGTCAGCTCGTAGGTCCATCCTTCAGGGAGCCGGCACGAGCTCCTCGAGCGGCACACCCTTCAACAAGTGTTCGAGTGCCCAGCGCGTGGCCGAGTGCCCGATCACGATGACCCGGCCCGACCGGTGCCCGACCGCGACGTCCCCGAGAAAGGATCGCATCCGTTCAACCGTCTGTCGATAGCTCTCACGGCCCGGAAACGGCTCGCTGATCCGCCGCATGCGCTCTCGCTCGACCTCTGAGGCCGGGCCGCCCTTCAGGGCGCCGTAATCGCACTCGCGCAGGCGCGCGTCCAGGCGGAGGGGAGTTCCGGTGTCTCCGAACGCGAGACGATCCGGGTCGTCATCGCCGCGCCACTTCGAGCACCGCAGAGCCGCGAATCTGACCCCGGCGGACACGGTCGAGAGCCTCGTTCGCCTGTTCGAGCGGAAACGCCTCGACTACCGTCCGCACGGGCACCTGCGGCGCCAGCGCAAGAAACTCCTCGCCGTCGCGGCGCGTCAGGTTCGCGACCGAGCGCAGCACCCGCTCGCCCCACACCAGCTCGTACGGGAAAGCCGGGATGTCGGTCATATGGATACCGGCGCAGACGACGCTGCCACCCTTGGCGAGCGCGCCCAGTGCGAGAGGGACGAGTGCGCCGACAGGAGCGAAAATGATCGCGGCGTCAAGCTCCTCCGGCGGCTTCTCGTCCGACGAACCGGCCCAGACGGCGCCCAGGTCTCGCGCGAACGCCTGTCCCTTTTCGTCGCCTGGCCGCGTGAATGCGAAGACACGGCGCCCTTCGTGCCGAGCGACTTGCGCCACGATGTGCGCGGAGGCGCCGAATCCGTAGAGTCCCAGCCGCTCGCCCTCCCCTGAAAGCCGGAGCGAGCGATAGCCGATCAGGCCCGCACACAGGAGGGGAGCTGCCTCGAGACCGGAATAGCCCTCGGGGAGTGGAAAGCAAAAGCGTTCATCGACGACGGTGTACTCGGCGTAGCCTCCGTCCGAGTCGTAACCCGTGAAGCGCGCGCGGTCGCAGAGGTTCTCGCGACCGGAGCGGCAGAACCGGCACTCCCCGTCGGTCCAGCCGAGCCACGGAATCCCGACGCGGCGGTCCTCGCCCACGACCGTGCCGACGACCTGGTGGCCGAGCACCAGGGGCAGTTTTGGGTTCGGAAGCTCGCCGTCGGCGACGTGGAGGTCGGTCCGACAGACGGCGCAGGCATCGACCTGGACGAGCAGCTGGCCCGGGCCAGGCTCCGGTTCCGGCAGGTCCGCCTCCCGCAGCGAAGCCGAGGGCCGGTCTAGCACCATGGCGCGCATCTCTCTATCGTGCCGGTGGATGCGCGTCCTCGCTTTTATGGTCGCGATCTCGCTCGTTGGAGCACCCGCTGCGGCCGCCGACATTCTCGGCACGGCGCAGGTGCGCACGGCGAGCGGAAAGCTGCTCGCGGCCGCCGGTGACGGA
The DNA here is from genome assembly GCA_005884005.1 of Actinomycetota bacterium. Lineage (GTDB taxonomy): Bacteria > Actinomycetota > Thermoleophilia > Gaiellales > Gaiellaceae > 13-2-20CM-68-14. The sequence goes on from VAWI01000001.1 coordinate 12,677, forward strand.
TCCTTCACGTATCCGCGGGACGGCTCGGTGCTCTCGATCGGCCGCGTCGTCGCGACGGAGACGCGCGTCGAGCTCGACGACGTCTCGATGCTCGGCGGGCGCGTCCATGCGGACCGCGTCACGATCAGGCACGGCCGCCGTGCGGCGATCTCGGGCCTCGTGGTCCAGGGTCTGCTGCGGGATGCGAGCTCGAACGCGCTCTTCCAGCTCGACACCAGCAGCTACCTGGTCGTCAGCCAGAAGGCCGTGATCGGCCAGAAGACGGGCTATGTGGGCCTGCGACTGAGCGTCGCGCCCGGCTACCCGGGCGTCGCGAGCGGCGCTCAGGTGCTCGTCGGCTTGCGGGAACGGGGCAGCGAAAAGACGAACCAGCTTGCGAACCGCGTCGTCACGGCGGCTGGACCGTGGGCGTCGCTCGGCTTCGGCGCCGCACCCTTGATCGCGGGCCTCCCCGTCGTCACCGAGCCGCTGCTCGCCGGTGTCCTGCCGGCCGCCAACGGAATCGGTGGCCGCGCGGTAGCGATCGCCGCCCAGTACCTAGGCGTTCCGTATCGCTGGGGCGGCGAGAGCCCCGTCACGGGCTTCGACTGCTCCGGCCTGACGATGTTCGTCTACGGCCAACTCGGGGTTCCCCTGACCCACTACACCGGAGCCCAGCTCCACGAGGGCACCCCTGTGCCCCCGGAGGCTCTCCAGCCCGGCGATCTCGTCTTCTTCGACGCCGGCGCATTCGGAATCCCCGGCCATGAAGGCATGTACATCGGGGGTGGCCTCTTCATTCACGCGCCGCATACGGGCGATGTCGTGCGGATCTCGAGCCTCAACCAATACGCACAACGCTATGTCGGCGCGGTGCGCCCGTACGCCTAGCGCAGCGTCTTAGCGTCCGCGGCGCTGCTTCTGCAGCTTTTCCATGGCACGCCGTTGCTGCCGGTTCTGCGGCTCGGGAAGCGCGCCTTCCTGCCCGGCGGCCTCGAGATAGGCGCGCCGCTCCGAGGCGCTCAGCCTCGAGAGCGCGGCCTGCGCCCGCTGCGGATCGTTCGCGACCCCGGCCCGCTCGAGCTTCTCGAGCGCGCTCGCCGCTTCGGGGTTCTGCTTCGCCAACGCCGCGCGCGAGGCCTTCATCATCAAGCCCCGGACACCCGGAATCTTCGCGATCCCCTGCATGACGGGCCGGGCGTACTTGCCGCCCTGGACCCTCGCCACCAGCGTGAAGAGCGCGAGCGTGAGAACGATCGCACCGACGATGTAGAGGGGGATGAAGTAGAGCCACACGGCCGCGGAATCGTAGCGCGAGCTCAGCATGCCGCCGCTAGCGGGACTTCCAGTCCCGGAAAGCCGCGAGCAGCGCCGCTTCGGCCTCGGGACTCAGGTCGGCCGGCGTCAACCGCCCCGTCAGCGCAATCGTCTCCCGCATCTGACGGACGTACTCCCGGCAGCCGGTGCACCCTTCGATGTGGTGCAGGAAGCTGTTCTGCTCGGCCTCGGGCAGCGCGCCTTCGAGATAGTCGGTCACCAGCTCGACGAGCTCCTGGCAACTCAGCTGTTCGATGCTTGCACTCACCGGGCCTCCATGAGGTAGCCCTCCAGCGCCTGCCGAACCTTCGAGCGCGCTCGGTGGAGAAGTACCCGTTGATTTGTCTCGCTGACGCCTAGAGCGTTACGCGTCTCCTCCGAGCTCCAGCCCTCCACGTCCCTGAGGCTGATCACGGCCCGCTGTACCGGTGGTAGCTCTTCGATCGCACGCTCGAGGACCTCCCGCGTCTCGGTGGCGAGCAGCCGCTCCTCCGGCCAGGGCTCTGGCTTCGTCGCCCAGTGACCCGGCCAGCGCTCGTGATCTGGCGGCAGGAAGCGGTCGGGATCGACCGCGGCCTCGGGCACGGCGTCGGGTCGCTCGAGCGCAGAGAACGGCACCGTCCGGCCCTCCCGCTGTCCACGCGTCTTCGCGATGTTCGTGAGAATCCGGAAGATCCAGGTCTTCAGCGAGGAGCGGCCCTCGAAGCGGTCGATCCCGTTGAGGACGCCGATCCACGTCTCCTGCACGACCTCCTCGGCAACCGCCCGGCTGGCGACGTAGATCTGAGCGACTCGCAGGAGGGAGGCGTTGTACATGCGCATCAGCTCTTCGAAGACCCGCTCGTCACGCGCCCGGAGTGCTGCGATCACGGCGGCGTCGTCCATTCGGCGACTGTAACGCGGGCGCCAAGTGCGAGACGATGGCGGCATGAAGGCAATCGCGGTTCATCCAGGCAAGGCGGGCTCGATCCACCTCGAGGACGTCCCGAAGCCGTCCGTCGACCAGGTTCCGGACGGCCGCGGCGTTCTCGTCCGGGTCTTGCGTGTCGGTGTCGATGGCACCGACAAGGAGATCAACGCTGCCGAGTACGGCGCGGCGCCCGAGGGCGACGACTTCCTGATCATCGGTCACGAGAACTTCGGCGTGGTCGAGGAGGTCGGCCCGAACGTGCCCGACATCATCCGTCCAGGCGGCTACGTCGTCGCGAGCGTGCGCCGGCCGGGCTCCTCGATCTACGGAAAGATCGGCCTTCAGGACTTCACCACCGACGACGTCTACTACGAGCGCGGCATCAACCTGCTGCACGGCTATCTGACCGAGTACTACGTCGAGGACTCGAACTTCGTCTTCCCGCTACCGGAGACGCTGCGCGAGGTCGGCGTGCTGCTGGAGCCGACCACGGTCGCCGAGAAGGGGATCAATCACGCCTACGAGATCCAGCGGCGGCTCAAGGTCTGGGAACCGCGCCGCGCCCTGATCCTCGGCTCCGGGACGATCGGCCTGCTGATGGCGATGGCGGCGCGCTTGCGCGGGCTCGAGCTGACCGTCGCTTCGCTGCCGCAGCCCCCATACCGGAACAGCGAGCTCGTCGAGCAGCTCGGCGGCGTCTACGTCTCGACCGAGGACAAGTCGATCGTCGAGATCAGCAAGGAGCGCGGGCCGTTCGATCTGATCATGGACGCGACGGGCTTCTCACCGGTGATCTGGGAGGCCGCCGAGGTGCTGGGCAAGAACGGCGTGCTCGTCCTCTCCTCGATCACCGGCGGGGAACGGAAAGCCGAGGTCAACTCCGACAAGATCAACCAGAGCTTCGTGCTCGGCAACAAGGTGATGGTCGGAACCGTCAACGCCTCGCCAGCCGACTTCCGCTCGGGTGTCGACGATCTGATCAAGGCGCAGGCGCTCTTCCCGGGCTGGCTCGACCAGCTGCTGACGACGCCCATCCGCGGGCTCGAGAACTACGGCGAGATGATCCGCGCGCTCACGGAGGACAAGGACGCGATCAAGGTCTTCGTCGAGGTGAACGGGTCCCGATGAGCGTCGAGATCTATCCACCGATCGGGGACTATGCGCTGCTGTCGGACTGCCACTCGTGCGCGCTCGTCTCCACCGACGGCTCGATCGACTGGTGCACGTTCCACCGCTTCGAGGCGCGCCCGGTGTTCGGACGGATCCTCGACTGGGCTAAGGCCGGCTTCTTCCGGATCGCGCCCGCGCCCCTCGACGACGGCTACGAGGCGCGCCGGCGCTACCTGCCCGGAACCAACGTGCTCGAGACGACCTTCCGCACGCCTACAGGCACGCTCGTGCTGACCGATTTCTTTGCCTTCCGCGTACCGTCGCCGGGCGAAGACGCGCACTCCGCGCATCCCGACCACCAGCTGATCCGGATCGCCCGCTGCGCCGAGGGCGAGATCGCTGTGAAGGTGAAACTCGTGCCGCGCTTCGACTACGGACTGACGACGCCGCGGCTCGAGACGCTGGCCGACGACCTCGTCGTCGTCTACGGCGGAGCCGACGCGCTCGTGCTCCAGAGCGAGCTGCCCTTCGGCGATGCAGAGCGCTCGGCGACGCAGGGGAACCGCACGCTGCGTGCTGGCGAGGAGGCATTCGTCGTCCTGACCTACCAGCTCCCACACGAGCTCGAGCCGCGGCGCCTGAGCGGAGAGGAAGTTCACTCGAAGCTGGAGGAGACGACCTCGACCTGGGCCGCCTGGGCCGACCGGTGTACGTACGAGGGCCCCTACCGCGAGGAGGTCGTGCGCAGCGCTCTCGTGCTCAAGGCGCTGACGAACGCCCCGACCGGCTCGATCGTGGCGGCGGCGACGACTTCGCTGCCGGAGGAGATCGGCGGCGAGCGCAACTGGGACTACCGTTTCTCGTGGCTGCGCGACTCGGCTCTGACGCTCAACGCTCTGTTCGCACTCGGCTACACGGACGAGGCCCACGCGTACATGGCGTGGCTGAAACGCACGACCGCGGGCCGCGCCAGCGAGCTGCAGATCATGTACGGGGTCGGCGGAGAGCGCCTGCTCCCCGAGGTGGAGCTCGGCTGGCTCGAGGGCTACCGCGGCTCGCGACCGGTGCGGATCGGAAATGGCGCGGCGCAGCAATTCCAGCTCGACACGTTCGGCGAGCTGCTCGACACAGCCTGGTTGTACCGCAGCCGAGGCGGCGAGATCGACGAAGTGTTCTGGGACTTCCTCTCCCGGGTCGGGGGCGTTGTCCTGGAGAAGTGGCGCGAGCCGGATCAAGGCATCTGGGAGATCCGCGGCGAGCCGCGGCACTTCGTCTATTCGAAGGTGATGGCGTGGGTCGCTCTCGACCGGCTGGTGCGGCTGGCCGAGGTGGACGGGCGCGAGGCCGACCCGCGCTGGGCGGTGGCGCGTGACGAGATCCGCGAGCTGATCGAACGTGACGGCGTTCACGAGGCGTCGCAGTCGTTCGTCCAACACATCGGCTCGGCGGCGCTCGACGCCTCGAACCTGATGATCCCAATCGTCGGCTTCGTTTCTCACGACGATCCGCGGGCGCGGGCAACCGCCGACCGGATCGCGGACGAGCTCTCCGCCGATGGCTTCGTCTATCGCTACGTGACCGACGGGGTTGACGGGCTCTCTGGCGAGGAGGCGACGTTCGCGATCTGCTCCTTCTGGCTCGTCGAGTGTCTCGCGCGCGCGGACGAGGGCGAGCGGGCGCGCGAGCTGTTCGAGCGGCTGCTCGGCTTCAGCAACGACGTCGGCCTGCTCGCGGAGGAAATCGACCCCCACTCCGGCGAGCTGATCGGAAACTTCCCGCAAGCGTTCTCGCACCTTGGGCTGATCCAGGCCGCGATCGCTCTCGACCAACCCGAGCGATCAATGTCGATGATGGTGAGCGGAGCCGCGACGGAAGCATGAGCGAGGAAGCCGCCCGTAAGCGCCGGCTCGCGCTCGAGGCGGCGGGCGGGCGACTCGTCACCTCCCGCCCAGCGGACGTGCGCTGGCTGCTCTGCGGGCGTGGGCGGCCGGTCGACGCGGCGGCCCCGTCGTCGCCGTACACCGTCGTCTTGGACGCCGATTCCGCTCGAGTCCTCTACCAGGACATCGAGCGCTCGCGAGTCGAGGCTGAGGAGGGCTGGGAGGAGCTCGGCTACGCGCCGGAGCCGTATCCATGGTTCGAGGGGCACGGGCTCGAGCAGACGCCGCCGGTCCTGGAGGAGCTCCGTCGTGAGCTCGGCGGCGAGGAGCTGGAGCGGTATCGCGCCGCCGGCCGAGACGCCGCCGACGCGATGCGCGCGACGCTCGAAGCTCTGGCTCCCGAGCTGAGTGAGCGTGAGGCCGCGGCCGAGCTGGCGCGGCAGGCTCGCCTCCGCGGGTTCTTCCCTCCGGTCGTGCTCGTCGGGGGCGAGCAGCGGCAGCCACTTCACCGGCACCCGCTGCCGACCGGCGCGCAGCTCGGCCGCCAGGCCCTGCTCGCGATGACGGCCGAGCGCGAAGGACTGCACGTCTCGCTGACGCGGCTGGTCTCGTTCGGCCCACCGCTCGAAGAGCTCGCACGCCTGGTCGGAGCCTGCGCGGAGGTCGATGCCGCCTTTCTCGGCGCTTCGCGGCCGGGTGCCGCGCTGGGCGAAGTCTTCGCCGTAGGCGAGCGCGCGTACGCGGAGCAGGGGTTCGAGGGCGAGTGGCGCCGCCATCACCAGGGCGGGCTAACCGGCTACCGGGGGCGCGAGGTCTTCGGCACGCCGGGCGAGCCAGCCGTGATTGCAGCCGCGGGAGCGGTCGCGTGGAACCCGTCGATCGCCGGCGGCGCCAAATCGGAGGACACGGCGCTCGTGACTGCCGAGGGCGTCGAGGTGATCACCCGCACGCCGGAGCTCGGCGAGCTCGAAACGACTGGCGTCGCCCGCCCCGCGATCGTGACGCTCTAGGCCATGTCCGGGGTCAGACCCCGGACGTGGTCGTTGCGGCAACACAGCTGCGGCTTCGTGCCATTCGCGCCGAAACCGTGACGTGACCGCCGTCCGTTCCGGCCACGTTTGGGGTCAGACCCCGGACGTGGCCGGAACGGTCAGCGGCGGATCAGGATCGCGCGCGCGCCGCGGCTCCATCGGCGGCGACGACGCGGAGCGGCAGGCAGACCAGCTCGTAGCCGCCCGGCGCGATCGCCGCAGATCGAGGCCCTCGACCGGCACGACGCCGGCCTCCAGCAGCGTGTGATGCGCGTTCTCGTCGCCGACCGAAAGGTAGTCGACCGAAAGGTAGTCGACCCGAACGAGCCGAACCCCGCGCTCGACGAGCAGCTCGGCGGCGGCTCCGTCGAGACTGACGAACTCGTCCGCGAACTCTTCAATCGCCCAGAGCTCCGAGTTCGGCGTCTTGAACAAGATCCGCTCGACCGCCGGCGCAGCGGCGACAGAGTCCCGCGAGAGATCATGCGCCTCGACGACCTCGCAGGGGCCGATCAGCACATCGAGCGGAATCGCATCGACCCCGGCCGCCCCGTCGATGAAGTGCACACCGGCGCGTCGACGTGCGTCCCCGAGTGCAGACCAAAGTCGATCCGCGTCAGGTTGACGACGTCCCCGCCGGCGATCGACGCCGCGCGCTCGATGTGCACCTGCGGATCGCCCGGATACGTGACCATGCCAGCCCGCAGCGGCACGCTGACGTCGCAGATCTCCATGCCGCTTCAGTCACCTCCCTCGCAGACGCGTTACGGCGCTTGTAACGGTGCCCCTTTACCGTGCGACTGTGCCACGAGACAGCGAGGAGGATCCCATGAAGAGCGAGCACTACGACCTGATCGTGATCGGCGCCGGCTCGGCCGCGCGGGACGGGGCCAACAAGGCCGCGAAGGAGTACGGAGCGAAGGTCGCTCTGATCGAGCGCGAGCGCTGGGGCGGCAGCTGCCCGAACGTCGCCTGCACGCCGACGAAGGCCTATCTCGTCGCCGCCGATCTAGCCCACCACATCAACACTTTGGCGAGCAAGCTCGGCATCGAGGTCGGCCCCGCGACGACGAACCTCGCGAAGACCAAGGCCTGGAAGGAGACCCTGAAGAAGCCCCAGCCGAAGTGGGTCGAGGACCTCCAGGCCACGGGCTTCGACACCTACGAAGGAACCGCGAGCTTCGTCGACCCCCACACGATCCGGGTCGGAGACACGGAATTAACCGCCGACAAGATCCTGATCGCCACCGGCTCACGCACCGCGGTTCCGCCAATCGAGGGCATCGACGAGATCGATTGGCTCGACCACATCACGGCGCTTGAGCTCGAGGAGTTGCCGGAGTCCCTGCTCGTCGTCGGCGCCGGCGCGGTCGGGCTCGAGTTCGGCCAGACGTTCTCTCGCTTCGGCTCGAAGGTGACGATCGTCGACGCGCTCGACGAGATCGCGCCGCACACCGACCTCCACGCCGCCATGGAGCTCCGCGAGGCCCTCACGGACGAGGGAATTCCGATCATCCTCGGCAGCTTCATCACTAAGGTCGCCGCCCGAGACGGGACGCACGTCGCCACGATCACGCCCCGCGAGGGCGGCATGGAGCAAGAGATCGAGTTCGACCGGCTGCTGCTCGCCTCCGGCCGCCGCCCGAACATCGAGGAGCTGAGCCTCGACGCCGCGGGGGTCGAGACCTACAAGCTAGGCATCGTCGCCGACGAGCGGATGCGCACGAACGTGCCCGGGATCTGGGCCGTCGGCGACGTCAACGGTCAGGCGCAATTCACCCCCGTCGCGCAATACCAGGCGCGGATCGCGGTTGAGGACATGTACCGCCCGGGCGAAGGACCCGCCGCCGACTATTCCGTCCTACCGACGGCGATCTTCACCGATCCCGAGCTCGCAGGCGTCGGCTTGACGCAAATGGACGCCGAGGAGCAGGGCTTCGAAGCCGAGACGGTCGTCCACCCGCTCCGATATGTGCGCCGCGCGTCATACGTCGACGCGAAGCACGGGCTCTACAAGATCGTCTTCGACCGGCCGAGCCGCCGTGTGCTCGGCCTGCACGTGGTCGCACCCGCCGCCAGCGACATCGTCCAGGGGCTCTCGATCTCGATGCGTCTCGGCGTTACCATCGACGAGCTCGGCCGAGCCCACCACACGTTCCCGACGTTCGGGGAAGGCGTGAAGGCGGCGGCGGAGCAGGCTCGCGTCACCGTGCCGGCGTAGATGGAGATCGACTTCACGAACCTGCTGATCGTCGCGGCGGCTACGTTCGCGGCGCCGCTCGCGCTCGGGCTCGTGCCGTCGCTGCGGCTTCCGGCAGTCGTGCTCGAGATCGTGCTCGGCATCGTGCTGGGACCATCGGTACTCGGCTGGGCGAAGGTGGACGAGCCGGTGCAGCTGATGAGCCTGCTGGGGCTCGCGTTCCTGCTCTTGCTCGCTGGCCTCGAGGTCGAGTTCGAGCAGTTCCGCGGCCGACTGCTGAAGCTGACCGGCCTCGGGTTCGTCGCCTCGCTCGGGATCGCGCTCGTCTTCGCGCTCGGTCTCCATGGAGCCGGGCTCGTCAAGTCGCCGCTTCTGATCGCGATCATCGCCGCAGCGACCTCGCTGGGCGTCGTGATCCCGGTGCTGAAGGATGCGGGAGAGTCGTCGACGCACTTCGGACAGATCGTGCTCGCCGGCGCCTCGATCGCCGACGTGGCCACGATCGTCTTGCTCTCCCTCTTCTTCTCGGGGCAGTCATCCGGCCTCGGGGCGAAGCTGAGCCTGCTCGGCGCCTTCGCGGCGTTCGCTCTGGCGATCGGCCTCGCCGTCCTCGGCGCCGAGCGCTCGATGCGCCTCTCAGGCGCGCTGCTCCGCCTTCAAGACACGACCGCGCAGATCCGCGTCCGCGGCGCTTTTGTGTTGCTCGTAGGCTTCGTCGTCCTCGCCGAGAAGTTCGGGCTCGAAGCGATCCTCGGGGCGTTCATGGCCGGCGCCGTCCTCAAGCTCGTCGACCGCGACCAGGCGATGACGCACACGCACTTCCGACAGAAGCTCGCCGAAGCCGGGTTCGGGATCTTCGTGCCGTTCTTCTTCGTCGCGAGCGGCCTCAAGTTCGACGGCAGCGCGCTGTTCGCGAAGTCTTCGACGCTCGCGCTGGTACCGATCTTTGTGGCGCTCCTGCTCGCCGCGCGGGCGCTGCCGGCGCTGCTCTACCGGCCGCTCCTTGACGGGCGCCACGTCGCCGCCGCAGGCCTGTTGCAGGCGACATCGCTCGGCTTCATCGTCGTCGCGGGGCAGATCGGGATGGATCTCGGCCTGATCGCCAAGGGAACCAGCGCCGCGTTCATCGCCGCGGGGCTCGTTTCCGTACTCGTCTTCCCGCTGACGGCGCTGTCGCTCCTTCGTGCCGGCTCTGCGCCTCAGACGGTCGCAGCAAGCCTCAGATGATGCGAATGTTGCTACGGTTCCCGCGCCACAGATCATCAAGAGCGAGTACCGGTAGTGCGATCACGCCTCCGCTGCACGTTCGTGAAGGAGCAGGGAGGTGGAATACATGGCAACCGGAACCGTGAAGTGGTTCAACGACTCGAAGGGCTACGGCTTCATCTCGCAGGCCGACGGCGGCGACGACGTCTTCGTTCACTTCAGCGCGATCGCCGGCGAGGGCTTCAAGAGCCTCACCGAAGGCGCGAAGGTCGAGTACGAGGTCGAGGAGGGTCCGAAAGGCCCCCAGGCCCGCAACGTCAGCATCGTCGGTTAGCCCGAAAAATCTCGCGCGCGGGTGAGTTGATCACCCGCGCGCACTATCTCGCGAAAGGAGGTGCGCTATCTCCGAAAAGGAGCAGAAGATCGAAGTGGACGGCGAGGTCGTCGAGTCCTACAAGAGCGGCATGTACCGCATCGTGCTCGACAACGGCCACGAGGCCCTCGGCTATACGGCCGGGAAGATGCGCCGTTACCGGATCAAGATCCTGATCGGCGACCGGATCAAGCTCGAGCTGTCGCCGTACGACCTGACCCGCGGGCGGATCGTCTACCGCTACCGCGAGTCGGACGGAAACGTGGCCCAGCCGCCGGTCTAGCCCGAGTGGCGGTCTAGGAACTCGAGCAGCCGCCGCCAGGCGTCCTCGGATGCCGCGGTGAACTCATGGAGTCAGCTGCTGCCAGGTGACGGCGAACGATCCTCCGTCAGGCCCGACCTCCCCGGGAATGGCGTTCGCGCCGGCCTGCGAAGGGTTGCCCGGGTCGTTCAGGTCACCGTGGAGCTCGATCGTCGTCTCCGACCACGTCGGATCGGAGATGCGGCCCTTGTGCCCCTTGACCGTGGCGGTGGCGTGCGAGAAGGCCACCGTGCCGAAGTTGGTCAGCGGCAGCGTTGAGCAGTTGCCGGCGTAGTCGCAGCCGCTCGGCGCCTCCGTGACCCACTCCGCGGAGCCCAGGTCGGGCCGCGTCATCTGTAGCTTCTTCGTGAAGCGCTTGCCCGTCGTCACGTTCTTGAGCCGGATCGCAACGGTCTTCTTGCTCACCGAGACGGTGGCCGAGAGCGTGTCGCCGGGGCGGACGGCGATCCGCAGCATCACCGGCGTCTTCGGGTAGAGCTCGTACCAGGCCGTGTAGGAGGGCGAGCCGGCCGAGCAGTTCGCGAGCGTGCCGGTCTGCTCGACCGCGAAGGAGTTGGTGGAGAAACCCCCGAGACCGACCCAAAACGCCGAATAGGTCGAGGACAACTGGTCACAGGTCGCGGCCGGCTGCACCCATCTGCCGGTGACGCTCGTGAACGGCTTCCGATGTGTGACGGCGTAGCCGGCCCAGTTCGTACTAGTCTCGGTGCCCGCCCCCGCTTCGAGCCCATGCCGGATCGCGAACAGCGGCTCCGGCCGGGCCGCGCTGGCAGACCCCGCCGAGAGGGCGGCGGCGCAGACAAGGAGGGAGAGAAGGCTCTTCACGATTCCGGCGAGTCTACGTCGAGTCTCGCCAATCTTGGTGAAAGCAGCCTAAGAATCAACCCCCCGGGCCCAGCTCGGCGGCATCGCTCAACCGCCGGTGGCAGAGAAGTGCTGATAGTCCGGCGAGGTCGTCCACCGTCCGCCCCACTGCCATCCCACCGCGGCGAAGGCGCGGACGAGCACCCCGCCTCTGACCGCCATCCCTGGCCGAACCTTGCTGCGGTCGAGATAGCCGCGTCCGGCGCGCGGGTGGACCCGTCCGCCTTCGAGGTAGGGATTCTCAATCGGGTTGACGTCGATGGCCTCGCCGTAGGCGTGCACGGACCACCGGCGCGGCCCCGGGCCGATCACGTAGCGGCAGTTGAAGCCCGCTGTGTTGTCGGCCTCCAGCGACCGCTCGTCCCGGCCCCGGTAGGCGTCGATCGGCCGCAGCCGCCTGACCGGAAAGCGCTCCGTGTAGAGCCGGGAGAACACGTGGACGAGGTCGGAGACCGCGTCTTGGTTCGCGATCAGCACGCCTGTGTGCGCGCGATGGTCGAAGCCCCAGTAGGTCAGCCGGACGCGCCGGAGCTGAGCGGGCGAGACCGGGCAACCCGGATGCCACGAGTACGGGAGCTGGGCGGCGGTGACGCGCGAGACGCTGTGGCTGAAGGGCGGCGCGTGCAGCGAGGCGGCCGCAGAGATCACGAGCACCAGCATCCTCATCGCGCCTCGAGCGTACTCTGCAGCCCAAATGCGTAGGGAAATCGCACTCGTCGCGTGCGTGCTGCTGGGCTCGGCTGCGCTGATCGATGGCGGCGAGGCGCACGCATCCACGTGTGCCGCCAACCTCGCGAATCAGCTCGCGTCCACCGGCTCGGCGACTCAGCTGATCACCGTCGTCGCGGCCGGTCGGCGCTCGACGACGGGCTCGGTGCGCCTCTGGCGGAAGTCCGGCGAGTGCTGGCTCCCCGTCGACGGCCCCTGGACGGCTCACCTCGGGCGGAGCGGCGTCTCAGACCAGAAGCGCGAAGGAGACAAGACGACGCCGGCGGGAGCTTTCGGGATCCAGCCGGTGATGTATGGCGTCGGCCCGAATCCGGGCGTGCGCTACCGGTATCACCGCGTCGTCTGCGGGGATTGGTGGGTCGAGGACACCCGCTCGCCGTTCTACAACCGCTTTCACCATGTCCGCTGCGGCACGAAGCCGCCGTTTCGAATCACCAGCGAGGACATGTCGCGCTCGCCCATCTCGTACCGATACCTCGCCGTGATCGACTACAACACGCACCCGATCGTGCCTGGCCGAGGCTCCGGGATCTTCCTGCACGTGAGCGCGAGCGGCGGCCCGACGCTCGGCTGCGTCAGCCTGACGAGGGCGCAACTCGTCACCACGCTGCTCTGGCTCGACCCGACGGCGTCGCCGCAGATCGTGATCGGCACGGCCGCGACGATTCGCGGGTACTGACAGCCCGAAGTCAGTGCTCGCTCTGACGGGCCCGGCCAGGCCCAAGTAACAGACTGTTACAAAGTTCTAGGAAGCGTTCCAACCCAGGTCGCGGCCGAGCAGCTCATACAGCCGCCGGTTGGAGTCGGCGAAGTACCTCTCGAGCCGCCGCCGCGTATCTGGGCGCATCTCGCCATAGTCCTGCTCGTAGACCCGCGGGTACGAGCCGAGCTCGTGCAACGGTGCGCCCACGAACTCGAGCACGCGCGCGTAGGTCGGCCCCGGCTCGGCGGCGAGCTCCTCGCTTGCGAGGACAAGCAGCTGTTCCGGCGGGAAGACCGCCACCCAGCGTTCGAGCTGCTCCGCGTAGCGGCCGCGGGCGAGGTAGGTGTAGTCCCACCAGGCATGGCTGAAATACCCAGGCTCGCGGACCAGCCGCTCCTCCTCCCCACGCGTCCGCTCGGGCTCGGCCTCGATCGCCTCCTCGAACGAGAGCGGCTCGCGGCCGAGGGCGACCTCGTGGTGGTAGTGGGAGAGCGCGCGGGCCACAGGATTCCGCAGCAGCGCGATCAGCTTCGCCTCCGGAACCGTCGCCCGCACGCGTTCTGGCGCGATTGGATGGAACAGGTAGCCGGGGCTCGCCTCGCCGACGAGCCCGTCGCCGGTTCGAATCGGAAAATGGCCTCGATACCAATGGGGTCCGCGGCGGTAATGGCGATCGAAATAGCTGACCTCCTTCCAAGCCGGCCCGGTGATTCCAGGATGCCAGCGCAGGTACGCGTACAGCGCGGTCGTGCCGGCCTTCTGGGCGCCGAGGATCAGGAAGTCGGGCAGCGGCCGCGCAAACGAGGTCGCACGCCCATACGTCCAGACGGCGTTGCGGAGCACCACCCGCGCCGGGCGCGGGATGCGAGGAATCAGCTCTGCGGGGAGCCGGCGGCCGTTCAGGCGTAACCCAGCTCGCGCAACAAGCCGCCCGCCTCACGTTCGACGTCCTCGATCTGCTCGGGGGTCAGAGCCCGGCGCCAGCGCCCGACCGAGCGGCTGTGCACGGCGCTGAGCGCCTCGGCGAGCGGCGCCGGATTCGTCTCCAGGCGCCCGGCGATCCGTCCGGCGGCGGCCGACGGATCGGCCGCGATCTCCTCGTAGCGAATCTCGAGTGTGCGCTCGGGGGCCGCGCGGGCCGCGGTCAGGTAGCGGCGCCAGGCCCACGCGGCGCGCGTCGCCTCGCGCGCGCGTGTGAACTCGCTACGGCGCTCCGGCTCGACCCATGAGCGTTCGTACGAGCCATACGGCTGACCGACATCGTCGTGCCCTTCGCGTTCGCGGAGCCAGCCCTTCTCGAGCAGGGAGCAGACGACGTCGCGGCCGTCGCGGATGATGTGTAGCACGGTCGCCTGCGGGTAGGCGCGCACCGCGGCGCCGACGACGAAGCTCAGCTCCGGCGTCTGCTCGACGGGCCTCAGATCGCGGACGAAGCTCAGCCGCCGGACGCGCTCGAGCGTCGAGCGCAGCTCGATCGCGGCCTCATCCTCCGGCAGCGAGGACCAGCGCTCGATGTTCGCCTTGACCGGCCTCACCTCGCCGAGGTCGACGAAGCCCGGCTGGGAGCCCACCGCCCCGGCGAGGAACGTCGTCCCGGAGCGCGGCGAGCCGAGGACGAAGACGATCCGCTCCGTCGCAAGCGCGGGATCGCCTCCGCGCTCTCGAAAGCCGCGGGGCGCGACGCGGGCGACCGTCCGCCCATAGAGCCCCGCCTGCCGAAGGGCGTGCCGTGCAGACATTCCTCCGAAGACTACAAACGGCGCATTCACCCGTTTGAGCGTCGGCGGGTGAAGAGGGAGCACGTAACAGCCGATTCTTAGCCTCGGCGTGGTTGCGGCCTCGATCACCCCGCGCACCTGGGCGGTACAACGCTCGCTGACGCTGCTGCGTGTGTTCCTGGTCGCCAGCGCCGGGATCCTGCTCGCGGGCGCGATCATCCTCTCGAGCGTCCTCAGCTCGCGCCTCAAGGGGCAGGTGGTCGACGATGCGCGTTCGAGCCTGACCCAGTACGTCGACGGCGTCCTGCGCCCGCAACTCGTGCAGCACGGGGCGGTCGTCGTCCGCCCGCAGCTCTCGCGGCGACTCGTGGACGACCTTCGCCGGCGGCCGGAGATCGTAACCGTGAAGGTCTGGCGTTCCAACGGCGTGCTCGCTTGGACAAACCGCGCCCGCCGCCGCATCGGCCACCGCTTCCAACTCGACGGCAACCTCGGAACCGCCCTGCAGCGGAACGCGGCCGTCGCGGAGATCGAGATCCCCGACCAAGAAGAGAATGCGGTCGAGCGGAGCCTCGGCTTCGGACGTCTACTCGAGGTCTATGCGCCGATCGAGGACGCCACCAACCAGCGAGCGATCGGGGCCTATGAGATCTATGCGGATCCAAAGCGAAGCGACCACCTGATCAGCGCGAACAAGCACGCGATCTGGGCCGCCGTCACGCTCGTCTTCCTCGTGCTCTATCTCGCTCTCGCCATGCTCGTGCGGACCGCGTCGCGTACGTTGCGCCGCCAGGCCGCCTCCCTCACCGCCCGGACGGCCGAGCTCAGCGAGGCCTACGCAGTACTCGAACAGGATGCGCTCGAAGCCGTCGAGACGCTGAACGCGACGGTCGACGCCCGCGACCCGTACACGGCCGGCCACTCGCAGCGCGTCCAGGAGATCGCTGTCTCAATCGCGCGCGAGCTTGGACTCGAGGGCAGGGAGCTCGATGCGGTCGGCCATGCCGGGCTCTTCCACGACATCGGCAAGCTGGGCGTGCCCGACGCGATCCTCACCAAGCCGGCGAAGCTCACGGTCCAGGAGTACGAGCTGATGAAGCAACACCCGGCCGACGGCGCGAAGATCGTGGCCAAGTTCGGCCGGCTACGCGACGCTGTGCCCCTGATCCGCCACCACCACGAGCGCTGGGACGGCGATGGGTATCCGCACCGCCTGCAAGGCAGCTCGATTCCGCTCGGCGCTGCGATCGTCGGTCTGGCCGACGCGTGGGACGCGATGACGACCGACCGCCCCTACCACCGTGCGCTCGCTCCACGCGAGGCCGAGGCGGAGCTCCGGAAGAACCGCGGGACGCAATTCGCACCGGCGGTCGTCGATGCGTTCTTTCATGTTCTCGAACGATCCGGCGCGGCCGAACGCGACCCCATTCGCACAACGCAACGGCTCCCGGTCCCGGCTCGATCCGAGTCGCAGCCCGCCTGACCTGCCGACCGGCGCCCAGGAAGCAGCGCACAGATCCCCCACCAGAGCGATGAGAACTTCGCTGGAACAGAGGATGCTCCGAGTGCGGCAATTACTCGGGGTTCGGCGAGAGGACTGTTCCATCGGCGGCAAGGAGATCACTGGATCGGCTCGTAGGCCGAGGCATGCGCGCTTTGAAGGCCTGTTTGGGGGCGCAAGGCGACGGAATGCGCGCGAGCTCTCGGGCGTCGGCGCCCTGGTCGGAGTCACCGAGCTCGTACGGGCCGAAAGCGATCTGCCGACCGTCCTCTCGCTGATCGCACGCACGGTCGCAGACGTGCTCGGCTTCGAGACCGTCGTCCTCAACCTCTACCGCCGTGAGTGGGACGACTTCTGCGTCTCCACCGTCCACGGCGACAAGGAGGTTCAGCGCGCGCTCCTCGGCAGCACCTACAGCTGGGACGAGTGGACGCAGCTGCTCGACGATCGCTTCCTCCGAGGCGGCGCCTTCTTCATCAAGCACGGCGAGTTCGACTGGCAGAACCACGTCGGCGACCGCTACGTCCCCGAGCGCGTCGTGAGTGACGACCCGGAGGCCTGGAACCCCGATGACGAGGTTTTCGTGCCGCTCTACGGGCCCGGCGACGAGCTGCTCGGGATCCTCTCCATCGGCGATCCCGCATCGGGCCTTCGCCCGAGCAATGAAGAGCTCGGCCTTCTTGTCGGTCTCGCCCACTACGCCGCCCAGGCGCTGGCTGCGGCGCAAACGGCGATCGTGCGCGAACGCCATCGCGCAGCGCTCGAGGAGCTGATGCATATCTCCTCCGGACTGACGCAGACGCTCTCCACGGACTCGATCTTGCAATCCGTGTGCAACGGGATCTCGAAGGCGCTCGGCTTCCAGAAGGTGTGCGTCGACCTACTAGCCGACGACGGAGTAACGCTCGTCACACGGGCGGCCGCCGGGTGGGATGGCGATCGGCTACTGACCGAGAACCTTTCGTTTGCGGAGATCGCGCCGCTGTTCGACTCCGAGTACGAGGTCGCCGGCTGCTTCCTCGTCCCGAACGCAATCGCCCGCCAGCGTGTCGCAACGAGCCAGGTCGTCTACGAGTCTGAGCTGAACGGGCGGGGTCCGCATGCCTGGGACCACCACTGGCTGGTGATCCCGCTGCAGGGGCCCCAGGAAGAGATCATCGGCGTGATCTGGGTCGACGAACCCGAGGACCGGCTGCAGCCGAGCGAAGAGCGGTTACAGGCGCTGCGGATCTTTGCAAACCAGGCGTCGAGTGCTCTCACGCTCGCCACGCAATTCGAGCAGATGCGCTATCTCGCCGATCACGATCCGTTGACGCAGCTCCCGAACCGCCGCGCCTTCATGCGCGAGCTCCAACGCACCGTCGCGGAGGCGGCCGAGGCCGACACCCCCCTCGCGCTGGTCGTGCTCGACCTCGACGGGCTCAAGGAGGTGAACGACCGTCACGGTCACGGCACGGGGGACGATTGCCTCGTCCGAGTCGGGAGGCTCCTGCACACGGAGCTCCGGCCGCGCGACCAGGCGTTCCGGATCGGCGGGGACGAGTTCGCGATCCTGCTTCCCAACACGACCGGCCCCGGCGCCGAGGAGGTCACAGGACGACTCGTGGACTGGCTCGAGCGAAGTAGCCGTTCCTCCATCCTGCGCGTCGAGGCGAGCTTCGGAATCGCTGTGCGAAGCTCGACCGAGGAGACGCAGGAGGGCTTGCTGCGGGCCGCCGACGAAGCGATGTACCGCGCGAAGCACGAGCGAAAGCTCGCGCGCGCGCGCTCCTAAGAGACGCTAAGAGACGCGCTCGCGCGGCGGCGCCTGCGCGCTCGGCTCCGACACCTTGGTCCCAGGAGGCGGCTCGCCGGTGAGGATCGGCCAGAGCTTCGCGAGGGCCTTCCTGCTGGCCATCGTCGAGGCGGCGCCGAGCGCTCCGGTCAGCAGGATCCAGCCGCGCTGCTTGCGCCGCTCCGCCGCCGGGTCGCGGGTGGCCGCCTTCCAGAGCCCCTCCAGGTCGTCGGCCAGCGCGTGAAGCTGTTGGACGACGAGCTCTCTACGCTTGTCCATCTCTTTCCTCCTCATTCGCATGCGAGCTTATGGCAAGCCACTATCCGCCTGCGGCGTGATCCCGGAGCCAGGTGGCGAAGGCGCGCGCCTGCCGCGCCGGTGGGCCTGCGGCGGTGGGCGGAGCGCTTGCCGGGACGGGATGCGTCGAGCCGTCCCGGAGCGACACGGCAAGCACGAGGGCCAACACGAGTACGGCACCGAGCGCCAGCGCGCCCGCAAGACGCCACCGCCGCCTGTTCTTGCGAACCGGCCGGCGGTCGATTCGGGTGACGGCGGTAGGCGCTCCCCGGAGCTCGCCTGCAAGCGCCGCCGCCGACTCCGGCCGGTAGCGGGGGTCGCGCGCGAGCGCACGCATGACGGTGTCCTCCAGCGCCGCCGGCACGTCGCGTGCCAGCTCGCGGACCGGCGTGATCGAACCGTGGCGCTGCTTGAGGAAGAGCTCGGTCAGCGACTCGGCCACATACGGCGGCCGTCCGGTGAGCAGCTCGTAGAGGACGGCTCCGAGGGCGTAAACGTCTGCCGCCGCCGTGACCGTCTCGCCCGCGGCCTGCTCGGGAGCGATGTACGCGGCAGTGCCGAGCACGGTCCCCGCTTCCGTCAGCCGCGTACCGTCAAGCGAGCGGGCGATACCGAAGTCCGCGATCTTCAGCGTCCCGGTTGCCGTCAGGAGCAGGTTCTGCGGCTTGATGTCGCGATGGACGAGGCCGGCGTCGTGTGCGGTCTCGAGGCCGGCGCAGACCTGCAGCGCGAGTGTGACCGCCTCAGCGGGTTCGAGCCTTTGACGTCGGCGCAAGAGGTCGCTCAGCGTCTCGCTCTCGACGTGCTCCATGACGATGAACGGGCGCCCTTCCTCCTCGCCGACGTTGTAGACCGCGACGATGTTCGGGTGCGAGAGCCGTGCCGCCAACCGCGCCTCGCGCAGGAAGCGCTGCTTGAACTCGTCGTTCACGGCCAGGTCCTGGGCCAGCCGTTTCAAGGCCACCGGCCGATCGAGCTCGGTGTCGTGGGCCAACTCGACCGTGGCCATGCCGCCTTGGGCCAGCAGCCGCACGCGGCGGTAGCGCTTGGTCGAGGTCTGCGGGACGTTCACCGGCAACCCGTCCGCTGCTGGCCCGGGGAGTCTTCCTGGTCCTTCTCGTGCTCGCGGGCGTAGTCCGGGCCTTTCTGGCGCTTTCCGTGGGTGTGCTTCCCCTGTCCGCGCGGGTTCCCCTGCGCATCGGTCTCGGCACACATCGATGGTGCCGGCGGCGGCGCGGGAGGAGGCTGAGTACAAGAGATCGTCGAGGCAAGCCGCGCCGACATGGCACGCGCATCGGCAGCGAGCGGCGTCGGGATCGAGCCTGCCGCGATTGCCGCCGTGACCTGGAAACGGAGCGTCCGCGCCCGAGCTACGGCCAGGCACGGGTTGCCCCGGCCGAGAGCCGCACCCACCGCGTCGCTCTCGCCCGCGAGCCGAATCGCAAGTCCGCGATCAATAGAGGGCTGCCTGGTCGTCGTCCCGCCGCAAGCCGCGAGAAACAGGCAGGCGCAGCAAACCGCCACAGCGCGGAATCCGTCCATCAGGGTGAAACGAATAGCTGATGCCTCCCGGTTGCGCGCCGCCTCCGGAATCCGGTCAGCGGATGCGCGTCCGCGGCGCTAGGCGCGCACGCGCGCAAGCAGTGCCCGGGCCAGCCGGCGCTCGGCCGCGGAGATCCCACTCTTCGCAGCGGCGGGCCCGGCGATGGTCAGATTGATCTCGGTACGGCTCCGCCCGACGAGAACGATGTCGGTGAGAACGCGCACCGTCTGACCCTGCGCCTGAACGCTGATCACACCGCGAAAGAGCGCGGAGTAGGTCGAAAGATGCGGGAACGGGAGCTTCGCAAACGAGATCACCTTTGCAGTCGAGCCGAGCCCGTTGGCGAGCGTCCGCCGCAGGCAAGAAACCACGCCGGGAGCAAGAACCGAGCGCCGCCAGTCGAGTGCAACCATCCGCCGCGTCTTCAGAACCTGGACCTGGCTCGCAAACTCGAAGCCGCTGCGCCGGAAGTCCGCCTTGGCAGCGCCCGTGATGACGAGATCGGAGACCTTTGGGTGGTAGTTGGGGCACGTGGGGCCCCCTGAGAGATCGGGCTTGACTCGGCCTCCCTGCCAGCCGCTCGAGCCAAGATCGGCCCGACGGATCACAACTGCTCGCGCGGCAGCTTGGTCTGCCGCGTTGAACCTGATCTGCTCACCCCCTCCGGCCGAGACCGCCGCAGCGATCGTCAAAGCAACCATTGCGGACGCGAGCGCGAACACGGTCCGTCGAGTCATCGCGAGCTTCCCCCTTCCTGCCGACGGAGGAGTTATGCCCGAAAGGCGGCCGAGGCGCCAGCGACGGTCCCTGTCCGTTTGTCCAGGCCAATCTAGACCGCGCGCTTCTGAGGGCCACCTAAGCTCCGTAAGGGGAAGTCGCCGAGCGGGGGACGACCGGAACCGAGGCTACAGTGGGGCCGCCTTTACGGGCCGCTCCAGTGAACAACAGAGACCGGGGGACACGAGTGAAGACATCAGTTCTTGAGAATCGCCGGGCGCTGCTCGCTTCGATCGCGCTGGCCGGAGCCCTGGCGGTGGCATTGCTTTCGCTCGCCTCATCCGCGCAGGGTGGCGCCAGGGCAGGCGCCCTCTATCCGCACTCGACGAAGCTGACCGACGACAAGATCGCCCACTGGGCTGTTCTGATGAGGCGGACCGTCGTCCGCGCGAAGCCAAGCCTCGCGTCGCGGGTGGTGACGACCCTCCCCGCCGGGACGACGGACGGGACCCAGAACGACGTGCTCGTGCTTTCCCGGATCGACATCAGCCCTCGCTCGAGTTGGTACTGGGTCCGGCTGCCGATCCTGCCGAACAACACGACAGGCTTCGTGCGGAAGAACGATCTCAGCCCCCTCTTCTCCGTCAACACGCACCTCTACATCAACCGCGGCGCGCTGACCGCGACGCTCAAGCGAAACGGGCAGGTCGTCTTCAAGACACGCGTCGGCGTCGGCAAGAGCTACTGGCCGACCCCGCGGGGCGAGTTCTATGTCCGCGACAAGCTGACCAACTTCAACAACCCGTTCTACGGGCCGCTCGCCTTCGGCACCAGCGCGCGCTCGGCGGTCTTGACGGACTGGCCGGGCGGCGGCTACGTGGGCATCCACGGCACGAACGAGCCGCAGCTCGTTCCCGGGCGCATCTCACACGGTTGCATCCGCATGCGCAACGCAGCGATCCTGGCGCTGGCGCGGCTGATGCACGTGGGCACACCCGTCACGATTCGCTGAGCAGCTCGCCCAAGAAGCCGAAAGCAACCGACTCAGTCCGAGCTCACGACGATTTGGCGGGCGCCCACTCGAGGCCGCCTGTCGTCACCTCTTTCGAGAACGGGTGAAGTCGATTGCCTGCTGGGCGGCGAGCCTCGTGCCCGCCCGGTTGACGCCGGTCGCCACAGCGGTAACGGGCCGACGTCCGCCGAGGCTCGACGCAAGGAAGCTGCGCGGGACGCGCGAGGTCTGGATGAGCCTGTAACCGGCGTCGTGGAACGGAATGCTCTGTTCCAGCGGCTTCCAATCGCCGCCGTCGGCGTGAGCGAGCCTGACGTTCGAGAAGCGGTAGTGAAACGTGTTGCACGCCCCGACGCCGCCGTTCCAGCTCTCGGCGGATGCCTGCGGGTACCAGGCACCGTGGCTCCCGGGAAGGCGGATCGCGGGGCTCACTGCTTTGCCGTCGAGCCAGACACGCCACCACCCTTTCCGTCTCGCCATCTCCAGCACCTTGAACGAGTGCTTCTCGCCCGGCTTCACGTTGGAGTCGAGCTCGACATAGCGTGGCTCCGAGCCGGCGACGGTGACCTCGTAGTAGATCCGGCTGATTCGGTCGCCGGCGAAGGCGCTGAAACCGATCTGCAGCCATTCGGCACTACCGTGCGGACCCGAGTCCGTGCCGCCGACGCCGATCCAGGCGCCGACGTGGCCCGCCGAGACGCCGGGCGTCTCCAGCGGAACGAGCGTCGCGCCGACACCGTGCGCCTTGCTTGCGCTCTGCAGCCCGGCGTACGAATACTCGTTGGCGCCGCAAACATTCCTTTTCTTGCTCCGGCCATCGGCCACCGAGGCGGCGAGCAGGCCAACGCAGAGAGCTGCCACAACCGAGAGCGTGCGTCGAGCCAAGAAGACCTCCGGACCACGGAGAGGGCGTGTTTGCCGTCTAGTCCGAAATCGGTCGGAGGCAGAGCGCCCCTATCCCTCGATTCAGGGAGGCGGCAACTCACGCCAGTAGCTACGAGGCGACGCTCGAGGAGCTATTTGAAGATGTTGACCGCGCGCGCGGCCACGAGCAGGATCGTGATCGCCGAGATCGCCGACTCGGACAGCATCAGCAGCTTCACACGGCGTGTCAGAGGCATCGCGTCGGTGGGGCTGAAGGCGATCGAGTTCGTGAACGAGACGTAGATGTAGTCGACCAGTTCCGGGTACCAGCCCGGCGCGGCCAGCTGCGGGTTCTCCATCTGTGGGAACTGGAAGTCCGGTGGCGGAGGATCCGGCTGCAGCCTCCTGACCGGCCCGCCGCGGTCGACGCCCCAGTACCAGAGCCCGAACGCGATCACGTTCGTCCCCCAGACAGTGACCGCCTTGAGCAGCAGCTGCGCGCCGCTCGTTTCCTGCCCCTTGACCAGCGATCCGATCAACGCGAGCAGCAGCAGCGCGTTGGTCAGGCTGATCACGCCGAGCAGCGCCAGTGCGACCATCCGTCGGAGCCCAAGTTGCTCGAGTCGATGCCTTGGTCGATTCCAGGCGAGTGGGATCAGGAGCGCGAGCTCAGGCGGGACGGAGATCAGCCACACCCACCACGGCAGGGTCCAGAGCGTCCAGCGTTCGACGCGGCTCACGCCGGCGAGTACGACCTGGAAACCGATGATTGTCGCGACGGCCGGCGCAGCTTCCCACCGCGATTCGATCTCCTCTTCCCGGTACGGGTCGGGCGCGGTCTTGACGGTCATGGGGAGAGTCTCGCGTCTTCCCCGCGGCGGTGCGGCGATTTTCGCAGGCTGTCAAAGAGCGATGACGCGAACCAGGCCCTGCGACGTACTCTGAGCCTCGATGGGCATGTTCTTTCACTCCTCCGAGGCGCCGCCGGAGCGCACTGCCGACCCCGCGGTGCGCCGCGCGAACCTGAGCCGGATCGGAAAGCTCTTCTCGGCGTACAAGCTGCGGCTGAGCGGAGTGCTGCTGCTGATCGTCGTCTCGGCGGGGCTCGGCGTCGTACCGGCGTTCCTGCTCAAGCGCGTCCTGGAGGCGATCAGCCAGAACGATACGACTTCGCTGTCGATCAACGCAGGCGGGATAATCGCGATCGCGATCGCGACCGGCGCGTTGGGCGTAATCCAGACGCTGCTCTCGAATCAGGTCGGCCAGCGCGTGATGCACGACCTCCGCGCCTCGGTCTTTCGGCACCTGCAGCGCCTGTCGCTCGCGTTCTTTACGCGAACACGCACCGGCGAGGTGCAGTCGAGGATCTCGAACGACATCGGCGGCGTTCAGAATGTGGTCACGAACACGGCGACGTCGATCGCGTCCAACGTGACGACCGTCGCCGCGACGATGGTCGGGATGCTGGTGCTGAGCTGGCAGCTGGCGCTGTTCGCCTTCGCCTTGATTCCACTGTTCGCGCTGCTCACGCGCCGCGTCGGCAACGAACGGCGTCGGATCGCAAAGACGACGCAGGAGACGCTCGCCGATATCTCCAGCCTCGTCCAGGAGTCGCTCTCGGTCTCCGGAATCCTGCTCGGGAAGACGATGGGCCGCGGGGACGAGCTCGCCGACCGTTTCGAGGCCGACTCATTGCGGCTCGCCGACCTCGAGGTGCGCCAGAGGATGGCCGGGCGCTGGGTGATGGCCTCGATCCAGACCAGCTTCGCGATCATGCCGGCCGCGGTCTACTGGTTCGGCGGGCTCGCGCTCGCGCACGGCTCGACTGCGGTCTCGATCCCGATGCTGGTGGCGTTCACGACGCTGCAGACGCGGTTGTTCTTCCCGATCGGCTCGCTGCTCGGCGTCGGCCTGGACGTGCAGACGTCGCTCGCGCTCTTCGACCGGATCTTCGAATACCTCGACCAGCCGGTCGACATCGAGGAGAAGCCGGACGCGGTGGCGGTCGGGCAGGCCGGGGACGTCGTCTTCGACCGGGTTTGGTTTCGCTACGGCGAGGACTGGACGCTCCAGGACGTCTCGTTCACCGTCCCCGCGGGCTCAACGATCGCGCTCGTCGGCGAGACAGGGTCCGGCAAGACGACGCTGGGCTATCTCGCCGCCCGGCTCTACGACGTCAGCCGCGGGAGCATCACCATCGGAGGCGTGGACATCCGCGATCTCAGCTTCCAGGCGCTGTCCGACCTCGTCGGCGTCGTCTCGCAGGAGACGTACCTCTTCCACGAGTCGGTGCGCGAGAACCTGCGCTTCGCCAAGCCGGACGCGACCGACGAGGAGATCGAGGGCGCGGCCCAGGCGGCGCGCATCCACCACGTGATCGCGGCGCTGCCGGACGGATACGACACCGTTGTCGGCGAGCGCGGCTACCGGTTCTCCGGCGGCGAGAAGCAGAGGATCGCAATCGCGCGCACGATCCTCCGCAACCCGCCGATTCTCGTCCTGGACGAGGCGACGAGCTCGCTCGACACCGAAACCGAACGGCTCGTGCAGGAGGCGCTCGACCAGCTCTCACAGGGCCGAACGACGATCGCCATCGCTCACAGGTTGTCGACCGTGCGCGACGCCGACCAGATCATCGTGCTCGACCACGGCCGCGTGGTCGAGTCCGGCCGGCACGATGACCTGATCCTCGCCGGCGGTCGCTACACGGCTCTCGCCACGCGCGACGCCGACCTTGGCGCCGCCCCCGCGCCGAGTGCGGTACCGGAGCTTGCCCCGGCAGGCGGTACACCCAGCTGATCTCCGGAGCTTTGGGCCCCCCGCAGAGTCGTCAGGAGCTCATGCGGGTCGCGACGTTGTACTTCGTAACCGACGTGCGCTGCCCCGGGGTGTCGCCGGCCGGCATCGCGTTCAGCACCTCGTCGCCTTTTCTGTAGTCGTCCTCGTTCTCGAAGAAGATGATCACGAGCGACTTCTCGGTCTCGGGATCGTGGAGGACGACCAGCTCGGCTGCCGGGAATCCCTCCGGCGGCTGGCCCTCGCGCATCTCGCGGTCCATCTCCTCCATCCGGTCCTTGTTGACCCCCTCGAAGGTCACAACGCGTGCAACTGCCATCTCACCCTCCCTGTCGATTGAGGCAACCCTATGCCCTCAGAGACGCCGAGCCGCGCAGCTCGATCCTCACGCCGGACGCAGCAGCCCTCGCTCGAGCACCAGCGGCACGAGGAGGTCGCGGTAGCCGTGGTCGTCGAACAGCACCGTCAGTTGGTCGCCGTCGTAGCGCTGGACGGTGCCCTCGCCCCAGCGTTCGCTGAGGACCCGGCCGCCCACCGCGAACGGCTCGCTACGAGGGACCTCGGCCGCCCGTGCCTGGTCGTTGTCGCACCGTCCGCACGGACCGGGGTAGTTCTGCCCGAAGTACGACAGCAGGAAGGAGCGGCGGCAGCCCGTGTGCTCCGCGTACCGTCGCATCATCTCGAGCCTCGAGCGCTCGACCTCGTTTTCCCGCTCCGTCTCCGCAGCCGACGCCCTCAACGCTTGCGCCACGCTCAACGCGCCGGTCCACCGGACCTCTCCATCAACCTCCCACATAGCCGCGTCGAGATCGACGAGCCGGACGAGCGCCGCCGTCAGCTGGCGCCGGCCCAGCCCATCGACCTCACGTCCGGTTGACAAGCGCTCCGCGGCGTGGGCAACGGCGGTGGCCCCCACGCTCCGCGACGTGAGATGCCGGGCCATGCCGAAGTCCTCCGCTCGGAAGAGCAGGCGCGCATGCGCAGCTTGCTCGTCGCGGCCGGCGCGTCCGAGTTCCTGGTAATAGGCGTCGAGGGAGGCCGGCGGGTCCGCGTGCAACACCCAGCGGACATCCGGCTTGTCGATTCCCATCCCGAACGCCACCGTCGCCGCGATGATCCGGGCGGATCCGTCGAGGAACGCCGTCATCGCCTCGTGCCGCGCGCGCGCAGAAAGCCCGGCGTGGTAGAGCGTCACCCGACGACCGGCCGCGGCGAGCACGTCCCGAGCCGCCTCGGCGTCCGCGTGCGTCGCGGCGTAGACGATCCCCGCGCCGGCGAGCTCGGATGCTGCGCGTTCGAGCTCGTGATGCCTGTCCTCGAGCGATCGGACCCGCCGCGCCGACAGCTCGATGTGCGGACGGTCGAAGTTCCCGATCACCACCTCTGGCTCGCGCAGCCCCAACCGTCGGCCGATCTCCTGACGCACCGGTAAAGCGGCCGTCGCGGTCAGGGCCATGCGAACCGGTGCCTCGAGCGCATCGGCCTGTGCGCCCAAACGCATGTAGTCGGTGCGGAAGTCGTGGCCCCACTGGCTGATCAGATGCGCCTCGTCAACGACGAAGAGCCCCGGTCGCGACCTGCGTAGTGCCTCCCGCGTCTGCAGGTTCGCCAGTTGCTCCGGCGAGACGAAGACGAAAGTGTTGGCACTGAAGGAGTCGACAAGGGCAGAGGCCCGCTCGCTTGCCGATTGCTGCGAGTTCAAGACGATTGCAGACAGGCCCGCCGTCCTCAGATGGGCAAGCTGGTCGTCCTGCAACGCGATCAGCGGCGAGACCACCACGGTCGGACCGTCTCGCAACAGACCGGCGAGCTCGTAGATCGCAGACTTGCCGCCGCCGGTCGGGAGCACCGCGAGGACGTCGCGTCCGCCGTTCGCGGCGGCGACCGCCCGTAGCTGCCCCGGCCGCAGGCGGTCGAAGCCCAGACGCCTTCGGGCCAGCTCGCGAATGGCGTCGTCGCTCATGGGCTCAAACTAGCCTGCGCGACACCGCTCGCCGTCATTGCTCGAAAGCGAAAGGCCCGCATCTGCGGGCCTTTCGCTGCAAGAGAGCCGGATCGTCGCTTCAGTGCTTTTGCTGGAAGTTGAAGCAGCAGGCGCCGTCGATCTCCAACGGGACGTTGTCTGCCTGCGCCTGCGCGTTCGTGGTCGCTCCCTCGGGATGCGATGTCGCGAGCGCGTAGGAGCCGACCTCCTCGAGGAGGCTCCTCGCGGAGGGTGAGCCGACGTCAGCGGCGTTCACCTTGACGGTGATCGTGCACGGGTTCTTGGCCGACGGCGTCGCCGGGCACTGGACCGTTCCTGCCTCCTGCGTGCCGCCGAGACCCGGCTCCGGATAGGTGAGAACGTGCGGGAAGCAGGCGCTGACCGAGCAAAGGTCAATGCTCTGCGTCTTGCCTGCATAGAACGTCGATTGGTTCGCGGCCATGTTCTGCATCGCCGCGTAGTAGAGGGTGTTGCCCAGCTGCCAGCGTGTGACGTAGTGCAGCAGCGGGGCGGCGAGCTCGGCCGACGTCAGGGCAGGCGCCGAGAGATCGACCACCTTCGTCGTGACCGTAAGCGTCCGCGCGTCGCCCGACAGGCTGAGTTGGCTGCCGACAATGTCCATGCCAGGCATGTTCGCGCCACCGATCACGGGGTAGCGCGCGTCGCCGGTGGGATCGGAGAGGCCGCTGACGGGAGCCCGCGAAGGACCCGAAACGGCTCTCCCGTAAAGGCCGGGGCCGGAGGACTGCCGCGCGATCGTCACCACGCCTGCGCCGGCGTGGTCGACGAGCTGAAGGTTGTCTGGAGCGAACCCCGGCTGGATCAGGCCGTTCGACGTGTCGTCATAGACGATCTCGGCCGCACCGCTGCGATCGATGTTGATCTCGAAGAAATCGGCGAGGTTGCGGTTGCCCTGCGACGCAATGCAGCCCGTGCCGGCGAGGCAGATGCTGTCGTAGTGCATCGGGTGCGGCGTCACCTTCACAAGCGCCTTCGCCGGCGCGGCTCCCGTGATTCCCCCGGATGCGTCCGTCGGGAAGACGACCTGCGACATGAAGACGTTCCACGTCTGGCCGCTGTTGCCGCTCGGGTCGACGTTCTTGTCGGAGCCGTACCAGACGACGTCGGCCCGCCCCACGCCGCCCGCCTTGATCCACGGGAAGATGTTCACGGCGTCGCCGGTGGCAGTCGACCCGTCGCTCACTCGCGCTGGAGGCGTCCAGACGCTCCAGCCCGACGCGGCCGAGGCCGCGCTCACGAACACCTGCCGTTGTCCGGGATTCCCACTGCCAGCGTCCACGGCCCAGGCAACGAAGAGGTTGCGCGCCGTGTCCATCGAGGCAACGGTGAACAGGACGTCGGGAGAGTCCGGCAGGTTGTCGGCGACGTGGATCAGCTTCGAGTAGTCGGGACCGCCGCCCGGCAGAGCTGGAGCATCGAGAAAGGTCAGGTTGCCGGCGGCGTCGGGAGTTCCGATGTTCAGCATCAGGTTGTAGGTGCCGTCGTCGTTCGGGAAGCCGGACGCCTGGAAGACCTTGCCGGTGACCTGGTCGATCGCGGGATAGCCGTCGGCGCCGAAGGGGCTGTAGGTCGTCTCGCTCGCGTCGGTGACGAGGGTCGTCCCGGTCTGGTCAGCGTTGGTGGCGCCCGTGTAGTTGAGCCCGTCAAGGCTCTTGTTCCACTGCGTCCCGCCGTCCGGCCCGGGGCCGACGAGGTTGTTGTAGGCGGCATAGACGAGCGGCGTGGGCCCGGAGTACGCGGACTGTTGCGGCGCCCCCGGCGCCGGGTCATAGACGGCGAGCCACGGCCGGTCAGAACCGAAGCCAGTTCCGCAGCCGAGAACGTTCTGTGCTGTGGTGGCGCCGCCGTCGGCGGTCGTGGCGACGCGGTCGCACGTGAGCGCGTAGAGGTCGATGAAGTACTGCTTGCCGCTGCGGTCGAAGTTGAGATCGGTATCCCCTCCACCAGGAGGCGCTTCGGTGCCGGCGAGCGCGCTCGGCGGCGGCCCGGGCGAGATGGTGCGGAAGCTGTGGCCGCCGTCGACGGAACCGAACCAGACGCTTCGTTGCGTTCCGGTTCCGGTGGGACCGCTCACGAAGACGCGTCCCTGCGGGTCGACGCCGATATCTGGCTCACCGAATGTGTGGATCGGGTCGGCGATCGACGGCGTCTCGAAGGCGATGCCGCCCGTCGCCGCCGCGGCGCTGGGTGCGGTCGACAAGGGGGCACTCTGGACTTGCAGGAGGACGCTCGCGCAGCTGAGCGCCACGAGCGCTACGGCGACTCGAGAAGGCTTGGGCATCGCGATCACCTTTCGTCCGACGGCTTGTAGCCGCCGCGGGGCCAAACGAGGACGGGATCCGACTAAACGGGCCTCGTATTTCCGCCGCCGTCGAAGTCGAAACGGCAAATTTCCAGCAAGTTTTTGACTGACGGATCAGTCAGGCAGGAAGGCGAATCCGCCTTCAGGTGGGCACGCGCGATCCCGTTCGTCTAGGTGAACCGCACGTCGCCGATTTTACCCTGCATTTCACCTCCTTCTTACGTGCGCAGAACACTCCGGAAGAGCGGGCAGGGTATTCAGAGAGGGACACTCCAAATAGGAAGGGGTTGGGACACAGATGCGACGCATTGCAGTTCTTCTACTCGCGGGTTCGCTCCTGACAGCTGGGGCGACGACTGCCGCGTTCGCAAGCGGTGGTGGAGCATCCGCCAAGAAGACGACCATCTGTCATCGAGCCGACTCGCACAAGTACGTGGCGCTGACCGTCAGTAACCAGGCGCTCAAGACCCATCTCGCGCATCACAGCGACGTGATTGGTCCGCCCGTGCCTCAGAACAACATCAAGGCCGCCCGCGCGTACTGCGCGGCGCTGCCGGTCCTGACGCCGAAGCAGGGTGGAAGGAAGCTGACAGCGACTTTCACCAACACGCTGACCGGCGTCACCGCGGACCTCAACGCTCGCGTGAGGCTCGGTCAGGGTCAGCTCTGCTTCAACCTGAACGTCACAGGTTCGACCGTCAACGCGGCGACGATCACGGTCGCCCCCACGACGATCAACCTCACGCCGCTGCCCGTCGCACCCGCGACGAGCTCGAACGGTTGCGTGAACGTTTCGCGCGCGTTCGTCAAGGCGATCCTGAACGACCCGTCGAGCGCCGCGGTAACCGTCACGACGGCGGCCGGCACGCTCAACGGCAGCCTCAGCAAGGCGTAACCGCGGCTTATCCGCAATGATCGAAGGGCCGGTCTTCACAGACCGGCCCTTTGTCTTCGTTTCCAGGCCCTTCTGCACTAGCGGCGCAGCGACCTCGTATGCCGCTGTGACCGAACGCGCGAATAGTTCAAGTCGCCGCCAGGTTGCGCCGAAGAGAACCTAGGTGTCGGAAACGCCTATCGGCGAGTTGTGGGAGCAGAAATGAAGCGAATGGTCGCGCGAATCGGTCCTGTTGTACCGGCCTTCGCGACCGTGGCCGCTTCCGTCTGCGCGTCGTCGCTTCTCTTCGCGACGGGGCCGCGAGCGCTCGAGCCGCCGCCGGTCGTGCCGCCGCTCACGAGGGAGGTGGGGCGTGTCGTCGCCTCGCTCTCGCCTCCGAGCCAAACCTTCTCGCGCGGCCGAGGCCCGGCGGCGCGCCCGGTCAAACGACGCAGTGTCTCCGCGCCGCTTCGCAGGCTAGCGACGGCGACGCCAACTCCGCACCGCTCCTCGCGGCAGGTCAGCCCGGTTGGAGCTTCGGCGGCTCCGCTGCCATCGCCCCCGACCCCGCCGCCTTCGCCCCCGAGCCCGCCCCCTGCGCCGGCGGTTGCTCCCGCGCCTGCGCCCGTTACGGTCGCCCAGGCCACGACGGACAAAGGCAAGCCTCCGAAGGACGGGAGCAAGCCCGGCTGGGGAAACGGAGATCCCAACCACGATCACACCGGGCCACCGGGTAAGGAGTCGAAGAACCAGGCGACGTCCCCGGGGCTGCCTGAGCCGGCGGCAGCCGCGAGCGACCAGCATGGCTCCGACCAGAACGGAGAGAAGAAATCAACGGTCCGCTGACCGGAAAGCTTCGCCTGGCGGCGGCGCTCATCCTGCTGGTCTTGCCGCTGGCGGTGGCTTTCTGGGCGTTTGCCGGTTGGAACTCAGGCAAGCAGCGATCGGACGCGGACGCGCGGCTGCAGGGCAGGCTGCAGACCGCCGTCGCTGACTACGCTCACATCCTCGGGAACGCCGAGCAACGGGGGCGCCGGCTTGCTTCATCGCCACGCGTCCAACAGGCGCTTGCTCGTCGCGAACGACGCCGGCTTGCGCATCTCGGCGGCCGCGACGTCTCTTTCGCGCTAGGACGTTCCGTCGGCTCGGCAGCCCCCGAAGCCGTGACGCGAACCGTCGAGGTGGTCGCGCACGGGCGGACGCTCGGTTGGGTGATCGTGAAGGTGCCGTTCGACGAGCGTCTGCTCGCGCGGCTCGAACGCGCATCGGATCTTCCAGACGGCGGCGCGCTCGGGTTCGCACGGGGTGATGCGCTCACGATCGGTGGGGGCGGCGCACAAATGCAGGCGAGGGTTCCTCTCGGCCGCGTGATCGAGCTCACCAGCGGCGGTGAGCGCTACCGGGCGCTTGCCGCCCTTTTGGGCGCGGGACCGCATGCGAGAAAGCTCGTCGTGCTTGCTCCAGCGGCGGGGATTGCCGCGAACGCGAACGCAGAACGCTGGCGCGTCGCAGTGGTCGGCTTCGGCGTGCTCGTCGCGGTGCTGCTGGTCGGCTACGCGCTCGCTCCTGCAATCGCGAGAAACCGACTCTCCAGCCAACAGCGGGCGCAAGCGGCACGGGTGCTCTCGCACGTCGGCGACGGTGTCTTTCTGATCGACTCGGAGGGCGTCATCCGCCTGTGGAACACCGCCGCGGAGGCGATAACCGGCCTCGCCGCCGGCGACGTCTGCGGGCGTTCGACCGAGCTGGCGCTTTCAGGTTGGCGCAACGTCGCGCCGCTTGTACCGGTCGCAACGCGCCCCGGAGATCAAGCCGAGATCTCGCGGGCGGAGACCGTTCCCCTCGACATCGAGGGACGGGAGCTGTGGTTGTCCATCGCCGGTGTCGCTTTCACAGATGGCACGGTCTACGCGTTCAGAGACGTCACGAACGAGCACCGACTCGAGGCGATGCGAACCGAGTTCGTCGCGACGGTCTCGCACGAGCTGCGGACGCCGCTCGCGTCCATGCACGGTGCCGCGATGACGCTCAGGCACCGCCACGAGCGGTTGGACGCGGACACCCAAGAGGAGCTGCTCGACATGATTGCCGAGCAATCGAAACGACTCGCCGAGCTCGTCGAGGAGATCCTCCTGACCGGACAGCTCGACGCGGGCTCCCTGAGCATCGCGAGCGAGCCGTTCGATCCAGAGCAGCTCGTTCGCACGGCGGTGGAGGAAGCGCGGCACCGTATCTCAGACGGGACGACGCTCGAGATTTCAGCGGCCACCCTCCTGCCGTACGTCGTCGGCGACGGCGTGCGCGCTCTTCAGGTGCTCTCGAATCTGATCGACAACGCGATGAAGTACTCGCCCGGCGGCGGGCGGATCGATTTGGGCGTGGCCCAGGAGGGAGAATCCATCCGATTCTCAGTCCGGGACGAGGGATTGGGTATCCCGACCGGCGAGCAGGAGCGGATCTTCGACAAGTTCTACCGCCTCGACCCGGATAACCGCCGCGGCGTCGGCGGAAGCGGGCTCGGGCTGTACATCTGTCGTGAGCTCGTTCATTCGATGGACGGCCGAGTCTGGGTCGAGTCCGAGCCAGGACTGGGAGCGACATTCATCTTCGAGCTTCCGATCGCCACGCCGCTCCTCGCCGCGACCTAGCGGCAGCTCAAACGCTGCCCTCTGGGAGAAGCGAAAGGGTGAGCCCCGAGTCTCCCGCGCACGCAATGGGCACGGGGCGGGGAACGGCAGCCGCCCGTTTGGGTCGCGATCGCGGTGTGGTCGCACGAGGAGTCTTCCTCTCGATCGGGCTCGTCTGGTTCATCGACCTTGGCGCGGCGATCGCGGCGGCGCAACGGAAGGATCAATACGACCAGCCCCGCAAGTTCGAGCTCCCCAAGATCAAGCCTTCCCGCCTGAGCATGTGAAGCGCTGTGGCGCTGGCGGCGGCGCCGATTTTTGTCGTGATGCCCGCGCGGTCGGGGCTTTGAAGCCATAGTTCCGCAGTGCCGTCGGATCCGCCCGGAAAACTGACAGCTGCCCAGCGCTACAACGACGACTACTTCGGCTGGCCGGTCGCGCCAGTTCAGCGCCAGCACCCGATTCGCAGCACCTTCCTCGACCCGCGCGCCGACGATCGACACGGCGCCATCTACCACCAAGGAGTCGACATCGCCGTCAACGACGTGCAACCCGAGCGGGGTGCCCCCCGCGCACGTACCCACAGGGTCTATGCGATCGAGGGAGGCGTAGTCGAGGAAGCGACCCCGCCCGGGGTTCGCGGTAACGTCCACCTCGGTCATTTCGGCTACGGGCACGTCGATGCGAGTGTGAGGCCCGGACAACGGGTCTTCGCCGGGCAGATGATCGGCTGGACCTGGCTGACGACCTGGCATGTCCACCTGAGCGAGTTCCTCTTCCTTCCCGGTGGTCGCAGAATTCTCGTCAATCCGCTCCGCTCAGGCGGGAAGCTACGCCCGTACGTCGATCGGTTCGGTCCGCTGATTCACGAGGTCCGCTTCTACACCCCGGCGGATGCGCAGTGGGGGCGCAGGCGGACAAACGTCGCCGTCCTGCGGCCAGCGGGACGGCGGCTCGACCGCCGCCGGCTCTCCGGCTCCGTCGACATTCGCGTGCGCGCGGCCGATCGCCAATCCTTCCAGGGCTGGTTCGGCCAGCATCCCTACCTGGCTGCCCCGCACCACCTCTACCGGCTCTCGCTCGTGCTCGTCCACCGGCCCTCGGGGCAGGTTGTGCTGCGCCGCCCGGTCTTTTGGGCCGACCAGCTGCTGGGAATACCGACCAATCAGCACTACGCGCCCGGCACGAAGCAGAACCTGACCGCCGAGGGGTGCGTGCTCGCGCAGCCGACCAATTGCCGAGGCTCGTTTTGGTACCACCTCTTCCCCGGCTCGGCCTGGGACACAACCGGCTACCCGAACGGCCGCTACCTGCTGCGCGTGCGGGCCTGGGACATCCGCGGCAACCACACTTTCCGCGACGTCGAGCTTGTCGTTCGCAACTGAGTGACTTGGGTCCGACCCGAGCGCAGGCTCGTTCTACTGCTCGAGCAGGTCCAGCCACTTGACCGCGCCGGGTAATTGCAGTTGCGAATAACTTTCGGCGGTGTGTGACCACGAGCCTTGTACCGCCTCAACGCGCCCGCGCGGTCGCAGCGAGCGAAGCTCCTCGTAGAAATGTCCCGACTGGCGCTCCTGGCCAACGACTATCTCGTCTGCATCGCTCCACCACAGCTGCAGCGGCACACTGGCCTCAGCGACCTCTCGCACCCAGTGCGTCGGGCTGCGAAGTACGTACTCCCTCGTCTTGCTGCTCGGGGTGCCGCCGACCTCGACCCGCGCGAGCGCCTGCAACCGGCGCCCGTTTCGAATCAGCGCGAAGTCACGGTAGCGGGTGTAGAAGTTGGTGACGGAGTCGAAGGCGACCGCGCCCGCGAGCAGCTGCGGGTGTTGGCCGACTAGCAGCAGCGTCTCCTGGCCACCCATGCTGCCGCCGACTGCATAGATACGGCGCCGATCGACACGGAGCCATGGCATCGTCGCCTGAAGGATCGAAGGCATGCGGGCAAGGTCGGCGATCTGTCCGCGCCACCCCCACGAGTGGAGCGGCAGCCGCCGGCCCATGCCGGCCGGGCAGATGACCGCGAAGCCGCCGCGGGCGGGCAGGTCCCGCCACCACTGGGCGTTCGTGATTGCGCGGATGCCGCGGCCGTGCGGCGAGATCACAAGCGGCAGTGGTGGCGGAGGATTCTCGGGACCGTATTCCGCCGGCACAAGGACAACCGCTGGACGCGGAAGCCGATTGTGCGCCCGATACCGGATCCCCCACTGTCTGGCCGTGGCGCCCATCACGTGCGTCTACACAATGGCATTTCCCGCATTCCGGGCACCGCGAAGGCGCAGGGCGGCGGCAACTACCGGTGACGTGAGCCAGCCTTCCCGACTGTCCCGCTACACCGGCAGCTGCGGGCGATAGCGAGGTTGGTACCGCGCTACCTTTGTCGACCATGGCGATCGATCGAGCCGCCGCCAAGACCGCCCTCGAAGAGTACGCCGGCCTCGATGACGCGGACGCTGAGGCGTTGCTGAGCGCAGTCGTCGTCGCGGCCGAGCGCGAGGCGCTCGAGTTGCTGGCAGGCGACGCGCCAGTGCCCTCGTCCCTCGCGGATGCTCGAGCGCTGCGGCTCCGCTACATCACTGAAAGTGCGCAGAGGGCGTTGAAGCCGCGTGAGGTCGAGGTCATTCTCAGGGTGTCATCGTCGGCGGCGCTCAACAGTTTGCGACGGATGAACGCGACCTACCCGCGGGCGGTCGACTCCTACCTGAAGAAGGTCGTCCAGGAGACGAGCACGATCACGAAAACGGGCGACCAAAAGTCGGGCTTCCGTTTTCAGATCTATTTCGACGAGGCGAGCGGACTCGAGTACGCCTATCAACTCCTGCAGAGAAAGGGGCTGACGCACGATGTTCGCGTTAAACGCGCCGATCAGGTGCTCGATCTGCCGCGGAAGATCAACGGCCAAGATGTATTGGCCGTTCTCGGACTGAAGTCGCCGTGAGTCTCTCGAGCGAGATCGGCGACTTCGGTAGCCTCGTCGGTCTCCTGCTTGCGTTGGCGACGTTGCTGACTGCGAACCGGGCGAGCGTACTGGCTAAGCTCGACGAGGCGTCGGATCTCGATCGGCACGACAAGTGGCGCGAGGTCATTCTCGACGCCGGGCTGGCGACGATCACAACTCTCGTGTTCCTCGCAGGGCTTCCGCTCGCCATTCGTGCTGCGGGAGGCCTCCACCCGCTCGCGCACGGCGGCCCGCTCCGTTCGGTGTTCGTCTTGGCTTGGGCCCTACTAATCGCCCTTGTTGGGTGGCAGGTTCGACTTGCTGTCGCCGCAGCCCAGCTGAAGCTTCCGGGCTAGACGATCGGGCATGTCGAGAAGCCCGCCGACCAGGACCAGTCGTCGTCGCTCGTTGCTAACTCGGAGACGGGAGAGCTCGTCAAGTTGGGTGCTATCGTCGGCCATGTTGAACCGGGGTTGGAGCCTTTTGAGGGGCTTGCTGGTCGTACTCGCTTTTTCCGTCGCGACGTGCGGCACGGCGTCGGTCGCGCGAGCGGGATCGAGCCTCTTCTTCGGCTTCAGCGACGACGGGCCCAAGTGGAACAGTGCGGCCGCCGCCCCGGGCCGAGCCGCTGGCGCGAGCGGTTTTCGGGTCACCTTGCGATGGGCGCCCGGCGAGAGCGACCTGACCGCTCAAGACGTCACCGAGGTCGCGACCGCAGTCTCCGGGACGAGCGGGCTTCGCCTCGTGTTGGCGGTGTATGGGAACGCGACGAGCGCTCCACAGGACGACATTTCCCGAACGCAGTTCTGCACTTTTGCCCGGAACGCAGTCGCTCGCTTCCCCTCGATCAACGACGTCGTGATCTGGAACGAGCCAAACGTCAGCTTCTTCTGGCGGCCACAGTTCTACGCGGACAACTCGAGCGCCGCGCCGGCCGCCTACGAGGCTCTGCTAGCCCGTTGCTGGGATGTGTTGCACGCCTTCCGGCCGAGCATCAACGTCGTCGGCCCGGCCACCTCGCCGCGGGGAAACGACAACCCGAACGCGGTCAGCAACATCTCCCACTCGCCTGTGAACTTCATCAAGCAGCTGGGCGTCGCCTTCAGGGCGAGCGGCCGAACCAAGCCGCTGTTCGACACCGTCGGCCAGCACGTCTACCAGAACTCCTTCCGCGAGCGACCCTTCCTGATCCACACGGTCGGCACGGTGATCGCGGAGGGAGAT
Source organism: Actinomycetota bacterium (assembly GCA_005884005.1). Classification (GTDB taxonomy): domain Bacteria; phylum Actinomycetota; class Thermoleophilia; order Gaiellales; family Gaiellaceae; genus 13-2-20CM-68-14. Next base: position 49,493 of record VAWI01000001.1, read on the forward strand.
TGGAACAAGCTCGTCCAGACGCTCCAGGACGCCTTCGCCGGGACGGCGCAATCCGTTCCCGGCCCCGGTTGCGACGTGAGTTGCGTGCCGATCTGGTATCTGGAAAGCGGCTTCCAGACGGCGGTGCCGCCCGAGAAGGCGGGTTACTACACCGGCACGGAGAACAGCGTCCCGATCCCGGACTTCGCCGGTGGTGAGGCCGAGTTCCCGAATACCTCGCCGCTTGCGACCAGCCCGGCTCCGGATCAGGCGACGCAGCTTCGGTATGCGGTCAGGCTCGCGTACTGCCAGCCGTACGTCGGCGCGATCTTCAACTTCCTGCTTCGCGACGAGGCGGACCTCGGCGGCTGGCAGTCCGGCGTGCTCTGGGCGGACAGAACGACGAAGGGATCGTTCGGATCGCTCGCCGCCGTCGTCGCCGACGCAAACAAGCGCACGATCTCGTGCGCCGCGCCGACGGCCCCGAGCGGGCTTGGAGTCGAGCTGAGCGGAGATCCTCCGGAGGTGAAGTTGAGTTGGGACGGAGGCGCGAGCGCGATCGGCGTCTCCGGCTACGAAATCGTCCGAGACGGGGTCAACATCGGCCGGACAACCGGCTTGACCTTCACCGACGCGACCGGTGCGCCCGGCGCGACTTACTCCTACTCCGTCCGAGGATACGACGCCGCCGGCGGGAGCGGAAACCTCTCGGCTGCCGCGATTGTCTCGCTGCCCGCACCACCACCACCTCCGCCACCTCCGCCTCCGCCACCTCCGCCTCCTCCGCCTCCTCCGCCGCCAACGGCCCCTCCGCCGCCACCACCGCCCCCTCCACCGCCACCGCCTCCTCCCGCGGCGCCGCCGCTGGCCCCACCGCCCCCGTTCACGCCGACGCCCGACCGGATCCGCTGCCGCGTCCCGCGGGTTTCCGGGCTCGCGCTTGCACGCGCAGAGGCACTGATCCGCCGCTCACACTGTTCGCTGGGCAAGATCCGTCGGCAGTACTCGGCCCGTATTAAGCGGGGCCGGGTGATCTCTGTGCGGCCTGCGGCCGGCCGCGTACTGCCGAACCGGAGCCGTGTCAGCCTCGTCGTCAGCCGCGGTCGGCGCGGCTAAAGCGCTCACCGCCCAGGGGCATCTTTTGCGCGGAAGGGGGCGGTAAATCGCGCCGGCCTCATTTGCGATTCATCCCGTCTGAACGAATCGGTTCAGGTGGCGGAAACCGCTCACCTGCGCGGAAGCTAGCAGGGCGTATGTCGCCCAAGCGGAAGGCCCCGTTTCCAGGACGTCGCGCCGCGACTTCCTTCAGTTCACCGCGTCCGTACGGCACGGAGGCGAGCCGGCGAGCCGTGCCTGTCGCGTGCGTCAGTCTTGACCGCGCACCGGGTGGTCTCCGAGGGGACAATGACACCATGGCGCTGAGCCACTCCCGTTACGACGCCATCGTGATCGGTGCTGGGCACAACGGGCTGGTGACCGCGTGCTACCTGGCGCGCGCAGGGCTGCGCGTGCTGGTCCTCGAGCGGCGCTACGTCGTCGGCGGCGCCTGCGTCACCGAGGAGACGTTCCCCGGCTTCAAGGTCTCAACCGCCGCCTACGTCAACAGCCTCTTCCATACGGCGATCGTCCGGGACCTGAAGCTGGCCGCTTACGGCTACGAGGTTCTCGTCCGAGACCCCTCGTCGTTCACGCCGCTCCCCGACGGGCGCTCGCTGCTTATGGGCCCAGACGCCGACCTGACCCGCAACGAGATCGCCAAGTTCAGCGTGCGCGACGCCGAGCGTTATCCGCGGTACGAGGAGATGCTCGAGCGGGTGGCAGCGATGGTCGAGCCCACCCTCACGATGGCGCCGCCCGATCTGCTAAGGCCGCGCCTCGGAGACGTCCGGACGCTGCTCGCGCTGGGACGCTCCTTCCGGCGGCTGGGCGACGACGCCGGCGAGGCAGTGGAGATCCTCACTGGTGCCGCCCGTCCGATCCTCGATCGCTGGTTCGAGTCCGAGGAGCTGAAGGGGACGCTGGCGACCGACGCGATCATCGGCGCGATGGCAAGTCCATCGATGCCGGGCACCGCCTACGTGCTCTTCCACCACGTCATGGGTGAGGCTGGAGGCGCGCGAGGCGTGTGGGGGTACATGCGCGGCGGCATGGGCGGGGTGACGCAGGCCTTGGCGGCGGCCGCCCGCGACCTCGGCGCCGACATCCGTTGTGATGCCGAAGTGGCGCGCATCCTCGTGCGCGACGGCCGAACCATTGGCGTGGCGCTGGCCAGCGGCGACGAGTTCAACGCCCCAATCGTGGCCAGCAACGCCGACGCCCGCGTGACCTTCCTGCGCCTGCTCGACCCGAACGCGCTGCCCGAGGCGTTTGTGGCCGACGTCGAGCGGATCAACTATGCGAGCGCTTCGCTGAAGATCAACGTGGCCTTGGCCGAGCTGCCCAGCTTCCGGGCGATGCCGGGTACGGTGCCGGGGCCCCAGCATCGCGGCACCATCCACATCTGTCCGGACCAGGACTACATCGAGCGTGCCTTCGACGACGCCAAGTACGGCCTCCCCTCCGCGGAGCCCGTGCTGGAGTGCACGATTCCCTCGGTGGTGGACCCGACCGTCGCGCCGCCCGGCCGTCATCTGATGTCGATGTTCGTTCAGTACGCGCCGTACGAGCTACGCGACGGCTCCTGGGACGACCAGCGCGAGGCCTTCGCCGATCGCTGTTTCGACCTGCTCGACGAGTACGCACCCAACTTCAAGCGCGCGGTCATCGACCGCCAGGTGCTGACGCCCCTCGACCTCGAGCGCGTCTTCAACCTCACCGGCGGCAACATCTTCCAGGGCGCGATGACCCCCGGTCAGCTCTTCGCCTTCCGTCCGGTGCCCGGACACTCACGCTACCGGACGCCGCTCCGCGGCCTGTACCTGTGCGGCGCCGCCGCCCACCCTGGCGGCGGCGTGATGGGCACGCCCGGCCTCAATGCCGCACGCGAGATCCTGGGTCAGCGCCGCTTGCGCGCACGCAGCGGGAACTGGCGCACAAAGGCCCGCGTGTCCAGGTAGGCAAAGGGCGCCTTTTCCGGCGCCCTTCGCAGTAGCAGGCGCCCGTCGACGTCCTCGCACGGCGGCGCAAGACGCGAGCGGCTTAACGTGTCGAGTGTCCGCGAGCGTGGAATCACCAATTCGTGCGACTGCTCGGCCACCTGAGCGAAGCGGACATCCGGCACTACGTTTCTGGAGCACCGAGCGAGGAGGCGGACCGGCACGTGAGACTCTGCGTGTGCTGCGCACAGCAGCTCGCGGTTGCGGCCATCGGCGCCGTCTGGTGGGAGCGGCGAGGCCCCTTGGGCCGCCTCGTCCAGATCGACAACTCGCGGGCCGTCGAACAACTGCTCGCCGAAATCGCGAGAGAACAGCGACGTGACGCTGCCTGACAACTCACATCCGGCTCATGCGGGGCGCCGCTTTCGTGAGCGGACCTCGGCTTGGAGAAGCTGACCGCCGGCCGAAGCGGTCGGCGGTCAGCGAAGGTGTTGGCTGCGCCTGCCGGTTTCTTCTCGTTAGGCGTTGTCGGTCGCGGGCTCCGGAAGGGGTTCGCGGCCGGGGATGAAGAGCGCCTTGCGCGTCCAATGGGGCATCCACCAGTTGGCCCGTCCGAGGAGTCGCATCAGCGCCGGAACGAGGAGGGCGCGGATGACAGTGGCGTCGAAGATGATCCCGGCTGCAAGCCCGATCGCGAACTCCTTGATCTCGAAGCCGGGACTCGAGGAGAGCACGAGGAACGCGAACATCAGGATCAGGGCGGCGCTGGTGACCAGCTTGCCCGTCCGGGCGAGCCCAAGCTCGATCGCACGGTCGGTGGAGCCCGTCTCGTCGTAGGCCTCGCGCATGCGGGAGAGCATGAAGACCTCGTAGTCCATCGAGAGCCCGTACAGGAACGCGAAGATCATCAGCGGAATCCAGGCCGTGATCGCCTGCGTGGCGGTGATGTTCCAGAGCGAGGAACCGTGGCCCTCCTGGAAGATGAAGACGACGATTCCGAACGCTGCGGCCAGCGAGACGAGGTTGAGGAGCGCGGCCTTGATCGGCAACACAATCGACCTGAAGGCCCGGGCGAGCAGGATCAACGTAAGAATGAGCACGAATGCGAGCACGTATGGGAAGTTGCCGTAGACGGCGTGCACGAAGTCGCGATCGACCGCGGGAACGCCGGCAAGGGTTGCCTCGGTCCCGGTCAAAGCGTCGTTCGAGCGGTTGATGATCCCCTGGATTCCCGGTGCGGCGCCGTCGATCGCAGGGAAGGCTTCGACGAGCGAGTCGCTGCCGCTGCGCCAGGACTGAGGCGCCGCGGCGCCGGCGATGCCCGGGACCTTGCTCAGCTTGGCGGCGACCGCCTGCGCGTGGCCGCCGTGCTCGACGAGCACGTCGAACGGCTTCATCACGCCGGGACTGATGCCGGCGTCGGCGAGCATCTGCCGTCCGGCGATCGCGGTGCCGCTGCCCGGAAAGTTCTTCAGCTGCGACTCGTTCGGATTCAGCTGCGTGCCGATGCCGACGAGGACCGCCACGATCGTGATTCCCGCGATGGCGACCGGCCAGGGACGCCGGAGCACGAATCGCGCCCAGCGGCCCCAGGCCCCGTCCTCCGGATGGCCACGGTCGACGAGCCGCTTCGGCAGCACCCGCACGCTGTTGATCCGCGTCCCGAGCGTCGCGAGGAGCGCAGGCAGCAGGGTGATCGCGGTGATCACTGAGACCGTCGGGATCAGCATTCCGCCGATGCCGATCGAACGGATAAACGGCAGCGGGATCACAATCAGTGAGAGCAGTCCGACCGCGACGGTGGAGCCGGAGACGATCACCGAGCGACCTGCGTGCGTCATCGTCTCGACGAGCGCGGTCTCGACGTCCTCGCCCTCGCGAAGCTCGTCGCGGAAGCGGAAGATCATCAGCAGCGCGTAGTCGATCGCGACTCCCAGCCCGACAAGTGCGATCAGGAACTGCACGATGATCGAGACGTTCGTGATGTAGGTCAGCGCCCACACAAGGGTGAAGGTGTTGAGGATCGACGCCACCGCGACGGCGATCGGCATCAGCACGGCGGGCAGCGTGCCGAAGACGAAGAGCAGGATCACAAGCGCGCCGAGGCCTCCGATCATGGCCTCGAGCAGCACGCTCGGGCCGCCGCCTCCATGCGTGCTCGCCTCCTCGAGCGGGTCATGGCCGGTCACTTGCACAGTCGTTCCGGCCGGCAGGCCGGCTGCTGCGGCCGTGCGCATGCGCTCGGCACCGCTCTTGGTGTCGAACTTGGCGAGGCCGAGCGGGTAGACCTCCTCGAAGGTCGTGTGCCGGTCGCGCGAGACGTAGATCAAGCTCCCGGTGGAGAAGTACGAGCTCGTCCGCGCGCCCGGCATAGTGCCCGCCGCGCGTTGCATCGCCTCCTTGATCGCGTCGCTCTTCGTGGCGTCTCCGCTGGTGTGGAAGACGACGACGTCGGGCGGGCGGACGCCGCTCCCGAACGCCTTCAGCGTCCGCTGGTTCGCCTCGTACGCGGACTTGCCGGGAATCGAGAAGCTCTGGTACCAGCGTTTCGAGACCTGGCCGGCGGCGAAGCCGCCGAAGAGCGTGAGAACGACCCAAACGACGATGATGGCGCGTCGGTGACGAGCGACGGTGTGAGCGAGGCGGGCTAGCAACAGATCTCCTTCCGGTCGGACAAGGTCAGGACGTTACAGGCGCTGAAAGTTTTCCGCAACTGTAAAAGTTCGGTTACAATCGGCGCGTGGGCCTGCGCGAGTCGAAGAAGCTGCACACGCGGCAGGAGATCGCCGACCGGGCGATGGCGCTCTTCGCGCAGCGGGGCTTCGACGCCGTCCACGTCGCCGAGGTCGCAGCCGCCGCAAACGTCTCCGAGAAGACGGTCTACAACTACTTCCCGACCAAAGAGGATCTGTTCTTCGACGAGGTCCCGGCACGGGAGGCGGCGCTGGTCGCGGCGATCACGGGCCGACGGCAGGGCGAGTCGATCCTCGCGGCGCTGCGGCGACTCCAGTCCGCCGAGTGCCCCCGCCTGTGCAGCCCCGGGTTCGCGACCTTCGCGCGGATCATCGAGGAGTCCACCGCCCTGAAGGCGAAGGAGCTCGAGGTGATGTCGCGCTTCGTGCACGTGCTGACAGACACTCTTCAGGCGGAACTGACTCTCAAGGAGCGAGACGCACGCATCGCTGCAGGGCTTCTCGTCAGCATTCACCGGCAGCTCTTTCGCGGAGCCCGCAAGCAGGCGCTCGCCGGCAAGCACGGGCCGTCGGCGACCCGCCGCCTGCGCGCCGACCTCGACCGCGCCTACCACCTCCTCGAGCACGGGCTCGGCGAGTTGGAACGACCCGCGCAAGACCTCGACGCAATCCATACGGCATAAGACCGCCCGGCTGCCGCAGACTCATCGGTCGACCGACAATCGCTTCTGACACCTCTTGATAACGAAAGGCCCCGTTTCCAGGGCCTTCCGCAGTAGCGGGGGCAGGATTTGAACCTGCGACCTCCGGGTTATGAGCCGCCACGATTGTGTCTTCGTGTGCCGCCTCGTTCCGCCTAAACGCAGGCTCCAGGCCGGAATCTCCCGCCCACGCTGCACTTAGGCGGAACACGGTGACATCCCTGCGGAAGCCCGGTGCTTGCAGAACGCTTGCAACTGGACCCACGGGATCTGGAGTCCATGCTTCGCCAGTGACGACACGACCCGCTCGAGGCCCGTCGGTGCGCCCCAGCCGGTCAAGAGCCCTGTCGAAGAGCTCGGCGAAACCTGGACGCGCGAGAGATCATGGAGATTGAGCTCAGGGGGCCTGTAAGAACTAGCTGCTCTTTGCGACGGCATAGAGTCGCCATTCGCCGGGAATGCCCTTGAGCTCGTGCGAGCCGCGGTCTTCGAAGGTCAGCCCCGAGCCTGCGACTAGGTCTCTGACGGTCGAGGAGACGAGCACCTCGCTCGGCTGCGCCTTGGCGGCGACTCGGGTCCCCGTGTGCACGGCGATGCCGGCCACCTTGCCGTCAACGAGCTCGCACTCGCGCTGTGGCCAGCCGGGTAACGCTCAGCCCTTAGCCGGCGGTGGCGGCGGCGGTGTCCCCGCCTCCGACCGCTGAGTACCTTTGGATCGGCCGTCCCCACGGTACGTCAGGTCACGCCTCCCCGGCGTCGTGGGCGAGCAGCGCGATCTGGACGCGGTTGTTGAGCTCGAGCTTCTCGAGCACACGCGAGACGTGTGCCTTGACGGTCGCGACGCTCATGTAGAGCTCGCGG